>NZ_CABFLY010000001.1 GCF_901875305.1 Rothia mucilaginosa
GGTTCACCGGGGTGGCGGTTTTGGGTCTTGCGGGCGTGCATTGTAGCACCGATTTCATCGGTTATTGATTGGTAGTTGTTATTAAACCAATTGACCCAGTTTTGGTAGTCGTTTGAAAGGGCCTGGGGATTGTTCGAACTATCACTGGGGACCTTGGAATTATCCTCTTTATTTGTAATGGCTGAATCGCCATCGCGTTCTGCTGGCTTATTTTTATGGGTTTGAGATGTCTTATAACAGTGCCCATTAGAATTTGAATTTGTACATTCTTCACTGTATGCATTTTGGATACTTAGAAGGGATATTGACAGAATGGATGCAAATAATATGCGCATGCACTTAGAGTTAATCATGGTTTATGCATCCTTAAAATTATTTTCTGTTCCGCTTCCGATAATTTTCCAATATCCTTCGGTATATTTAAAAAAGTAGTTGAAGAGATCATCATTTTTATCTGTATTTGCTCGCTTGGTAATTTCTCCATCGGAGTCGATATACATAACGGTGCTCCAGAATCGGCGGAACTTCATGCGGTAGATTTTCTGTTTTTCGTCATAAATTAGGTCGCCCTCAACTTGGTAGGAATCCAGACCGTCCACAACCCAACCACCACGCTTGTAGAGATCTTCAATATATTCATAAAATGGATATTCTTTAGAAGTTTTTTCAACATACTGGATGACTGGCGCACAATTTCCCGTTTGAATAGCGTAGTTATGGGCATTCAGCCAGTCTTCCATCATGCGGCTGAGGCCTTCTTCGGTCTCGGGGTACTGGGCGGGTTCGTTACGAGGTTTGGGGACATTCTGTGCAGGGCCATACGCGTCAGCCTTACGGTACTCGCCGTCGGGGGCTTTGGAACCGCCAGAGTAGCCGCGGGTAATGACCGGGCTCGGAGTAGCACTCGCTGAAGGCGACTCAGATGCCGCGGCAGAAGCCGCCGCTGTCTCGCTCGGCGCCGCGGTTGCGGTGGCTGCCGCCTCGTTATTTGCCTGCTGGCCGCAGGCGGTAAGCAGGGCCCCCAGGCCCACAAGCGCGCCGCTGCCCAGCAGGGTACGGCGATTAAAGATGGTCGAATCCATAGAAGATACGCTCCTATCGTCGGTGATGGTGTGTTGTATATGTGCCTGTCGGGCTGGTTTTCACAGGTCAAACTGAGTACCGGAAGGTAAACAGCCCTGTCGTGTGTCTAATAGGCGCATCAATGCGCTATAGAACACTACGATGTCCACCATACCGTATATTTGCCATCGTTTGCATTCTTTTGGTTGTTGTGGTGATGAATCATTACTATTCGGATATTTAATTGCTTTATGCATCAAATATCTTTGTGGGGTTTTTGCGCCAAGCTAGCCGACAGGATAGTGTCTTCATCTAAAAAGCAGGCGGCCCCGAATGTTCAAACATCCGGGGCCGCCTGCTGCGGTTATATAGAGCCTACGAGGCAATCTTCGCGATCTGGAACATGGACGCCGGCATCGGACGGTCCAGCGCCCAGCGAATATGCATCGGCTTGGAGCCCTCGTGAGAAATGTATTTCACGGTGCCCAGGCACATGTAGGGGCTGGTACCTAGGCTGTCATTCTTAACATGGCGAACGAAAAGAACGATGCGGCGCCCCAGCTCTTCATGGTGTTGGAGGACCTGTCCTATATCAGTATTAGCAGAGGTCTTGTTATCCGAGTCCCATGCGAATTCAGACCTGCTGATGGCATAGTCCTTGTACATGGTAGACGGGGAGAAGTGTGTTTCTGATTTGTCCAGGGTCACCAGTAGCGCGGTGGTATTCGTCGGGTCGAAGGGTACAACACCGTTGACCACGCCGCCGGGTACCTTGAAGTTCTCCTCTTGACCCGCCAACCCGGCAAACAACTCCTCACGAGAGTAGTAGGCGTGAGTGCGCAGGGGAATATCTTCGCCCTCAAAAAGTGGCAGGGTGGAGTTGGCGTCCAGCATGGCGTTGCGTTGCCAGATGCTCTCCAGCTCTTGCAGTATTCCGCGGTTCTTACGCAGGGTTGCCAGACCTTCGTCGAGGCTGAACCTTTCGGCTGAGCCTACCCACTCAGCATTCGGCCAGATGGAGAACAGAAGCATCCATGCGTAGCGGCGCTGCTCGTCGCTCATATCCTGCTCCAGGATGTCCGTGTTCAGTAGCTCCAGGTAGGCATTGATACGGAAGCTGTCGTTCACGTGTCTGAGCGCCTTGACGCGCCTATTCACTTCGAGAGAAATATTGTTCTGGAAAGGAACTACCAGGTCGGGGTACAGCCCAGTTGCAGCCTGGAGGCTGGTCCAGGTCGTTGCGACAGGCTTAGTGACACCGGGCAGGGGCACCTTGCTGCTACGGCCGTAAATCTGCGGCAATCCCAGTCCGTAGTGGTTGATGAAGTCAATGACGGTGGGACGAATATTGGGTTCCGCAGAATCTTGCCGCATATTTTCCAGGTAGCCCTTGACGGTGCTGATGAGGGCGTTCTTATTCATACGCAGGGACTCGCGAATCTTCTGGATGACCTGCTCCTGAGTCATCTCGTCTAGATGGAAGTGACAGCCAGCCGGTAGTTCGGGGCTCTCAATGTCCTGTTCGGTCAGGGCGCCCTGCCGCGCAAAGGCGCGGTACTTGCTGTGAATCATGAAGTTCTTGTTCTGATGTCCCACAAAGTCGAGGACCGTCAGAACAGACTTCAACGGCGCACGGCGCAGGCCGCGGCCCAGCTGTTGCAGGAAGAGGGTGAGCGACTGGGTGGGGCGCAACATCAGGAGCGTGTCGATGTTCGGAATATCGACGCCCTCGTTGAACAGGTCCACGGTGAAGATGGTCGTCAGCTCGTGGTTGTCATCCGCAAGATTCCCCATAACCTCGGCACGACGCTCGGCGGAATCCGTACCCACCAAGCAGGCTGCCGGGATTCCTATTTCGTTGAACTTCTGAGCCATGTATTCGGCGTGTTTCACGCTCACGCAGAATCCGAGCGCTTTCATGCGCAGGGGGTTGTCGACCTTCTTGCGTAGCTCCTCCACAATGATGCGCAGGCGGCGTTCAGCATCCTTATGGTCGGTGTACCGCTTTTCCAGGTCGGTTTCGTCGTACCGGCCACCCCGAACGTTGACGCGACGCAGGTCGGTGCCGTCGGTAATACCGAAGTACTGGAAGGGTACGAGGAGGTTGTCTTCGAGTGCATCCCACAGGCGGATTGAGGTCGCCACGTAGCCGCCGAAGTACTTGTCGGCGATGTTCACTCCGTCTTCTCGCTCGGGTGTTGCGGTCAGGCCGATAAATTCGCGGGGTGCAAAGTAGTTAAAAACTTTGTCCCAGCTAGCGGCCTCAATGTGGTGACATTCATCCATGATGATGACGTCGAAATAGTCCGGCGCATAATTCTCAAGGGTAGCACCTGACAAAGTTTGAATGGTCGCAAAAACAGCCTCGTTATATTCGGGCTTTTTGCCTCCGGTCAGAAGTTCACCGAAATTACCTTTAAGCATGACGTCGCCGAAAGTGCGGCGCGCCTGGTCGAGGATTTCTTTTCGGTGCGCAATGAAAAGCAGCTTCAGCTTTTTGCCGGACTGCTCGCAGAGGCGCCTGTAGTCGAGGGCGGAGAACACGGTTTTGCCGGTGCCGGTTGCGGCCACGGCGAGGTTACGGTGGCGGCCCTTAGAACGAGCGTTCTGCATCTCTTCGAGCATGCGCGCCTGATGCGGGAACGGGTGCACATCCAGCAGGGACGAGTCGATATCGTACTCCAGACCCTTGCTCTTGCGGCCGGTAATATCCGCCTTGGCCAGGGCAGTATCGAGCTCCTGTTTCTCCTGGTCAGTGGCGGTATAGAGGGTAAAATCACCGCTCTTCCAATAGCTCTCGAACAGGCCTTCAAACTGGCGGATCAGGCCGGGAGTAATCGGGCTGGAGATACGCACATTCCACTCCAAGCCGTCAGTGAGCGCGGCGCTGGAGAGGTTTGAGCTGCCCACATAACCGGTGGACATGCCAGTATTGCGGTGGAACAGCCAGGCCTTCGCATGTAGGCGGGTGCTGTCACCCTGGTAACTGATTTTCACCTCCGCGCCGTACTCTTCGACGAGGCGGTCAATAGCCTTACGGTCGGTCGCGCCCATGTAGGTGGTGGTAATAATGCGGAAAGGAATACCGCGATTTTTAATAGCTTTAAGCTGCTCACTCAAACTATTAACGCCGGACATTTTAAGAAAAGAGCAGAGCAAATCTACACGGTCTGCACTTTCTAATTCTTTCTGAATTTCAGTGTTGAGATTTAGGTCTTTAGAAGTATTCGTCATCAGAGCAACATCGCTCAGAGGAATATCGGGGCGCGTAGTCTTTGTATTCGTGAGGGCGAGTTCGCGCATCTGAATTACGTTGCTGTCGTCATCGGTCAGCAACGAATCATTCTGCTCTTCGGCCTCCTGCGGTAGGAGCTCCATCATGCGGTTGATGAGTTTCACCTGGTCGGCAGGGGTTTTGAGGCTTTCGAGGGCGGGGGCTAGTTGGGTGGCGAAGAACTGGGTGAGCAGTTCGGGGATGTTGTAGTCGTCCTTTTTGAGAATTTCTTCCTGCCATTGCGCGCCTTCGGGGATAGCGCGGCCCATGAGCGATGCGCTTTTGAGGTGCTCGTACAGTCCCAGAGGGAGAGTTTCGTCAGTCGTGGTCATAGCAGCAGCCTAGCAGCCCGGGCGGTTTGCCGCTGCTTGGGTGGTCACCGGCTCAGGGGTGAAGGCGGTGAAAGTCTGTAATTACAAAAATTCTCTGCCCGTCTTCTCCGCGAGAAGCCACATGTGTTTCGAGAAGCCACGTAACATGTTGCTTTTCGAAACACATGTGGCTTCTCGGCGCATAAAAACAGTGCACCAAGCACCCCGCCCCGCGCACACAACACACCAGCCCAAATGCTATTGATTCGCATCACACGCCGGCGTTCTTAGGTGTCCTTGGGGGCAACACTCAGACAGAAGCCCGCCCTCCACCTCGAAAGGGGCCGCATGAAAACCTTCTGGACCAACCTCCCCCTCACCATCCGTGCGGCAGTCATCTTCTGCTACGCCTACGCCGTGGTGCGCATCCTCAACCTCTTCGCTGAGGCAGGCACCGCACCGCTGACCCCGCGCACGCTCCTCGACGGTGCCCTCACCGCCGCGGTCGTTCTCGGCGCTCTCGCCCTGTACCTGGGTAACGCGCTAAGTGCCGCTCTGCGCGCCCGGCGAGAAGGCTACGAGCCCCGCCCGGTCGGTATCATCGTCGCCTACGCGCTCTTCGTGGCGGCGTGTGCCTACCTTGTCTGCCGCCTCATCGCTTACACCGTGGAGGCGGGGCTCACCTGGCTCTTCCCGCCCGCCCTCGGCCCGGTTCTGACCGCCGTGGGCATGGCTGTTCTTGGCGTGATTAACTATGTGCGCCTCGACCGCCGTACCCGCAAGGTCTAACCGGGGAGTTGCACCAAAAGAAATCCCTGTAATTACAAAAAATCTCCCGCACCGGGTGGAGCACACCTCCAAGGCATGCCCCGCCCAGTGCGGGAGATTTCTATGTCAACGGAACGCCGCAGCCTTCACGCTACAGCGCCGCGTGCACCTTACAGGCTCTGCGCCTGAATTGCGGTAATCGCAACGGTGTTGATGATGTCCTCAACGGTGGTACCGCGGGACAGGTCGTTCACGGGCTTACGCAGACCCTGCAGAACCGGGCCCACAGCGGCAGCACCCGAAGACTGCTGAACAGCCTTGTAGGTGTTGTTACCGGTGTTCAGGTCGGGGAAGACGAACACGGTAGCCTGACCAGCAACCTCGCTGCCGGGCAGCTTGGTCGACGCAATGGACATGTTCGAAGCAGCGTCGTACTGGATCGGGCCCTCGACCGCGAAGTCGGGGTTCGAAGCGCGCACGATCTCGGTTGCCTCACGCACAACGTCCACGTCTGCGCCAGCGCCGGAGGTGCCGGTCGAGTAGGACAGCATAGCAACCTTCGGCTCCACACCGAACTGGCGTGCAGTCTCCGCGGATGCCTTCGCAATGTCGGCCAGCTGCTCTGCGTTCGGGTTCGGGTTCACTGCGCAGTCGCCGTAGACCAGAACGCGGTCTTCCATCAGCATCAGGAAGACGGAGGAGACGATCTTGGTGCCGGGGCGGGTCTTGATGAACTCGAGCGAGGGGCGGATGGTGTTCGCGGTGGTGTTCACAGCACCGGAAACCATGCCGTCGGCGATGCCCTTGTAAACCAGCATGGTGCCGAAGTACGAGGGGTCGGTCATGCGCTCGCGAGCAGCCTCAATGGTGACGCCCTTGTGTGCACGCAGCTCAGCGTAGGTTGCTGCGAAGTCCTCGGAGTACTCGTTGTTCTCGATGTCGATGATGCGGATCGAGCTGGGCAGCTCAATACCCTCAGCCTGGCAAATCTCTGCAATCTTGGCGGGGTTACCGAGCAGAATCAGGTCGCAGAAGTCGCGGCGAGCAATAATCTCGGCGGCACGCAGAATACGCACGTCGTAACCCTCGGGCAGAACCACGGAGCGGCGGTTTGCGCGTGCGGTCTCGATGAGGTTGTGCAGGAAGCGCAGCGGGGTCATGGAAGCCGGGCGCTCGATGGACAGGCGGGACAGCAGCTCGTCCTTGTTGACGTGTTCGTCCCAGCCACCCAGGGCGGCGGCCAGCTTGCGCTGGTGACCGCTCTCGAGGGAGCCGTGCACGCGGGAGACGGCGCGTGCGGACTTGAAGGTGTCGTGCTCGGTGGACAGCACCGGGAAGGGTGCGTTCTTGATGAGCTCGCCCACGGCGGTGTGCTGGCCGGATACGTCGTCCAGGCCGCCGGTGAGCAGCACGCCCGAGGGAGCGGGGAAGGACGGTGCCAGTGCGGAGGCCAGGGTTGCGGCCACGATGTCTGCACGGTCGCCGGGGACAATCACGAAGTCGCCGTCGACGAACTGGCCCAGGAAGTTGGAGACGGTCATGGCGGCGACCTTGATGCCGTGAATATCGCGGCTGAGGTCCCCAGCCTTCACGCCGGCGGTGTCGAGCTTGAGGGCCTCGGCCACCTCACCGACGGTCGGAGCGGTCAGCTCGGAAATCTCGGGCAGCACGTAGACGGGCAGGTTTGCCTCGCCGCGCTTGACGGACTTCTCGATGTCCTCGCGCAGGGTGGGCTCTGCACGGTTGACGATGACGGCGAGCAGGTCAGCCTTGGATGCGGTCAGCTCGGTGCGGGCCACGTCAACGGCAGTGACTGCCTCTTCGACGGTGGCTTCCTGCGCACCGACGATAGCGACGACGGGCAGGCCCAGGTCGCGTGCAATCTGGACGTTCAGGTCGAATTCGACTGCGAGTGCGTTGGCGGGCAGGTAGACGCCGTCAACAATCACGACGTCGCTGTTGGCTGCGACCTTCTCGTAGGCGGATACCGCGCGGGAGGAAATCTCTTCGGTGTCGCCCTCAGCGATGAGTGCGAGTGCGTCGTTCATGGAGACGGCGCCGCCGACCTGCTCCTCGGAGAGGTTGAAGTGCTCGCGAATCAGGCGTGCTACGGGGTCGTCAGCGATGGTTGCGCCGTCGAAGACGGGGCGGAAGAAGCCGACGCGGTCCGCGCGCTTAATCAGGGAGTCTGCCAGGCCCAGGGCAATCAGGGACTTGCCCGAGTTCGGGGACGTAGCGGAGAGGTAAAGACCGGTGGTCATATTCTACTTTCCTTCGGTGGGGTGGCGTTCGGCGCCGGTACCGCGCGTGCGCAGGGGTTCCCTGTGTCTGTGCGGTGTGCGTCGAGCGTAGGTCACTTTCTATGTTAAGACTTTGCGGGTGTGGCGCCTAACAGCGTTCAGGGTGCGATGTGTCGCACGGCGTCCCGGGCGGGGCCGCCGCGTGCCTCGCGGTGCCCGCAGCTGCTGGACTAGCCGTCTGGCCCGCCCGTTTATGGGTTTTACGGGTTGAGGATGCGCGCGTACCGCACGCTGTGGCCGGGCGCCCAGATGCCGCGTGCCGCGAATTCGATGCTGTTGCGCTGGTAGCCGAGACACTCGTAGAAGGAGATTGCTCGTTCGTTTTCAGCCATGACCCACAGGTAGGAGTTTTCGTCCGGGTAGATGACGGACTCGTAGAGTGCCTGACCGAGCCCGGTGCCGTGCGTGTGGTTGAGCGTGTACAGGTGCGTGAGCTTACGGATACCCGCGGGCAGTTCGGGGAGGTTGTCGGCGCGTTCGAGTTCCCAGTCGGAGAACTCGCAGAGTGAGAGCGCCAGGCCGACCGGCTTATCCCAGTCGATGTGTGCGCCGATGGAGCAGGAGAGCCCGCCGTCGGGGGTCCAGCCGGGTACATCGTAGGCGAAGAAGCCTCGCACGGTGGGGGAGGAAAGGTGGCGGTGGAAGTCTTCGAGGTAGTCACCACGTTCGATGCGGTGGCGGGCGGTGAAGCTTTCCCCGAGAGCGTCGAAGTACAGCGGATCGTAGGTTTGCTCCATGCAGTCCAGCTGCAGGTTCACGTATTTTTCGGCGTCGGTCGGTTCAATCGGTGCGAGCACGTAGCGGCCCTGACATACAAATCCCATGGGTTCCAGTCTACTCAGCCGGCCCCTGTGGAGGCGGTTTGCCGCGGGTGCGTACGCTAGGGGCGTGTGGGCTGTCGGCTAGGCTAGAGGGTATGGCGAAAAAGAGCAGGGCACCGAAGAACTCCCCCAAAAACCAGAAAACCCAGAAGGCGCAGAAGAACCAGAAGAACCGGGCTGGCGAGGCCGAGAACACCCCCGTGCAGGGTGCCGCCGCTGGCGTGTACCCGATTTCTACGGGTGAGGCGGAGCTGGTCCCCGACGGCTACCATGCCGACGGCTGGCTGCTACTCATTAATGGTGTGCAGTCTTCCCATGTGATTGTGGGTGAGCCCCGCCAGATGGATTTTGAGTACATGCGCTGGATTGCGGCGGTCGTTTCCTCGCACGTGGAGGAGCACCTGGATGCTGCGAAGCTGCGCATCACCCACCTGGGCGGCGGCGCGTGCTCCATGGCGCGCTATTTCGCTGACCTGTACCCCACCAGCCGCAACACGGTTGTTGAGCTGGATGCCAAGCTCGCCGAGTATGTGCGCGCCTGGTTCGACATCCCTAAGGCGCCGCGCGTGAAAATTCGTGTGGGCGAGGCGGGTGCCGTCACCTCCACGTTTGCCCCGGCATCCCGCGACGTGCTGATTCGTGACGTGTTCGCCGGGGACACCACCCCCGAGGCGCTCACCACCGTCGAGTTCACCCGCACCGTCGCCGAGTCGCTGGCACCCGGTGGCCTGTACATCCTCAATTGCGGTGACGGGCCGGCACTGACCGGCGCCCGCGCGGAGGCGTCCGCCCTGCTTGAAGTGTTCGAGTACGTGTGCATTGTGGCGGATTCGGCAATGTTGAAGGGTCGCCGCCGCGGCAACGTCATTATTGCCGGTTCGCACGCGCCCCTGCCGGAGGCTGGTTCCGTGCAGGCTGCCGCTATCGCCCGTGAGCTCATGGGTGGAGGCGTGCCCGCCCAGTACTGGGACACCGCGCGGGTGCGCCAGTTCGCGGGTTAGGGGGTTAGGCTTCAGTCATAGGTTAGTGACGTTGGGGGTGGGTCTTAACCACCCCCAACGCCACTAACCCACCCCTAAAATCGCCAACCCATGACCGAAGCCATTCCGAGATGCATACAGCACAGGCGAAACCCCACCGATACCGACCCCAACCCGATACCATGGTGACCATGCGATACACCTACCTTGGCCCCTCCGGCACCTTCACTGAATCTGCCCTGCTGAGCGTCCCCGGCGCATCCGACGCCGAACGCATCCCCGCCACCAGCGTGCCCGACGCGCTCGCACGCCTGAACGCGGGCGAGGTGGACGCCGCCATGGTGCCCATCGAAAACTCCGTGGAGGGCGGCGTGAGTGCCACCCTGGACGCTATCGCAGCCAGCGAGGGTGTACGCATTATCCGCGAGGTGCTCGTACCGATCCGCTTCGTGCTGGTTGCCGCGAAGCCCATCAGCATTGACGACGTTAAGACCATCTCCACCCACTCGCATGCTTGGGCGCAGGTGCGCGGCTGGGCGCAGGATAACGTGCCCACCGCCGCCTACCTGCCCGGCTCCTCCACCGCGGCGGCGGCCGTCGGCCTGCTCGAAGAGGGCTGCACCTACGATGCGGCAATCTGCTCCCCGGCGCTGCTGAACTACCACCCGGAACTGCACGTACTGCAGGACAATATTGGCGACAACAAGAACGCCGTGACCCGCTTCGTGTTGCTCTCCCGCATCGCCGACATCCCTGAGCCGACCGGCTCCGACAAAACCACCCTGACTGTGCCGCTGCCCGCCAACCGTGCCGGCGCCCTGCTCGAACTGCTCGAACAGTTCTCGGTGCGCGGCGTGAACCTCTCCCGCATCGAGTCGCGCCCCACCGGCGAAGGTATGGGCTCCTACTCGTTCAGCATCGACGCCGACGGCCACATTTATGAGGCACGCATGCGCGATGCACTGCGCGGCCTGCACCGCGTCTCCCCGACGCTGAAGTTCCTCGGCTCCTACCCGCGCGCCGACCACGAAAACACCGAGGTCGACAGCATCCACTCCGACGCCTCCTTCGACTCCGCGCACGAGTGGCTGGAATCGCTCTTCCCGAATGGCCGCCCCACACACCTGCAGCGCCGCTAGAGGCGCCGCTAACCGGCCGCCGCTAGCTGCTCACCAGCACAAACCCCGCACGCACCCCACCGCAAGATTAGGTAGGATAAAACAGTGATTGATATTAACCTCCTCCGCGAAAACCCCGACGTCTTCCGCGCCTCCCAGCGAGCACGCGGCAAGGACGAAACCCACGTCGACCGCATCCTCGAAGCCGACACCGCCCGCCGCGCACTCATCGGCGAATACGAGACCCTGCGCGCCGAACAGAACGCCTTCGGCAAGACCGTCGCAAAGGCACCCAAGGAAGAAAAGCCCGCCCTCGTCGCACAGGCGAAGGAACTGGCAGCCCGCGTCAACGAAGCAAAGGCAGCCTCCGAAGCGAAAACCGCCGAATATGAGGAACTGGTCAGCAGCATCGAAAACCTCATCATCGACGGCGTACCCACCGGTGGTGAAGACGACTACGTAGTCGTCAAGAAGGTCGGCACCCCCCGCGACTTCACCGCTGACGGCTTCGAACCGCGCGACCACCTCGAAATCGGCGAACTCGTCGACGGCATCGACATGGCACGCGGCGCGAAGGTCTCCGGCGCACGCTTCTACTTCCTCAAGGGCCAGGTGGCCCGCCTGGAGCAGGCACTCATGTGGATGGCGCTCGACCTCGCAACCGAGCACGGCTTCACCATGATGACCACCCCCACCCTGGTACGCCCCGAAATCATGAACGGCACCGGCTTTAACGTCAAGCACGATGACGAAATCTACCGCCTCGAACACGACGACCTGTACCTGGTTGGTACCTCCGAGGTGGCGCTCGCCGGCTACCACACCGACGAAATTCTCGACTTCGAGAAGGGCCCCAAGAAGTACCTGGGCTGGTCCTCCTGCTACCGCCGCGAGGCAGGCTCCGCAGGTAAGGACACCCGCGGTATCATTCGCGTGCACCAGTTCAACAAGGCTGAAATGTTCGTCTACTGCCCCGTCGAGCAGGCAGAAGAGATGCACGCAAAGCTACTGTCCCTCGAAGAGGAAATGCTGCAGCGCTGCGGCCTCGCATACCGTGTGATTGACACCGCCGCAGGCGACCTGGGAACCTCCGCAGCCCGCAAGTTCGACTGCGAGGCATGGGTCCCCACCCAGGGCACCTACCGTGAGCTGACCTCCACCTCGAACTGCACCACCTACCAGGCGCGCCGCCTGAACATCCGCGAGCGCACCCCGGACACCGTGGACGAGGCAGGCAACGTGCGTAAGGGCCGCACCCGCTCCGTGGCAACCCTGAACGGCACCCTGGCGACGACTCGCTGGGTGGTTGCCATCCTGGAGACTCACCAGCAGGCTGACGGCTCCGTGCGTATCCCCGAGGCACTTCGCCCCTACATGGGTGGTGCCGAGGTCATCCCCGCAGTAGCCGCTGAGTAATCTCACAACCAGCTGAAAAACCCGCTCACCGCGTAAACGGTGAGCGGGTTTTTGTGTGGGCGGGTAGTCTAAAATCATGCCTTTACTCCGTAAACTCCTTGGTGTTTCTGCGGCGGCGGCTCTGACCGCCTCCGTCACTCGTGCCCGCCGTGAAGCGCGCCGACGCGCTATCGAACTGGGTGCGCCCTTCGGCGTTCTGCCGACCCTGCCTACCGGGCAGGCGCAGCGCGTGGGCGTGGTGTACAACCCGAGTAAGCCCGGCGTTGCGGCGGCTATCGAGATTCTGGAACGTACCCTCGCGGCGAACGGCCACCCGCAGGCGCTGGTGCGCACCACCCGCGTGGACGAGCCCGGCTCGGAGGCTGCCCGCGAGCTGATTGCCGAGGGCGTTGACCTGCTGATTGCCGCCGGTGGTGACGGTACGGTGCGCGCCGTGGCGGCGGTGCTGGCGCATCATGAGGGGCCGAAGCCGCGCCTGGGTATTCTGCCGATGGGCACCGGTAACCTGCTGGCGCGCAACCTGTACATCCCGGTCAGTGACGTGGCGGCGTGCGTTGATATTGCGCTCAACGGCGCGGGTCAGACCGTTGACGCGATTGAGATGACGACGACGGGCACCACCGGCGAAGAAACAGAACACACGTTCTTTGTGATGAGTGGTGCCGGCTTTGATGCGCTTGTCATGAATGATACGAACGAGGATATTAAGGCGAAGTTCGGCTGGGTGGCGTATGTGCAGTCCGGCATGAAGCATATGCTGGGCAGGTCGCACCCGGTGCGTATTAGCGTGGATGGTGCGCCGTTCCGTACTTTGCCGATGCGTTCGGTGCTGATCGCGAATTGTGGCCGCCTGCAGGGCGGTATTCGCCTGGCGGATATGACGGATGTGCACGACGGTAATCTTGAGGTGATTGTGGCGTCCCCGCGTGACCTGGTGGAGTGGGGGCTGCTGATGGCGAAGGTTACGCGACGCACGATTTTGGGTTCGCCGCGCATTGAGCTGCCGGTGATCCGCCACCTGGTGGGGTCTGAGGTGGTGTTGGAGTTCCCGGATGGTGTGCAGCCGGTTGAGGTGGACGGTGACCCGGCGCCGTCGGCGTACCGCATTAGTGCGCGCGTGTTGCCTGCCGCCGTGGAGGTGGCGGTCCACCCCGAGGTGCTTTAGCGGGCGTGGTTTGCTTGCTCGCACCCGCTTTGAGGAATCGCCCAGGTGGGTGACGTATTCTCAGGGGAGTTGATGTATACACCGAGTACGTCAGGAGACAACCACCTATGAACAACCAGTCAGCACTTCAACACACTGCACCGTATCTTCCGCATCCCGCAGATGGTCTGCAGGAGAAGCCGCGCCGCGGCTTCTGGAAGACTGTTCTGCGTATTATCGCCTGGGGCATGTACGTTGTGAGCGTGCCCGTGTGCCTGGTGGTGATGGGGGTCGTCATTGTTGGCCTGGTGTTGCTTGGCGGCTCGATTGATAACGTGATTCTTCACTTTGTGGTCATGCTGGTGATGCCTTTCGTTGCTCTGGCCCTTGGGGCTGTTGGGCTGTATTTCTTTGGTGTGAAGGTTATTGGTGGCCTTTTCACGTATTCGCGGGCTGATAGTGAGGTGGAGGATGGTGGCGAGCGCTTCGTTCGGGGTACGTACGAGTTCTTTGCCGATATTTTTGCGGGCCTCCCTGACATTGACTTCTTCTAACGGAGGCGGGGTCTGGCGGATAGCTCATAGATAGGGCTTAAACATATGAATGCGGTGGGGCGGGACAGAATCAAATCTGTCCCGCCCCACCGCGCATTAATTTATAAAACGAGATAACTGGGTTACCAGCCTACCGTTTGGGGGTTACAGCTTGAAACCCCACTCAATCAGCTTGCTCTTGCCGATAGTGAATCGCTGTGAGGGATCATCAGATTCATCCATCAGTATGTTCGTTTTAGTCTCTGACTTTTCTGAGTCAAAACGCCAATCGCCGTCCTCCCAGACCATGCGGATGGGCACCCAGCCGATGCTGATTGATCCGCCCTGCTTCTGTGCCATCATGTAGACTTTCACCGTGGCACGCTCCGTTGAGTATCCCTGGATGCTGTAGGCATAAATAGCCGACACATAGTTAGACATGTCATCATCCGAATCACTGGACTCTCCATCTTCCCAAGGATCGGGCTTGCCATTGTAGCGGCTAGAGAAGATAGCACGACGGGCGTCAGCTGGTATTTCGTCATTACCAATTACAACCATTGCATTAATGGCGGACATAGCTGCACCTGTCGGGTTGTGCGCGAAACACTGACCCAGACGACCCTGACGCACGGTCGGACCATAAGTTTTAGATACCGGATAATGGACGCTGTCGGTCATCTGCTCCCAGGTGTAGTCAGAAGGAATATCCGCAGAAAATTCTTTACCCGTCGGAACCTTCACATCGCATACTGCACGGTGGTTGGTGCTCGCTGAGCTGCTTGCCGCTAGAGCCGAGATGGAGGGCTCGGCAGTGCTAGAGGAGGCGGGTTGTGACTGCTCCGTATTGTTGGAGGAGCCTGCTGCTACGGGGTTTGAGTCTTTACCGCCAGGGATAAGAACTATGACCAGTAAGACCAGTAGGGCAACTACAGCGGCAGCGAGCGCCCAGCGGGGGATAGTTACTCCGCCCTTGTTTTCCATAACAATCTCCAAAATACGTAGACCCCGCATCTGGGGTGCGTCAGATAACCCCACCCCCGGGCGGGGGGGGGGAGAGAGAGAGATTGAATGAGTGATGAGAGTATACGGTACCGCAGAACGCCTCTGAGCCAGAGCGCAACGTCGAGGACTGCAAGACGCAAAACACGGCGGCACGTGGTTATCGGTGTTAGAAGTAACCCTACCATGCATGCAAATATCCCGCAGGTGCTTGCCCGCAAACTATCACCATGTGACCTGGATTATGAAAAAAACTGCCGATTTTTTCACTATTTCCCAAAAATTTTAGGAATAATGAAAAAAATCGCGGTTTTTTTCACTATTAAGGAGGATTAGATGAGTGCTACCGGTCACGGATACCGAACTCTTAAAAGTATTTTTCATGAACGCAACGAAGCGGCCGTACAGGCAGAACTGCAGTCACGCCGCCATAGTTACTGCACTTACCTTCTCGATGAATTCAAAGTACGTGGGCACCCTATGTTCTACCTGGCAGACCGCACCGTACTTGCCCATTACGACCGTATTATGGTGCGGGAGCGGAATATCGAACAGCTGAGTTCTCGCTTACCTGGTGTCGCGATGAGGAGCTACCTCTCTGACCTGGCAGTACGCAGCATCGTGGCCACTGACAGCATTGAAGGTGTGCATACAACTCGCCGGCTGATTTCTGAGGCGCTCACCTCCGGCGACAGTGAAGACCCCCGCGCTAAACGTGCTGTGGAATTTATGAATCTATTGAACACATTAGGAGAACGTCGGCCGCCTGATACGGTCGAGGAAGTACGCAATCTTTATGACACCCTGCTTGAGGGGCATCTGGACGATGAAAATCGTCTAGACGGAGCGCTTTTTCGTGCCGGTCCTGTTCGCATCACTAGTGGCACTAAGGTTGTGCATGAACCCCCGATGGGCGAGGAAGCTATCACCGCTAACATTCAGGCGGCGCTCGACCACGCTCTCGACCCGAACGTGCCGGTGCTATTTTCCGCGATTGCCGCACATTTCATGGTGGAGTACACGCACCCTTTCTACGACGGCAACGGACGATTTGGCAGGTACCTTCTCGCTTCCCATATGGTGCGGGTACTCAGCCACCTGACGGCGCTTACTCTGCCGAGCACACTTAACCTCCATAAAGAACGTTATTACAAGGCGTTTTCTGATGCTGAGGAGCTGCTCAACTACGGTGAAGTAACTACTTTTTTGCATGCCTTCCTTGAACTGATTGAGAAGGCACAGGAATACCTAGAAAAGGAGCTGGCGACCCGCTATGAGGCGTTGGCATCGCTGAATAGGCGTACTGCTGAGTTGAATCAGAACCATGAGTGGCTGAGGGGCAAAACAGCAAAAAATCAGAAGAAGGTGGGTTCCCTGCTTGACCTTCTGCATCTGTTGGGGCAAGCCAATATTTTCCGTGCGCCGGTCGCGCCTACCTCGACCGAGTTGCAGGAGGCGCTGGGGGTTACGGCGCCGACTCTGCGCGATAGACTCAAACTGCTGCAGGGGCTTGGGTTTGTTGAGGGCGTGAAGGCTGGTCGCACGATGCGCTGGTCCCTCACCGAGGCGGGAACCGCCCTGCTGGGCTTGCCCGCCGTTGATGACGACGAAGAATAACCCGCGAGCATAAGAAACAGGGGAGGGGCCGCACCAGAGTGCGTCCCCTCCCCTGAGCTGTAGTTAAACAGAAAAGGCACCCGTAAGGGTGCCTTATGTGTCAGAATCGCCAAGAACGGCCGGAGTCCTCCAGCTTTCATATCTTGGCGCCTTCATCCCTGGGCCCCGGAGGGCGGTAACTATCGTTTTATCCTGACAACCCCCACTATACGGAGGTTACTTCTGCCCCGCAACCGTTTCAGTCATGCGCGGGGATGAGCCCAGCATACTTAGCGTCCCAGCGCACATCTCCAGGTTTTCCCGTATGCGCGGGGATGAGCCTTATTTATACTCTTACCGGCGGCCCCGGAGGAAATTTTCCCCGCGTATGCGGGGATGTGTGCGGGGATGAGCCCGACAGACACGCTTATATCTTGGATTTGGTCAAATTGTTGTATATTTGTCCCGTACCCAATTTCGGTGCATGCCCGAGAAGGCAGCATCTCAGCCGACGTTGGCTGTTCATTATAGACTGCATCACATAGTGCTTACATCGAATTTGGCTCGAGTTGTGAAGTCAATGGGGAATCTTCAAGAGGCGGAGCGACTGTTCAGAGAGGCCATCGCGATGGATCCAGAGTTCGCCGAATACCACCAGGATTTCGCGTCGTTCTTGAGCGATATGGGCCGTTTTGAGGAAGCAGCGGTAGAGGCAGGACGCACGGTTGAGCTTGACCCAAGCATGCCTGAAGCGCACTGACTTCTCGGGTTCATCCTTATGCAATTAGGGGCCCCTCGTCGCGCAAGAGACGAGTACGCGAAAGCAGCAAATCTTGGGGATGATGAGGCTGTCCTGGACATGCTACGCGCATCATATGAGGCGGAAACGCCCGAATGGACTGTGCAAGCCAGATCCCGCGCCGCGCAGGCGCAACTCGATGCGAAGTCGAAGGCTGAGGTAGAGCTTTTGCTCATGCAGGCTCGGACTGCTCTCGATCCGAGCATAGATGTCCAGGTAGCTCTCAACGACCTCCAAGCCCGTTTTCCGAACGACGAACTTATTAACGAGGCCGTACACCTGAACTCGAATACCGAATGACTGGAAACATAATGGTGATCAATCACAAGCGACGGGGCGAAACACAGAGCGCTGCTCGTAGCCTGCATCTGAGAGACATGCCCATCGAGCACTTGTATGTGCGCTATCAAAGGATAGCGCGGAACCTGCCGAGACGGATCCGCTGGCTTGCTTTGGTATTCGCGCCAACGAGCACGAGTTTCACCGTCTTCACCGCTGGCCTACTGAATGTTGCAGGGGCTCTGATGATTACGGCAGGTATCGGCCAGGTAACGTCAGGTGAGAGGATCCCAGGCAGTGCTATTTGGTTACTCATCTTCGCTTTCCTGGCTGAAAGCCTAGGGTACTGGGTGAAGGAACGCCAAGAGCTTATTCTCACGATCGCGGTTCGACAGCTTACATACCGCCGTTTCCGGGACATCTTTAGTAGGTCATCCCATCCGCCGGAAGCTCACGGGCATGTTCTCACATACCCAGGACAGATCAGCCAGTTTGCCTTCGTTGTTGATTTCGCCGTTTCAACCGTTCAGATTATTGCCTTTCTCGCGGTTTCGCTCGCGCTATATGGTGCAAGCGGCGCCATCGCTGCGTTGCTCATCACTGGATTGGTATTCGTCAGCGTCCGTCTCATCAACTTGGTGGGCCGACTATGGGAACAGTACGTCGCTCTAGAGGGAGAGCGTCGGCAGTGGATCCAGCGTGTAGCAAACGCGCTGCCTCGAGGGCAAAGCATCCCCAGCTGGGGTACCGCCCTGGACAAGGTCGCTAGCATCCGAAACACCGAAGAGCAGCTTCTGCACAGACGAGTCCCGTTGCAGATCCTGAATGGATTCCTTGAACGGGGAGCACTAACTGCGGTGCTCGCTGTGGTTGCGGTTCTCGGCGCGTGGCTCTGGCCATCCGCTCATTTCGGTATTGGAATTATTTTGGCAGCCCGCTACCTGTACGCAGCGGTGCAGAACAACATCGTAAACTATCGGGTTATTCGGCTCGCTGTGCCAATGATGCGTGAGCTCGACAAGCTCGAGTCGTCTCCAAATTGCACGGTTAAACAGCAGGACTGGGTGGGGCAGCCTTCAAATTCTAGAGAGGTGCTTGCAGCTACGTCTGAGCGCGCTGAAGCATTGCGCACATCCGTGACCACCCCCGATTCCGCTTTCGTACCACGCAACCCGGAAATGTCCCATTCGGTGTTGTCAGCGTGGCGAGCTTCTGCTTCGCCACATCAGGTATCCCGGTTCACTAGCCTCGCTTTAGGTATGGGGCTCACTGAGGATGTAATCGGGCGGTTCTGGCAAGACGCAACAACCTTGTCGTCAGGAGAGAGACACCGTGCTGCTGTCGCAATCGTTTTGGCAGACAAACCAGACTGGCTAATTTTGGACGATACGTTCGCAGCGCTTGATCCTGTAGCACGAGAAGTGGTTGCCGAGAGGATCTTAGAGTGCGTGCCAACGTGCACACTTCTGGCAAGCTCGGAGGAGTACGTACCGAGTGCCTTCACCTCCGGCAATGATGCGAGGGTAGACCCTCTTGAGTTGCAGGCTCATAGCCCCGGGGCAGCTAAGGGGGTAGATGCTGGTTCGATGGAGGTGAGCGAGGGACAGGACCTTCCTGACCCTGAGCCGAAGCGTGCCACATTCCGACGATCGGCCCTGTTGTTGTTTGGACCGCATTTGGTGTGGATTACGTGTGGCGCCCTACTCTTGAGCGGATCCGAAGTTGCTTTTGCATTGACGATTGCTCACAGTGATGGGCTGTCTGCTCAGGTTGCTGGAGTGTCAGCTGCTTGCGCACTGGCAGCAATTGTTGGGTCCGTCATGTTCTTTGGCCCGCTCTACTGGGCTCCCATCGCTAGGCTGAGCGATTTGCACGACCGGGTTATACGCAGGCTCGATCGATTCGCTAGTCCTAGAACAAGCGGTGCGGTCATGGGGCGGATGGGTGAAGACTTCTCCGACCTTCAGATGTCGGTGCCTAGCGCCCTGGGTTCGGTATTTATGGTCATTCTACAGACCTTTATGCTCATCGGAGGCGCAGTGGCCGGCGCCCCGCTGTTCATAATCGCTGTGTTGGCGGTAGCACCCCTAGCGATGCTTGCTATGCGTCAGGGCTCAAAGTGGATTCTCCCTGCCTCGACGACGGCTGCCAATCGCCGAGGTGACTTCATCGGGGTGGCTGGTGCCCAGGCTGGCTTACACGCTGCGCCCGTCAGTGCAGGGCTGCGTCGGGCTGGAGAAGAAGCCTACGCTCATTCGGAGGCTGCATACGTCAGCAGCTCGATTCAGTTGGCGAACGCCTACGCACTGCGTACGGGACTGATTCAGTCGCTTGTGTTGTCACTGAATGTTTCTGCGGTGGTATTGGCACTGATGGTCGAAGGATCGAACTCAGTGGTTGCTCCCGCGGTCGTAATATATTTTGCAGTAACTCTGTCATCTGGCATCCAATCTACGGTGGAGACGCTGCAACAGGTTGGTGTAGTCAGCTTGACTGCGGAGCGTGTTCGGATGCTTGAAGAGTACCGGGCCGACCGTTCTTATCCGCCCGTGCGGTCTGCTGACCTGGCTCTGCTTGAGAGCGTTCTTGACTCTGGGTGTTCTATGGTTGCCTTGATTGGACCAACTGGCGCGGGGAAGTCCGTCATGCTTGATGCTCTATACCGCCGGTATCCCCAAGGCGAAGTGGTAATCGTACCAGATATCGATCCGTTCGCATCTGAAGCATCGAATTCGAGCGGGCTCATGCTTGCGCGTTCCGTGTTACGTGAAGGCGCTGCCCGGCTTGTGTTGCTTGATGAGACCTTGAAGAGTCTCACTCCGTCAGAGGAGCGCACTGAGCTCGAATCGATGGCGTGCGCTATCGAGGGCAGTGACAAGCAGGTTGTGATTGTCCTTCACTCGCGCTCTAACCTTGATTGTTTCAAAGAAGTGGTGAATTTAGATGAGTGAGCTGACCCAAGTACTACGTTTTTCTCCAAGAACTATCGAGGACGAAATGCGAATCTATAGGGCCAAACCTATAGCCTGGACCGATTCGTCGGTGGCACTTCTGAACGAGTACGGCGCCACACTGTGCACACCTGACCGCGAGGCGACACCGCTGGACTTACCCGAGGCGGATGGGAAAGAAAAGACCCCACCAAACCCGCGCCTCCTGCCCCCGATGCTGCCCCCAGTAAAAGCCTCCGCTAAACCCCCCGTTAAAAACACGGTCTGGGCCGTCTCGCACGCAGGCTCGAAAAGTGCGAGAATGGAGCAGAAAAGAAAACTACGAAAGAGATACTTTCATGCTTATTCTCGTTGTGAACGCTGGTTCTTCCTCCCTGAAGTACCAGGTGCGTGACACCTCCCTGCCCGAGGCAGAGCAGATGCTGACCTCCGGCCTCGTCGAAAACATCGGCACCGACGTGCCCAACCACGAAGTAGCATTCGACATCATGTCTGAGAAGCTTGAGCCCGTCCTGGCAGGCCGTGAGCTGCAGGCAGTCGGCCACCGCGTGGTGCAGGGTGCAGAGAAGTTCACCCACCCCACCCTGCTGACTGAGGAAGTTGTCCAGCAGATCGACGACCTCTCCCCGCTGGCACCGCTGCACAACCCCGCACACGTTCAGGGCATGCGCGCAGCAATGCACAAGTGGCCCTCCCTGCCGCAGGTTGCTATCTTCGACACCGCGTTCCACTCCACCATGCCTGAAGAAGCATGGCGCTACGCAATCCCCTACGACCTGGCTGACAAGTACAGCATCCGCCGCTACGGCTTCCACGGCACCAGCCACGAGTACGTCTCCCACGTCGCTGCTGACATGCTTGGCATTGCACGCGATGAGTTCAACGGCATTGTGGCACACCTCGGTAACGGCGCGTCCGTGACCGCTGTGAAGGGCGGCAAGTCCGTGGACACCTCCATGGGCTACACCCCGCTGGCCGGCCTGATCATGGGTACCCGTTCCGGCGACATTGACCCCTCGGCACTGACCACCATCCTGATTCGTGAGGGCATCGACGGTGAACGCCTGGACACCATCCTGAACAAGGAGTCCGGCCTGCTCGCACTGGCTGGCTCCAACGACATGCGTAAGGTCTTTGAGTTTGCAGAGTCTGGCGATGAGCGTGCACAGCTCGCACTGAACATGACCGCATACCGCCTGGTGAAGTACATTGGCGGCTACAACCTGGTTGTTGGCGGCGCGCAGGCACTGATTTTCACCGCTGGTATCGGTGAGAACTCCGGTGACTTCCGCAAGCTGGTCCTGGACCGCCTCGGCGCACTGGGTGTCAAGTACAACGAGGAAGAGAACGCTAAGCGTTCCCCCGAGCCGCGCGTGATTTCCACCGAGGATTCCGCTATCAAGGTGCTGGTCATCCCCACCAACGAGGAGAAGGCTATCGCTGAGGCTACCGAGGAACTCGTCAAGAGCCTCTAAACGCCAGAATCTCGCGCGCTCCCCGCGCGGGTGCATGATGCATCCTGCGTGTGGCGCGTCAAGCGTCAGCCCGCCGCAGTATCCGTTACCAACGGACGCCGCGGCGGGCTTCTGCGTACCCGGCCGCCCAAATACGTATGGTTCATGAGAAAAACCATTCTCGTATTCACCCAAACGTACTCAAACCCGATAGAGTGGAGACAGACAACACTCGATACGAAGTGGATGAGATATGACTCAACCTCCTGAAAACCACCAGCCCGGCGGGCAGTTCAACGTCCAGCCCGGCCCCCAGGGGCGCCCCGCCCCGCAGGGCACGCCCCTTCCGCAGGACCTCTCCGCTGGTTGGCTACCCGAAGATAAGCGTCAGAAGCCGGTGAGCCCCCTTCCGGAACCCAGGTTCTTCGCCTACCAGTCCATACTGCCGACGAAGGTGCTGCACGCGCTGCGTCACCCCGCCGAAATCCCGTGGCTGGTCGCCGCCTACGCGGTCACCGCAGCCGGCTACGTCGTGCTGTTCATGTCAATCATTAAGCTGTTCAGCACCATGGGCCAGTGGCTCTTCTCGTCCGGTTCGGGCGAGTACACCGGCGGCACGAGCAGCCGCGTGGCAAGCAGCGTGCAGGACATCATCATGCAGGCCGTGTCCATGCTGGTCCTGGGCCCCCTCGTGCTCTTCATCGGTCGTGCGCTCTTCTACGCCCAGCAGCGTGTGAATGGCGTGCGCATCACCCCGACCCAGTTCCCCGAGGCGTACCAGATGCTCGCCGAGGCTGCCGAGGCCGCCGGCCTGCGCCGCGTACCCGACGCGTACGTCATCAGCGGTAACGGCACCATCAACGCCTTCGCATCGGGTCACGGCTTCCGCCGCTTTATCTGCATCTACTCCGACCTGTTCGAAATCGGCGGTAAGTCCCGTGACCCGCAGGCCCTGCGCTTCATCATCGGCCACGAGGTGGGCCACATCGCGGCCGGTCACGTCAGCTACTTCCGTCTGATTTTCACCACGCTTTTCAGCCGCATCCCCATACTGTCTAGCGCACTGTCTCGCGCTCAGGAATACACCGCCGATAACTTCGGTTACCGCTTCTGCCCCGAAGGCGCTAAGGGCGCTATCAAGGTGTTGGCCGCCGGTAAGTACCTGAACAAGCAGGTCAACTTCGACGAGCTGGCCGACCGCGCCGTCACCGACCGCGGCCTGGCCGTATGGTACGTGAACCTGCTGATGAGCCACCCCGTGATTACCTGGCGTGCGCACGCGCTACGTGACCGCACCCAGCCGGGCCGTATCTTCTGGCGCCCGACCGAGAACCCCGCGGACAACGGCACGCCGCGCGTGCCCGTGCTGATTCCCGCTTCGGAGCCGGTTGGCATGTGGCCCGACCCGATTCAGTCCACCGAGTTCATGCAGGAAAACCAGAAGACCTGGGAGTCCTACAACCTTGAGACCGTGGACGTGGTCCAGAAGCCCGAGAAGGACCTCGCATACCCCGAGAACACGGCCCTGTTCAGCGGCTGGCAGACCGAGCAGGCTCGCGCGTTCCACGCCCAGCGTTGGGATGCGTATGCGGCCGCCAGCGGTGCCCCCGCCGCGGGTGCGCCCGGTTTCGGTCAGCCCGCCCAGCAGGCGGCCCCCGGCTTCGGTCAGCCTGGATCTCAGCCCGGTCAGCAGCCTGGAACCTCGGGTCAGCCCGGCCCGTTCGGTTCGGCCCCTGGACAGTTCGGCCAGCAGCCTGGCCCCAACCGACCCGATGCTGGCCCCTCCGGCGAGGGCGGTTACGGCTTCGACCCCGGCAATAAGTAACCCTACGCCGTGAACGCGCCCGTGGGCGCTAAAGGCTCAAGAACCCGCCGAGGGTACCTCATCGTGAGAGGTGCCCTCGGCGGGTTCAGCTCTTTAATCGAGGGTCATAGAATAGGGGCTATGCTCTCATCACTGCGCTCTATCAAGCTTGACCCGTTACTGACTATGCTCGTCACCGCCGTTATTCTGGCCATTATCGTGCCGGCTCGCGGTGACTTCGCCGCGTGGTTCAGCAACGGAACAAAGTTCGCGGTCGCCCTGCTGTTTTACCTGTACGGCGCGCGCCTTTCCACCGCTGAGGCCATTCGTGGCCTCACCCACTGGCGTCTGCACCTGATGATTCTGAGCTGCACCTTCGTCATTTTCCCGCTGCTGGGCCTGGCCCTTTCACCGCTGCGTTTCGTGGTTGGTGACGGGCTGTATCTGGGTATCCTCTACATGACTTTTGTTCCCTCGACCGTGCAGGCATCCATCGCTTTCACATCGATTGCGGGCGGTAACGTGGCGGCGGCAATTGTGAGCGCATCCCTCTCTTCAATTGTGGGCGTGGTGGCGACCCCGTTGCTGGCCATGCTGCTGATGCACACGGACCATATTGAGTTCTCGGGTACCGTTTTCCTCGATATCGCGATTCAGCTGTTCCTGCCGTTCGTGCTCGGCCAGCTGACGCGCCGCTGGGTGGGTGGCTTTGCGAAGAAGCCGACCACCAAGTGGCTGGATAAGTTCTCGGTCATGATGATTGTGTACTCGGCATTTTCGGCCTCCGTGGTGCAGGGCGTGTGGACGCGCGTGGCCTGGTGGCAGATTGTGGCACTTATCGTGCTGATGGCGCTCATCGTGGTGTTCATGCTGTGGCTGACCGATCAGCTGGCTAAGCGCCTGGGGTTCAACCGTGCCGACCGCATCACGATTCAGTTCTGCGGTTCGAAGAAGTCGTTGGCGGCCGGCCTGCCCATGGCCATCATCATTTTTGGTGCCGGCTCGCTGGGCCTGATGATGCTACCGATCATGATTTTCCACCAGGTTCAGCTGATGATTTGCACCTGGCTTGCGGGTCGCTATGCGCGCCTGGATGTGGTGGGTGCGGCGGCGGCCCTGGAGGCGTCGAAACAGTAGTTGCCTCTCTCGTGTGGTTGCCCGTTACCCTACGGGAGGTGTTTGGGGTGTCCACGAAGAGAACATGATGAATTTTTTTAAAAATCGCTGACTAACCCGTGCTCGTACGGTGTGTGGTGTTTGTGCTGGTCAGTTGATTTTCTGTGGGCTTCGAGCGTTATTTACCCCGAAATTCCCCTCGGAGACCCTGAACACTATCCGGCATTGGAGGTTCGCATTAGCCACGCGGTGCTCTAGAATGTTTCACTGTAGCTTCAGTGAAACCGGGTTTTATCTGCGGATATTTACTGACGCTACGTCACGTGGGCACGGTAGAGATTCACTCCCTCAACCAGCCCGGAGCCCTCGCTGCGGCGGATTCACTCCCCGTCCGCGCGATTGCCGGAAGAGACTCACTCCCTCGCACCGGCGGACGCTCCCAAACATTCACTCAGACACAACTGGATAACCCAGCTTCATCACGCGCACCTGTAGCTTCGGCTACCCTGCGTGCACGTCGTTGTAGTGTATCCATCCCAGAAACGAGGACACATTATCATGGCTACCATCATGAGCGTGAACGTATGCGATTCCAAGTACAACGCTGATCCCACCGGTGTACGAGACTCCACCAGCGCTATCCAGAAGGCCGTTGATGACGTCGCCGCACAGGGCGGCGGTTCCGTCGAGATTCCCGGCGGTATCTACCGAGTCTCCTACCCGTTCATTGAGATGAAGCACCGCGTCGAAATTTTCGGCCACGGTCAGGCAACCCGCATCGTCGCTTTCACCGACAAGAGCATCCCCTCGTCCAAGAACGGTAGCTATGAATGCACCGGCGTGTTCCACACCGGTAGCTACACCACCCCCATGAGCGGTGGGACCAACCAGAACAAGCCGATGCGCATGGGTGTGCGCGACCTGTTCATCCGCACCAATAAGTACAACCTACCGCTGAACTCTAAGAACAACCAGATTTTCTTAGAGAAGCACACCCAGCCTGTCGATAACGTTGCAGGCGTCATTTTCCACACCCGCATTGCGGACGCTAACCCCGGTGAGCCGGACGCAGTGCCCACCCTGTCCAACATCGAAATCTGGGACACCGCCATTGGCGTTGCGATCCTGGGCCTGGACGACCAGGGTATGAAGGTTGACAAGCTGCGCATCCGTCAGACCCTGCGCCAGGGCCTGCTGGTCGGCAAGCCTGTCGGCCACCCGCTACGTGCACGTGAGGGTGACACCCCCGGCGCGGCAGATAACAAGTTCTCCATGATTGATGTCTCTGACGCCAACATGAGCTTCGGCACCTACGCGGGTATCGAGATTTACACTTCCCAGTCGAAGTTTGAGCTGTCGACCAGCTGGTTCAATAAGCGCAACCAGGGTAAGAACGCCCTGTACGAGGTGAAGACCCGCCACGTGGGTGCCGGCTGGTTCATTCAGGGCACCCGCAACATGTTCATCGGCTGCACCGCCCAGGAGAACGCCGGCCACGGCTGGCTCGTGGAGTGGGGTAATAACCAGTTCATTGGCTGCTTGGGTGAGTCTTCTAGCTTCCAGGATGCCGTGACCGGTGCTGCTCGAGGTGATGAGGCGGCCAACTGGTACATTGGCCGTAACGCACGCGGTAGCCGCTTCGTGGCACCTCGTGCGCACAACCCTTACAGCTGGGCGAAGGCTTCGCTGTACGGCTTCTACATTGAGAACAACATTCGCGATATGCACATTACGAACGGTTCCGCTAAGGATGACCGCCTGGGCGAGAACAATATGATGGGCCGTCGCGTGCACGTGACCGGCGCGATGGGCGATAACGTGCTCATCGAGGTGGATCACATCCGTCACGCAACCTTTGCGCCGAAGCAGCTGGAGAAGCGCGGTAACGGCGTGTTTATGGGCTAGTGACGGCCTCGACGTGCGAGACCGCCCCTGAGGGGTATGGGCTCGCTCTGGTGTTTCCGGACCACTAGTTCCGGGCTGATGCAGCGGCCTGGAACCGACACCAGTCGCCGCGGGGGCGAGGAGAAATCCTCGCCCCTCAAGCATTTAACGCCCTGTTCTGGGCGTTGGTAGTAAGTGGTGCAGTGTCTATATCGTCGATTAGGCCTGTACATTGCGGTACTCTTGAGCAAAAGCTGACCCCCTGGTGCTTGGTTCAGCGCGTACCAATATATTTGCCGCAACATGCTCAACTTGCCGTACCAGAATCACTCTCTGCCGTATTTGCTCATTATGCTGTCATCAATCTCTTGATGAATCCGCTTGTGGATGTGTTTTTAGTAGATAATCTGAGCTTGATCGTTCAGGAATCTGCCCAATAAATATTAATGAGAAAAATTTTCAAGAATTTCCTCAAATAGTGTAGTGTTGCACGCGTAAACATATTACACTTGAGTGCAAAGCCCCAGTCTGGCGCGGTGTAAGCTCCAGCCTGGTGTAAATAAAACCAGACTGGACTTATTTGTATCCAGACTGGTGTTAGAAGACAACATAGTCTGAAGGAGTAAAAATGTCGGCAGTATCTACTGTTCACGTTCCGCCCCATGCGAGCATGGTTGATCGCATGGCCGTAGGCGCACTGAGTGCGTCCGCCCGCCTCAAGAATGAGGCTAATAAGCTCATCATCCGTTATGACGGGTGGTTCCTTGTCCTTCTGGCAGTACTGCTGGTTCTGTCGGTTGTTTTCTTTGCTGCTATGACCATTTGGTGCTTTCAGCAGGGTAGGTTCCGGTTCACTGGCAACTGGGAATGGGGCGCGGGCTATAACCGTGTTTTCGTAGAATGCGGCTAACGACTTAGGGTGACCATGCCCTGAATTTGAGAACTACGGAAGGGGTGGGACTCCAAAAGAGACCGCCCGCCCCTTTCGTAACAACTTCCAATCACCGAATAATTTCTGGTCAACACACAACGAAGGGTGTGACATATATGCTTCTCAACGCGCACGATATTACCTACGCGTACGGGGCTGGGAAACCCGCCCTCACCGACGTTCAGCTCCAAGTTTCTTCCGGAGAAATTCATGGACTAATTGGACCTAACGGCTCTGGAAAATCCACGCTCATGAAGCTGATAAGTAACCTTCTACACTCCAAGAAGGGCGATATTCAGATTAGTGGTCATGAGCATCAGAGCCTTGCTGCTCGCACCTCCTTGATGTACCTGGCAAGCAACGACTATCTACCGGAATTCCTGACCGGTCTGGAATATCTGCGTTTTATCCACTCTCTGTACAAGGAGAAAGTGGATGAGAATGCTGTAGCGGAATACTTTAAGCGTTACCAGATGACAGGTCGACAGCACGACCTGATGGAAGACTACTCCCACGGCATGCGCAAGAAAACTCAGCTCATTGCAGCGTTGCTATTGCGTCGACCGCTCACTCTCATTGATGAGACGCTTAACGGAATCGACATCGATGCAATTTACACCTTTGAACGAGATATGCGTACATTACGCAATGAAGGATGCGGAATCCTGCTATGTAGCCACGACTTCACGCTCCTAGAAAGGTGCGCAGACCGTGTTACCTTCCTCCACCGCGGCGTAGTGCTCGAGGATGACGCTACCGATGCTCTGCTAGAACGCTTTGGCACTCTCGATGCGATGGTCCGAAAAACTGTGGATGAAATCGAGGGGGACCTATGAGGTTCAGCGCGGTTTATCAGCTCGTTCACTTCTATTTCCTTTTCCTGCGCCGCCGCGTTTTAGGAAAGGGAGTTCTGGCAAATCGACCAATTCGTTACGCCGTATTTTTTGGTGTCTTGGCGCTATACGCAGGATATGTTCTGCTGAGTATCAGTGTTGTTAGGCAAACATTTAATAACCCGGAAATGGTAGCGCCGTTGCTAGAAGGCATGGGTATTTCATCTATATTCTGGGTCGCTGCGTTTTACACAATTGTGCGAATTCTATTCCTGAAAGCAGATGAGCTAACAGAACTTACGTACACTCTTCCTGCGACGAATAAGGAACGCTTGATTGCGAGTGTTGTATTCGAGATGATTCTCGTCGGAACAGCTACTATTGCTCTTTCAAGTGCGCTGGCTATTGCTTGTAGCATTGTCGTGGGGTGGGATGCAGCAAGGCTTTTCTTGCTCTGTGTCGTGTCACCGGCTCTTGTTACTTACCTGATTCTGCTAGTAATCCACCTGGGAGTAGAGCGACTCCTTGCCCTCGTGGGAATGGCACGTCTGCGCGGTCTTGTGATTCCTGCTCTTCTTGCGGGTCTTATGGCTATTGCATTTAGCCTGATGCGCGACCAGAGCATCGAATACATGCGGATTCGTTTGCTCGAAGATACGGCCCCATGGATGCCCCAGCTGGCATTTCTCCGTATTGAGGAAGCTATCGGAGGGGTGCTAGGAGCAGCGGGTGCTGTACTCGCCTTGCTAGGAGTATGCGGGCTGCTACTAGCTCTAGCTATAGCAATTGCTCCGAAGGACTACACCCCGCTCAGGAGCTATTTCCTTACTCTGCCTGGAAGTCTTGCGAGCACTCGATTTGGCACTTTGGTGCTGATGCAGTTCCGTAGCTTCGAGAACCAGTTTGTGCTGGTATCTGCTGTGGTGGCAGCTTTCGCAATTCCTTGGAAGAGTTGGAATGCGCCTCCGGCGTACATTCTTCTTCCTGCTTTCTTGGGAATATACGCGTACGCTTCCTCTGAACCCCTGCGTCGCCTTACTCCGTTCCGCCAGTCGGCAGGTGTGTTTTACCTTCAGCTGATTGGTTCGCAGGCAACTATCATGCTTGCGCTAGGTGCAGTTCTTGGGACGGTTTATCTAGCGCAGGGGGGTCAGCTATCAGATATCCTGACCGTTTTTGGGTTTGGGCTGGTATCCATCGTCATGACTAATCTCGTGGGTATTATCTTCCCGCCAGAAAAGGGAAATCCATTCTCTGTGGTTATTGGTGTGATTCTTCTGCTATCGGTCGTTGCAACTTTTGCGTTGGGCCTGAATATGTTTGGGCTCCCAACGGAGGTTAACGTGACCATTATCGCGGTGCTTCTTGGATTCGCCGTGTTCTTTAGTGTCTTGGGAATTTCCCGTAATGAAAAAGGAGTGCGCCATGAAATGGTTCATCTATAGTATTTCTTCGCTTGCTACTGCTGCAGTAGCCACTGTAGCGGTAGTTATTGGAAGCACCATCTATACGCTCTTTAGCCTGAATGAAAACGTCTCTAAGGGAGAAGCTTTCTTTGGGGCAGTACTCTTGGAGTCAGGTGCACTTCCGGGTGGGGGAGTTCGCATGCAAATGAGTATGGTAAATCCTGCGCCCGTGGTGGTGACGCTCATTCTCTTGACGATTTTCATCTTTGCTGTGATTGTGGCGTATAAGCGACTTTCCGCCTACCGTGCTCAGCTCATTGCAGAGAAATCCTAAGGAATGAGCCGGCGAACTCTTGAACTTTCACAGGAGACATCCCTGTTGCATCAATCGAGGCACCTAGCGGTTGCTATATTGCGGTCGCTACGGTGGTTCCTCGCGATATGGTGCGGATGTACTGCAGGCATGATTCTCTGGGCTACCAGTGCAGGTGCGCCAGGACTTGCAGAGCCGCTGATATGGATTCTGGTTCATGCGCTTGGCGGATTGACGTTGGGATTCATGATTCATGAATTAGCGCATCTGATTGCTTTGCGGGTTTTGGCTCCGAATGTTGGAATAGTTTCTCTTGAAATTACGCCTTTACGGGTGAGCCTGCATCCGCACGGTTACATGACGGGCCGACAGGTAGCAGCTGTTGCAGTTGCTGGACCGGGTGCCTGTATTGTGGCAGGGGCAATCCTGTGGGTGTTACCTGTTAATTACGGGCTTCATTGGTGGTATCTTATCCACGTCATTTTCCTTCTCCCCATTTTCGGGGACGGCCACGCATTGATGCGAGGCCTGCTACTTGGTACTAAAGCTAGCCATGTAGGGGAGAGCTGACTGCGAGAGTCCACAACTAAAGGTGGCTAGGTTTAAGGGCCGCGGGGGCGAGGAGAAATCCTCGCCCTCGCGGTGTTTAATCGTCCCGCCCGTGCGCGGCCCGCCGCCCCTGGCGGGGGAGAAGCGGCGGGGGAGCGGGCATCACAGTGCCCGGTCATCGCCTCCACCCGCGCAATGCGGTACTCTTGAGCAGGAACCACTCTCGCTCCACGCGAAAAGGCCCGAACCGTAACCGGGTAGCTCACGATGAGCCGCCCCGCTCAACTCACTCAGCACAGCGCACCGCCCGCACACCCTATTCACTCAATTCAACCGCCCCACTGCGGCCTATACACCGGCCGTAGCACATCTTCTTCGGAAAGAATTGAGCCTCACGTGCCTGATACTCCCATGAGCATTAACGCCGTCAACTACGGCGCAGACCCCACCGGTACCAAGGATTCCACCGCCGCCATCCAACGAGCCGTCAACGATGTTGCCTCACACGGTGGCGGATCCGTCGAGCTACCCCGCGGCATTTACCGGGTCTCCTACCCTTTCATCGAAATCAAGCACCGCGTCGAGATCATCGGGCAGGGCCCCGCAACCGTCGTCATCGCCCACTCCGACCGGGCCATCCCCACCACCAGCGGCGGGTACGTCGAATACACCGGCGTGTTCCACGTGGGCAGCTACACGACCCCCGTCTACGGCGCCTACAACGCGAACAAGCCCATGCGCATGGGCGTGCGCAACCTGCACATCCGCACCAACGCGGCTAACACGCCCATCGCCAGCTACCGGCTGGATGCTCATACCGCCCCGCTCGACCACGTCGCCGGGGTCATTATGCACACGCACTTCACGGGTGACCAGCTCAACGAGCCGGACGTCGTGCCCGTCATCGCCGGCGTGGAAGTCTGGGACACCGCCATCGGCGTGGCCGTGCTCGGCCTGGATGACCAAGGCATGAAAATTGACGACGTGACCGTGCGCCGCACCCTCAACCAGGGCCTGCTACTCGGCAAGCCCGTCGGCCACCGTCGCCGTAGCACCGAAGGCCAGAACTCCGGCGCGGCCGACAATAAGCTGCGCGGCATTGACGTGGCCGAAGCCAACCTCAGCGGCGGCTCCTACGCCGGCATCGAAGTGTACGCGGCCCAGTCCAAGTTCGAGAACTGCTCCAGCAGCAGCAACCACCGCACCCTCGGCAAGAACGCCCTCTACGAACCCAGCACCCGCCGCGTCGGTGCCGGCTGGATCGTGCAGGGCGAGCGCAACATGTTCGTCGGGTGCATCGCCCGCTCCAATGCGGGCCACGGCTGGCTCGTCGAGTGGGCCAATAACATATTCGTCGGATGCGCGGGTGAGGCGTCCAGCTGGGCCGGAACCGTCAGCGGTGCCGCACGCGCTGACGAGGCCGCAAACTGGTACATCAGCCGCAATGCCCGCGGCACCCGCATGGTCGCCCCCGTCTCCTACAACCCGCCCGGGCAGGCCGCCTCGCTGTACGGCTACTACATCGAAAATAAGATTTACGACCTGCGCATTACCGACGGTGTTGCGCAGGATGAGCGTATCGGTGACGGTAATATGCTGGGCCGCCGCGTGTACGTGACCGGTGCAATGGGCGCGAACGTGGTGATTGAGGTGGAGAATCTGCGCCACACCACCTTTACGCCCGCGCAGCTTCGCGTGGAGGCGTATAACGTGATGCGCGGTTAGGGCCCCTTTCGCCCGACGCGTTTGATGCTGTATCGCGGGGTCTGCACTGGCCTGTGGAAGGTCTTGCAGGCCCCGCGTCGTGCACTGAGGGGCTGTATGCTAGGGGGACCACACACTAAGAATTCAATCGTGTCTTGAATAAATTTTAGAGAATTACTTTAACTTTATTAAAGGGAAAGGTTTAAGCCGCTACCTGTCTGGAACCACCTGCGTGGTGCAGGCGGTTTGGCACCTCCTCCCGTATCGCACCGACTCAACCGGTTCCTTCCGGCCGGTTTCCAACCACACTGTAGAGGACCGCATCATGCTTTCGGCTTTCTCACGCTCCCTTGCACCTGCACGACCCCTGCGCCGCGCGCTTACCCTGACCGTCGCCCTCGCCCTGGGCGCCCTGCCGGTGGGTGTATCTGCGGTGGCGCCTTACCCTCAGGCTGCGGTGGCCGCCGTTCAGCCGCCCCGAAACAATGCCGACACCGAGTACACTACCTGCGTTGAACGCCTCGTGGGCGATGCTACCCCCACGCCCGGCGTGTGGGCTGTCTGCCGCGGCTACCTCGATGAGGATGAATACGTTGCGCGTCGTCGCCACGATGCGACCATCACCCGCGCTGAGCTGGTGCGCCTACTCTACCGCATGGCTGGCTCGCCCGCGGTGAAGGACCTTCCGGCTGTCTCCCCCTACGCTGATGTGCCTGTCAGCGACCCGAACTATGCCGCCATCATCTGGGCCGCGGATGCGGGCATCACCGCCGGTTGGGACGACGGTCTCTTCCACCCCGGCGACCGTGCCAGCCGCTACACTCTCGCCGCGTTCCTCTACCGTGCGGCGGGTAGCCCGGAGGGAGCCGCGGTCATCCGCCGCCCGAAGCTGGTTGAGCGTGATGCGCGTAAGGGCCCCTTCGCTACCGAGAGCCGCTGGCTCGCCCGCACCCTGGGCACATACCCTGAGGTTGACCGCAACGGTGACGGCGTGACGGATAAGGTGAAGCCCGGTGATCCGCTGTACTTCTCGGATGCACTCTACATGCTCAAGGCATACGGTGATAAGGGCTTGAAGGTTGTGGGCTCACCCGCCGGTCACTGAGGTTGACGGTAACCGCGACTGACATGAGCTAAAATCAGCGCTGACTAGTGCATATGTTCACCGCCCGCCGGTGCGACCCAATGGGTTGCGCAGGTGGGCGGTGTGCTGTTCTGGTAGGTTGCGAGCGCCCGTGCCGCCGCGCAATCGCCTCCGTGCAATGAAAAGCGTCTGCGCTGCACCCGCTAAGCTAGAAGGCATGAAGATTGCCACCTGGAACATCAACTCAATCCGCGCCCGCGAAAACCGCGTTGAAGACTGGCTCGACGAACACGAGGTCGACGTGCTCGCCCTGCAGGAGACCAAAACCAAGGACGAGACCTTTCCCTTCGACCTCTTCGAATTCATGGGGTACGAGGTAGCGCATTTTGGGCTGAACCAGTGGAATGGCGTGGCGATCGCCTCCCGCGTGGGCCTTGAGGATGTGCAGCGCGGCTTCGATAACCAGCCGCACTTCGGCAAGCCCGGCGAGCCTGAGGTGCTGGAGGCGCGCGCTATCGGCGCGACCTGCGGCGGCGTGCGCGTCTGGAGCCTATACGTGCCCAATGGTCGCGGCCTGACCGACCCGCATATGGACTATAAGCTCCGCTGGATGGAGGCGCTACGCCAGAACGTGCACAATGAGCTGGCCGCCAACCCGCAGTCGCAGCTGGCCCTGGTGGGCGACTGGAATGTCGCCCCCGAGGACGCCGACGTGTGGGATATCGACTACTTCCGCAGCAACGAGCTGACGCACGTCTCCGAGCCCGAGCGTCGCGCCTTCGCCGCCCTGCTTGAGGAGGGCATGGTGGAGGCGGTGCGCCCGTACACCCCTGGCGAGTACACCTACTGGGACTACCAGGCGGGCCGCTTCGCCAAGGACGAGGGCATGCGCATTGACTTTCAGCTGTTCTCGCCGGCGCTTGCGGCGCGCGTGCAGAACGCCTGGATTGATAAGGTGGAGCGCGCCGGCGAGGGTGCGAGCGACCACACGCCGGTGGTTGTGGAGATTGCTGACTAGATAGTCGTCATATACCTGTTGCAGGAGTGTGAGGAGGCGAGAGTGAGGCTCTCGCCTCCTTGGTGTATCTGTGTCTTTTTACTGTATTTTCAGGGTTTTCTGTGTGGCTTAGTTGAAAAGTTCGTCTAGCCGAACTATTGTTAAATTCCGCCAAAGCATGGCAGGCCCTACACTCCCAAACCGTGACTTCCAACGAAGGACGCCTCATGAACACTTTCACCCTGGCCGGTAGCACCGCCCGCCGCCTCATCCAGGCGCTCTGCGCCGCCCTCGCACTCACCCTGCTACTCGTACTCACCGGTTGCGGTAGCACCGCCAGCACCGCCGACGGCGCTAAGAGCAGCAACGGCAAGAAGACCGTGCTCACCACCTTCACCGTGCTCGCCGACATCGCCCGCAACGTCGCCGGTGACGACCTGAACGTTGAATCCCTCACCAAACCCGGCGCCGAAATCCACGAGTACGAGCCCACCCCCTCCGACCTGAAGAAAGCGCACGCCGCCGACCTGGTACTGGACAACGGCCTCAACCTCGAATCCTGGTTCACCAAGTTTGTCAAGGACTCCAACGCTAAGCACGTGACCGTCTCCGAGGGAGTCACGCCCATCTCCATTACCGAGGATGCCTACGCGGGCAAGCCCAACCCCCACGCCTGGATGAGCCCCAGCAACGTGCAAAAGTACGTGGACGTGATGATTCGCGAATTTAGCACCCTCGACCCCACCCACGCCGCCGACTACAAAAACCGCGGTGAAGCCTACAAGAAGCAGTTGCAGGGCGTGCGTGACGAGCTCGTCAAGGAAATCTCCACCCTGCCCGAAAACCAGCGCGCACTCGTCACCTGCGAAGGCGCGTTCTCCTACCTGGCAGCCGACGCGGGCCTGAAAGAAAAGTACATCTGGGCGGTCAACTCCGAACAGCAGGCAACCCCCTCGCAGATTTCCTCCGTCATCGACTACGTGCGCCAGAACCAGGTGCCCGCCGTGTTCTGCGAATCCACCGTCTCTGACAACCCGATGCGCCAGGTAGCAGACGCCACCGGCGCACGATTCGGCGGCGTGCTCTACGTGGACTCCCTCTCCGAAGCGAACGGCCCCGTGCCCACCTACCTAGACATGATTCGCTACGACGCCCGCACCATCGTGGCGGGCCTGAAAGGCGAGCAGAAAAAGTAACCGGCCGGGCTCATCAGCTTCACCGCACCCCCAAGAAACTTCGAAAGAAGAAACCTCGAAAGAACCACCGAATGTCACTTCTCACTTGCGATAACGTACACGTGAACTACGGGCCCGTCCGTGCCCTCACCGGCGCCTCCTTCACCCTGGGCACCGGACGTATCTGCGGCCTGATCGGTATGAACGGCTCCGGCAAATCAACCCTCTTCAAAGCCATCATGGGGGTCGTGCCCATGCACGCCGGTAGCATCACCCTCGACGGGCAGCCTGTCGGCGGCAACCGCACCGGTAGCCGCAGTAAGAACGCACACCGCCACCGCGCCGGACTCGTCAGCTACGTGCCGCAGAGCGAAGAAATCGACTGGACCTTCCCCATCTCCGTACGTGAGGTGGTCAACATGGGGCGCTACCGCAACCTCGGCATCACCCGCCACCTGCGTGCCGCAGACCGTGCCGCTGTGGATGAGGCACTCGCCCGCGTGGAACTGACCGACCTTGCCGACCGTCAGATTGGGGCGCTCTCGGGCGGTCAACGTAAGCGCGCCTTCGTGGCACGCGCTATCGCCCAGGGCGCCCAGTTGCTACTGCTGGATGAGCCTTTCGCCGGTGTGGATAAGCGCAGCGAGGCGATGCTCATTCAGGTTATCAAACAGCTGCGTGATGAGGGCGCGACTGTGCTGGTCTCGACGCACGACCTGGCGACCCTGCGCCAGTTCGCTGATGAAGCACTGTTGTTGCGTCGGCGTATCCTCATGCACGATATTCCCGAAAAAGTGCTTGCCCCCGAAAACCTGGTACGTGCCTTCGGTATGGAGGTAGATGCTGGCGCGCCGGTTGTTGCTACGACTGAGGGCGCTGCCCTGGAGGAGAAAGAATAAGAATGAACATTCTAGATTTTCTGGTGGAGCCGCTGACCCTGCCCTTCATGCTCCGCGCATTCGTGGTCACCGTGATTGCCGCCGCCGTCTGCGCTCTGCTCTCCTGCTGGCTCGTGCTGCTCGGCTGGTCACTTATGGGGGATGCCATTTCGCACGCGGTGCTACCCGGTGTGGTGCTCGCCTATATTTTTGGTGCGCCCTTCGCGGTGGGTGCGGTGGTTGCCGCCCTCGTGGCGGTAACTCTTATCGGCGGGGTGCGGCGTAGCGGTCGCGTGCGCGAAGACGCCGCGATTGGCATCGTGTTCACGACCCTCTTCGCGTTCGGTCTGGTGCTGATTTCGGTCACGCCGTCGAATACCGATCTGAACCATATTCTTTTCGGTAACGTGTTGGGTGTGTCCTGGTTGGATGTCTGGCAGGTTGCCATCCTCGCGGTGATTGTTGCCGCTGTGCTACTGGTCAAGCGCCGTGACTTCGTGCTGTACGCCTTCGACCCGGGCTTCGCACAGGCGGTGGGGTTGCGTCCGCGTCTTCTCGGCGCGCTGTTGCTCGTGATGCTGGCGCTGACCTCCGTGGTGGCGCTGCAGATTGTGGGTGTGGTGTTGGTCGTGGCGATGCTCGTCATCCCCGGCTCTACCGCGCGCCTCATTACGGACCGGTTCGTGCCTATGCTGCTGGTGAGCGTAGGTGTGTCCCTGGTGGGTACGCTGACTGGCCTGTACGTCAGCTACCATGCGGATATATCCCCCGGTGGTGCCGTGGTCGTCACGCAGGGTCTGCTGTTCGCCCTGGCGTATGTGTTTGCCCCGCGTTACGGTGTGCTGGGTCGGATGCGCGCCCGTCGACTGAGCGTGACTGCGGAGGAAGCTGAAACCCCGGTAACCGAGCCGTCAGCTTCCTAAGAAAGCTCACTCTATGAAAGCTCACTGAATACACTCACCACATACAGCAATAGGCGGAAAGTCCCACAGTGGGGCTTTCCGCCTATTGCTATCTTCTGAAGGTTAGGGGCGCCTCTAACGCCCTGTATCTAGCGCACCGTGCGAGAGACGAACAGGAAGGCGGTCGCCTCCGCACCCAACGGAATAATGGTGCCGCCGGGCTTTACCGCACCGGCCGCATCCGTCTCGTGCAGGTTACCGGAACCGGCACCGACCACGCTCACGTTCACCGCCTCCGAGAAGGGCGCACCTTCCTCAATGTGCAGGCGCACGCCGGGCACAAAACCGTGGCCCCGCAGGTAACGCAGCAGGTGCGGGTCGTCATCGTTAATGCGTTCGAGTACGACTGTTTCGCCGGGTTTGCACTGGCTCAGCGGCACGGTCTGCGGAAAACTAATATGCCCCGACGCGTCCGGAATCGGGTCGCCGTGCGGGTCGCGGGTCGGGTGCCCCAGCAGGGTATCGATGCGCTCCACCATGAAGTCGGATACTGCGTGCTCCAGAACTTCCGCCTCGTCGTGCACACGGTCCCATGTGTAGCCGAGGCTCTCCACGAGGAACGTCTCAATGAGGCGGTGGCGGCGAATCATTGCCAGCGCGTAGGAGCGGCCGGTTTCAGTGAGCTCAATAGCGCCGTAGGGTTGATGCTCGATCAGGTCGGCGGCGGCGAGGCGCTTGAGGCCGTCAGATACCGAAGAAATGCGCAGGCCCATGCGCTCTGCCAGGGCGGATGCGGTGGCAGGGGTTTTGGTCCATTCTTCGAGGCCCCAGATTTCCTTGAGGTAGTTCTGGGTGCTGACGGAAAGTTCTGAAAGAGGCATAAAGATAAGTTTACCTTTTCTCTGGTTTGACCCGTTGGGGGCGGTCCGCCGGGCCCGAAGAATAGCCCGAAAACAACCCGAAAATACAAAACCCGCCCGGCCGTGAACCATCACGGCGGGGCGGGATACGCGGGATGCTCGGGGGCGCCGGCACCGTGTGTTCGGGCGGGTCGGCACCCCGAGGTTTAGGCGGTGCGGCGGTGCGTGCGCTCGATGCGGTTCATCAGCTCGATGAGCGCGCCGCGGGCGGCCTGCTCCTCATGCCAGAGGGAGCGGACGAGGGTGCGGCTGACCGCTTGGGTGGTGATGCCCAGGGCGGTTGCGGCGGCCTTCTGTTGGCCGCGCACGCCGGGTACGAGCAGGTTTACGACGCGCCATTCGGCGTCGGTGCGGTCGGCGCAGACGCGGTAGAGCAGGCGTGCGGAACCGGCGGCCAGCTCGGCGAGGTGGTGGTTGTCTGCGCTGATGCTGATGCAGCGGACGGGGGCGCCTCCCTGCGCCTCCTCAACAGCTAGGCGCGAGAATTCGAGGGCGTCACCGGTGCAGTCGGTGGTGCTGACGGCGCCGAGCGCCCCAGCGAAGCGGGGGATGTTGAGCTCGCCAATTCCGATACCGACCCAGAAGCCGTTATCACGGGCGGCAATGAGCGCCGCGTGCAGTGCATCGCTGGCCCGGTCAAAGGCGCCCTGAATTTCGTCAGGGTAGGTCTGTGCGAAGGCAACACGCGGGTTGAGCTTGGCGAGTTCGTCCGACAGTGCAGTGAGTGAGTGCTGTGCGGAACGTTGGATGAAAGTAAGAACGAACACCCTCCTATTATGCCGTAAAACCTTCAACAACCAGCGTAAGGTTAGGCGTAATACCGGCAACACTTAAAACCCCTAAAATACGCATTGATAAGGGGAATTAATGATACGGTGCACTGTGCGCAAAAATTGTCGAAGGGACGTAGAACACCCCCGAAAGGAAAATAATTTTTATGCAAGTGCATGTTGAATTATTCCCCTTCGGGGGTGCTGAGATGGACCGGTGGACGGGGCTAACGCGGAGCTATTGCGCGTTCGGCACCTGCGAGATATGGGGCAGCTGACGCAGCGGCTTCTGGAACACCATCACCACCAGCGACAGGAAAATGAACACCGCGTAGAACAACGCCGTGTACGTAATACCCCAATCAACAATGAGGAAACCAGCCAGCAGAACAGCCAGCGGGGTCAGTGCCATATTCGGGATACCCTGCACCGAATGCACGCGACCAATCATGTGCTCCGGGGTGGATGCGTTAATGTACGCGATAATGCTCGAATTGAAGGAGGGGAGCACAACGCCCGCCAGCACAATCAGCAGGCACACCGCCCACAGCATCGAATGAACCACCGGCAGCAGCAGGTAGCACGCCGACATGATGGCCAGGGAGGTAACACCCAGCGGGCCGAGCGCAAACTTCTCGGTCAGCGGGCCGACCAGGAACGAGCCGAGCAGCACGCCCACACCGAAGGCGCTCGCAAAGATGCCGATGAAGAGCGGGTGCGCGCCCTCCAGGGTGTAGTAGTAGATGAAGGTGAGCGGAATACCGACCGTTCCAAAGTTCGCAAGCGTTGAGACGAACGCGATGGACATCAGCACCTTGTTCTTCAGGATGTACTCGAAACCGGCTTTTGTGTCCTGCCAGAAGCTGGTTTTCTCGCCTTCTTCCTCTTCTGCGGGCTGTCGACTAGCGCCGTAGGTTTTGGGCGCGACGATGAACGCCAGCAGGTTAACGGCCGCGTGAACGGCGGTCATGAGCACGGTCGAGAAGCCGATAATGATGCCTGCGACCGGACCGCCCAGCAGGTTAGCGGTGGACTCGCGCGTCTCACCCATACCGGAGGCGTATCCCAGGTGTTCCTTGGGCACTACGCGGGTGATGATGGACTGCTCGCTCGGGTAGTCGAAGGTGGAAATAATGGCGGCGAGAGAAATCGTGATCACCAAAACGTAAATATTGGTGACGTTGAAAACGAGGTAGAGAAGAATCGCCACCCAGGACAGCGACTGGCCAATGCAGGACAGTGCCAGACACTTTGAGGGGCCGATTCGATCGACCCACGTTCCAGATACCGCTCCGGCGCAGGTGGCGAGAACACCCGCGACGAAGAGGGTGATACTCGCAGCTTCGGGGGAGCCGGTCAGCGCCAAAATAATGATGGGCGTGGTTATATAGCTCATCGAGTCAGAGAGCTGGTTGGCTCCAATGGCGAAGAGAGTATTTCGAAAATCTCTATTCTTGAGTAGCTCGGTGTTGACACTCATGGGGGACCTCCACGATGGGGTTTATGGTGTCGCGCGGTGTGCAATCCGCTATGTGCGGCTCGTTATGCGCAATTCATAGCGCGCAATCGTACGGGTGAATATCCCGGCGGTCGGCTGTGTCCGTCTGTATTCGCCTGTTTTCGCTTGTGCCCGCCGGTTATCACGGGGTGGTTGAGGATGCACGGGGCGGCTCATCGGGAGCCACCCCCCCCGCACAAAAAGTGTGTCGCGCGATACTTTAGATTCTATGAGAGATGCGGGTCATATACATGAACTCACGTCGAAAAAGTTTCCTCATTTTGAATATTGACATTAGGGTTAGGATGACTATAATTCAGTCTTGGTGCTTCCGCCCAACCGAACCCTGAATAAACCCGGCTGAACTCGGCTGAACCCGATTCCGGGCACGCCAAAGACCCCCCCGCAACGTAGCGGGGAACTACGCAGCGGGGCGCTACTCCACCAGGCCCGCAAAGCCCGACAGAGCCAGCACCTCCTCAACATCCTGCGGCACCGAACGCGCCACCCACGGCGAATGCACCAACACCGCCCGCCACTGACCGCGCGATACCGCTACGTTCAAACGATTCGGCGACAGCACAAACCCGGCACCGCGCCCAGAATCAACCCGCGACGACGCCAATGACACCAACACCACCGCAGCCTCCTGACCCTGGAACTTATCCACCGTACCCACACGCACGCCAGCACCCGAAGAATCCGCCAAACCAGCCGCAATCAGCGCCTCACGCACACAATCAACCTGCGCGTTATACGCCGCCACCACAATGCAATCCTCAGCCGCCAACGGGCGCGGCTCAGCACCGGCCGCCGAAACCCACTCGCGGCCCAACAACTCGCGCACGCAATCCACCACCGCCTGCGCCTCCTGCACAGAACGCACCGAACAGCCCGAATGCTCCACCGGATACGACACCACACCCGGCGCAACACCCTGCAGAGCACGACCAGCCGTAGCCGCCGCGCTCGCCAACGCGCCATCATACGACAGCCACGAAACCCGCTCGCACAGCGCCGAATCCATACGCCACGACTCACCCAAGAAATAGCCGAAGCGCGGGTCCAGCGCCGCCGCACCGTCAGACAACCAGCCCAGCGCCGAAACATCCACTGGGTACGGGTGCACACCCGTCGACACCTGCGGCAACTGCTGCGGGTCCCCCAGTAGCAGCACCGAACGCGCCGCACGAGCCGCCGCCACCGTATTCGTCAGAGAGAACTGGCCCGCCTCATCAACCACCAGCACATCCAGCGACCCGGAAGGCACGCGACGCTCACTCACGTAATCCCATACCGTGCCGCCAAACAGCAGGCCGCCCGCACCAGAAATCAGCTCCACCAGCTCAGAATCAGACACCTCAGACCATGGAGCGTCCGGAGTCACCGACTTACCGCGCAGACGCACCGCACGGGAGGCGTCAAAACCATCACGGGCACAGCACGCCACCATGAGGTTCTCAATCACCGCATGAGACTGAGCCACCACGCCAACCTTCGCGCCCTCAGCCACCAGGCGCGCAATCACATGCGAGGCGAGGAAGGTCTTACCCGCACCCGGAGGGCCCTGAACCGCCACATAGGAGCGGTCGAGAGCGCGAACCGCCGCGTGCACGGCATCCACCGTGGGCAGGTCAGAGCTGGAAAAATCAACCTCACAAGGTAGATTTTCTGCATTTTTGGCGTTCGAGGCGCCCTTCTTCAGGCGCGGCGCGCGGCGGAACAGCAAATCCGCGGAGGCGCTCTTCACCCCCGTCAGCGAAGCCGCCGCATCGAGCACGCTCGGCAGGGCACGGGGCGGGTCAGGGGTCTCGGCGGACTCGCTGGAAGCTTCGGAATCTTCGCCGGGCACGGGGTCATTAAGCGCGGGGTCGTTGGGCATGAGCGCGCCGTCGAAAAGCAGCCCGTGCACATCAGCCTGCAGAGCCGCCTCAATCGTCGCCGTAGACACCGGGTCACCCGGACCGATACCCGAGGGCAGTGCGCCGTGCGGCTCATCCTTCACACGGATGCGCTCCTGCAGAAGCACCTCCAAGAACTCGCCGGTCGACTCTTCAGCTGCTTCGGAATTGGCGGAATTCTCGGATCCGGCACCGAAACCGCCCTGCGCCACCGCCAGCACACGCATGCCAAAGAAACCCGTCGCCGCCAACTCGGCGGGCACACGCTCACCCGGATTCGACGCACGGAAATAATTCAGCTGCGACTCCATGCGGTCCAGCGCAATCTGCGGGCTCAGCCCCGCCTCATACGCACAAAAAACCGCACGGTCAGAGGGCGCAATCACCAGGCTCGGGTCAGCCTCAATACGCGCACGCAACAGGCGCACCTGCGCGCCGCGCACACGATACCAGCCGGGGGCGCCCTCAACCTCGGCGGGCTCCTTCATGGCGGCAGCGAACGCCTCCTCCTCGGCGGGGGTGCTCAGAAGCGCCTGTGCTTGCTCCACCGAAAGCATCTGCACCCGGTCAAGATACGCGTAATCGCGGCTCGCCACCCACGCCGTCGGGCCGTCCTCCAGGCGGCGAATGTGCTCACGCCAGAATGGGGCACGCTCTCGGCGGTGATAATTCGTCATGGACAGCAGCATCGCCGCCTCAAACTTACCGGCACCCCAGCCGTGCTCCGCTGTGTGCTCCTCCAGGGAGGCGAGCTGGGCATCCAGCAGGCACTGCAGGCGGTACTGTTCGCTGTCGTTCTCGACCGCGGCGGGCACCCTGTACATGACCGGGTGTTCCTCAGTTTCGGGGTCTTCGGCAGTGTCTTCGGTGACGAGCTTCGGGGCATCGGTCGCGAGGGCAAGAGATGCCGCCGCGTTCAGGCACGCCGGGCACTCGCCGCAGGTCAGAAAATACGGGATGCGCTCGGCAAGTTCCGCCGGTTCTACACCCTCGTTCAGCGCCTGGGTGAGCAGCAGGAGGCGCTGCTCCTGCAGGCGAATCAGCGGCAGAATACGCGCCGAATCAACCCGGTGAGGTTGAGGACCGGGGGAGTGGTGCTCGGCGGACTCCGACGCGGACTCCGCGCTGTACTCATCCGCGCCGTGCTCCAGGTGAAGGTCGAGGCGCCTCGTATTCTCGGCGCTCTCGGTTGCACTAGCGGTCAGCAGGTGCGCCGCCAGGGCACCGCGCAACAGCGCCCGATGCGTCGCCTCACCCAGGTGCGGGGTGCAGACGATCCGGGCGGTATTGCTCTTGGCGGTGCTGTCCGTAGCCGGGCAGTCGAGGCGGTCGAGCTCCACCGTGTAGGTCAGCCCCGCCGCGGAGGTCGCCACCAGGGGCACCGGGCGCGCTGTGCCGCCCGCGTGCTCACCGCTGACCACTCCACTGCCGACCGTTCCACCGGCGGTCAGCGCTCGCAGGCACTCGCGGTACGCTTCGCGGGCGCGCTCGGACTTCTCGGGGGTGGGGCGTGCAGACTGGTTCTGTGCACGCTCCCGGAGCCCGGTGTAGAGCCCCAGCTCGCAGGCGGAGGTAGCGGTCAGATCGGCGAGGGTGAAGGTAAGGTCCATGGTGACTTTTCTGCTGGAGGAGAGAGAAATAGGGCGGGCGTGAAACCCTGCCGGGGAATGGGTACGAACCCCGATTGAGAGGCTTATGAGCATCCCGAGTCGCCCCTCGCCCATAGAGGTTGATTTTCAGGTTTCACGTGAAACACTACAGAAAATCAACCTATATAGGATGATTTAGAGAGCTTTCGGGGCTATCCGAGCACACACGCTAGGAGGCTGCACCTGCCGCAGCCGCGGTAGAAACTGCCGCCGCGGGCGCCTCCGAAGCACTCGCAGAAGCACTCGGCGCGTTCGAACGGTTCGCAACCGCGGCTGCTGCAGCATCCGCGCGCTCCTTCGCCGCGGGCAGGGCCTCCGCCCCACCCAGGTCATTCAGAATAATCGCGAAAATCAGGCGGGTGCCGTCGGGCCGGGTCGCCACGCCGCACAGCGAGGACACCGTGTAGAGGGTGCCCGTCTTGGCGCGTACAAAGCCGCGCGCGTGCACCGAATTTGCCGCCGCAAAACGATCGGACAGGGTGCCGCTCACGCCCGCGACCGGGAAGGCCAGCATGAGCTGTTCGGCGCGTTCATCAGCATTCAGCAGAGCCACGGTCTGCACCAGAGTCCGGGCGGTCACGCGGTCCGTTAGAGACAGGCCGCACACGTCGGCCTGCACCAGGTTGTCTACGGTCACGCCGGCATCCACGAGCGTCTGGCGCACCGTCTGCTGGGCGGCCTCGGCGCTGCCCTCCATGCCCGCGGCGATGGCGGCGTAGCGTCCCAGCACCTCGGCCAGGGCGTTATCGGATTCGAGCATCATGTGCCGCGCTTGCTCGAACAGAGTGGCCGACTCCACCGCCCCCACCTCGGTCGCCCCGGTGGGGGCGGTCGCGCGCTCGGCCAGGGTAAAGCTCAGGCCCGAATCCTTGCCGGCGGTGTTGAGCGCATCCATGAACGCCTGCTGGGCGGCCACGGCGGCATCCTCCGGGCGCACGGGGCCGCTTGCGGTCGACTTGCCCGGCACAGTGTGCGATTCGAGGGCCATCGGATGAATAGCGGTAATCTGCCCGCTGGACACGTCGCCCTCCTCCCAACCGGGGTTGACGCTCGGGCCGGTGAACAGCGCGGTGTCCAGATAGATGGGCATGGCGCCGGCCGGCTTCTCTCCCGCGGCAATGGCCTTGACCGTCTGCTCGGCAAGGGTGGCCAGGCCGGCCCGGCCCACGACCTGATTCGGGTCGGAGGCCCCCGCACCCAGCAGGGAGTCGCCTCCGGCCACGAGGTACAGCGCATCGCCCTGGCGCACCGCGCGGGTGGTCAGGCGGGCCTGCAGGTTGGCGTGGCGGCTCAGGGTGAAGAAGGTCAGGATCTTGAAGGTGGAGGCGGGCACGCGCGCGGTATCGGCGTTGGCGGCGTACAGGTCGGCGGGCGCAGTGGCCGCCTTGATGCTGGGCAGGTTGCCGTCCAGGCCGGTCACGAGGATGCTGTACTGCGGGTAGGTGCCGTCGGAAAATAGCTTGTCGAGGCTGGCACGTAGGCGCTCGGCCTCCTCTGCGTTCAGCGCGGGTGCGAGGCTCGGGGTAGCGCTTGCGGAGGCGGTCGCCTCGGCGGTGCCGGTGGGGCTGCTGGATGCGCTTCCCGAGGGGCTTACAGAGCCTTGGGGGCGCTTCTGCTCCACGGCAGCCGATCCGCAGGCGGTCAGCAGGAACATGCCGCCGAGAGTGAGGGCGGCGCGGCGGGTGAGGGTTCGGCCGGCGTGAGGGAGGCCGGGGGTCTGTGCGTGAGGATTGATGGAGGGCATCCTTTGAGCATAGCGGCAGGGTGTGGCGGGTATCGAATTGGGGCGTTGCCTACACCGCCTTGTTTTGCCCCCGTAATACGCGGTTTCGGCACGTGCGAACGGGTTACAATGGGTGAGTTCAACACCTAGCTTTCGCACCCGTGCGCCGAAGTCGCCGCGAAAGTGACTCTAACTCACGAGAAAGAAGGTTCCGATGGAACTCGACGTCACTATTGAAATTCCCCGCGGCTCCCGCGTGAAGTACGAAGTGGACCACGAGACCGGCCGCCTGCGCCTGGACCGTGTGCTGTTCACCTCCATGCAGTACCCCACCGCTTACGGCTACTTCGAGAACACCCTGGGTGAGGATGGCGACCCGCTGGACGCCATGCTGATCCTGGACGTTGACGTGGTTCCCGGCGTGCTGGTTGAGGCTCGCCCGGTTGCAGTGTTCAACATGACCGACGAGGCTGGCGGCGACGCTAAGGTTCTGTGCGTTCCCACCGACAAGCGTTACGACCACATCAAGTCCCTGGCTGATGTCTCCGAGCAGCTGAAGGCTGAGATTCAGCACTTCTTCGAGCGTTACAAGGACTTGGAGCCCGGCAAGTGGGTTAAGGGCGAGGGCTGGGATGACCTGGCTGCTGCTGAGAAGATGGTCCAGGAGGCTATCGACCGTTTCGCAGCTGAGGGTCACTAAGCTGCCGCACCGTTAGGTGCATCAGGTTTTGGAGGGGGCGTGTTCCCTGCGTCTGGTTCGTGCGAGTTTTCGTGCGTGCTGGAGGCGGCGGGCACGCCCCCTTTTGCTGTGTTCCTTGGCTGTGTTCGGAGGTTCCGCGGAAGGGTGTGTAGCCGAACTATTCTTCGGAAAATAGCTTCAGAGAGCCTCTTGGGGTGCTAATATAGGCGTATTGCGAAGAATAGTTCGTATAACCTGAGGTTCTGCAGCGGTGAGGAGGAAGCCCCTATGGCATTCGACGCAACTAGGTTCGCGCAGGAATTTGGTGCCCAGGTTCGCGCCGTCCGCAAGTACGAAAAAATCACCCAAATGGAGTTGGCGTGGATGGTCGGGCTCAGCGATAAAACAATCCGCGATATTGAGCGTGGGCTACCCGGCCCGTCAATTGGCGCGGTCCTCAAAGTCGCCCAAGAGCTCGGCATCGAGCTGGCCATCACCAACCCCCTCACCTAACCCCTCCCGCACACTGCGATAGAAAACAGAACCTGGAGAAAAGCCATGACAGATGAACTTATGGCAGATGTCTATAAAGATGGTGTTCTCGCCGCATATTTGAGGCGAGACGCCAACGGGCTGATTCATTTCACCTACCGAGCAGAATATGATGGTCCGGCGGTTGCTACGAGCCTGCCTTTGGGCACGGAATATACTGCAGAATCAATTCCTCCTTTCTTTCAGAATCTTTTGCCCGAAGGCTATAGGCTCGACGTCGTTAGTTCCGAGAAAAAAATCAGCAAAAACAACACCCTGGGCTTATTGCTGGTCATTGGTTCTGACGTTCCAGGTGACGTACAAATTATTGAGCATGGACGGGAACTGTACACCGCTCCTGCCGCATTGGTGAACAACCCTGAGGTTGTTTCCTTTGCAGAACTTATGGGCACGGTTGACCGCCGAGGACTGCCTGGCGTTCAAGAAAAGTTGAGTGCCGTCATGAAAACCCTGCCCGTGCATTGGACGGGTGCCGGCTACGATGCGCTTCTGAAAATCAGCCCGCAACGCATGCCCGGGCTCGTGGAAAACGAAGCTGCCCACCTTACGGCGGCCGCACTCATGGGGATTCCTGTAGCTCAGCATGAGCTTGTCTATGATCGAGACGGCGTATCAGGTTTGATGGTTTCTCGATTCGACAGAACACCCTCCGGGGGACGCATCGCTATGGAGGATGGCGCACAGATTTTGGGTGTTCCTTCGGGTGAGAAATACACGGAAGATAATCCTGCTGTGACAACAGAAAGTGTCATTCAAGCAATGGTGAAGCTTGCTGCTTCCCCTGCTATTGCCCGCAGGAATCTTTACATGCATTTTCTCTACGCTTGGCTGACCGGTAATGGGGACCTGCACGCAAAAAATATCTCGCTCCTCAAGGGACGCCGTGGATGGGAAGTAGCTCCTATCTACGACATCCCCTGTTCGCTCGTGCACATTAAATCTTTATCCATGGCGCTTAGCGTCAACGGAAAAGATAATTCGAATCCCGGTGACGGTTCGCCGCCCGAAGATTGGAAGATTACTGTTGACGATTGGCTTGCTCTCGCAGAGACTATCGGTCTTCCGCCTAAGGTGCAGAAAGACGCTCTAACTCGTGCGCTCAAAGCGGCTCGAGCAGTTCGCTGGCCCACAGACCGCGCCGCCCCGGGATATGTTTTCAACTCGAATGCCTCACCGTTTAAGGCCATGCAGAAAGAGTTGGAACGCCGCCAGGACGAGTTTGAAGAGTACCTTCATACGCGCTCCTAAGGCTTCTGACTTCTTGAGCCTTCGTTATTTCTAAACTCTCCTCGTGAAGTATCTATCTACATAGACACTTCGCAATTTCTATAAAGGAACCACCATGCAGAATGGACGCGCAGGACGCCTGCACCCCGCCGTCGGCACTGCCCGCCGCCACCTCGCCGCCGCCCTCGAAAAGCTCCTGGGCGCCGGAAGCATTAAAGCTACCGGGCGCTCCCGCACCAGCCGCACCGCCCCCGAGCCGGACGCCGCCGCCCTGCCCCTGCTCCTGGTCGCCTGCAGCGGCGGCCCCGACTCCCTCGCGCTGGCAGCCATTGCCGCGCACTTCGCCCGCCGCGGCGACGTGCGCGTAGGCGCCATCATCGTTGACCACGACCTACAAGAAGACTCCGCCGCGGTCGCCGCGCAGACCGCGCAGACCCTCACCGACCTGGGGCTTCACCCCGTCATCACTGAAAAAGTGCAGGTTCCCGTCGGGAACATGGGCCCCGAAATGGCGGCGCGCACCGCCCGCTACACCGCCTTCACGAAAGCCGTTGAAGCCACCGGCGCCCGCGCCGTGCTCCTCGGCCACACCCTCGACGACCAGGCAGAAACCGTACTGCTCGGCCTGAGCCGCGGCTCCGGCACCCGCTCCCTGGCGGGCATGCCTCCCGTGCGCATCGAAGAGGGCGTTACCTACCTGCGTCCCTTCCTCGGCCTGCGCCGCACCGACATGCTCGATATTTGCGACGCCGAAACCCTCACCCCCTGGATTGACCCGACCAACGCCGATGAAACGCTGATGCGCGCCCGCATCCGCCACAGCGTGCTGCCCTACCTTGAGGAGTACCTCGGCGGGGACGTCGCCCGCTCCCTGGCGCGTACCGCCGCCGTGGCCGGCCCCGACGCCGACTACCTCGATGAACAGGCTCGCGAGGCTTTCGAACGGGTGCTGCTACCCGCCGGAACCGCCGTGCGCGGCATCGAACGTGAGGATGCCGTACTGCTGGACCGTACGCAGGTGGCGGCGCTACATCCGGCGTTGCGCCTGCGCGTGCTCGCCGCCGCCTGCAAGGCCGCCGGGGGAGAGAACCCCGGCTTTGAGCGCCTGCAGGCGCTGGACGCCTTCGCCGCAGAATACGCGGTAGCGGGCCCGGTTCAGATGCCCGGTCACGTGAGCGCCTACCGTCGCCGCAAGGTTGCGCACCCGGTGGCCGGTGAGCGCGTGGATGCGCTGGTCCTCGTGCCCACCCGCGGGTAGCCGCCGCTCTGCCGCTGAGGCTTCGGTGCCGCCTGTCGCAAACCTGCCTCCCGGACCGCCGATAGCGTCCCCGCATGTCACTTTGGGTATTGTTCCGGTCTCGTGCTGGGGGACCTGCGGGGGTGTGAGGGCGTGGTGAGGTGCGCCGAAGCACGTTTTTAAGTCATACTTAAAGCGAACACCATCCACATTATCCGGTGCGGGGTGCCCGCCAGCGAGCGGTCTGCGCCCTCCCGGAGGCGCAGTAGCGTCCAATATACGAAGGAATTATCGTGCAGGCTATCGACGTGAAGGACGATATTAAGAACGTACTCTTCACCAAGGAAGAGATCAATGCGAAGATCGCCGAGCTGGCGGCTCGCATCGACGAAGACTACGCCGGTAAGGACGTGTTGCTCGTAGGCGTGCTGAAGGGCGCCGTCATGGTGATGGCTGACCTCTCCCGCGCGCTGAAGGGTCACTACACCATGGACTGGATGGCTGTCTCCTCCTACGGCTCCGGCACCAAGTCCTCCGGTGTGGTCCGCATCCTGAAGGACCTGGACACCGACCTGGTCGGCCGTGACGTGCTGATTGTTGAGGACATCATCGACTCCGGTCTGACCCTGGCCTGGTTGCAGCAGAACCTGATTTCTCGCGGCGCCGCAACCGTTGAAATTTGCGCCCTCCTACGCAAGCCCAAGGTCGTCAAGGCTGACGTCAATGTCAAGTACGTTGGCTGGGACATCGAGCCCGAGTTCGTGGTCGGTTACGGTCTGGACTTCGCTGAGAAGTACCGCAACCTGGACTGCGTCGCCACCCTGCACCCGCACGTGTACTCCTAAACTTCATCGTCGGCACCCGAAACGCCGATACACGCCCCGCTTCTCGCCGTTCGCGCGGAGGCGGGGCGTTCCCGTACTCGCACGCGGGTGGGGAGGGCTACCTATGCTTTAGCCCGCAGGTGAAATAGAGAAGAAGGGTACCTGGCCCCCGGCCGCGGTAGGGTACATTTAAGGTTGCATCGTTGGGTGTTCCGGCACGAAAATGCCGCAACCCCGACGGGTTACAGCCGCAACGTAAGGACAAAGCATTGGCGCAAAACTCCAATACTCCGCAGAAGGGCACGGATAGCTTTCTGAAAAAGCTCATCAACGGCCCCTGGTTCTGGCCGGGCGCAATCGCCGTGGTCATGCTGGCGTTCTTCATGAGCTCCCTCTTCGGTCAGACCTCGCGTCAGGTGGACACGAACGTGGGTCTTCAGTTGCTCAACGACCACCAGGTCAAGAGCGCGAAGATTTACGACGGTGATCAGCGCGTGGAGCTGCAGCTCAAGGAGGACTACAAGAAGGGCAACGACAACTACGGTAAGTCGGTGAGCTTCTACTACGTGCAGCCCCGCTCCGAGGACGTGGTTAAGGCCATGGACTCCGCCCAGCTGGAAAGCTACACGGACCAGCCGGTTGAGCACAGCTTCTTGAGCTCGCTGGTGTCCTTGTTGTTGCCGATTCTGCTCTTTGGTGTGCTGTTCTGGTTCCTGATGGGACGCGTCGGAGGCGGCTCCTCCGTGATGAGTTTCTCCAAGTCCCGCGCGAAGAAGTTCACCAAGGACAAACCGGATGTGCGCTTCAGCGACGTTGCTGGCGTGGACGAGGCGCTCGCCGAGCTGGAAGAGGTCCGCGAGTTCCTGGCTGAACCCGAAAAGTTCACCCGCCTGGGTGCAAAGATTCCTAAGGGCGTTCTGCTGTACGGCCCTCCCGGCACCGGTAAGACCCTGCTCGCCAAGGCTGTGGCGGGCGAGGCTGGCGTGCCTTTCTACTCGATTTCTGGCTCTGACTTCGTTGAAATGTTCGTGGGTGTGGGTGCGTCCCGCGTGCGCGACCTGTTCAAGGAAGCGAAGAGCGACCCCGCCGCCATCGTCTTCGTCGACGAGATCGACGCCGTTGGCCGCCGCCGTGGCGTCGGCATGGGTGGCGGTAACGATGAGCGCGAGCAGACTCTGAACCAGCTGCTGGTTGAGATGGACGGCTTCGACGGCAACTCGAACGTCATCGTCATTGCGGCAACGAACCGCCCCGATGTGCTCGACCCGGCGTTGCTGCGTCCCGGTCGTTTCGACCGCCAGATTGGTGTGGATGCCCCCGACATGAAGGGTCGCGAGCAGATTCTGCGCGTGCACGCCGCGGGCAAGCCGATTGCCAACACCGTGGACCTGGCCCTGGTTGCGAAGCGCACCCCCGGTTTCACCGGTGCCGACCTGGCGAACGTCATGAACGAGGCGGCCCTGCTGACCGCCCGCGATAACGGCAACGTGATTGACGACCGCGCCATTGACGAGGCGATTGACCGCGTGATGGCTGGCCCGCAGCGTTCCTCGCGCATCATGAACGAGCACGAGCGTAAGGTCACCGCATACCACGAGGGCGGTCACGCCCTGGTCGCGGCGGCACTGCGTAACTCCGCGCCCGTCACGAAGATTACGATTCTTCCGCGCGGCCGCGCACTGGGCTACACCATGGTCATGCCGCAGGACGACAAGTACTCCACGACCCGCCACGAGCTGCTCGACCAGATGGCCTACGCGATGGGTGGCCGTGCGGCGGAGGAGATTGTTTTCCACGACCCCTCGACCGGCGCCTCCAACGATATTCAGAAGGCAACCGACACCGCCCGCAAGATGGTCACCGACTACGGCATGAGCTCCGTGATTGGTTCTGTGAAGCTTGGCGGCGAGGACACCGAGCCGTTCCTCGGTGGCGGCGGCGCTTCGGCCCGCAACTACTCGGACGAGACTGCGGCGAAGGTGGACGCTGAGATTCGCGCCCTACTGGATCAGGCACACGATGAGGCGTTCGCAATTCTGCTGGAGAACCGCGACGTGCTGGACCGCCTGGCCTTCGCCCTGCTGGAGAAGGAAACCCTGCTCGAGCACGAGATTGCCGAGATTTTCAAGGATGTGCGTAAGCGCCCCGAGCGCGAGTACTGGTACTCCAAGCCGACCCGTGAGCGCACCGACATTCCGCCGGTGAAGGCTCCGAGCGAGTTGGCTCAGGAGGCGCAGAAGGCTGCAACTTCGGCGGCGCCTGCCCCCGTAGCACCTGCTCAGCAGGCACCGACTCAGCCCGTTCAACAGGCACCGGTGGCACCTACCCAGCCTCTGCCGCCTCAGGCGCCTGTCACGAACCCGGACGCCGACCCGACGGTCGCAATGCCGCCGCAGCAGTACCCAAACTACCCCGTGCCTCCGGTGCAACGCCCGGAGAATGGCACCCCGAACCAGAATGGAGCAGAGAATGAGCGAGGCTAAGACTGCCGTCGACCAGCCGCGTATTGAGGCGGCTGTGCGCGAGATTCTGCTCGCAATCGGTGAGGATCCTGACCGCGACGGTCTGCAGCAGACCCCGGCCCGCGTGGCGCGCGCCTACGCGGAGTTCTTCTCGGGCCTGCACCAGGACGCCGGCGAAATTCTGGGTACGACCTTCGACATCGCCCACTCTGAGATGGTGCTCGTGAAGGACATCCCGTTCTACTCGACCTGTGAGCACCACCTGGTGCCCTTCCACGGCGTGGCGCATGTGGGTTACATCCCGGGCCCGGACGGCAAGGTCACCGGCCTGAGCAAGCTCGCCCGCGTGGTGGAGATGTACGCTCGCCGTCCGCAGGTGCAGGAGCGTCTGACCACCCAGGTGGTGGAGGCTCTGGAGGAGCACTTGAACCCGCGCGGCGCGATTGTGGTGATTGAGGCTGAGCACATGTGCATGTCGATGCGCGGTGTGCGTAAGCCGGGCGCGAAGACCGTGACCAGCGCGGTGCGCGGTGCGCTGATGAACACCGCAACCCGTGCGGAGGCGATGAGCCTGATCTTCTCGCAGCGCTAAGCAAGTACGCTAATAGGAACGCTAAGGGGGGCGGAGGTTTTCACCTCCGCCCCCCTTGCTGTGCGGTTGTGGCCTTCGGAGCCGCTCGACGCCCAGCGCCGTTAAGACTTGAGACAGCCCCTTAGCGGGCCTCGTTCTTGTTATCCCAACCCAGTGCGAGAGTCACAATCAGGCCCAGGGCAATGAAGCCGCAGCCGGTTGCAGTACCGAAAGCAATCCAGCGGACCGCGGGAGCGTTCTCGGCCAGAACAATAACGAACAGCGAAGCAATCGCGATCAGGGACAAAATCCACGCGCCGGTCTTCAAATTCACGATGAGTCACTTCCTAGAGTATGTATGTGTATGAGGTGCCCAACCCACACCGCTGTGACGCAGGCAGAGCATACCCTCCCAGGATACCCCTAAATCAGCATGTCATATGCAAATATGGGGTGCTGTGTCATTCGGCAGATTCGGTAGGATTAAAACCATGACCGAAGATACCGCCCCCCACCCTGCCGTTTCCGCCGCACCCCTGCCCTGCGATGCGCTCGCCGCCGAACGCACCCTCGTCATGGGCATTCTCAACGTCACCCCCGACTCCTTCAGCGACGGCGGCCAGCACTACGCCGCCACCGACGCCATCGCCCACGCCGCCCGCATGATTGCTGAGGGCGCCTCCATTATCGACATTGGCGGCGAATCCGCCCGCCCCGGTGCGGTGCGCATCAGCGTGGAGGAGGAGCAGCGCCGCATCCTGCCCGTTATCGAGGCCGTCGCGCAGATGGGTACCACTATCAGCGTGGACACCATGAACCCGCAGACCGCCCGCGCCGCCATCGCCGCCGGTGCGCACATCATTAATGACGTGTCCGGCCTGAACGTCAGCGATGAAATGATTGAGACCGCTGCCGAGCTGCAGGTGCCGTACATCCTGATGCACGCCCGCGGCACCTCCCAGACTATGGACAGCCTGGCGGAGTACCCGCGCGGCGTTGTCACCGAGGTTGTGGAGGAGCTGACCGGCCTGCGGGAGCGTTTCCTCGCCGCCGGTGTGCTGCCGCAGAACCTGATTCTTGACCCGGGCCTGGGCTTCGCCAAGGGCGGCGTGCAGGACTGGGAGCTGCTCGCCGCCATCGATGAGTTGCAGTCCCTGGGGCACCGCCTGCTCATTGCCGGTTCTCGAAAGCGTTTTATCGCCAACGCCCTGACCGCGGCGGATATAGCGCTGGCCGAGCGCCTGAACGCGACCGGCTTCACCGCGACCGAAGCGGGCCAGGCGGAACGTGAGCTGTGGCACTCGCTGACGGAGCCACGCCCGGCGCAGCATCGCGCGGCCGCTTCTGCGGCGGTGACCGCCCTGGTGGCCGCCCGCGGCGTGTGGGCGGTGCGCGTGCACGACGTGCCCGCCAGCGTGGATGCGGTGACCATCGCCTCCGCACTACGCGCCGTTCTGTAGGTACCCGCCCCCTATGCACCTCACGGGGCTCGGCTCACGGCCGGGCGGCCCGATACAACCAACCACTGAGGAGACTCCATGCTGAATTCGGCCTACGCCCACCACGACCGCATCACGCTCAGCGGCATCACCGCCGTGGGATTCCACGGCGTTCTCGACTTTGAGAAGCGCGACGGTCAGCCCTTCACCGTCGACGCGACGCTCTACACCGACTTCGCGGATGCGGCCGCGGGGGACGACCTGGAAAAGACCACGAACTACGCGCAGGTGGCCGAGCTGATCCACCAAAAAATCGTCTTCGGCTCGCTTGACCTGATTGAGACGCTCGCCGTGCGGATTGCCGAGGGGATTCTCTCAGACTTCGTGCGCATCGACGCTGTGGAGGTGAAGGTCTCCAAACCGCAGGCTCCCATCACCGTTCCCTTCGAGAATGTGGCGGTGAGCGTGTTCCGCGAGCGTATTCCCGAGTCCCTGCAAGCCGCCATGCCCGGCACTGAAGGGAGGTGCTAGCGATGCCGCTCAGGCCGTTGTCCGATCATCGCGCCGTGCTGGCGCTGGGCTCAAATCTGGGCGAGAGTGAGAGCACCATTGAACGGGCCGTCGTCGACCTTCGGGAGGCGGGCATGCGCATCCTGCGGGTCTCGCCGCTGTACCGTACCGCCCCGGTGGGCGGGCCGGCGGGGCAGCCGGATTACGTGAACGCTGTGATTGAGGTGTCGACCAGTCTGCGCCCCTACGAGTTGCTGAAGCTGTGCAACGCCGTGGAGGCGGCGCATCACCGTGAGCGTCTGGTACGTTGGGGCCCGCGCACCCTCGATATCGACGTGATTGACTACGAGGGCGTCGTCTCTGACGACCCGGTGCTGACCCTGCCTCACCCGCGCGCGCATGAGCGTTCCTTCGTGCTGACGCCGTGGGCGCGTATGGACCCGGAGGCGCACCTGCTGGTGGCCCGTAGCGATGAGAGCTCGGGCGCCGTAAACTACGTGCCGGTGAGTGTTGCGGAGCTTTCCCGCGACCTCAACCTGACGCATGAGGACGCCGGCGAGGACGCAATTCGTTATATGCGTGAAATGAACCTCCCCGGTGCTCTCTAAGTGTGGCACCCTGAAGGGTAGAGGAATCGACCGAAAGGAAACACCATGAAACCTCTCCGGTATTCGGCGGTACTCTGGACGGCGATAGGCGCTGCGGCACTGACCGCGCTGGTGAACACGGTGTTGGTGAACGCCGGCTATAGCGAGTTGCATTTCTCGTGGATGCTCGGGCTGGTGTGCCTGCTTGTGGCTGCCGGTGCGGTGTGGCTGGGGGTTCAGGTGGCGCGGTATCGCCGCGTCAAGACGCGTGAGAAGGCGCCTCGTATGGGTCCGATTCTGGCGGCACGTACCTTGGCTTATGCGCAGGGTTCGATTCTGACGGGTTCCTTGTTAACGGGCGTGTGCGCCGCAATTTTCGGTTTTCACCTGGCGGTGGCGCCTGCCCGCGGTCTGTCGGTGCTTTTCTGGCAGGTTGTGGTGAATCTGGTCTGTAGTGTTGTCCTGCTGGCGGCTGGCCTGTGGGCGCAGCATTGTTGTCGTATTCCGCCGGGAGAGGACGACGATAATTCTTCTGCCGGTGCTGTGAAGTCGCGAGAGGGAGGAACCTATGCCGGCTCCTAAATCGAACAATTATTCTCAGAACCCTATGCCGCAGGGCGGCGGCCCGGGACAGAACCCCGCGCAGAGCGCGCCGACAGCGCGACCCGCCGGAGTTCCCCTGGGCCTGCCCGGCCTGGGTAGGCCCGTACCTCGGCAGGCCGCACCCGACCCGCAGTGGCAACCCGCGGCCCCCGGCTACCTAAAGGTTCGCTTCATCCACACCCTGGCCGCATTCGTGCCGGTGCTGTTGGTGGGGTTGGGCCTGGATGCGCTCGCGGTTCTGACCGGCGGCCCCCTGTGGATGCGCATCCTGGGCGTGCTGGTGGTGCTCGTGGCGGTGTTCTGGGGTGGCTGGTGGCTGCTGACTACCCCGCGCCGCACCCGAGCCCTGGCCTACGCGTTGGAGAGCAACCACCTCATGACTCGTTGTGGCCTGGTTTTCCGTAGCATCACGTCGATTCCGTACGGGCGCATCCAGTATGTTGACGTTGATTCGGGGCCGCTTGAGCGTCTCAACGGAGTGTCGCGTCTGACGGTGCGCACCGCCGGTGAGGCCGCCGGCACGGTCGTGGTGTACGGCGTCCCGAACGATATTGTGGATGCGATCCGCACCGAGCTGGTGCGCCGCGCCGATGAGCGAATGGCGGCCCTGTAATGAGCGTGCCCGTTTCGAACAATAACGTCCCGAGCGGTGGTGTGCCGGGTGGCCAGGACGTGGGTGGTCCCGGCGGTCCGCGGGAGCAGGTGTGGTGGCGTGCCGACATCCGCACGTTTGTGATGAACCTGTGGGTTCTTATTGCGGTGGTGCTGTATAGCCTGCAGAGCACTATCTACCAGATGTTATTGACACCGCCGGGGGAGTGGGTCACGCTCATTAGCGCTGAGATGGGTGAGGGGCACATGGAGGTGCTTTTCTCGAACCTGTTCATCTTTGTGGTGAGTTTTATCGGCCTGATTTTGGGTACGCTCAGCTGGTGGTTCACCCGCTATCACCTGGATGAGCTGTCGGTGCATCGCCGTAGCGGCATCTTCTTCAAGAAGGAGCGCACGATTCGTCTGGAGAGCGTGCAGAGCGTGGATATTTCTCGCCCGCTGGTGGCGCGTCTGTTGGGTATTTCGGAGTTGCGGTTTGAGGTTGCGGACGGTTCCGGCGAGGCCCTGCACATCAAGTATGTGTCGCGGGTGAAAGCAACCCGGTTGCGTCGCGCGGCTTTGCAGAGCATTTCGATTCTGCGGGCTCAGGGTGGTGCCCGTGGAACCGGGGTTGGTGCCGGTTACCGGCCGGATGCGCCGCTCCCCTCGGGTGCGGCGTACCCTGTCTCGTCGGCTCAGCCCGGTATGTCCCAGTCCGGCTCGGTCCCGGAAACCGCGGCGTACCCGCGTCCCGCCGCTTTGCCCGTTCCGGCCGGAAATTTCCCTGAGTCCGGCAGCCCCGAGGGCGTGGTGGCTTTCCGTCTCTCGACTGGTCGCCTCATCATGTCGATTCTGTTGGAGAATCTTGTGTGGGTGGTCCCTCTGGTCATCGTTATGGGTGTGAGCGCGATCATCACGGCAGTTTTCAGTGGGCTCAGCCCGCTGTATATTCCGATGGTGGCCCTGCCGAGCCTCGGTGCGCCGCTTATTGGCTATGCGGGCGCGCTGTGGGCTCGCTTCGATAACTCCGCGCGGTTCAGGATTTATCGTGGTGACAGGGGTGCTCTTACCCTGCGCTACGGCTTCACCGGAACCCATACGCAGAATGTGCTGCCGGAGCGTGTGCAGGCGGTTCAGGTTGAGCAGTCGATTCTCTGGAAGATGTTTGGTTGGTATCGTGTGACGATGACCATCGCGGGTGTGGGTGTTGACAGGTCGAATCAGGGCGGGCTGACCCGCAACGTTGCCCTGCCGGTGGGAAATGAGCGCGAGACCATGACGGTTCTACGTCTGCTTTTGCCGGAGCTGGATGAGCAGCAGGCGCAGGGGCTTATGGCCGCGGCGCGAAGCTCCCAGAAGCATCAGGTACCCGGCGCCCCGCAGATGCTTCAGGTGCCGTCTACGGCCCGCTGGCTCGACCCGCTCACCTTGCATGTAAAGGGCTTGACCAGTATTAACGCCGACGCGCAGGGGGCACGGGGCCCCGCCTCCTCGCGCCCTGATGCGAACATCGAGGAGCACGCCCGTGGCGATCTGTTGCTGATTCGTAACGGTTTCTTGGTGCGCAGGCTATCGGTGTTGCCGGTGCGGCGCGTGCTGGGCGTGCGTTGGACCCAGGGTCCGTTTGAGCGTGCGTGTGGATGCGCCACCCTACGCTTCGATGTGGCGAAGGGCCCGGTGCGTACCTCCATGAAGCATCTGCCGCCGCGCACGAGCCTGATTATCGCCTCGACCCTCACGGAGCGCCTGGAGGGTACCTGTGCTTACTATCGCGTGCCCGAGGCGCTCTAGTGCCGGAACTTCAGCAAGGTCCGCCCGTACTTCTTGTTCGGGTGGGCCTTGCGTTGTCTGCGTAGCCTGAACGGCTCGCCGCCGGGTGATGCGCGCTGTGGTTATCCACAGCAGTAAACCCGGCTGAGGCGCCACCCGGTGCGGGCGAATATACTTAAGAACCGTGGTACACCATTCAAAACCCGCCCGTTTGGGCATCGGAATCATTTCAGCCGGGAAGGTCGGCGCCGTCCTCGGCGCGGCGTTGCGCGCCTGCGAACACACTATTGTGGGTGTGCACGCGGTGTCTGAGGCTTCTCAGGAACGCGCCGCGATGTTGCTTCCCGATGTGCCGTTGCTTCCGGTGGAACAGATTGCCGAACGGAGCGAGCTGCTGATTCTGGCTGTCCCCGACGACGAGCTGCCGGGCCTCATCACCTACCTGGCCTCCTCCGGGAGCATCACCGCCGGTCAGCTGCTGGTGCACACCTCCGGCCGTCACGGCACTGAGGTTCTCGCCCCTGCAACGGCCCTGGGCGCCATCGGCTTGGCCATTCACCCGGCCATGACCTTCACGGGCCTGTCTATGGACCTGCAGCGGTTGAACGGCACGAGCTTTGCGGTGACCGGCCCCGCCCCGTTCCTGCCTATTGCGCAGGCTCTGGTGGTTGAGATGGGCGGCGAGCCCGTCCACGTGGCTGAAGCCGATCGAGCCCTGTACCACGCCGCCCTGGCACACGCCTCGAATCACCTAGTGACGATTCTGGGCCAGTCCCAGCAGATGCTCGCATCCATCGGCATTGAGGACCCGGCTCACTACATGGGTCCGCTGGTCCGTGCAGCCGTGGATAACGCGCTCGCAAGCGGTGAAGGGGCCCTGACCGGTCCCGTTGCGCGCGGCGATGCGGGTACTGTAGTTGCCCATATGAGGGCGCTCGGCGAGTATGCACAGGGAGAAAAAACAGGTGATATTACAGACTCTTATGCCGCTCTGGCACATGCGACCGCAAAAAGGGCGCATAATAGAGGTTTGTTAAACGATGAACAACTGGGACGGATCGAAAGCCTGGTGGTACCTTCTGCGAACGTGGAGTACACCGGCGACACCGACGATTCAGCCCCCGAAAACAAGGAGTTCTCGTCATGACTGAGACTTCAATGCCCCGCGTCGTGACCACTATCGCGGAGTTCCGTACCGCTATTGCGCAGGCTTTGGCCACCGCGCAGGATGCTCTGGACCGTGCCGCCCGCCTCGAGGCGGAGCAGAACGGCACTGACGTTCAGTACCGTACCGCCACCCTGGGTTATGTGCCCACTATGGGTGCTCTCCACGATGGTCACGCCACCCTGCTACGTCGCGCTTCCGAGCAGAATGACGTTGTTGTTGCCTCCATTTTCGTGAACCCGTTGCAGTTCGGCCCCGGTGAGGACTATGAGGCGTACCCTCGTACCCTTGAGGCTGATGCCGAGCTGGCAGGCGCCGCCGGTGTGAACGTTATTTTCGCGCCCTCGGTGGAGGAGATGTACCCCGACGGTGACCCGCTGATTCGCATCTCGAGCGGTGAGCTGGGCACCAAGTTCGAGGGCGCAACCCGCCCCGGACACTTTGACGGTGTGCTGACCGTGGTGAATAAGTTCTTCAACATTATTCGCCCTGCCGCCGGTTCGCACCCGGTGTACGCGTACTTCGGTCAGAAGGACGCCCAGCAGTACATCCTGATTCAGCGCATGGTGCGCGATTTCAACCACGATGTGACCATGCGTCCGGTGGCGATTGTGCGTGACGATAACGGCCTGGCCCTCTCCTCGCGTAACGGCTACCTCTCGGATGAGGAGCGTGAGTCTGCCCTGGTGCTCTCTCACACCCTGGCGATGCTGCGCGAGAACTCGCTGAACCGCGGCTTCCACGAGATTGACCTGGAGGGCGCCCGTGAGCGCATCAATTCCACCCCGGGTGTGCGCCTTGACTACCTGGAACTGGTCGACCCGATGACCTTCGGCGAGCCGACTGAGGATTCGGAGCGCGTGCTGGCCCTGGTCGCCGCGTATGTGGGCCCGACCCGCCTGATTGACAACATGGACCTGCGCTAAACGTTCGCTCGTTTAGAAGAGTCCCCAACACACTACACAGATAGGTATCACCGTGAGTACAGAGCACACCGCCGCGCCGGCGATTGCTGATATGTCCGAGCAGATGCAGATTCGCCTGGAGAAGCGCGCGAAGCTGATTGAGTCGGGTCGTGAGGCATACCCGGTGGGTCTGCTGGATTCCGAGGGTAACCGCGTGGAGCCCAACCACATTGAGGATTTGCGCGCCGAGTACGACCCGAAGCTGGAGTCCGGCGAGCTGAAGGCAGGCGACGAGACCGACCGTGTGGTGCACGTGGGCGGCCGCGTGGTGTTCGTCCGTAACACCGGTAAGCTGTGCTTCGCGACCCTGCAGGGTGGCACCGAGGGTAAGCGCATCCAGGCGATGCTGTCGCTGGCTGAGGTGGGCGAGGAGTCCCTGGCCGAGTGGAAGTCCCTGGTTGACCTGGGCGACCACGTGTTCGTGACCGGCCGTGTGATTGTGTCGCGCCGCGGCGAGCTGTCGATTATGGTGACCGACTGGAAGATGGCTTCGAAGGCTATTCGCCCCATGCCGGTTCTGCACAAGGACCTGAACGAGGAAACCCGTGTTCGCCAGCGCTACCTGGACCTGATGGTTCGCGAGGAGGCTCGCGAGCTGGTGAAGAAGCGCGCCCTGATTACCCGTACCGTGCGCCGCGTGTTGGATGAGCACGGCTACGTTGAGGTGGAGACCCCGATTCTGCAGCTGATTCACGGTGGCGCGACGGCTCGTCCGTTCCGCACCCACCTGAATGCTTTCGACCAGCCGATGACCATGCGCATCGCGACCGAGCTGCCGCTCAAGCGCGCCGTGGTGGGCGGTATTGAGCGTGTGTACGAGATTGGTCGCGTGTTCCGTAATGAGGGCGTCGATTCGACCCACAGCCCCGAGTTCACCACTCTGGAGTGCTATGAGGCGTACGCCGATCAGTTCGTGATGGCTGAGCGCATGAAGGAGATTATCCAGAGCTGCGCGAAGGCTGTCGGCACCGAGCGCATCGAGACCGAGCGCGGCACCATTGACCTGTTTGGTGAGTGGAAGTGGGTTAGCGTGTATCCGGGCCTGTCCGAGGCTGTGGGTGTTGAGATTACCCCGGAGACCGACGCATCTGTTCTGCGTGAGATTGCCGAGAAGCACGAGGTGGACATCGACCCGAAGTGGGATGCCGAGAAGCTCGTTATTGAGCTCTTCGGCGAGATTGTCGAGCCGACCCTGGTGAACCCGACCTTCGTGTACGATTACCCGCCGAGCGCCCAGCCGCTGGCTCGTCCGCACCGTTCTGGTGCGCCGCTGATTGAGGCGTGGGATCTGATTATTGGTGGTATGGAGCGCGGTACCGCGTTCTCTGAGCTGATTGACCCGGTGATTCAGCGTGAGCGCCTGACCGCCCAGTCGCTGCTGGCTGCCGCCGGTGACGACGAGGCGATGGAGCTGGATGAGGACTTCCTGCGTGCCCTGGAGCACGGTGCACCCCCGATGGGTGGTATCGGCCTGGGTATTGACCGTTTGATTATGCTGCTGGCCGGCGAGCAGGACCCGGAGCGTCCGGGTACTGTGGTGCGTCAGCCCGGTATTCGTGAGACGATTCTGTTCCCGCTCATGAAGCCGGAAGCATAATTCCATATCTGTGAGGGCCTGAGCTCGTTCTGTGTGCGTTTGCACAGAGTGTTCCGGGTCTGAACCTGAATGCGGCGGGGGCCGCGGGTGTGTATGCGCTCGCGGCCCCCGCCGTTGTGTGTTGTGCCCGGATGGTTCGGTGCCAGCTGGATAGGGCCTTGAGCGGATGCGGAGTGGATGCGAGGGTGTTTTGTGTTCAGGCTTGCTACACATTCTTAGGGATGCTTTGTGGGGTTTTTGGCGTCTTTTATTGGCTTGTGGGCATCCAGTTATAGCGTAGTTTTGGCCAGTCTTTTGGCTAGTCAGCAGCATATTCGGGCGCTGGGTGAAAAGTATTTTGCGATAAAGAGTATTGATTCGTCATGATTCAGTGCGCGCGAGGGAGGAATATACTGTTGAGATGATTTCTGCCGTTCCGTGTGTGGTGAAGGATTATTGTCGGGGATTATTCCTGCTGATTTTCCGATAGGTGCTGTTCAAATGTGCGTGGTGTATCTCTAGCCTTCGGCCTTTGAGATGTCGATGTGCTGTGGGATTGTTCAGCGGGTTATTTAACGGGGTGGTGGCGGCAATATGCGCTTAGAGAACAGGGTCGGCATTGCCTGACGATTCAGAGCCGATATTCCGGCGGAATATTCCTCGATGTTATTCTCGAGGGTTATTTTCCCGTCTACTTTACCGCTTTGGGTAATGAATACCTTCGATATTTCTGTTACGATGTATAAGAAATTGGTACGTATGTATATCCGGCACACTTTTTCTTCTATCAATTTTAGATAGAGACTTTAGGGTTTTGCGCCCATAGGATATATGCAACAGATGAGGGAGGTGCCATTCATGGCACAGAAGGTTCGCATCATCCTTGAAGACGATCTGGACGGTGGTCCCGCCGACGAGACCATCCGCTTTGGCCTGGACGGTGCTCACTACGAGATTGACCTGTCCTCCGCAAACGCTGCTCGCTTGCGCGATGCTATCCGCCCCTTCGTAGCGAAGTCTCGCCGCGTGCAGGGTTCGGCTCAGCGCACCCGCGCGCCTCGCGGTACCGCTGCTCCGATTAAGCGTAACCCTGAGACCGCTGCGATTCGCGAATGGGCTAAGGCTAACGGTCACAAGGTTTCTGACCGCGGCCGCATTCACCAGGACATTCAGGATGCATACTACGCAGCTATGAAGGAACAGGATTAATTTCTATCCTTCCGGGTCTGCTCCGTGTGGGGTAGATGTATTGCGTGCTCTCACGGCGGATAGTGATTATCACTATCCGCCGTGAGTGTTTTTATGTGATGGTAAATATCTGAGTCGGTGGCATGATGAGTTGAATTGTAGGGCTTGCTGAGGTGTGAGGAAATGTGTGTGGTGTTGGGTCGTGCTGACGCATCAACATATTTAATTTACTCGTAAATATATTATCGGCGGTGGAGGGCGCAAATTCTTGCACGTGTCGGAATATATAGACAGAATGTCAATATCATTGCATCTGTACCTACAGGGGGTGTGGTCTCACATGATTCTCTGCGCGTGAATAAATCATGAGCGATGGGCGGGTGTGCCATTATTCCCCGGATTATTCTCCCGTCTGCAGTGTGTGTATCTTTATGTCTTTTCGCGTGCTTTAGGGAATAACGGGGAAGTCGTGAAGCATTTAGGGCGATTCTCGCGCGCCGCCGTGAACTGCGGTCTGCCTGTCGGGTGATTGGCGTGCATATACTTTGAAAAACAGTGGGTATTCTGCAATATTTCGGATTCTCTGCAGATAAATTGCACCCAGCGTAGTCGGGTACGCGGATTTTTCTGTGTTTATGTTCGGCTCTATGTGTATCTGGGTGTCGGGAGGTGATTCTCAAAGGACTCTGGGCGACTCGAAAGGTGGCACAGACGACTCGGCTTGAAACCCGACTTAAAACTTGACTCAAAACCCGGTTCGGACCTCGGCGGAGGAACCCGACCGTTCCGCGTATCTTCCGCTCGCGCCTCTTTCGTTCTCTTGATGGCGAACAGATACCCAAGCGCCGGGCAGAAACCCGGCGCTCAACGTACTCTTGTATCAATAGGAAAATGCAAGGAGTGCGCAATGTTTGAACGCTTTACCGACCGAGCTCGGCGCGTTGTGGTGCTTGCCCAAGAGGAAGCACGCATGCTTAACCACAACTACATCGGTACTGAACACCTGCTGCTCGGCCTGATTCACGAGGGCGAGGGCATCGGTGCTCGCGCCCTGGAATCGTTGGGCGTTACCCTGAACGCGGTTCGCGAGCAGGTTCAGGACATCGTCGGCCCCGGCCCCCAGGCCCCCAACGGCCACATTCCCTTTACCCCCCGTGCTAAGAAGGTTCTCGAGCTGTCCATGCGCGAGGCTATTCAGCTCAACCACGGCTACATCGGTACCGAGCACATTCTGCTCGGTATGGTGCGTGCGAACGAGGGCGTGGCAAACCAGGTGCTCGTCAAGCTGGGCGCTGAGCCTGCCGCCGTGCGCCAGGCCGTCATGGACCTGATTTCCGGCTACCCCGGCAACAACTCCGGCGAGAAGGAAACTGCCGGCGTGGGTGCAGGTAACTCTCGCGAAGGCACTCCCGCGGGTTCCACGATTCTGGATCAGTTCGGCCGCAACCTCACCGCCGCAGCGCGTGAGGGCGAGCTGGACCCGGTGATTGGCCGTCACCACGAGATGGAACGCGTCATGCAGGTTCTCTCTCGCCGCACCAAGAACAACCCCGTGCTGATTGGTGAGCCCGGCGTCGGTAAGACCGCCGCCGTGGAGGGCCTGGCCCAGGCCATCGTGCACGGTGACGTCCCCGAGACCCTCAAGGACAAGCACCTGTACACCCTGGATCTCGGCTCCCTGGTCGCAGGTTCGCGCTACCGCGGTGACTTCGAGGAACGCCTGAAGAAGGTCCTGAAGGAGATTCGCTCCCGCGGCGACATCATTCTGTTCATCGACGAGATCCATACCCTGGTGGGTGCCGGTGCCGCCGAAGGCGCGATTGACGCTGCCTCCATCCTCAAGCCCATGCTGGCGCGAGGCGAGCTGCAGACCATCGGTGCAACCACCCTGGACGAGTACCGCAAGCACATCGAGAAGGATGCCGCCCTGGAGCGCCGCTTCCAGCCGATTCTGGTGGAGGAGCCCTCCCAGGAGCTCGCCGTGCAGATTCTGAAGGGTGTGCGCGATAAGTACGAGGCTCACCACCGCGTCACCATCACCGATGAGGCAATTGAGACCGCTGTGAACCTTGCGGCACGCTACATCTCTGACCGCTTCCTGCCGGATAAGGCTGTCGACCTGATTGACGAGGCCGGTGCGCGCCTGCGCATCAAGCGCATGACCGCACCCCCGGAAATTAAGATTCTGGACGAGAAGGCCGCCACGCTGCGCCAGCAGAAGGAAGAGGCCATCAACTCGCAGGATTACGAGAAGGCAGCCGGCCTGCGTGACCAGGAGCAGAAGGTCCTGGCCGAGAAGGAAGAAGCTGAGAAGGAATGGCGCGAGGGCGGCGGAGACGCCTACGGCGTCGTGACCCCCGAGGTGATTGCTGAGGTTCTGGCCGCCTCCACCGGCGTGCCCGTCTACAAGATCACCGAGGAAGAGTCCAGTCGCCTGCTGACCATGGAGCAGGAGCTCCACAAGCGCGTTATCGGCCAGGAGCACGCTATTGCGGCCCTGTCCCGCGCGATTCGCCGTACCCGTGCGGGCTTGAAGGATCCGCACCGTCCCGGTGGCTCGTTCATCTTCGCCGGCCCGACCGGTGTGGGTAAGACCGAGCTCGCTAAGGCTCTGGCCGAGTTCCTCTTCGGTGACGAGGACGCCCTCATCACCTTGGATATGTCCGAGTACCAGGAGAAGCACACCGTTTCCCGTCTGTTCGGTGCCCCTCCCGGTTACGTGGGCTACGAAGAGGGCGGTCAGCTGACCGAGAAGGTGCGCCGCAAGCCCTTCTCCGTGGTCCTGTTCGACGAGGTGGAGAAGGCTCACTCCGACCTGTTCAACTCGCTGCTGCAGATTCTTGAGGACGGTCGCCTGACCGATTCGCAGGGTCGCGTGGTGGACTTCAAGAACACCGTGATCATCATGACCACCAACCTGGGTTCCCGTGACGTGAACCGCCGCATCCCGGTCGGTTTCCAGGCCATGGACGATTCCGCTGCCGATTACGAGCGCATGCAGGCTCGCGTGATGGAAAGCCTCAAGGAGCACTTCCGTCCCGAGTTCCTGAACCGTGTGGATGACATTATCGTCTTCCCGCAGCTCTCGGAGTCCGAGATTCTGCAGATCGTGGACCTGTTCGTGGGCCGCCTGGCCAAGCGCCTGGCGGAGCAGGATATGTCCATCGAGCTGACCAACGCTGCGAAGGTCCTCATGGCGGCCAAGGGTTACGACCCGGCTATGGGTGCCCGTCCGCTGCGCCGCGAGATGCAGCGCAACATCGAGGATGCCCTGTCCGAGAAGATTCTCTTCGGCGACATCAAGCCTGGCGAGAAGATTACTGTGGACGTTGAGGGCGAGGGCGACTCCGCGAAGTTCGTCTTCTCCTCGCAGCCGATGAAGGAGCTGGCTCTGGATTCCGTGAAGGAGCCTGCGAAGGAGGGTGAGTCTTCTGAGGCTCCCGCTTTTGAGGTTCGTGAGGGTCAGGGTAACGACTAGGTTCTAGGCTGCTAAGCTATAGCGCAATAAACGCCTGAGGGGTGGTACCGATTATTCGGTACCGCCCCTCAGGCGTTTCTATGCTTGTGTGAGCCTCTAGGGGCCCTCCTGTGGCGGGGTGCTAGAGCGAGACGAGTACTGCATCGCCCTGCGTGACTTCGCGGGCCAGAGAGTCCGCCAGAAGCCCCGCGTAGCAGCGCTGCAGCTGCTCGGCTGCAGGGGAGAGGGCGTACAGCGTCTTCAGCGGGCGGTGCACCTCGACCGGAATGTCTGCGGGGAACGCCAGGTCGGGCGAAACAGCTGCGCCTGTGGTCGAGGCGGCGCCCGCATCCAGGATGATGCTGCGGTCCACGGGCTCATGCGCCGCACGAAGAACCGCCATGACGGCACCGCGCACCTGGCGGTCCGTGCCGTGCCAGGCCTGGCCCTTTGGCGTGTACTCGGCCTCAGGACGGCCGGCCGCAACCCAGGCGCACAGATCCTCCACCGGGCACAGCTGACAGGTCGGGGACTTTGCGGTGCACACGAGCGCGCCCAGCTCCATAGTCGCCGCATTCCACACGCAGGAGGTGGGGGTATCGGCGGGCATGAGCGCCTCCGCCAGGCGAGTCTCAGCCGCCGTCAACGAGCGGGAAGGTAGCGCCTTACCGCTGACGGCGCGGGCGTGTACGCGGCGAATGTTCGTGTCGATGACCGTCTCTCGCAGGCCGAAGGCGAACACGCTGATGGCGGCCGCCGTGTAGGAGCCTACGCCCGGTAGAGCCAGCAGCGCCTCATGGTCGGCGGGAACCTCACCGCCGTGACGCTCCACAATCGCCACGGCCGCCCCGTGCAGGCGTTGCGCACGGCGGGGGTAGCCCAGGCGACCCCAGGCGCGCACCGCCTCCGAGGTGGGCTCGGCGGCCAGGTCCGCGGGGGTGGGCCAGCGGCGCATCCACTCCTCCCAGACGGGCAGGACGCGCTTGACGGGGGTCTGCTGCAGCATGAATTCGCTAACCATCACACCCCAGGGCGAACACTCGTTGCGGCGCCAAGGTAGGTCGCGTGCGTTCTGCATGAACCAGCCGTTAATGCGTTCGTGTAGAAGGTGTGGCGTGGTGCCTTGTGGGAGGCGATTTGCGGGGTCTGCTACTTCTTGAATCACCAGAGAAGCCTACGTCACAGGCTATATATTCCCAAAATGGCATGGGATGGATTCATGGTGAATCTAAGGTTGAAACCCGGTATCCTTAGAGTATGTCTGAAAATGGTCCCGTTCTGCCTCCTGAAGTTTATCGCCGCCGTCGCATCGTGGCGGTTGTTGCCCTGCTCGCCGTCATTCTTCTGCTGGTTGCAGGCGTGACGAGCATCGTTGGCATGATTAATAACAAGAAGGACTCCACCGTCGCCTCCACCGCGACGGCCTCCGGTGCGCCCTTCCAGAGCTTCAGTGCGCGCCCCTCCGAAACGGCTTCGGCTAGCGCCTCCGCTTCGGCAAGCCCTTCTGCCTCCCCGAGTGAGACGGTGACCATGAGCGCCTCCCCCAAGGCTACTGAAACCATGAGTGCCGAGGCAAAGCCGAGCGAGACGAAGACCGCGCAGGCTACCCCCTCTGCCACCCCGAGTGCTAGTGCGGCGGGCGTGGTGGCTGCCTGCTCCGCGAACGACCTGAAGGTGACCGTCACCCCGGCTAAGCAGGTGTTTGCCGCGGGTGAGCAGGTCTCGTTCCATGTGACCTACTCGAACTCTTCGAAGACCCCCTGCGCTGTGGGCGGCGAGGGCGCAAATACCGGTGTGGACCTGAGCATCACCTCGGGCTCGGCAAAGGTGTACACCCGTAGCCTGTGCGCCGCGACCGCCCTGCCGAAGGCTGAGGTTGCCGCGGGCGCTGAGGGCGCCGCGGATGTGCCTTGGGACCGTAAGATCAACGTTCTGGGATGCTCCGCCGCTTCGACCGCGCAGAAGGGCTCCTACTGGGCGACCGCAACGGTGAACGGTGTGACCTCGACTCAGGTGAACTTCGTGATTCAGTAGTCGCTTCTGGGTCCCCGTAGTTTTTGCCCGTAAATGGGCATGCAAAAGCCCCCGTGCTGGATATTTCTTCCGGTACGGGGGCTTCTTGTATGGGGTTATTGTGCGGCGCTATTTGGAGGCGCGAGGCTTGGCGAAACGGCGCTCGCCCAGGTACCCGAGCAGGCTGCCGAAAGCGGTCCACTGCAGTGCCGCCAACAGCAGAGTGGACAGGTCAGTCACCTCAAAAGAATTGGGGATGACCTTGAACCATAGCAGCGGCAGGTAAATCAGAAAGAGAATGGGGGATGCCCACACGAAGAACGGGACGGGGCGCTTAGTATACCTGTCGCCTGTCTTCTGACTTACCAGCTTCCACGACATTGCCATACACCCCAACTAAGGCTCAATGCAATGGTTGCAGGGCCGCCGAAGCTCCTGAGAGCTACTGGTCCAGCAATACGGATGATGGTACGGGCTGCCAAGCCCCAATTCCATGCAGAAATAGCTACTTTAGTAGCCTGCACAAGTCCAGGAATGCTGAATCCCAGCACATTTTCAATCATGCACCGTGCAAATGAATCTGCGTCTTGAGTCGATTCATCATCGAATGAATCATAATCTTCATTCGTGGAACCAGCAGCCCCATTGAAGGCCAGTGCAAGACGTTCAAAATTGGGTGCCTGAAGGATAAGCCCGTCAGCCTTCAAGTTTTCGTAGTTCACAAAATAGTGACCATTATGCTGGGGAACATAACGAGTGAAAAGAACTTCGAGATCATGTGCAAGCTGCTGCTCGGTAATATTTTCTGCAGTGTAGGCGGAGTGTCCTGCAGAAACAGGTGCGGTCTGGAGGGCAGATGCCGGGGCAACTGCGCTCCCCATCATGAGCGATGCCAGAATGCCTGCCGTGGCGAGGAAAAGAGGCTTCTTGATGCGTGAGGTATGCATGTTAACATCCTTGTCTAGCTATAACTCTAAGTGAGTAAGTAATCAACTAGATGAGAAAACATCTCGACTAGATTGATTGAGACAATATTACACTTGAGTGCAATCTATATTCAATAGGATTTTTTGTAATTTATATCACAATTAATGTCACTTGTTATGCAGTTTTTGGACATTAATGTTGAAGCCCCCGTGCTGGATATTCTCCGGCGCGGGGGCTTTAGCTTTTATCTGGTCACTATTTGGAGGCGCGAGGCTTGGCGAAACGGCGCTCGCCCAGGTACCCGAGCAGGCTGCCGAAAGCGGTCCACTGCAGTGCCGCCAACAGCAGAGTGGACAGGTCAGTCACCTCAAAAGAATTGGGGATGACCTTGAACCACAGCAACGGCAGGTAAATCAGGAACAGAATGGGGGACGCCCACACGAAGAACGGGACGGGGCGTTTAGTTTGTGAGTACGACATTGTGACCTCCTCGTGACGTGGTATGGCCTGGACGAGGGGAAACCCCTGTCAACCCATCATACCCGGAACCGTTCTCAAGTGCTAGAGGTGTGCCCGGGTGATTAGAGGTATCGCTCCAGGCTACTCTCCGCCATGCGGGTCAGCTGCTCACGCACCGTGCGGGCACGAGCCTCACCCACACCGTCCACGGCACGCAAATCCTCAAGGGATGCCGCCATGAGAGCCTGCAGGCTTCCGAAGCGCTCCACCATGCGTTCGGCAATCGCATTCGGAATGCTCGGAATACCAGCCAGCAAACGGAAACCACGCGGCTGCAGGGGAAGCTCCAGGTCGGGGTTCTCACCAAAGCCGACAGTGCGGGCAATCGCGCGCAAATCCACGATATCCATATCGTTCAGGTTCTGGAGCGCCTCAACACCGGCGGCAATCAGCGCGTCGTTCACCTCGGGTAGGTAATCGCGCAGAATCAGGTCGCTGGCGGTCATCTCGGGGGAGCGTAGTTCCTCCAGCTGCAGGGCAATCAGGCGGCCGTGCACACCGAGCTCCAGCACGTAGTGGCTGACCTCGCGGATGATGCGGTTCACCATCTCCATGCGCTGAAGGGTCATCGCCACATCCGCTAGAGATACGTTGGATTCAATCTCCAAGGCGGACAGGCTGGAGAGCACTGAACGCAAACGCTTCTTATAGCTTTCAAGGGTCTGAATCGCCTGATTCGCGCGGGCCATCAGGTACTGACTGTCCTCGACCATATAGCGGGTGCCGTCTACGTACACCGAAATCACGGACATTGAGGCACTTACCGAAATCACCGGGAAGCCGGTCTGAATCGCGGTGCGCTCGGCCGTGCGATGGCGGGTGCCGGACTCGTTCGTCTCGATGGATGCGTCCGGCATGAGCTGCACGGCGGCGTGTAGCAGGCGGGTGGCGTCGCGGTCGCAGATGATGGCGCCATCCATCTTTGCCAACTCACGCAGGCGGGTTGCTGAGAATTCAGTGTCGATGCTGAAACCACCCGACGACATGGAAGAAACGGTGCGGTCGGATCCGAGTACGATGAGTGCGCCCGTACGGCCGCGCATGATGCGTTCCAGGCCTTCGCGGAGCTCGGTGCCGGGGGCGATTCGGGCGATAGTTTTCAGTAAAAGGTCACTATAATTCATCTGCACGATGACCATTGTACCCATAATCGCACCTAAAGAGTGACGTCAGGGGCGAAACGGCGGGCTAAAGTGCCTTAAAAACGAATAGATGTTCTCGATATTTATGCAAAGATACTTCAGCGTGATCTCCTCGCGTTTAATAGTAAAAATGTGTCCGGGGGTACTCCCTTTCGCCGTGACCAAACACCGCGTGCCCAGCAGAACAAACCCCTAAAATAGACCCATGACCGCGCGCACAAAAAACACCAAAACCGCCCCCGCCTACCGCTGCACCGAATGCGGCTGGACCACCGCCAAATGGGTGGGCCGCTGCGGCGAATGCCAGACCTGGGGCACCGTCGAAGAAGCCTCCGGAGGCACCCGAGCACGCACTCGAGCCGCATCCAGCGTGCAGAAACCCGCTCAGCCCATCGCAGAAGTCGACTCGCGCGTAGCCGCCTACATGAGCACCGGAAACCCAGAATTTGACCGCGTGCTCGGCGGCGGACTTGTACCCGGCGCGGTCATCCTCATGGCGGGCGAACCCGGCGTGGGCAAATCCACCCTGCTGCTGGATGTAGCCGCCACCTTTGCGCGCGGCACCGCCGGGATTGCGGGGCAGAGGGGCGCGCAGAACCGTACAAATACCCCCGCGCAGAACACCCAGCCGCCGCGCCCGGTCCTATACATCACCGGCGAGGAATCCGCCGCGCAGGTCAAGCTCCGCGCCGACCGTATCGGTGCCATCGCCGAGACCCTGTACCTGACCAGCGAAACCGACCTCGGCACCGCCCTGGCGCATATCGAGCAGATTGACCCGGTGCTGCTGGTCATCGACTCCGTGCAGACCCTCGCCTCCGCAGAAGTTGAGGGAAGCGCCGGCGGCGTCACCCAGGTGCGTGAGGTGGCCGCCTCCGTCATTGCCGCCGCGAAGGAACGCAATATGTGCACCCTGCTCGTCGGCCACGTGACCAAGGAAGGCACCATCGCGGGCCCGCGCCTGCTCGAGCACCTGGTGGATGTGGTCTGCCAGTTCGAGGGTGATAAGCACTCGAATATCCGCATGCTACGCGCGATTAAGAACCGCTTCGGACCCACCGACGAGGTGGGCTGCTTCGACATGCACGAGGATGGCATCGCCCCCGTGCTGGATCCCTCCGGCATGTTCGTTTCTAGCACCCCGCACCCGGTGGCCGGCACCTGCGTGACCGTCACGATGGAGGGTCGCCGCCCCCTGCTCGCGGAGGTACAGGCCCTGCTGGATCAGGCCGTGGCCCCGGCCCCGCGCCGTACCGTTTCGGGCCTGGACTCGGCGCGCATCCAGATGCTCCTGGCGGTGTTGCAGCGTCGCGCCGGGCTAAACGTGGGCAAGCTCGACTGCTACGTCTCCACGGTCGGCGGCGCAAAAATTGCCGAACCGGCCGCCGACCTGGCCTGCGTCATGGCGTTAGCCTCGGCAGCGCAGAATAAGCCGCTACCGCGCAAGCTTGCGGTCTTCGGCGAAGTCGGTCTGGCCGGTGAGGTGCGCGCCGTGCCGGGCATCCGTCAGCGCATTGCGGAGGTGGGCCGCCTGGGCTTCACGCACGTGCTGGTGCCCGCCTCCCCGGCGGGCGTGGGGGATGTACCCGAAGGTGTGACCGTGCGTGAGGTAACCACCCTGGGTGAGGCGCTGGCCCTGCTCTTCCCGCAAAAGTAGCCGCCCGCTACATCAGCACATAGAGAGTTAAGGAGGGGGCTCCCGGTTGGCATGCATGCCGCCGGGAGCCCCCTCCTCTATGCTTTGTGACTGGTTGCCGACCCCGCTAGTCCTTGCGAACCTGTGAGGGGCGGTCGGTACGCGGCTGCGTGACGTTCTCCTCCTCGTTCTCGTGCAGGATGATATTGAGTGAACGGGTATGCAACCGATCGGACTGACGGTGAATGCTCTCCGAAGCGTTCTCCGGCACGGAACCGGCCACGGTGGCGGCGCCCATTTCGGCGGCGCGCGCCTCCATCTCTTCGGGGCTCACATGCAGGTCGACCACCGGTAGCACGGAGGTGCTCGGGGCGTGCTCCGTCATGGCCTCGCCCAGGGGCATCAGCTTGTCCAGGGCGTCCTTGTGGCTCATGCCGGTGGCCTCCAGGAAGTCGACCACGATTAGGCGTAGCATCAGCACCAGCGACTCGCCCTCGAAGGAAGCCACACCCATGTAGCGCGGCTCGAGAGTTCCAGCCAGATGTACCATACGGTCCTGCGCCTTCTTCATGTAGTACTCGCGCTCTTCCTTCTTCGGCGAAGACATGCCCAGGCCGATACTCTGGGAGGCCAGTGACAGCTCATCCAGGGCCTTACTCAGTGAAACCTGTGCGGCCGCACGTAGCTGTACGTGGTGAATGGTGGAGGCCATGCGGCGGTTGAGGACGCGGTCGTTACGAATCGCCAAATCTATCGCGGCAAGAGTCTTCGACATGCGCTCCAACTCGCCTTTGCTCTTGCGGCTATTCCAGGACAGCTCATTCATACCCTGCGCGGTAATCAGGTCGCCTCGGCCCGCATCATACAGCGGTTGCAGGGCGCGGGCATCGAGCAGGCTCTGGTATGCCTTGTTGTAGTCGTAATAGCGAATTGCTTCGGAGGAGAGCGTGAAAACCTTCGCGAACGCATCCATGAGGGCTGTTGCGCGTTCACGCGGGTTCTTACGCGGGTCGCGTGGCATCAGGTACATGGCGAGGAATGCGAAAGCGCCGCCAACTAGACCGTCAAAACTGCGGGTGAACGCATCGTCAGGCACGGGCAGCAGGAGTGTAAAACAGGCCTGGAAGCTCAGCTGAATCGTAAAAATAATGCCCTTATCAATAAATCGGGCAATAATCACGGTCAAGAAAAGCACCACTGCCGCCTGCCAGGTACCGTGACCGAGCAGAATCAGCAGAAGGTCGCCAATGAGAATGCCGAGGGTCACGCCGAAGGAGACCTCAAGGATTCGGCGGGAATGCTTAGCGCCGCTTACATAGCCCAGGGATACGAGGGCAGCGACCGGCGCGAAAATGGGCTCGTGGTGGCCCAGGACGCGCTCAGAGAAAAGCCAAGCGCCCATAGACGCCGCAACAATCTGCACAGACTGAAAGAAGTCTGCTCGGACTCGATGAATACCCTCACGAATGAACTGCCGGGTGTTCTGTTCAGTAGTGCGTAGAATCTCTGTGAAGCGTGCCATGAGCACCATCATACCGGCGCTCATAGGGTGCACAAGACACTTAGGGAGTGTTGGGTTGAAGTGTGAGAGACCCCGCGTTTCACGCTCCTACCCAGGCTGAGGCCGTATGCCTCACATGGCCCATAACCGCGGAAGCTAGCCGCGGAGGCGACGCACCACCCGCGCCAGCAGACTCGGATGAGTGGCAGGCCCCTCAGCCGATGCGTCAGAAGACGACTTGGGCTCAACAGCAACAGGGCGCGGTTCTTCCGCACCGTGTGCCCCGTGAATACCCTGCACGCCGCCACTCATACGCGCGCGCTCTAACTGCAGGCGATGCTCAGCATCCCAGGAATGCGCCCGATCAGACATCGCCCATTCAAACCCCGCGGTTAGGGAAGTAACGGTGAAAAGCTCACGGGCGGCACGGACAGTTGCACCCAACGGCTCAGGAAGCGCCGGAACCTGCGTCGCGGCGGGGAAGGGGGCCGGGGGCGTGCTTTCGTCCGACTTTTCTTCACCGTGTGCAAGAATCTGCGCCAGCAGGTAGGCGCGATCGGCCCGCAACGCCTCCAACAGTTCGGTGCGGCGCGCATCCGTGGCAACAGCTGCATACCGCAGGGCCGCCGCGACCATGAGCTCGGGAACCCCACCGGCCAGCATGCCCAGGGGCAGAGTGAACTCACCCCAACCATATAGACTCAGTGCGCCGCCCACGCGCACCTGCGTGAAGGCGTCGGGAATCAGCGCAAGCACCGGAATACCGGCCGCAGCCGAGAAGACCGCCGGATGGTACCGGCTCGTAATCGTCAGCGCCGCCGCCCGGTGCACGAGCAGGCTCTGATCCGTATGCAGAATCGGCAGAACGATTGCCGCCTCGCGCGCGGCGGGGGAGAGCAGGCCCGCGATGCGCTCATGGGTGTCCGCATCCCCGCGCCGCCCGGGCTGATTCGCCTGGAGCGGGTCGCCAAAGTGGCTGAGGAAAACAGGGGCGTACCCGTGCTCGCAATATACCTGGTTGAGCAGGCCCGCCAGCCGCTCGGCCTGCTCCTGCGTGCATGCGTTAACGGTGACGCAGACGTAACGTTCGGGGAGGGCACCCAGCAGTTCGGAGGGGTCGAGGGTCACGGCGTGCGCGGTGCCTGCCTCATCTGCCTCGTCGGCGTCTGCGGTGTAGTCGAGCGCGCGGGAGGGATGCTCGGGCGCCGCGTCCGTCGCGTCGTCCACGCACAGGCGCGCATCAATACCGCGCTCGCGGCACCATGTCAGGGAGTTCTCCTCGCGCACCGAGACCGAACGGGCCGAGCGGAGCATGCGTTCGAGGGTCTGCGCATCCCTCTCGGTGAGGGTGGGGCCCAGCGACTGGCCGGTCACGAACAGGGGAACACCGGTGTACTCGGCGACGAGGGCCACCGCGGCACGCTCGTAGAGCAGCCAGCCGAATCGGGAATTGAGGTTGCCGCCGCCGGAGATGAGCACCGCATCCGCGGTCGCCACAGCGCGCGCCCAGTCGATGATGGTGCGCACGGTGTCCTCCGCGGGATGCAGGGGCTCGGGCAGGGCGCGTACCTCGGGCGTATTGAGGAGGCGCTCCAGCAGGTCGGTCGGGTCGGTCTCGCGAGGTGCGGCACCGCCCTCGTTGGCCGGGTAGAGTTCCCGCAGGATGCGCTCGATGGCCTCCAGCGTGAGTTCACGCTCGGCCGGGGACCAGGGGAAGAGAAAAAACGGCAGGTAGGAGTAGCCTCCGCCGTCTGTGTTGCGGGGTGCGTTGAGGTATCGCGCCGAGTGCCGCTCGTCGCGGGTCATAAGGGTTACGGAGCACCCGCCTTCGTGCAGGAAACGGGCAGCAGCCATGGTCATCGCCTCATCGCCCACGTGGTAGGCGTGCTGGCCGATATCGCCGACTACGAGTACGCGCGGCGTGCGGGAATAAGTAGAATGGGCGTTCTCCGTCATGGGTTAGCGTCCCTCCCCGCGCGGGGATGCAGACCGTGCGCGGGGCGCGAGGGAACGAACCGCAGAACGCAGGGCGCGCAGGGCACCGCGTCCCCGCGACCGGTCGGCGGTGAGCCTGGCCTCCAGCTCGCGCTGGCGCGCATCCATAACGGCCTGACGAGCCTCGATGCGCTCCAGACGCTCCCCGAGGGAGCGCAGAAGATCCAGGGATTCGCGGGTCAGATCGTGCCCGTCAATCACGCGGCGTTCCAGGTCGGCCATCAGGTGCGCCTGGTAGAGGTACGGGCCCGGCCGCCCGCCGGATTGCAGGTCGTCGCGAATTGCGCGGGCGCGCACGCTCGCGTCGAATCGGGCGTGCTCGGCTTGGCGTTGCACGCTATTGGCTTCCGCGCCGTCAGCCTGCGGGCGTAGCGACCAGTAGGCGAGGGGTACGTCCACGAGCAATATCTCCGTCACTGCCGCGGCACGCAGGTTGAATTCCCAATCGCCGACCACGGGCAGGGACTCGTCGTAGGGGCCGACCAGCTCGTGCAGGCGGCGGCGGTACAGGATGCCGATGGGTACGGCGCGGTTGGTGCGGTAGAGGAACTGCAGTCCGAAACCGGGCAAGCCGTCGTGGAAGATGCGCTCCTCGTACACCTCGAACTCGCCCTCGGGGGTTTCGCGTTCGTAGCGTTCTACCACGCGGGTCGAGCAGATGAGCGCTTCGCTTGCGCGTAGAGCCTTGACGGTGCGTTCCAGGAACTCGGGGGCCCACAGGTCGTCATCGTCGTGGATGGCCACGAACTCGCTGTCGGTGGCCGCCAAACCGGCATTCGAGGCGGCCTCCATGTTCCCGCCGCCGGTGGTGAGCAGCATGAGCCGCGGTGTGTCGCCCTCCAGCAGATGCGCGAGGGGTGAAGCCTGCAGAATGGCGCGGGTGGTAGACTCGTCCCCGCCGTCGTTGATGACGCAAACCGTGTAGTCAGTAAAAGTCTGCTCGGCGATATTGGCCAGGGCACGGCGCAGGAAACGGGGGCGGTCCTTCGTACGGACCAGAACAGCTACGGTGGGGGAAGACATAGTCACTTATCGGTTGGGGGAGGGCGTGTGAAGGCTCGCGAACTCACACCATTATGAAGGCGTTAGCTCCCGCGCTCAACCCGCGCCGACCGTAGATGAGAAGGGGAATCAGATGGGGCCGGTGGCGGCACATGAAGCCTCAGAGAAGCGCCTGAATCGCCATCATGATGACCACACCGACCATAAAACACGCTGGAATGGTCACAATCCACACCAGCAGGATCTGAAGCACAATGCGGGGCTTCAACGCGTTGAAACGCTGGTTAACTCCCGCACCCAGGATTGATGCAGTCGCCAGATGCGACGAAGAGAAGGGAACCTGCAACAAAAAGTACCCAAGAACCTGCACGGCGGCGGTAGTTCCCTGCGCGACAGCACCGCGAAGGGGGTCGATGCGCACCATCTTGTACGCGAAGGTGTAACCGATGCGCCGCCCGCCGCTGAGCGTTCCGAGGCCCAGAGCCACAGCGATGAAAAGCGTGCCGAGGAGCATGCCTGCGGTGTCCAGGGGATGCGTGCCGCCGGAGCTCGGATGGGCACCGAGCAGGGGAACCATGAGCGACCACAGGAGCAGGTACAGGTAGCCTGTCTGCACCCCGTGCAAGAGCGAAATCGCGGAGGAGGACACGGCAAGCGCCTCGCGGGAATGCTGGTTGACCATGCGCGGGTTGTGCCCCACCACGAACCGGTAGAAAGGAATCACCATGACCCAGGAGAGCATAAAAATCAGTGGGGGCAGGTAGAGCAGCGGCCAGAGGGTCGCCTCGAAGATGCGCGGTAGAAACGAGCTGAGGTGCAGTTCCTGGCTACCCTGTGTGCTGAATCGGGCCCACCAGCTGACCCCGGCCAGCGCGCCGATGAGCGCGTGGGTTGAGGAAGAGGGCAGGCGGAACACCCAGGTCAGCATACCCCAGATGGAGCAGACGAGCAGCGCGGCGAGGATGCCGCTCAGACCGGTTTCTCCCTCGGGGGCGCTCACCCAGGTGGCCGAGTACTCGCCCAGTAGCAGGAAGGCGCTCACGACACCGAGAACATTGAAGAGGGCCGCCAGGTAGAGGGCTGAGCGTTCGCCGAGGGCGCGGGTGCGCACGGGCACGGCGACCGTGTTGGAGGCGTCGTGCATGCCGGTCACGTAGACTGCCGTTCCGAACGCACAGAGGGCGAAGGGGATCAGGAGCATTAGGACTCCTGCACGATGATGCGGCCAATCTCGGTGGAGACATCGCGCATTGCGTTGGAGGCGGCGGTTAGCTGGGCTAGGAAGGTCACGTAGCGGCGGTAGCGTTCGTGGGTGTAGCGGGTGGAGATGTAGGCTTCGTACTCTTCGGCGGTGCGCAGGGCCTGTCGCGAGATGCGGAGCATGTCCATCCAGTAGTTGTCGAGGCCGCGGATGTCGGCAAGCTTGGGGATGACGGCCGCGGTGAGCACGGCCTGCCGCTGAATGATGTCCAGGATTGAGGTGATGTGTGTGGCGAAGCCGTCGATGCTGTGCAGGGACAGTACGTGTGCGGCACTCGTGAGTTTTTCAACGGCGGTGGTGAGCTTACGTGCCAGGGTGTAGAGGTCCTCGCGCGGAATCGGTGGGGAGAAGGAGCTTCGCACTTCGGTGAGGGTGCGGTAGAGCAGGTCGGTGGAGTCGGCCTCGTGCGCGAGCATGCGCTCGAAGAGGGCGGGGTATTCGGCGACGGGGGAGCCCACCATTTCGGAGAGGAGCGCCGCGGCCTCGCCGACCTGGGCCGAGATTTCGGCGAGGGAAGCGAGGGATTCGTTCGCGTGGGGGAAGAGGCGGTGCAGCATAGTTCCCAGTCTAGCGAGTGGTCGGGGTTGAGGAGTATTTTGGACGCGACTCACGCCTAGAACTCATGCCTGGAGCCCATGCCCAGAACTCAAGCCCAGAACTCACGCCCAGAGCCTGTGTCCGGAACCCAGCTGCAATCATGTATTCCCAGCTATGCATATAAAGGGTTTGCGGTGCGGCGTGAAGAAACACACCAGAACCGAGCGCTGGAACTGCGGGCCGAAAACCCGAACCAACCCGGACCGACCTAGGCTATCATGGGCTGATCCGGGCCGAGATGCAGACCTATAGAATGCAGGCCGACAACATAAAACGGTGGGGGTCGATTTCTCGACCTCCACCGGAACGTTTAGGGATGTCGGGTTGGGAGCGCCTCTCGGCGGAAGGCCGCTCGAAGCGGCTAAAGATTTGGAGCCCGGGGCTACCTATTAGCAACCCGACATCTTGTAATCATTATCTACCCGAGCCCCCGTGAGAGTCAATCGAAAATGCCCGCCGCGCGCCCTTTCGCACGCAAAGCGGAACCTGTGCCAACTCGTGAAACTAACCTCAAGATGACGGCCTCACCCCGCCCTTAACCCTAGACTCTGACAAGGGCATTGAGCGTTCCAACAAAGCGCCTTATCGGGCCCCTATCGGCAGGGTATGAGCGCGGTGCGAACACCGGTGGCCAGCAGAGCGAGAAACCCCAGCAGAGGAGAAACCCCGGCAGAGCGAGGCACCAGCCTCTATGCTATTCCCTCCAAATCCCACTGGGAAGCTCCCGCGGCACGCCACTGGGCGGCCACCGCCTCCAGATCCTGCGCGTGTTGCTCCAGCTGCGCCGCCTGCCGCGGCATGCGTAGGTGACGCTCAACCGCCTCACGCTTAATCTCGTGGCTTGTTGCCACCGGGACTGTCGGCGCCGGATTACGCGAGTACCGCGCAAAATCCACTTGAATCCCCAGGGCCACAACGCGCGCGAAGGCCGCGCACCGCTCCATCGCCATATCCCAATCGCCCGTATACAGGCCGGCCAGGATCTCGTCAATCGTGTGCACAACCTCCTCGGCACCCGGCGGATCTGGCACACCCGCCACCACGTGCGAGCGGTAATCCTCCGCCATGCCCAGCTCAAAAGCGCGGCTCACCCCGCGCGGGGAGCGATGCACTGTATCCCGCAGCTGATACATGCGCCAGAGCGCTCCCGGCAGGGAATGTGCGCTCGCGTGCGACCACAGTTCGGCGAGCATTTCGATGCCGTAGTCGTCGGTGAAGCTGACGAGCCGCTCGGTCAGCTGCGGATCCTGCCCGCGCCCGCGCATCAGTAGAATGCGGGCCGAGGCGTGGGCCGCCTCCTCGCGGGCGGCGGGGTCCATGCCGCCCTCGTGCCGTTCAAACTTCTCGGTGGTAAAGAGGACGGGCCGGTGATGCGTGCGGCGGCGGTGCCCGCCGGTGGAAGATGCGGATGTAGACATAGGATTACCCAGTGTACCCCTGCGGCGGCTCCGCGTATTTTCGCCCGCCGTGCCGCGTCCTGCCCCGTTTCGGAGGTGAGTGCTGTAGTGTATAGTAGTTTTTATCTGCATGCTGTATAGCTATGCGGAAAGAGCGCCTTTAGCTCAGTCGGTAGAGCTACGGACTTTTAATCCGCAGGTCGTGGGTTCGAGCCCCACAGGGCGCACCGAACGACCCGTCGCCTCCCGCTTAGCGGGGGTCGGCGGGTTTTTGCGTCGTTATTGGTTCTGCTGCTCAAGAGATCAAGAGATGAGGAGACCCCGTGAGCGTCACCATTAAGAACCCTGAAGAAATCACGATTCTGGCCACCGGCGGCACAATCGATAAGTTCTACTCCGTTGCCGGCACGATGGATATCGGCGAACCTGCCGCTAAGAATCTGCTCGATCGCGTCATTACCGATGTGCGTTTCGACATCCGTCCGCTCATTGGCAAGGACAGCCTAGACATGACTGACGAGGACCGCGCCGAGCTGACCGAGGCCCTGGACGCCGTCACCAACACCCAGGTGCTCATCACCCACGGCACCGACACCATGCCCGAAACCGCCCGCTACCTGCTCGAGCATGCGCAGCTGGGTGAGAAGGTCGTGGTGCTGACCGGCGCGATGCAGCCGGCCGTCATGGGGCACTCCGATGCCGGTTTCAACCTGGGTGCTGCAATCGCCGCCCTGAACCTGCTGGACCCGGGCGTGTACATCAGCATGAGCGGCCGTATCTTCCCGGCTAAGAGTGTGCGCAAGGACCGTTCCCGAGGCATTTTTGAAGGCTAGTACGCCCGAGCCGGCATCGTCGTCTGGACCGGCACAGTTGCCGGAGGAACGCAGACGACGCTCCGTCATGCGGGGGCCCCGCGGTCCGGAACTTTTCGAGCCTGTGGAGGCCCCCGCTGTGGAGCTCTGGGATCTTGGCACTAGCAAACCCCTGCCGGTCAAGGCGCTCTACGCGGTGCGCATCGTACTGCTTATCGCCCCTGCGCTCGGCATGGTGTACTTCTTCATGCGGGTGGCCCTCTTCCCCGTGGGCGCCGTTCCGCTCGTGTACCTGGTTGTACACGGTTGGTTGGCGACCATCTACCGCGCCGACCGCTCCGTCATGCTGATTTACTGGGGCAACGCCGTCTCGGCGCTCCTGGCCGCGGCGATGAGTGTCTTCTTCGGGTACCTGCTATTCGCCCTGCACGGACCGGATGCGCTTTTTAGGCACTTCGGGGTGTTCTACGCGGGAGCGCTATTGACGGTCATGGGTTCGTTCGTGCTGGAGTTTCTCTTCTCGCTGTTCTACGTGGTGGTTCTGCGCCGAGTCATTAGCCGTGATGAGGTTTTCCGCCGCGGGTCGCTCGCAGAGAACACCCCGCTCTCTGGGAATATCGGCGATTAAGAGGACGCCACCCATCGGCGCGTTGTGTGCGTCTCTGCGGACACCGTCCGTCACCCTTTTTCACGGCCGGGAAGCCTTCAACTACGCATGATACGGTAGAGGCGTAAACCGTCGTCCACGCCGTCAGGAGGAGATTTATGGGTACCCCGGACCGGACCACAGATGGTTCCGCACCGTCCGTCGGAACTCCGGATAGCACCGCCGTGCGAACCCGGTATCAGGCGCCCATCCGTAACCTGCGGCCCGCCTCCCCGGAGGTGAGCGCCCCCTCCACCGCGATGCACCGCGCTGTTCCCGTGAATGCCGTGCAGATTACCCCCGCGGAGGATGTGCCCCGGCCTGCCTCGCACGTCGTGCAGGCTCCGGCTACTTCCCTCAACCCGGTGGTGGCTCCGGCCGTGCTTCCGGCGTTCCTTCGCACCTACTCCCATGAAGAGCTCAAGAAACGCCAGAGTCAGCTACGGAAGAACCTGCTGGTGCGCATCGCTATTCTGAGTGTTCTGGGCCTGACGGAGGGCCTCATCATCGCCCAGTACACGCAACCGCTGGCGATTTGCTTCTGGCTGATTGCGGCCCTGTATATCATCGTTCAGGCCTGGCCGCTTTTGCGCCCGCCGAACGACGTCGCCGACACCTCTGTGTACAGTATTTGGGCGATTTGCTCCCTGATTGGGTATATCTGCGTGGGGCTGGTGCTTTCGCCCATCACGTTCCTGCTCCTCATGCTGGACTGGGCGGGCGTCTCCATGGGCTTTGACCCGATGGTGGTGCTCTGTTGCCTGGGCCTGGTGTGGGTGAGCGAGATTGGCCTGTCCCTACTGACGATTTATCGTTTCAACGAGTTGAGGACCGCGCTCACGCATCCCGCCGCGCAGGGTAAGGTTGATGAATCTGACGTATCTGAAGATTCAGGTGCGGGTGAGGAGCCCAACCCTTCCGACTAGCTAACCCTTCCGATGAGGATTCCGCCGGAACACCCCGGCCGATGCACATCAGCTCACCGAACACACCGCATTTCACCACATCATACGTACTCTGTTCGCACCCGCCCGGCTCATCAGCCTTCGTGTATCGTGGCGCGCAGACCCTCGAAAGATCCAACCATGTCTACCCCCGAATCCGTACCGCTTCCCGCGGCTGTAGCTTCTCCCGAGGCATCCGCGAAATCCTCACGATCCAAACCGCCGACCCCGAACCTTGTGTCGGTTGCCGGTTGGGTGCTCCTGGCTATTTCTGCGGGCTGGGTGGCGCTACTGGTGTACACCACCGTGTCGCTGACGACGACCCATCTTCCGCGCCTGTCCACTTGGCATTCTTCCACCCTTGTGGAGGCGCAGGCCTACTACCCGGTGCTCTTCCTGATGTTGTGCACCCTCGGAAATGTGGTGCTACACAGTTTCTGTACGGTGGCGTTCATTCGCGGCTACCGTTGGGCCGCGGTGGTGCTTTCGGTGTCTTTGGTGATGGGTATTATCTCGGCGATGCTGATTATGTTGAGCGTGGGCGCTATGCTTGCCACGCTGAACGGTGCGCCCAGCCAGGAGGTTGAGTTCCTGCTGAGTAACTCATCGCCCTTGTATGCGCCCGTGTATATTGCCGGGGTGTACTTGGTGGTGTGTGTTATTGCGTTGGGGTTGGTGTGGTCGCGCCAGTCGCGTGCCTATATGGCGGCCCGTAGCTCGTGGCGCTTGAGTCGCCGCAAGGATTACCTGCTCTAACCCCGGCCGCGGGCTTGCGGTTCATCGATAATTTATTCACAACCACCGATAAGGATGACCCCGTGTACCCTACTTCCGACCCTGCACACGAGTCACAAACCCGCACCGACCCCGATGACGGCGAAGAACAGATTGAGCCGGTGCAGAAGACTTCGGTGCTCATCAATATTTCCTTCTGCCTGGGCGTGGGGCTCATGCTCGTGTACGCGGGTTTGGATGCGCACCAGGCCCTCGCCTCTGCCGGACACGGCTGGGATATCGTGTCAATTTTCACCATTGCCGTGCCTCGCCTCCTGAGCGGAACCATCTGGGTGGAACTGATCATCCTGTGCTTCCTGGCGGTCATGTGCACGGGTAGCAGAGGCGCACGTCAGACGCTGATGCTCTACGCGGCCGTCTGCTGCCTGAGCGGTATGCTCATCACCGCGGGCTCTTTCGACCTGGCCGGCTTTTTCTTTCCGGCTTTCACCGCGCTGAACCCCGCGACGAGCCCGGCTACCGCCTCCCTGACTGTGACGAAGGTGCTGGTCATCATCGTGGGTGTTGGGGCCGCACTTTTCATTTTTCTGCTGGGCCTTGTCTCTACCCGGGATGAGGAGGGCGTCCTGTCTGAGGAGCCTCCGGCATCCGCGGCGGAGAGCATGGAAAACGTGGCTGGGGCCGACGAAGAGACGGGCATGACCATCGAGGAGAGGCAAGCCGCCCATTACCTGGAAATGCTCCGGCTGATTGACGAGGAGGAACGGGTAACTCGCACTCCCGCCGAGCAGCGAATCCTCGACCTTCGCGCGAAGATGGCGGTGACGGAAAACCCCCTGGAGAAGCAACGTCTGGAGGGCGAGATTCTGCTGACGCTCCGCGCCGAGCGCGCCGGTCTAGAACCTTACGACGGTGAGCTCGACGGTGACGAACCGGTCGACGGCGAGCTGTTCGATGACGAGCCGGTCGATGAGGAGAACGTCCTCAGCCATCAGAATGCAGATACAGAAACACGTGCTCGCCTGGAAGAGGCGCAGGCACATCGGAAAGAGCAGGATGCCGACCGACGGGCTGAAGAGGCCGTCGCCCAGCAGTACAAGACGACCCGCCGTAAGGCTGCACGAAAGAAGCCTCGCAAAGAACAGCGCGGCTATAAGGACACCTCCGTGTATACCGAGGAAGGCTACCGCCTCAACTAGTGGTGCGTCTCGCTCCTAAACAATCCTCCAAACAGACTATTCGGTTCTCTGTCAGCGGGATGGAGGACATAGAAAGGACAAACACACACGATGTCAGAATACGCGCCCCCGGGGCAGGCCCCTCGTTACCAGGAGAAGCGCAAACGACACAGCAATCGCCCCGTCGCCCTCATTGGGGTGACGGTGTGCATCGTAATGGTGATTGTGTTCAATGCCGCGAAGGTTACCATGGGCGCTCTCGAGAACAATCACACTTCCCTGAGCTATGAAGCTATATCGGATGTTGCTGTCCCCGCTCTGTTGCAGGGAGCCCTCATGGATGCGCTAAACCTTATTGTCCTCTGGAAACTCTGGCAGAGGCGCCGCTGGGCGCACGGCTTTGCCATTCTCATAGGTATCGTGGGTTTGCTTTACGGCATCTTCATCTTCATGGGTGCCGCCGAGTACTACAACTCTGCCAATATTGGGGCGATGGGCGCCGCTGAGTATCTGAAGCTCGTGTTCATCGTTGCGCTGGCAAACGCACCCACCGTCTGCTACCTCGTTATGACGGTGCTACTGTTTACGCCCAGCCTGTTGCGGCGTACATACGCCAACGAAATGTACTAAAAATCTGAGGGGTGGGGATGTCAGAACGACCTCCCCACCCCTCAGAGCGTACCGGCGGATCCCCGTATCGTGCGGGGTATCCCTTAAACGGTTACTCAGCGGATTCGCGCTTAGCCTTCGAACGGCCGCGCAGGTACTCGATAAAGACCGGCACCACAGAAACCACCACAATAATCACGGCAATGTACTCGATGTTGTTGTGCACGAACGGAATACCGCCCAGCAACACACCGGCCACACCAATCACACCAATCCACGCAATAGCGCCGACAGCGTTCCACAGGTGGAACCTCTTACGGTCGTACGAAGAAATACCGGCCGCCAGCGAAACGAAGGTACGCACAATCGGCACGAAACGACCCAGAACCAGAGCCAAGCTACCGCGCTCACGGAAGAACTTCTCCGTGGTGTGCAGGTTCTTCGTGCTCAGAATCTTCGCGTCATCCTTGAAGATGTTGCGGCCGTAGCGGGCACCAATCTGATAACCCACCTCAGCGCCAGCCATCGCCACAATCACCAGCACGGGGAACGCAACCCACAGCGACAGACCCATCTGCTGGTGCAGCATGCCCAGCGCAAAAACCAGGGAGTCACCCGGAAGAACCGGGAACAGTACACCCGACTCAATGAAAACAATGATCGCCGAAACAACCAGAACCCAGGGGCCGGTGTCGAGCAGGAACTGTTCAAGGTTAAGACCCAGCAACGCAACCGGAAGCTGCGCGAGGGCGGCGGCAAGAAAAGTCATGAAAAATCCTGAACTGTGAGTGGACCGCGCGCACGGATCGGCGGCGGGGTAACACCAGCATAGAGAACGTGCCTATGGTGAACATAGTGCAAAACTATGCGGAGGCTGTGTAGCACAGAGACAATTCTACCGGGGTTTAGCCCGGACGCGCGGGTGAGCGAGGCGTAAATCTCCGGGCCCGAGAACGAAACGGCGCGCAGTAACCGGCTCCGAAGCCGGGGAGCGCCGGGTGTGACATGATGGGAAGACAACGCGTCGGCACGCTCGCCCGCAAACCACCCACCGTCGGAGAAAACCATGAACCCCCAGCAGCCGGACACCACCGCCTCCCTGCGCGACGAAGCCCGCGAACTGCTACGCCGCCTCACCGGCGCTCCCGAAGCCGACTTCCACGACGGCCAGTACGAAGCGATTCACGCCCTCGTAGCCGACCGCGCCCGTACCCTGGTGGTGCAGCGCACCGGCTGGGGTAAATCCGCGGTCTACTTCATCTCCTCACTACTCCTGCGCGCCCGAGGCACCGGGCCGGCACTCATCATCTCCCCGCTGCTGTCGCTCATGCGCGACCAGGTGGCCGCCGCCTCCCGCGCGGGGGTGCGCGCCGCCATGGTGAACTCGGCGAACGTCACCGAGTGGGACCGCATCCGCGAACAGGTCGAGGCCGACGAGCTTGACGTGCTCCTGGTCGGCCCCGAGCGGCTCAATAACCCGGCGTTCCGCGAGCAGTGGCTACCGTTTCTCACGCCACGCCTGGGCCTGCTCGTGATTGACGAGGCGCACTGCATCTCGGACTGGGGCCACGACTTCCGCCCGGACTACCGCCGTATCGGCGCGCTGATTTCTTCTCTGCCCGCCGGCGTGCCCGTGCTCGCTACAACCGCCACCGCAAACGACCGCGTGACCCGTGATATCGCCGAGCAGCTCAGTGCGGCCGCCACTGCTCCCGTGCATGTCATCCGCGGCCCGCTCTCCCGCACCTCCCTGCGACTGGGCGTGCTCGCACTGCCCGACGAAAGCCAGCGCCTGGGCTGGCTCATGGTGCACCTACACGAGCTACCCGGCTCGGGTATCATCTACGCGCTGACCGTTTCGGCGGCGGAGGATACCGCATCCGCCCTGCGCGCCCGCGGCTACGACGTGCTCGCTTACACCGGCAAGACCGACCCGGACGAACGCATGGCCGCCGAGCAGGCCCTTAAGGAGAACCGTGTTAAGGCCCTCGTGGCGACCAGCGCCCTCGGCATGGGCTTCGATAAGCCCGACCTGGGGTTTGTGGTGCACCTGGGTGCGCCGTCGTCTGCGGTGAGCTACTACCAGCAGATTGGCCGTGCGGGCCGCGGGGCCGTCAATGCAGACGTTCTGCTTCTGCCCGGGCGCGGTGACCGCGCCATCTGGGAGTATTTCGCGACCTCCTCGATGCCGGATGAAGAGCAGGCCCTGCAGGTGCTGGTTGCCCTGGAGCAGACCCCCGAGGGTCTGAGCCTCGCCGCGCTGGAGGCGCGTGTGCAGTTGCGCCGCTCAACCCTGGAGCTGCTACTCAAGGTCCTGGACGTCGAAGGCGCCGTTGTGAAGGAGGGAAGCCGCTGGTGCCGCACCTCCGCTGCCTGGAGCTACGACCGTGAACGCTACGCGGGGGTTGCGCGTGCGCGCGTGCGCGAGCAGGAATCCATGCTGGAGTACGAGCGGACGGAGGGGTGCCGCATGGTGTTCCTTGCCCGACAGCTGGATGATACCTCCGCCCAGCCTTGCGGCCGATGCGATCGGTGCGCCGGGCCCTGGTACTCGACGCAGGTTCCCGAGGAGGCGCAGCAGGCGGCGCGTCAGAGCTTCGCCACCGTGGGGGTTCCGGTGGAGCCGCGCCGCATGTGGCCCACCGGTCTGGACCAGCTGATGGGTGCCTCCGCTCCGCGCGGTCGCCTATCGAAGGACGAGCAGGCCGAGCCCGGTTACGCGTTGGCGCGCTTGAGCGATATGGGGTATGGAACGCGCCTGCGTGAGCTCTTCGCCACGAATGAGCTGGGTGAGCCCGTTGACTCTGAGGTGCCGGCAGATTTGGGCCGCGCTTGCGTGAAGGTGTTGGCGGCGTGGCAGTGGGGTGCCGCGGGGCGACCGGCCGCGGTGTTGACGTTGCCGTCGCCGGTACGTCCTCGCTTGGCGCAGTCCTTGGGCCGGGGATTGGCTTCGGTGGGTCGCTTGATGGATTTGGGGCAGGTGTCTTTGGTGGAGGAGCCCCGTTTCTTTGGCGGTAATAGCGCTTTCCGCTGTACGGATGTTCTACGTTCGTACCTGGTTCCGAGTGAGGTGCTGGATTATGTGCGCGAGAATCGCTGTGCGGTTCTGTTGGTGTCGGATGTGGTGGATTCCCGCTGGGCGAATACGGTGGTGGCTCACGCGTTGAGGGCGGCCGGGGCCGCCGCGGTGTATCCTTTTTCTTTGGCCGCCACTCACTAGTCGCGTTTCATGTTTTTACTCTCTGACGAGGTAATATGTTATATTCGGAATATTTAAATTTGATGGTTTCTGATGGTTCTTCCACCGTGCTCAGTGACATCCCCGCTCGCGCCGATCACGATGAGTGGATGGGCCTTGCCCTGACTGAGGGCGCTGCCGCGGGGGAGCGTGGCGAGATTCCCATCGGTGCTGTCGTCGTGGACGAGCACGGGACCGTCCTTGCTTCCGCCGGCAACACTCGAGAGCGGGAACACGATCCCAGCGCCCACGCGGAGGTGAACGCGATTCGTCAGGCGGCGGCGCGGCTGGGGCAGTGGCGGCTAGAGGGATGCACCCTCGTGGTGACCGTTGAACCCTGCCTGATGTGCGCTGGTACGATTCTGGCCTCCCGCGTCTCGACGGTGGTTTTTGGTGCCTGGGAGGAGAAGACGGGCGCCTCCGGTAGCCGTTACGATGTGCTGCGGGACGGGCGTGTGGCGCCGGCTCCGGAGGTGTATGCGGGGGTGCGCGCTGAGGAGTGCGCGCGGCTCATGCTGAATTTTTTTAGGGAGCGACGCTCCTGAGTGTATTCCTGACCCTGGATCTCGGTGGTGCGCTTCTCGACGATGCACCCCTCAGTGAGCCCTGTCGTCGGTATTCTGCTCCGAGCATTTCGGCGGGCGGGTTCTGCCGCCCTGCCTTATCATCCCGGGTCTGCTTCTTCACCCCGTTTTGCCCGGTTGAGCCCCGGGTCCGTCCTGGGGCTTGTCGTGGTATGGGGCCTGGTGAAACCGGTCATGGTTTCGTGGCTTATTTGAACGAAATACCCCAATTCTTTGAAAAATACTCCGGAAATTTCAAAAATAGACGCTTTTTCACCCGAAAATCCTCACAAAACCACACATAACCGGGTCTACGATATATAAGCATCGGAGCCTGAGAATCCCTCCGCGTCCTGAAGTAGGTGACGCGGAACGCGGTCCTCGGGCTCGTACTTTTACCCGTTCTACCCGTCGTACCGACTGAAGGGACCGCTGTGCTTCGCGTTGACAACATCTGGGCTAAGGGGCGTCACCACGCCCTTTTTGGTCGTACCACTTTCTCGGTGGGTGGGGGCGAAGTCATTATCGTTCAGGCTGACAGCCAGATGGAGCGCACTTCCCTGGGCCTGGCTCTTACGGGTCGTTTGCCTCTGTCGGGCGGCGAGATTTGCTGGAGTGCTGGCGATGAGGAGCCGCAGCCGATTTCCATGAAGAAGTTGCGCCGCATCAGCGATATCGTTGATTCCCCCGATGTGACCGCTCCCGAACAGCATATGCGCGTGTACGACTATGTCTCTGAGATGCTCTCCTATAATCTGCCGGTTTTTGGTCGTTCCCGTGCAGGCCGTTGGTTGAAGGAGCACGGCCTCGAGGATCTGGATGGTCTGTGGATGGATGAGCTGGATGGCGAGATGAATATTGAGCTGATGGCGGCTTTGGCGCAGAGTAGCCCTTCGGATCTGCTGGTCTTTGATACTCCGTCGCGCCATTTGAATCACACGCGCATGTGGCTTCCTTTCCTGGAGGAGCTGGCTAATGACGAGGACCGCCCGCGCACTGTGGTGGCGATTGTGCCTCATATTTCGGGGGATTGGCATGGCGCTCGTGCTGTGGTGGGTAGTGTCCACATGGATCAGGACGGCGAGTTTGAGCCGGCTGAGGAGCCTGCAGAAGAGCTGACTGAGACGGAAGAGCTGACCCAGGCTGAGCCCACAATCGATGTGGTTGAGGTGCGTGAGGTGGAGGAAATCCCCTCGACTTCTTCGATTCCTCTCATCCCCGCGGCGTCCGGCGTGACCGAGGCCGTTCGGACCGTTGACCAGAAACCTAACGCCCAGAAGACCGCTGAGAAGGAGTAAGAATGACTGTTCTGCGTGTTGCTCTTGTTGAGCTTAAGCGCCTGACTAGCGGTGTTTTGCCGGTCCTGGTGCTTATTGCGATGTCCTGCATCCCCCTGCTGTATGGTGCGCTGTACTTGTACGGTAACTGGGATGCCTACGGTCATGTGAATGGCATTGTGGGTGCCCTCGTGGTTGAGGATGAGGGCGCTACGGATTCTTCCGGTCAGCAGGTGAATACCGGTGCTGATGTGAAGAAGAATCTCCTGGATGCCGGTACGTTTGATTGGCGTCAGGTTCCGACCCGTGAAGAGGCTGTCGACGGGGTGGAGAAGGGTACCTACGATTTTGCGTTGGTGATTCCGAAGAATTTCTCGCGTAATCTGCAGAGTGCCGCCGCGTTTAAGCCGGATGCCGATGGTAAGACGGGCACGATTGATCCTCAGTCGGCCGGTATTGAGATTGTCACGAATGACGCGAATAACTATGTGTTGACGAATATTGTGACGAAGGCGGGCACGTCGGTGCGTGATTCGGTGGCCTCGAAGGTGGGTAATGCTACCGCGAATGCGTTGTTGGCGAGCTTCACGACGATTCACTCGAAGATGGGTGAGGCTGCTGATGGTGCGTCGAAGGTTAATAACGGTACGGTCAAGCTGGCTGATGCGATTGTTCAGCTTAAGGATGGCTCTGCCACGGTGAATGATGGTGCCCTCAAGCTGAAGGATGGTACGGTCACCCTTTCTGATGGTACGACTCAGTTGGTGGATGCGCAGAAGCAGTTGGCTGAGGGCGCGGAGAAGTTGGCGAGTGGTGCTGAGAAGCTGGACTCGGGTGCTGAGAAGCTGGATTCGGGTGCTGAGAAGCTGGTGGACGGTTCGACGACCTTGAAGAATGGCACTTCGACTTTGGCTTCTGCTGCGGCTTCGGCTTCTGATGGTGCGTCGAAGTTGAAGGATGGTTCGGCTACGCTGGCTGAGGGTACGTCTTCGTTGAAGGATGGTTCGGCTACGCTGGCTCGGGGTGCGAACAGCCTGGCTGAGGGTACTCATAAGTTGCGTCAGGGTCTGGACCAGTCGGGTATTCGTGAGCTGCCGGGCCAGCTGAACGCGATGTGTCAGCATCTGCAGCAGACGGATACTTCTGCTCCGAGTGGTGATTTTGGTCGGGATTTGTCGAATACTGTGGTGTCGGCGAGTGCGCAGCGGCTTCGTGAGCGTTTGGCTCCGCTGGTGGCTGCTGGCACCATGACCCAGCAGCAGGCTGACGAGCTGGTGTCTTCGGTGGATTCTGATGAGTTTAAGGGTGAGGTGGCGACGCTGAACCAGAAGGCTTTGGAGTCTCAGTTGGTTTCGCGTGATGCGGTTGCTGCGGATGTTATGTCGAAGCTGCAGGCCCTGAAGTCGAGCCACTGTGTTGCGGATGGTTCGTCGTCTTCGGCGGCTAAGATTCAGACCCTGGTGTCGGGTGTGGATGCACTGGATGCGGCTTCCACCTCGGTGGCGAAGGGCGCCTCTTCTTTGGCTGATGGTGCGGCCCGTGTTGATGATGGTGCGTCTTCTCTTGCGTCGGGTTCTGCGGCGTTGGCTGATGGTAATTCCAAGATTGCTTCGGGTGCGTCTTCTCTTGCGTCGGGTTCTGCGACCTTGGCTGAGGGTACTGAGAATTTGAAGTCGGGTACTGATTCGCTTAAGAGTGGTGCTGCGACTTTGAAGGATGGTTCGGGTACTTTGGCGGAGAAGGAGCAGGCGGCTGTTGAGGGCCAGCAGAAGGTGGCTGATGGCGCGTCGAACCTGAAGGATGGTGCATCCCAGCTGAGCGATGGTACGGGGAAGCTGGCTAATGGCACGGATCAGCTGCACAGCGGCGCTTCGGAGCTGAAGGAGGGCACTTCCTCTCTGCAGAGTGGCCTGGCTTCTGGTACGAAGCAGGTTCCGAATCTTTCGGAATCGGATCAGACGAAGGTTGCTGACACGATGTCGAATCCGGTGACGCTTTCGCACAATTCTTTGGCTTCGGGCCGTAACTATGGTGAGGGCATGGGTCCGTTCTTCATGTGTCTGGCGCTGTGGATTGGTGGTTTGATGCTGGTTCAGACGTTGCGCGTGATGAATAACCGTGCGTTGGCTTCGCATGCTCCGTCGATTCGTGTGATGCTCGGTAGTTGGATGCCGTTTGGCCTGGTGGGTGTGGCTCAGGCAACGCTCATGTTTGTGGTGATTAAGTTTGGCTTGGGCTTTGAGATGGCTCATCCGTGGCTGGTGTGGTTGTTCCTGTGCTTTGTGGCGCTGGTTTTCACTGGTTTCATTCATGGTTTGACGGTGTTTTTGAGTGCGCCCGGCAAGTTGATGGCTTTGGTGGTTCTGATTCTGCAGTTGGTGACCGGTGGCGGCACGATGCCGTATGAGACTTTGCCTGAGCCGATTCGTTGGATGCATGATTTCTTCCCGATGGGTTATGCGGTGACGGGTATGCGTCGTCTGTCGTACGGTGTGAATGAGTCGAGCTTGTGGGGCATCATGCTGGTTTTGGCCTTGTGGGGTCTGGCGGGCTTGTTGTTGGGTTATCTGGGCACGCGGCGTGACCGCACGTGGTCGTTGAAGAAGCTCGCCCCGGAGATTACGGTGTAAGGCGCCTTGTTAGCTCGCATAGTGGAACACTGTCTAATAAAATAGAGGCATACCTGCAAAAAGGGAGGGAGGACTTCTGATGTTGCAGCGCCCAGTCGCTGAAGCTGCAAGTCGTCGTCCCGGTCGTACTGGTAAGACTCAGTTGAAGTTGTTCAACGCTGCTATGGAGATCATGACCCAGAAGGGGCTTGAGTACGCCACTGTTGAAGAGGTGGCGGCTCGGGCGGGCGTTTCTAAGGGAACCGTATATTACAATTTCGGTTCTAAGAAGACTATGGTGGATCAGCTGGTTCAGTACGGCACGCAGTTGCTGCTGAGCGATGCGCGCCGCGCGGCGTCGGTTCATTCTGATCCGCGTGAGGCGTTGCGGAGTGCCGTTCGTGCCGCGTTCCAGTATCTTGAGGACCGTCCGGGTTTTACTCGGATGTGGCTTGCTGAGGCGTGGAAGGGTGCGGAGGGTTGGACGGAGGCGATGAGCGATAACCGCCAGGATCTTCTGGAGTATCTGGAGGAGATGACGGAGGCTGTGGCTCGCCGCTATACGGTTGATACTGCTCAGAATCCTCGTGCGATTGCGATCTCTATGTTCGGTGCGATTTATATGCTTGCCATGGATCGTGAGGTTCATCAGGTTGACCGTAACGCTGAGGACGCAACGCGTGCTGTCATGCTGGTTATAGACGGGTATATCCGTCATTAGACGAATCTGCAGAGTTCGTTGATGGTGCCGGGACTTCGGTGTCGGGTGTCGAAAAGGGTGCGGTAAAAGGGCCGTGAAAGGGGCGACACCCGGCTGCCGCGCATGTTGTGTGTCTTGGTGGGAGAATATATGGTGTGGCCCTGTGCCTTCTTGCCCTTTCTGTTGGGGCGTGCTATGATTTTCCACTGTTGGTGGTGTGTCCGAGCGGCCGAAGGTGCATCACTCGAAATGATGTTTGGTGTAAAAGCCAACGGGGGTTCAAATCCCTCCACCACCGCACTGGTGAAAGCCCGTCGAGCTGAGCTCGGCGGGTTTTCTGTTTGTGGGGTTGTGCGGCTCGCCTGTGAATGTATATGCGAGTGCGAGTAAAATTTATGCTATGCGTATTAAGATTCTTGACCACCCGTTGGTCGCCCATAAGATTAGTGTTCTGCGCGATAAGAACACTCCTTCTCCGATTTTCCGTCAGCTGGTTGATGAGCTGGTGACCCTTCTGGCTTACGAGGCGACTCGCGAGATTCGCGTGGAAGAGGTTGAGGTTGTGACTCCGGTGGCGACCACTACCGGTGTGCGTATTGCCTCTCCGAAGCCGCTGGTGGTGCCGATTCTGCGTGCTGGTTTGGGCATGCTGGAGGGCATGACTCGTATGGTACCGACTGCTGAAGTGGGTTTCTTGGGTATGGCTCGTAATGAGGAGACCCTGGATATCGTGACCTACGCTGAGCGTCTGCCGGAGGATTTGACGGGCCGTCAGGTGTATCTGCTGGACCCGATGCTGGCTACCGGTGGCACTCTGATTGAGGCTATTAAGTTTTTGCGTAAGCGTGGTGCTGAGTCGGTGACTTGCGTGTGCCTGATTGCTGCTCCTGAGGGTATTGCTGCTCTGGAGAAGGGTGTCGAGGGCATGGAGAACGTGGATCTGTTCTTGGCTGCCCGTGATGAGCGTCTGAACGAGAAGGCTTACATTGTTCCCGGTCTGGGGGACGCAGGCGATCGCCTGTACGGTTTGGCTGAATAATTTTTGATTCGGTTTCGTGAGACGGTTCGGCTAGACCGAATTTGTGTACCGTCCCCGCGCTGGCTATTCGATAGTCTGCGCGGGGACGGTTTTGTGTTGTGGGGTGTGCCTAGGGTGTGAGGCCTAGGGCGTGGAGTATGTGGCGTTGTTGGTCTCTTGGTGTGAGTGGGGGAATCTCAAAATCTGTATGTGACGAGAAACACTTTATGTGGATGTTGTTGGGTTCGTGGGGTGTTTTGAGAGACGTTGAGGCTTTTACTAGAAGCATGAAAATACAGCGTGCCGCGCCATCTCGCCGCTTTGAATGAATATTTATGTGCTGGGTGTGCGGTGGGGCTGAACGTAGGGTGGATCCGACCCGGGTGAGTGGAGGGTGTATTGTACTCCTCTTTGAGTGTAGGAAGAATTCACGATGCCGAATCCGCTTGATTTATCCGTCAAATAGGAGAAATATTAAGAGAAAGGATTGATGCTCGAACAGGTATTGGGGACTGTTGGGCTACGCGTCACTTCCGGCGCACCCCCACCACCATGTAGGCAAGGGAATTCCTACATAGACTTTGAGAGAAGGTTGAACCATGTCAGGTGCTGTACCTGGATACGTCCACATCTCCCAGCGAGGCCGTGCCGCTAAGCGTCAGGCTGTCCAGCCTCATCGTCCCGCCGCGCCCGCCGCAACGTTGCGTCCGATGACATTCACGGCGGGGGATTCCTCCGTTCATAAGAGTGCTCAGGAGAATGAGGCGCGCGGCTTCGTGCTTTATGTGGGTCTGAATGAGGAGCTGGCCGCCGCAAACGGTACTTCTCTGGTGCGTATCGTTCAGGATTTGCGCACGTATGCTCACCACCTGGCTCCTGAATCGGAGTCGTATGCTGCCGTGGCGCTGGCTCCTGTGAATGCCGAGGGTAGCGATCTTGAGGTGGTCCGCAACGCGCTGGGTGACCCGACCGCTGTATACACTTACCCGGAGGCGAACGCCGCCCGCGAGGCGGATGGCATGAATGGCCACTCTTCGGGTGTGCTGATTGATTTGGCGCGCCGTGAGGTGTTCCTGGATGGTGAGCCGCTGATGCTGACCTTCAAGGAGTTTGAGCTATTGGCCCACCTGGTGGAGAACAGCTCCCGCACGGTTGGCCGTGAGGAGTTGCTGAAGGCCCTGTGGAGCTCGGGTGACGAGCATCCGCACGAGCGTACGATTGACGTGCATATTCGTCGCCTGCGTTCGAAGCTGGGCCGCTTGTCGGGTACCGTGCGTACGGTGCGCGGTCAGGGTTACCGCTTCTTTGAGCACCCCGAGGTTGTTGTCTGGGCTGCTCCGGAATACTCGATTTAGCTTTTTAGGGTGCACCCCGGTGCGCCGGCCCGGTGCCGGTGTGCCGGGGTTTACTCATGCCGGGTGGCGGGTGCGCGGGGGTGGTGTGTCTCTGGATAGAATGGGTATATGGCTGAGAATTCTTCCAACACTGCATCCGGTTCGCATCGTCGCGGAGCTAAGCGCCTGATTATTATGCGCCATGCGGAGGCCGATTGGGGCCTGAACGATTTTGATCGCCCCCTGACCAAGCGCGGTCACGAGCAGGCCGCCGCCGCGGGGGCCTGGTTGGCTTCGCGAGGCTATATTCCCGAGCAGATTATGTCTTCGTCGGCGTTGCGCACGCGTCAGACGACCACCTGGGTTTCGGATGGTTTGGGTGCTAAGGCCCCGACAGCGCATCTGGATGAGGGTCTGTATGAGGTTTCGGCCGCTCGCATCATTGCACGCATTAACGGCGTTACAGAGAATGTTCATTCGCTGATGGTGGTGTCGCACCTGCCCGGTGTGCAGGATGCCGCGCAACGTCTGATGAGCCCTGATTCTGACCCGAATGCGTCCATGGATGTGTACTATGGCTTCCCGCCCTCTTCCATTGCGGTGTTTGAGGTGCCGGGGGAGTGGGCTCTGCTTGATGGTGCGGATGCGCGCCTTGTGGATTTCAGGAGCTTCTAGACTTTGTGCCCGAATGAAATGGGTAAAGCAAAAGCCCCGTACCAACCGGTACGGGGCTTTTAGTGGCGGAGACGGGGGGATTTGAACCCCCGGTCGAGTTTAACCCCGACCCTTCATTAGCAGTGAAGTCCATTCGGCCGCTCTGGCACGTCTCCACGGTGCGCCCGTGAGCGCATCCCTATAAGAATATAGGCTGTTTTGCGCTTGGTCAATTCGACCTGTGAGGCAGGAGAGATACATATGGGTAGGGCGATATCAGTTTCTTTGTAGCTGTGATTTCTTTACCTGCGAGAAACGTGTGAACATGGCTGTTTAACCTTTAAATACCCTGGATTTAGGTTTTTGAGTCATTTAGGTGATGTAGTTTTGAGGTTAGAGATAACATTGCGGCCCAGATAGAAAGGCTCCTCCCATGACTACTACCGTTCCCCAGGTACCCCAGGTTTCTCAGAGCGCTTCCTCCTCGGTAAACACCCCTGCTTTCAATAATCAGCAGTTTGTGCAGCCGGTGTATGTTCTTCCTAAACAGAAGAATTCGTACTCTGTGAAATGGGCTATTGCACTGTTCTCGGTCATCATCGGTGTTCTTGGACTGATTAGTGGTTTTGTTCTGATGTTTCAGACGAATGGAGGTGGTCCCTTCGTTCTGGGTCTTGCCGGTTTGATTCTAGCGATTGTTTCACGCTACCGCGGTAATATGGGCGCGGCTGGTATCGCGTTGGGAATTGTGAATATGCTGCTCGGTGTCCTGACTCAGCCCATTGAGATGTTGCTATTGGTTCTGGTTATGATGCATGTTTAGACAATATCTTTCATAGCTACTGGTCGGAGAAAGCCCGCGTGCGCCCCGTGTGCCCGCGGGCTTTTGCGTCTCCGCCTGCTTAGCTGTAGCAGTTTTTATGGTCACCTGACGCGGGTTTTTCGTCGTGGACTATGGGCTAGGGGCTTTGAGGTTCATAAGCATGTTCGATAGACTGCTACTGTCCGACCGATAAATAGAGGGCACCTCTGGCGTGTGATTTTTCCGTATAGCGTTGCCAGAGTTGTCTTATTTACTCAACGAAATGAGAAATCATGTCTGAAAACCCCAACAACCCCCAGCCCCAGTTCAATCAGGACCCCCAGTTCAGCCAGCAGGCGCCCCAGTACGGTCAGCCGGTTCCGACTCCTGAGCAGCAGGCTCAGGCGAAGAAGGCAAAGACCCTGTCGATTGTCTCTCTGGTGAGCGGTATTGTGGGTCTGTTTATCTTCGGTTACATCCTCGGTATTGTAGCAATTGTGACTGGTCGTCTGGCTATGAATAACCCCGAGCTGAAGTCCCGTGGTATGGCTATTGCCGGTACTGTTCTGGGTATTGTCGGTATTGTTTTGATGATTGTTTTGAGGATTCTTGTAAAGCAGTAGAACTGGCTGTTCAAAGCGGTTTCGTAGTTTGTGAAAGGCCCGCGTACACCTCGTGTGCACGCGGGCCTTTGCGCGCCCGCTCAGCCTTCCTGCCGACGCATTATGATGCGTTGTGGCTCAAGAATGACGAGTTCAGTTGTGCATGCCTGGACGATGAGTTAGTGTGAGTAAGGTTTGAAACACGCCATTCACGAAAGAGGGACCATATGTCTCAGAATCCGCAGGATTCGAACTCCTACGACTACAACCCTGATTACAACAACCTGAACGAGCAGAATGTTCAGGGTCAGCCCAGCCAGTATGGTCAGCAGCAGTACCAGCAGCCTGGTCAGTATGGCCAGCCCATGATGGTTCCCGTCGGTATTATTCAGAAGACCCCCGAGCAGCTCGCGGGCGAGAAGGCTGCTCAGACCTCCATGGTGCTGGGCATTATCGGTCTGGTCTGCAACTTCATCGTCAGCTGGTGGTCGTTCGGTCTGCCCTCCCTGATCCTGGGCGTTATTGGTATCTTCAAGGCGAACGAGGCGGAGCGTTACGGCGCGGCTGCTTCGGCAGGTCGCATCATGAGCTGGATTAACGCAGTTATTGGTGGCCTGTACCTGCTGTTCCTTGGCGGTTTTGTGCTGCTGGGTCTTATCGGTATTGCAGGTGCTGCTTCTTCCTCCAGCCACTTCTCCGGACTGGTCAGCGCTTTGACCCTCTTCTAGGAGGCTTGGCCCCGAGCGGGCACTCTTAAGGCCCCGTTCCTCAGCACGAGGAACGGGGCCTTTACTGTGTATATCCCGTATATTTTGGGGATTGGGCCCGAGGTGTTTGGCTCCTTCTGACCGCAGGGGTACGGTGTGAGTGAGGGGCGAGGCATCAGGTGAAGGCTCGCCGAAGTATACGTTCGAAAGGTGCCTGTGATGCCACAGAGCCCGTTTCTTGACCCGTACTCTGGCCCGCCCATGCGTCCGTGTTCTAATCCTTGCCGCCGCAAGCGGGGCACGGGTGCTGGTGCATCCCCTGAAATACCTGTCGCATATATAAATACTGAAAGATCGTGGTTATTATGTCTCAGAATCCTCAGCCTCAAGAACCCGAACCGTTCGACTATAACCCCGCCTACAATCAGCTCTACGAGGGCCGCGATGCCGGCCAGGGCGCGGGCGGCGAGCCGCGGAATGTCCCAGCCACCTACCAACCTGCCGGGGCGTACACCCCGCCTCCTGCTGCTTCTACCTATCCGGGGAACGTCCCGGGGAATAATGTCACACCCCCTGGCTTTCTGGAGGAGGGCCAGAAAGCGGCACAGCGTTCGTTGACGTTTGGCATCATCAGCGTAGTGCTCATTCTCCTCATGTATTGGATTCCCTACTCCACCCTCGGATCAATTATTCTGGGCGCCCTGGGAATTTCGGCCGCGCGAGACGCGGAACGCCACGGTGTGCCGGCAAAGGCGGGGCGCATCCTCAGCTGGATTGGCGTGGTCCTGCCCATCGCCCTGACGGTCTTTGCGATTATTACCCTCCTGGCACTCCTGTTCACCCTGAAGGGATAGCCGAGTTAGCGGTTCGGCTGGCCGAGACTTCTGGAACCGAGCCCACCATCTTTTGTCTGCAACATGTAGAAGTCCCGTTTCTCGAATTGAGGCGCGGGGCTTCCGCATATTCGCGGAATCCCGAACTAACGCTCGAGGTGTCTTACGCGGCTCAGAATGACGGGTGTAGTTGCCCCCGTTCCATTGATGGGCTAGGGTGAATATTGTTTAACACACACCTGCCGCACGAAAGTGAAACGCCATGTCTCGGAATCCGTGGGGTTCTGACTCCTACGATTACAACCCGGACTACAACCACCTGAACGAGCAGTACGATCAGAACAGCCAGTATGGCCAGTATGGGCAGGGTTCGTACGGCCAATACGGGCAGAGCTCTTACGATCAGTATCCCTATGACCCGTACGGCCAAGACCTATATGGATCAGAATCAGTACGACCCGTACGGTTACCAGTATGACCAGCCCATGATGGCCCCAGCCGGCTTTCTGCAGAAGACCCCCGAGCAGTTTTTTGGTGAGAAGGCTGCCCAGACCTCCACTGTGCTTGGCGTTATCGGCTTGATCTGTATCGCGACTCTCAACTGGTGGCTGCTCGGTCTGCCCTCCCTGGTTCTGGGTGTTATCGGTGTTCTTAAAGCGAATGAGGCGGAACGCTGCGGCGCCGCTGCTTCGGCAGGCCGCATCCTGAACTGGATTAACGTAGCCGCTGGTGGCATATTCCTAGTGCTTTTCGGCGGAGCTTTTCTGCTGGCGCTCATGCTGGCTCTTTCGGATTCTGCCGCTAATTCAGAGTTGGTTGATGCCGCGCAGATACTGGCACTTCTCTAAAAACTTTGCCCTTCTCGAAGAGGTAAGAGCCCCGCTCCTCACAATGAGGAGCGGGGCTTTGCTGTACATATGCCGTATATTTTGCGTATTGGGCCGGACACGCTTGTTCCCTCTGATGGGAAGGTCTAGGGTGAAGTTAACACCCGGTATTGAAAGGTTGTGGATGCGATGTCGCAGCTGCCCCAAAACAACGAAGCTTTCGATTACAACCCCGAATACGCCAAGCTTTACCGGCAAAATGGTAACGGGCAACCCATCGTTGGGTCCGCAGGGGGCCCACTGCAACCCGCGAGTGGGTTCCCGAGTCAGAAAACTGGGCGGAGCGCCGAGAACCTCTCCTTACTCTTCGGTATCCTCAGTTTAGTGTGCATCCCGGGTATTCGATGGACGCTGTACGCCATCCCTTTCTCACTGATACTGAGTGTTTTAGGTATCTGGCAGGCGCGAGTGGCACGACGGCACGGTGCGCGCGCTACCGCGGGTATGATTCTCAGCGCGGTGGGTATAGTCGTTGTCCTTCTTCTCGTTGCCCTCATCATATTGATTCTGAACGCTTTGTCGGGCATCCACTAATCACAGCGGCTCGATGTCGAGCCTAAATGCTCTCTCAACCCGATAGGCACTTAACACCCGGTATTGAAAGGTTGTGGATGCGATGTCGCAGCTACCCCAAAACAACGAAGCCTTCGATTACAACCCCGAGTACGCCAAGCTCTACCAGGCAAATGACAGCCTGCCGTCCGACGCTGACGACACGGACGAATGGCAACAACCTGCGAGCGAGCTACCTCTCGACGTGCAAGGGGCACCAGACGGTAAAAAGGCAGCGAACCTCTCCCTGCTTTTTGGCGTTCTCGGCCCGCTGTCTTTCGTTCTAGGGTTTCGATGGGCTGCCTATGGTTATGCAATCGGTTCAGCCCTGGCTCTCGCTGCCCCATTGCTGAACGTCTTGGGTATCTGGCAGGCGTTCGTGGCACGACGATACGGTAAGCGCGCCATCGGTGGTCTGCTTCTTAATGGGCTGGAGCTATGCATTTTTATTGGTATTGTCGCCCTGATTATCATGATTCTGAGCGCTTTGTCTGGGTTAAATGATGCAGGCCCGTCGAGGAGCCTGAACGCTCTTATGCTGTACTGGAACTAGCCTCGAGAACTTAAAATCTTCAATACGAAAAAGCCCCGTTCCTCATGTTGGGAACGGGGCTTTTACCCTCCGCCTGTGAGGCGGGGGAGATGCATGAATGCGGATGGTAAGGGATTTGAACCCTTGAGACGGGGTTACCGCCTACTGGTTTTCAAGACCAGCTCCTTCGGCCGCTCGGACAACCATCCATGCGCTCCAGAGACCGGCATTTTATCTCAACGCCGTGCCGCAGGGCACTACGAGATTATCTCATGATGTATGCTTTCTGTAAATCGAGTGCCGATGAAGGCACATCCGCTCAGGAGGAGGGCTCATGCGAGCAATTATTGAGGAAAACCACGGCGGCCCTGAGGTGCTGCGAGTCAGCGAAATTCCCGCCCCCGTTCCCCATTCGCGCGAGGTGCTCATCCGTGTTCGCGCCGCCGGAATCAACCGTGCGGATGCCCTGCAACGCCGCGGATTCTACCCGCCCCCTCCCGAATCGAGCTCCATCTACGGCCTGGAAGTGGCCGGAGAAATTGAGGCCGTCGGCGAGGGAGCATCCGTCGAGAACTGCGGTCGCCCCGTGATGGCCCTGCTCCCCGGTGGAGGGTACGCCGACTACGTGACGGCTCCGGTGGACCTGCTGCTGCCGAAGCCCGAGAACCTAAGCTTTGAAGAGGCCGCGGCACTGCCCGAGGTGGCCGCCACGGTCTACTCCAACCTGGTGCTGACCTGCGGTATGAGCATGGACCCCGCCGAGAACCTGCGCGAGGACGGGCAGAGCGCCACGGTGCTGATACACGGCGGCACCGGGGGTATCGGCGTACACGCGATTCAGGTGGCCCTGGCCGCGGGAACCCGCGTATTCGCCACGGTTGGAACCGAGGAGAAAGCGGAGTACGTGCGCTCGTTGGGTGCCGAACCCATCGTATATCGAGAACAATCATTCCGGGATATTGTGCTGTCGGAGACCGGTGGCCGCGGCGCAGACTACATCCTGGACGTCGTGGGTGGGCGGTACTTTGAGGACAACCTGCACACCCTCGCCGACGGCGGGCACCTGTGCATCATTGGGCTGCAGGGCGGGCGGAAGGCCGAGGTGGACCTCGCATACGCGCTCACGCACCGGCTCTCGGTGCACGCCACGAACCTGCGCAGCCGCTCCGAGGCTCAGAAGGCCGAGATTTTGCGCGGTGTGCGCGAGCAGATCCTCCCGTTGGTTGAGTCGGGTCGTATCGGCGTGGGCCTGGACCGGGTGTTCCCCCTGGAAGCCGCGGCTGAGGCACACGAGTACTTTGATTCTGATCAGCACCGCGGCAAGGTGGTGCTTCGGGTCGATTAGGGAGTGAGTAGTGTCGCGGGGTGCGGAGAAAACCTTGTCGTCGCGCTCCGCAAAACGTGACACAAATACTCATATTTCCCTGACAACCCGTCACCAAAAGAAAATTTAGGGTAACCTAAGTATGGGTGGGTTAGCGGCCCGCCGCCGCATGTACCGACCGCGAGCGGCTCCCACCCGATAACCGTTCACGGCACACACCCAACGCAGAGGAGGACACATGGGACTCAAAAGCTACCTGCAATCGCGCCGAGACGACGCAGAGCTCGGCAAGGGCATCTGGCGTCGCTCCCACGACCGCTTTATCCGCGGTATCGACCGATTCCACCAGGTGCTTGAGCGTCTGGCGAGCACCGAGTCCTCCGCCTCCATGATTGAGCTCATCGTGCCGGACGCCAACGAGCTCGCCGACCTCATCCCCCGAGTGCGTGCCGTCGCCATGGAAGCCCACCGCCTCGCTCCCAGCGACGGCGATATTCCCGCCTCCCCATTCGGCACCTACTCCGACCTCAACCGCGCCCTCTCCAAGGCCGGCAACGCTGTAGCCCTCTGCGCTGAGGCCCTGGCCATGGCCCGCTGCTTCGGCGAGTGCGCCACCGGATGCGACCGCCAGGTGAGCGTGCACCGCCGCGTGGAGACCGTGGTGCAGCATATTCAGGAAGCCGAACGTCTAATTCGTCGCGCCCAGAAGGAAGCCGTCGGCGAGCTGACCTTCGACGACGGAATCCCCGTGGGACGAACCGAGCTCATCAAAGCCTAATGGTGCGTCAGTTTGGTGCTCCATCGGGCACACGATACGCTTAAAAAGAGGTGCATGACACCCCGCAGGCGGTTCGGTCACAATGGAAGTGACGATGGTACGAAATCGAGAATCGCAGCTCGGTCCAGGCCCTCTACGGCACAACCAATGCATCAACGATTGACGGAAGAAGTCACACACCATGTTTGAATTCCATCGAAACGAGCGCGCCCGCCAGCTGCGCCCCAGCCTCTCCCGCTCCTGGCTCCTTGTGCGCGCCAACTCCTCCGAAGAAGTCTTTGAAGAGGCCTTCGAATCCGAGGCCGACTCCATCATTATCGACCTGGAAGACGGTTGCCCCGCCGAAGAGAAGGACGCCGCCCGCGAACAGGTCGTCCGCATGCTGAACTCTGGCGTGGTCGCATGGGTGCGAATCAACGCCATCACCACCGAACACTGGTGGAAGGACGTCAAGGCCCTCAAGAACGTCAAGGGCCTGCGAGGCGTCATGCTCGCCACCGCAGAGCACGCCACCGACATCGACCGCACCGCCGCCGAACTGCCCGCCGGTACCCCCATCATCGCGCTCATTGAATCGGCCCTGGGCGTGCACCACTCGGTCGAAATTGCTCGCGCCATCGGCACTTTCCGCCTGGCCTTCGGTGCGGGCGACTACCGCCGTGACACCGGTTCCTCCGCAACCCCCATGGCGCTCGCCTACGTGCGTTCACAGCTGGTGATTGCCTCCACTCTGGGTGGTCTGCCCGGCCCCATCGACGGCCCGACTCTCGGCGCCTACGGCGGGGACCTCTCCAAAGCATGCGGCTTCGCGAGCGACCACGGTATGACCGGCAAGATCACCCTGGACATCCGCCAGGCAGAGACCATCAATGCGGCCTTCTCGCCCAGCGAGGTCGAAATCGAAGAAGCCCACCAGATGCTCGACGTGCCCCTCGACGGCCCCCGCGACGGCTCCTACCTGCCGCGCTACCTACGCGCCAAGAAGGTCAAGGAACTCGCCAAGGTCTACGGCCTGTGGGGCAAGACCGACAGCGACTTGCAGCGCGCATCCAAGTAACGCGCCGACCCTATAACGGAGGCCGCGCATCCGATTCCTCAAAGGGATTCGGATGCGCGGCCTTTGGTTTAACGCGCGGGTCGGCAACCAGAGGATGTGCTCGGCGGCTAGTTACGCGGGGAACGTCCACCCGTGAGAGCATGCGCGGCAACGTAGGACGTCACCAGAGAAATCACGATGGGGACCAGGAACGAGGTGTCGTCCTCATAGACGGCGCGGTAGAAGAACCAGACCGCCAGCGAAATAACGAGCGCCAGCACGTAGACAATGGCGAAACGCACGGTAGGGGTGAACGGTGCGCGCTGCGAGGAGCCCTTGCGGGCAGAGGTACGGGACGAAGACATGAGGCCTCCCGGAATAGAGCGAGCTGTCGGATGCCTCGGAACGAGGCCGGAGCCTCGTGTGCCGAAGACGATACTAAAAACCGCCGCAACACACCGGAAACCGGCCTTGTTACGGCGGATGTGGAGCCCCCAGTGGGATTCGAACCCACGACCTTTTCTTTACGAGGGAAATGCTCTACCCCTGAGCTATAGAGGCACATACGCTACCTGCCGCGTTAAGACGGGCTTTCCACGGAACAGTGCATACCCCGCAATAGTACCAAAAAGGCAGGGGAGAGGCGAATTACTTTCAACACCGGCCCCGTAGCTGGGAGCAGGCGGCAGAGAGCCTATGGTATGCACTGCATTCACCCCGCACACCCGTCCGAAGACAGGGAATGTTCAGGGCAGAGGCATACAATAAACCCTATACCCACGGCGGCTGACAGCGTTTTGACACGCCCCAACCACAGGTCGGCTGCCATCCACTGATAGAGAGGAACCACCATGACTTCACCCCTCAACCGTCGCACCCTGCTACTGGGCGTAGTACCCGCCGCCGCCCTGGGACTGAGCGCATGCAGTTCCAGCTCCTCCCAGTCTTCTTCGGCGGCGTCGGCATCTGCGAGCGCCTCAGCAGGTGGTTCGGCAAGCACTGCCGCAGCATCGGCAAGTGCATCTGCGAGTGCTTCGGCATCCACTAACCCTTCGGCTACTGCTTCGGCAGCCGCTGATGACGGCTACGTCGGCTTCCGTCTCAACCGCGAAGTACCCGGCGCAGGCACCGCAACTCTGTACACCGACTACCAGTGCCCCTACTGCGCCAAGGCAGAACCCAAGTTCGAAGAGGCCGCCAAGAAGCTCGACGGCATCATGAACGTGACCGTGCGTAACATGCCGCTGAACATGCATGCCAACGCCGTACCCGCCGCGCTCGCCGTACAAGCTGCTGAGGCGCAGGGCAAGCACCTTGAAATGGCTGATAAGCTCTTCGCCACCCAGAACGACTGGAAGGGCATCAGCGAACGCGATAAGCTGCGCACCCTCTTCAACAACTACGCCAAGGAACTAGGCCTGAACACCGAAGAGTTCAACAAGGTCCTGGTTGCCTCTGAGACCGTCAAGCCCATTCAGCGCGACTACGAGCACGCCGTCAAGATTGGTGCGAAGGGCACCCCCACCTTCGCCGTGAACGACAAGGTCGTTGAGGGCCTGGACTCCTCCTCCTCGGTAGATGACCTGGTCAGCACCTTCAAACGTGAAGCTGGCGTGAAGTAGTGGCGCACATTCAGCTCTCCGGTGGCCAGCGCGCCGAGATTCACCCCGACGGGTTCAGTGACCACGGCTACGTCCTCGAAATCGGTGGCGCTGAGCAGTCCCACGTGGATATTGCGGACCCCTCCTACGTGTTCTATGAATACCTGCGACGCATCGCAAACACGGTGGATGCGCTCGCACCCGCCGGCGAACCCATCACCGCCGCACACCTGGGGGCTGGCGCCCTCACCCTCGTGCGCTATATTCAGGCGACCCGCCCCGGCTCCCGCCAGGTTGCCGTGGATATTGAACCCGAGCTGATGGGCTTCGTGACGGACCGTCTGCCGCTACCCGCCGGAACTGACTGCCAGCTGGTGGTGGGGGATGCCCGCGAGCAGTTAGCGAACCTGCCGGAACTGCTGGGCGTGCCCGGCTTCGATGCAATCATCCTCGACATCTTCACCGGCATGGACGCGCCCGCCCACCTGGCAAACCGCGACTTCTACCGCGAACTCAAGGACGCCCTAAGCGAGCGCGGCGTGGTCGCTATCAACGTGGGTGACGACGAGGGTCTGCCCTTCTTCCAGTTGCAGGCAACCGCCATGCTGGAAATCTTTGAGCACGTGTGGTGCCTGTGCGAAAGCTCGATGCTCAGCGGGCAGAACGAAGGCAACCTCGTGCTCATTGGCACCGCCCGCGAGCTGGATGAGGACACCCAGGACTGGCTGTACGCCCTGGGCCCGCATCCGGCGGAAGTGCTCACCACCGAAGAGTTGCGTGACCTGCTGGACGAGCTGGCTGAGAACTAAAACTTGAAACATAAAACCGTTGAGGCGGGTACTAACTAGGTACCCGCCTCAACGGTTTTATTTATGGGTTTTCTCTATGCTGCGCTCCGGCGGAATTTTGGTTTTACTCGGGACTTTGGCTTTACTCGGGTAGCGGCACGGGAACGGGGTCTTCGTCCTCATCCTCCTGCTTGGGGGAACCGCCCTTTGTAGTGGTCAGCGTAATACCCACACTCGCCGTCATGAGCAGGCAGATTGCCACCCAGCGCATCGGGCCGGTCTCCTGGTTCAGCAGCGCCCAGCCGGCAATCGCCGCAATAGCGGGCTCCACACTCATCAGCACACTAAACACTCGCTCCGGTAGATGGCGCAGAGCCATCAGCTCCGCGCTGTAGGGAATCACCGAAGCAAACATGGCGGTACCAAAAATCAGGAGAATCAGCTTGGGATCCTGCACTGCATTCCACAACGGCTGAGGAGCCGGCACCATTGCCGCCACCGGAGTGATAAAGGCGGCACCAATGAGCATCGCCACCGCCAAGCCGCTTGCCCCCGGAACGAGAGCGCCCACCTTCGCACTGGAGCGAATGTACAGCGCCCAGAAAACGCCAGCAATCAGAGCGAAGGCTAAGCCTAGGTAGTCGGTATCTTTACCAGCTGCTGCCTCATAACCGAGTACCAGCATGCCTGCCAGGGCGCAGAGAACCCATACACCGTCGCGGAGCCTGCGCGTCAGCATGGATGCCAAAGCCAGCGGCCCCAAGAACTCCACCGCCACCGCCAAACCAATAGGGATACGGTCAATCGCGCAGTAGAAGAAACCATTCATCAGACCGAAGGCCATACCGAAAGTGATGACGGCACGCCACTGCTCCTTCGACCACGACAACGCACCCGGCGGCATCGTTCCGCCACGACGGGCACGCCAGCGAGCAGCCAACCACACGGCACTACCCACCACGAGAGAAGCAACAGCCAGGCGGCTCACGCTAATAGCGAGCGCACCAAACAGCGGGAAAAGAGTCACCGCGAAGGCCGCACCGAACTGCAAGGAAGAGCAGGACATCAGGACAAACATAATGCCCAGCGCGGGGCGTTGATGCGCGGTATGCGACAAGGTTTTCCTCTCTGCGCCTCATGAGGAGGCGGTGCTTTTCGACGTGCGTGCCGGTTGTGCTAGGGGGTAGAAGGATAAAAGTATCCCCCGGACAACACGAGATACTATCCTACGTGGTGTCCGGGGGCGTAAGAAACCGGTGACACGCTTTAAGCTCAGCCGATTAGAGGCCCTTCGCCTCACGGTCAGCCTCAATTTGGCTAGTTGAGGGGAGCGTAATGGAACTGGTCGCCATCTGCGCAATATCCACTGCGTGTGTATCCACAGCACCCGGTAAGAAACGCTCACCCTCCTCCAGGGTGCCTTCTTCCTGCGCCTTCTTCTGTGCACGAGCGTGAGAAATCGAAATACCTATGCTGGCGGCTACAAGCAGGGCAATAGCAACCCAACGGATCAGGCCCGTCGGCTCAGACAGCATCACAATACCCACCGCCGCGGCAATCGCCGGCTCTAAAGACAGCACCACACTGTAAATATGCGCGGGCAACAGGCGCAACGAAGACACTTCACCTAGCGCCGGAAGAGCAGAAGCAACCAGGCCCATCAGGCAACCAATAGCGAGTAGATGAATATCCTGGGTGACCTTCAGCAGGTTATTACCGCTAATCAGGAACGGGAACGGCAGAACTAACAGCATCGAAACCGCGTTACCCATGACCATGCCACCCATACCCGGGATGAGCGCACCCACCTTCTCTGTGGCCAGAATGTAAGCAGCACGCGAGACAGCGGTGAGGACCGAGAAAATCACACCCATCAGCGCGAAATCTTCAGGCTTAGCCTGCGATTCAGCCGTCAGAATCGCCATACCTGTGAAGGACAGTGCAATCCACACCAAGTCCAGTTTGCGGCGTGAAAGAGCCGTCGCCAGCACCAACGGGCCCATGAACTCAATAGCCACCGCAATCGCCAGAGGAACCTGCTCAATAGCCACGTAGAAGAATGCGTTTGCACCGCTCAGAGCGACGCCTAAGACGATAACGGTTAGCCATTGTTGGCGGTTCCACGAACGGATTTGAGGGCGAAAAAATACCCACAGCAGCATAGTGGAAACCATAAGGCGCAGGGTCACCACGCCCCAGGGCCCCAAATCGCCCATCAGCTGCTTGGCAAGAGCCGCACCGAACTGTGCCGAAATAATCGCACCGGTCGCGTAAGCAACACCCAGCCCTTGAGTCATCACGGGGGAACGCGCAGCATTGGGCGTAGGGGTGGAAGAAGTCATAATCATCCTTATAGTCCAGAAGAGGCATTAGCCGCTATCTGTTATCAGGCGCAACCCCGAATCGTCGTGAAACGGGTCACGCACTATGCAAACAATGAATAGTGTGTAATCTACGACAATTTTACGTACTTTAAAATTGGGCGCAAATACCGACCAAAACACCCTAACAAGCCACCGCAACCCACACGCCCTCAGTGAAATTTACCCCTCCTACTCCACCATAACCACCCATATCCAGGAAATATTCACCCAGCCGTGATTTACTGAGAGCATGCTTGACCCGAAGAAGTCTCTATTCGATGAAGACGGCAACCCCCGTCCCGCACTGACCACCACCCTTGACAACGTCCTACGCATGCAACGACCGCTCGCGCTGTCCATCGTCAAGAAGCTACGCGAAGCACACCCCAACGAAACTCCCGCCCAAATCCACAAACGCCTCGACCGCAACTACCTACGCGACATCACCGCCATCGGCGGCGTCACCGGCGCATCCGCATTCGTTCCCGGTATCGGTACCGTCACCTCCATGAGCCTCTCCGCGCTCGCCGTCGGCGGCTATATGGAACGCACCGCCCTCTACGCCCAAGCTGTTGCCGAGCTACACGGCGTGCAGGTACACGACGCTGAAACCGCCCGCTCCATGGTCATGGCCATCATGCTCGGCGAAGAAGGCTCGCAGCTCATGAACACTGTGCTCCTGCAAACCGGCAAAGCAAGCGGTGTCTCCAGCAAGTGGGGCATGCTGCTGGGCAACTCCTCCGGCGGCAAGATGTTCAGCGTCGAGCGCACCATCCGCAACCTGTTCATCCGCCGTTTCCTTTCCCGCCAGACCGGCGCACTACTCGGCCGTGCCCTACCCTTCGGCGTAGGTGCTGTCGTCGGCGGCGGTGCAAACCTGGCACTCGGCAAGGACGTCGTGCGCAATACCCACCGTGCTTTCGGCGATGCACCCGCGTACTTCCCCTCAGAGCTCATGATTACCCCGCGCGCACCCCGCGTGCAGGACAGCTCCGAAGGCACCTCAACCGGTGTGGCTGGCTCTCTCCTCAAGGGAGTCAAGGACGCCGGAAAGGCAGCCGGTAAAGTCTTCAGCCGCGGCAAGGGCCACGACGCTGAAACCGGCCACCGCCGCATGCTCGACCGCTAAACCCGCTGGCTAGCAGAACATAGCAAAGACCAACCACACAAAAGACCCCGGATCCCTGAACACAGGAACCCGGGGTCTTTAGTATTTATGCCGTTAGAGGGCGCTACGGACTAGGCGTTCTTCGCGTGATCGAGCAGCTGAGCCGCAATGCCGTTGTAGGTGTGCGGAGTCAGAGCCGACAGGCGCTCCTCAGCCTCGGGGGAAAGACCCAGAGTAGCCACAAACTCCTTCAGGCGAGCCGCATCCACGCGGTGACCGCGAGTCAGCTCCTTCAGACGCTCGTAGGGGTTCTCCATGCCGGGAACACCCGCGATAGCCTCCGCGCGCATCACCATCTGGATTGCCTCGGCCAGAACCTCCCAGTTGGAGTCCAAATCGGCGGAAATCACGTCGGCCGCGATGTCCAGGCGCTTCAGGCCCTTCACCACATTCGAGATAGCCAGAACCGAGTGACCGAAGGCCACGCCGATGTTGCGCTGAGCCGAAGAATCGGTCAGATCGCGCTGCCAGCGGGAGGTCACCAGGGTAGAGCCCAGCGAATCCAGCAGAGCGTTAGAGAGCTCCAGGTTAGCCTCCGCATTCTCGAAACGAATCGGGTTCACCTTGTGCGGCATGGTGGACGAACCGGTCGCACCAGCCACCGGAATCTGGCGGAAGAAACCAATCGAAATGTAGCTCCACACATCGGTGCAGAGGTTGTGTAGCACGCGGTTGAAGTGCGCGATATCCGAGTACAGCTCGGCCTGCCAGTCGTGCGACTCAATCTGGGTGGTCAGCGGGTTCCAGGTCAGGCCCAGGTGCTCAACGAAACCGCGAGAAATCTTCTGCCAATCGGCGGTGGGAACCGAGGCGTAGTGCGCGGCGTAGGTGCCGGTCGCACCGTTAATCTTGCCGAGGAACTCGGTAGCCTTCACGTGCTTGACCTGGCGCTTCAGACGGTAGGCGAGCACGCCCATCTCCTTGCCCAGGGTGGTCGGGGTTGCGGGCTGACCGTGGGTGCGCGAGAGCATGGGAACCTCGCGGCCCTCCTCGGCCAGGTTCAGCAGAACCTCAATCAGCTCCTCGGCGGCGGGAATCCACACGTTCTGCACGGCATCCTTGATGCCCAGAGCGTAGGAGAGGTTGTTGATGTCTTCAGAGGTGCAGCCGAAGTGAACCAGCGGCACCAGACGGTCCAGGCCCAGGCCCTTCAGACGGCGACCGATGTAGTACTCGACGGCCTTCACGTCGTGAACGGTCACGGCCTCGATCTCGGCCAGCTCGGCCACAGATTCGGCGTTGAAATCGGTCACGATGGCGCGCAGGCCCTTCTTCTGCTCCTCGCTCAGCGGGGACAGACCCGGCAACACTTCGTGCTCGCACAGGTAGATGAACCACTCGACCTCAACGTGGATGCGGTCGCGGTTCAGAGCGGCCTCGGAGAGGTAGTTCGTCAGGGGTGCGGTGACGGATGCGTAGCGTCCGTCCAGGGGGCCCAGAGCGAGTTCGCCGGTACCCAAATCGATACGGCCAGAAGGCAGGATGGTGTTATTGGTGTGAGACATAACTCCATTTTCGCATGGATTGCCGGAAAATGCGGGCGGGGTGTAGGACGGTGGGTGACCGGGCGGCGGCCAGAGTGGTGATTTTGGCGGCGACTCGGGCAGCGACTTGGGTAACGGCTTGAGCGGCGCAGATACGGGACCCCCAACTCAACGGGTATGCGTGTTCTCGACTCCCGGGGAAACTTTGGGCAATCTTTGTGCGGAAATATGACGGCGATGGAGGCTGTGGATAAAACACTTTACGGGGGTATTGACCCCGAATCTGTACGGATTTTTCGTTTTATGGGGCTGATATCCACAGGTAGCCAAAAATCGGAAGGCGAACTACCGGCCCAACCATAGGCTGGAACCAAAACCACACCCGCTAAGCCGGTACCCACAACCGGCCCCTCCGAAAGGACGCGCCGTGCCCACCTTCATCGACCCCACACCGCCCTCCCCGCCTCCGGGAACCCCCAACCCGCCCAGCACCGCGGATATTCTGCGTACCGCCGGCCACATGGGCATCGGCTCAGCGGCCGGGCGTGCGTTTGCCGCATCGCTCCTCGCTGCCGCCGCCTTCGCCCGTGCCAAAGGCGCCGAACTGTCCGCACGCATGCGCGCCGAGGCCCACGAAATACAGGGGGTCTACACACGCACCGGTGAGCTTGGAACCGAACACTGGGCTTCCGAGGCGGGCCGCGCCTTCCGCAAACAGCTCGAAAGGCACCGCGACAGTATTCGAGACAGGGCGCAGATTGCTGAGAACACGGCAGCCGATATCGCTGCTGCCGCTGAAGAACTCGCTACCGAACTCACCGCCAAAGCCCAGGGCATTACCGCCGCAGCCGCAGCCCTCGACAATCTCCTCGGATCCCTTGCAGATACCGCCGCCGATATCCTCGACCCCGGAAAACTGGAAGACCTCGTGGCCCGCCACGCGGGGTCTGCACAACACGAGCTTGACGCCCTCATGCACGTCAGTCTCCCCGAAGGGCTCAATGCGCTTGTTAACCGCCAAACTGGCCATTAGGCCACCGCACCTCACCGTGAATTGCCGCTAGGAGAACCCATGACCAACGCAACGTACGCCCTTCCCGTCGAGGGGAGCGGCTCAGCCTTCACCGGGGCAACCATCACCGTCACACTGGAAGAGATGCCCCTCATCGCCGATTCCCTCACCCACGCCAGCCAAAGCTGTGCTGAACGCCCGGTGCCCATCTCGAGTATCGGTGCAGAGACGATGCTCTTTCTCGGGGTCAACGCGCGCGCCCGGCAGGCCAGTGGCCAGTGTGCCGCGCTGGCCGGCGGGATGGGTGAAAGCGCCGCTGAGCTGGTGGCTACAGCAACGGCCGTGCGCTACGCCCACAGTGCCTACCTGCAGGTCGAGAATACCGTCGCAGGCTGGTTTGATTCCATGGGCATTGCAAAGGACGGCACGCTTCCTGACGGGGTGGCGACGCGAACCCACATTCGCGGCGCCCTCGCTGGCGACCCCGGTGAGAGCCTGTACCTTATCCGGCTGACGTTACCCGAGCTTGGGTACTTCTCAGCCTATTGGGTATTGCCTCATTCACCTGTAGTAGCAGCCATTATCTTCGGCTTCACTGCCTACATGGATGCCAAATGGAATCCCGAAATTGCTCGTCAGCGTATTGCTGGGCGACTCTCCGCTGTAACAAAAATACCCCAGGGAATCATTGAAAAAGTCTTGGCCGTAGGCGGAGTTGGAATCGTTGGACCCCTCCGTGATCCGGATTCTGATAAGAAAGCGCATAACATGCGCACTGCCTCAGCCGACGATTACGGGGTCAGCGCACATTCCGGCGAGAAGGACCGTCTCACGGTGGATGCTAGCGCTGAACGTCTGCAAGCGGCTGCTAAGGCGCAGGACCAGGAGTTTGAACGTTCCCAACAGGACCCGACTAAGGGCGAACGCGGTGCCGTGCTCGTCACCGTCATGTACGAAGCAGGACACGAAGGCGACCCTGCCTATGCCCTGTACATCGTGAGTATTCCGGGTACTAACTTCTCTTCCCTTGGTGGGTCTCCAATGGATATCCCTGGGGCTCTTCGCGAAGCACTGGGTAACGATACTCTAGAGAACCCCGCCTATCAGATGGTTTTACAGGCTCTACGTGATGCCGGAGCACCTCAGGGTGCTCGTGTGTACATGGAGGGCTTCAGTCAGGGAGGCATGATTGCCTACAACATGGCGAATAGCACTGAAGTCGCTAAAGAAATCAACATTGTGGGTGTCTACGCACAAGCCTCCCCGCTACGAGGTCTACCGGCTAAACGTCGTGACTTTGCCGTGGATTACGTGGAAGGAGATGGAGACTGGGTTCCTGACTCTGCGTTGAGGACTGAGGGAGGCTGGCGTCCCGATGAACGTGATACCGCAATTACGGTCTCAAATTTCAAACATGACGGCGGGGCGTATAGGGAAACCCTGCAACGTGAAGGATATGGAAACCAGACTCTGGGCGCTCTCAGGGCAGCCATGGGCAATAAAGGTTACGTGCAAGGGGAACAAAAGGTTACCTCGGGCTCCGCTATGCCAGATGGTTACAAGCCTGAAGAACGTCTGAACGAGTATGGATTGCGTGGAGACAGGTACGCTAAACAGGCTTTTGAAGCCGGGGTGCAACTTGATCCTCGAATTGTATACGAGGTCCCAGACCAACTAACAGATGGAGCACTGCACCGAGTAGATAGCGCAGTGCGAGACGGTATCGAAAATACACAGCAGAAAATCGAAAATACCGTGGCAGACGTCCAATGGGGCATGGAGATTGCCAAGCAGAAGGTCGAGGGTCTTCAACGAGAAGCCGGAGAAACCGCACAGGCGATTGTTGAGCAAATCCCTGCCGTTATCGAGGCTGTTGAGAAGACCATCTCTCATCCCGATCCGAATCCGCCGCAGGAGCCTCAGAACCCGCAACCTGCATGGCCCGAAACCTCTGTGCCGCAGATGTCGAATTTAGGTTCCTTGCCCGCGCCCAACCTTGCACCTGCACAGCCCGTGCTGTCAGCCGCAAGCACAAAGCTGCTGGGCTCCAATACCGAGGCTTCTGCCAACCGTGGATTCATCGTCAACGCACCGCAGGACACTCAGCCCGTCAGCCGCATGCCCATGGCACCGGCCGAGGACATCGACCCCGGATTTATTGTGCGCCCAGAAGCACAACCCACCCTTGGGAACGTCGCACCCCGCCTCATTCATGGCCTCCCAGCCGCGGTTGAATCGCTACCCCGAATTGGTGACCTCATAACGGCCACACCGCATATGGTTGGTGCTAATAAGCAAGGCGGAGACTACGACGGAGGCGAGTCACTCATTCCTGCCCTGCCGGATTTGAAGCCTGCGCCCATGCCGATGACACCGGCCGATGACATCGATCCGGGGTTCCGCACGCCAATTCCTCCCGAGGCGATTGATCCGGAGCTGGTGCACCCCGCACCGGAGCCTCGGCATGTAATCGCAGCTGAGAGGGAACCGGCATTCGCCTAGCGGAGAGTGTAGCAGATGAGGTGGCGGAGACCGGTATAGGGATACACCTACTGTCCCCATGCTGGTCTTCGCCCCGGTGGAGCTGGCTCCTCGGCGCTCGCGGGCACATACTGGAACTATGAGCCAGTCAGCTGAACACGCCAACATCCCGGTCCGCCCCGTCTTCGACACCCTGCCTAGCTACGCCGCGGGCAAACCGCCCGCTCCCGTCGAGGGCCTGACCCGGTATAAGCTTTCCTCCAACGAGAACCCGCTGGGTCCCGTGCCCGCGGTGGCGCGTGTGCTGGCCGAATTCGATGCGGTGCACCGCTACCCCGACCCTCTCTCGACCGCCCTGCGCACCGCCCTCGCCGAGCAGCTGGGCGTGGACGCCGAGGATATCGTGACCGGTGCCGGCAGCCTCGGTGCGCTCAACCAGATTATTAAAACCTTCGCGGGCGTTGAGGCCGATGGTGGGCAGAATGAGGTCATCTACGCGTGGCGTTCCTTCGAGGCCTACCCCATTCTCGTCGGCATCATGGGCGCCCGTAGCGTGCAGGTTCCCAACCTACCTAACGGCGCGCACGACCTGGACGCCATGGCCGCAGCCGTCACCGACCGCACCCGCCTGATTCTCGTGTGCACCCCCAACAACCCGACCGGTCCCGCCGTGACCGAGAGCCAGATTCGTGCCTTCCTCGCGAAGGTGCCGGCTACCGTGCCCGTGGTGATTGACGAGGCCTACTTCGAGTTCTGTGCGGTCTCCTCCATCCCGGAGGGAGAAGAGCCCCCGCTGAACGGCCTGGACATCTACCGCGACTACCCGAACGTCATCATCCTGCGCACTTTCTCCAAGGCGCAGGGTCTGGCAGGTTTGCGTGTGGGCTACTCGATTTCGCACCCGCAGATTACCCGCCACCTGCGGGTTGCCGCGACCCCCTTTGCCGTGTCTGCCCTGGCCGAGCGGGCCGCCGTCGCTTCCATCGAACACCAGGACGCCGTCATGGAGCGGGTTAAGCACATCGTGGCCGAGCGTGAGCGCGTCACGGCCCGCTTGCGTGAACTGGGCTACGAATTCCCGAGCACCTACGCCAACTTTGTGTGGCTGCCCCTGGGGGAGCGGACCGGTGAGTTCGTTGACCTCATGAACCGCAATGCTCTTTCCGTGCGTGCTTTCGGGTCCGAGGGCGTGCGCGTGAGCATTGGCGAGGTTGAGGCAAACGACCGTTTCCTGTCCCTGTGCGAGCTCTTTGCGCAAAAGGGCTAATCTCGCTCGACATCGCTGGACGAGCCGGTATTGCGCGGAAGTTCTGGGCACGTGAAGGTGAAGGAACCCTCCTATATATTCGATAATCAGAATATATAGGAGGGTTCCTTCAGCTCTTAAAAACGGCGGGCGATGGCACTGATTTCGACCCGCTCAAATGCTGAATAGTAGCGTGCGATACGTGGTCTTTCAAGCGTGTTCTGAGCGTGCACGTTATTGCCGAGAGCCCGAAATAGTAAACTGGTAGGTATATATGCCCAGTCCTGATGGTGCACCGGCCGTAAATCAGCCTCTCAACCCTCCACCTTTCGTGGAGAATGAGGCTTGGCCCCGGTAGCCCGCAGGCGAAGCCATCGTCACGTGTGGAGGTTAGATGCACGAGAACGACAAGTACCCGGGAGTGCCCGAGCGCATCCAGCTCATGGATGAGAACGGCACCGTCCACGAACACCCCACCTTCAGCCGATACGTCAAAGACGTCGATGGTGATACCCTGCGCGAGGCCTACCGCCTCATGTACACCACCCGCCGCTTCGACGACGAGGCGACCGCCCTGCAGCGTCAGGGTCAGCTCGCCCTGTGGGTTCCTAGCCGAGGTCAGGAGGCTGCACAGGTCGGCTCCGCACTGGCCTACGCCCCCAACGACTACATCTTCCCCTCCTATCGTGAGCATGCCGTTGCCCTGGTGCGCGGGGTGGATTTCCGTGATTTGATTACCATCTTCCGTGGCGCCACCACCCATGGTTGGGATATGAAGGCCCATAACTTCCACACCTACACCAAGGTGCTGGCCGCCCAGACTCTGCACGCCGTCGGCTACGCCATGGGCCTAAACTTCGACGCCGACATCGAAGCTGAAACCGGTAAGCGTCCCACCGGCCAGGGTCAGGCCACCGATCCCGCAACTGATGCTCAGAAGCCTGCCGTCGCGGTCTACTTTGGTGACGGTTCCTCCAGTGAGGGCGACGTTCACGAATCCATGGTCTTCGCGGCATCCTATGATGCTCCGGTGCTTTTCTTCGTGCAGAACAACCGCTGGGCCATCTCGGTTCCCTTCGAGGTGCAGTCGCGCGTGCCGATTTCGACTCGAGCCGTCGGTTACGGTTTCGAGGGTCTGCGCGTGGATGGCAACGATATCCTGGGCGTGCTCGCGGTGACCCGTTACGCTATGGAGAAGATTCGTGCTGGTAAGGGCCCCGTGCTCATCGAGGCTGAAACCTACCGTCTGGGCCCGCACACCACTGCTGACGACCCCACGAAGTACCGCACCGAGGCTGACCTTGAGGGGCCGCTGCATCGCGACCCCATGATTCGTCTTGAGAAGTACCTGCGCGAGCAGGGCTACGCCGACGATGCCTTCTTCGAGGAGGTGGCTGAGTCTGCCCAGAAGGTTGCCTCCGGGGTGCGTGATGCCGTGCTTTCTTGTGAGGTGGCTGATTTTGAGCATTTCTTCGACCGTGTCTACGCCCAGGAGCATCAGCAGGTTGAGGACGACCGTAAATTCTACCGTACCTACAATGCAGGCTTTGAAGAGGAGTAAAGATGAGCGAAAACATTGAGCGTTTGACCCTCGCCAAGGCCATTACCCGCGGCCTGGAGGATGCCCTGGAGGCTGACCGCACCGTGGTTCTACTCGGTGAGGATATTGGTAAGCTCGGTGGCGTGTATCGCGTGACCGAGGGCTTGCAGGCCCGCTTCGGTAACCGCCGCGTCATGGATACTCCTCTGGGGGAGTCCGGCATTATCGGTAGCTCCATCGGCATGGCGCTGCGCGGCTACCGCCCCGTTCCGGAGATTCAGTTTGATGGCTTCGTCTTCCCTGCGTTCAATCAGATTACGAGCCAGCTTGCGAAGATCCACAACCGCACCGATAAGCAGTACATTGTGCCGGTGACGATTCGTATTCCCTACGGTGGCGTGATTGGTTCGGTAGAGCACCACTCCGAGTCACCCGAGGCGCTGTTTGCTCACACTGCCGGCCTGCGCATTGTGACCCCTTCGAACCCGCATGATGCCTACTGGATGACTCGCAAGGCGATTGAGTGCCCGGATCCGGTCATTATCTTTGAGCCGAAGCGCCGCTACTGGCTCAAGGGAGACGTGGACCTGAACGACACGTCCTTCGACCCGTTTAGCGCCAAGGTCGTGCGTGAGGGTACCGATGCCACGATTGTCGCGTACGGTCCGCTGGTGCCGGTGGCTCTGGCTGCCGCGGAGGCCGCAGTGGAAGACGGTCGCTCGATCGAGGTAATTGACCTGCGCTCGATTTCTCCGCTGGATGTGCCGACCGTTGCCGCCTCGGTGGCGAAGACTGGCCGACTGATTATTGCTCATGAGGCTCCCACGTTCGGTGGTGTGGGTGGTGAGCTGTCGGCTGCGATTACGGAGCGTTGCTTCTACAGTCTGCAGGCCCCGGTGATTCGCGTGGGCGGTTACTACATGCCGTACCCGGTTTCCCGCGTGGAGGAGGAGTACGTACCGGATATTGACCGCATCCTGGAGGCGGTTGATCGCGCTTTCGATTACTAGGCGCGGCTTTCGGGGTTGGTATGTGTGCCCCCTCTTGATGCTTCGTTCTGAGGTGTGTTGTCGGCCTTTGGTTGGTGGCGCGCCGCGGCGGGTAGGACCGCCCATAATATTCCATATAGGGTATATGCCCTAGTGAGAGGTAGATATGTCCCAGATTTTTTCGCTTCCCGACGTGGGCGAAGGCCTGACCGAGGCTGAAATCCTCAGCTGGAAGGTCGCAACCGGCACCGAGGTAGCTATCAACGATGTGCTGGTTGAGATTGAGACCGCCAAGAGCGTTGTCGAGCTGCCCTCACCCTACGCCGGCACCGTCGAAGAACTGATGGTCGCCGAGGGTGAGACCGTCGAGGTGGGTACCCCCATCATCCGAATCTCCGGTGGTGATGGCACGGCCCCGGCCGCCCCCGTAGCCCCCCAGCAGGAGACCGAATCCGGTACCGCGCTGGTTGGGTCCGGCCCCAAGGCGGACGCCGTCAAGCGTCGCGCGCGCAAGCGTCCTGCCTCCGCAACTCAGCCCGCACCTGCCGCCTCCGTAGCACCTGCGGCACCGGCAACTCAAGCAGCTCAGGCACCGGTGGCGCACACCCCCTCCGCTCCGGTGAACCGCAACCAGGGTCTGCTGAGCGAGCTGGCTGAGCGTGCCTCTCGCTTTGTGGAGAACAGCCCCCTGAACTCGGTGGTTCAGCGTCTGGCACACGAGCCCGTTGCCGCCCAGGCTTCGGCTCCCGCCACGGCCCTACCGCCCGAACAGGTTCCGTACCGCCCGACCCTGGCGGCTCCTCCGGTGCGTTTGGCCGCTAAGGAACTCGGTGTCGACCTGGCTCAGGTGACCGCTACCGGCGCCCGCGGCCAGGTGACCAAGCAGGACCTCATGAACTACGTTGCCCACCTGAAGGACGTGCAGCACAGCGGTGCCCGCCAGCCCTTCTGGCAGGATGCAAGCACCCCGGGCGACCGCATTGAGCGCATCCCGGTGCGTGGCGTGCGTAAGGCCACCGCGAAGGCTATGGTCGCCTCGGCCTTCAGCGCCCCGCACGTGTCGATTTTCGTGGACGTAGATGCATCCCGCACCATGGAGTTCGTCAAGCGCCTGAAGAAGTCCCGCCACTTTGAGGGCGTGAAGGTCACTCCGTTGTTGGTTCTGGCCGCCGCGGTGATTTGGGCTGCTGAACGTAACCCGCAGGTGAACGCGACCTGGACCGATAGCGAAATTCAGATTAAGCACTTCATGAACCTGGGTATCGCGGCCGCTACCCCGCGCGGCCTGATGGTTCCGAACATTAAGGACGCCCAGGAGCTGTCCCTGCGTGAGCTGGCGGTTGCGCTGAACAACCTGACTACTCGCGCCCGTGAGGGTAAGACTCAGCCCGCTGAGATGGCGAACGGCACCCTGACCATTACGAACATTGGTTCGCTGGGTATTGATACCGGTACCCCGATTATTAACCCGGGTGAGGTTGCGATTGTTGCCTTCGGTACGATCAAGCAGAAGCCGTGGGTGGTTGATGGCGAAGTGATTCCTCGCTGGGTGACGACCCTGGGTGGCTCGTTCGATCACCGCGTGGTGGATGGCGACCTCTCGGCTCGCTTCATGGCTGATGTGGCGGCCATCCTGGAGGAACCGGCCCTGCTGCTGGATCACTAGGCATAATTTCAGCGGCCCCGAGGAGTCGTGAAATGTGAAGACCTCCGGCGCACGTAGCGTGCGTCGGAGGTCTTCGTGTTTTATACCGGCGTCGGTGCGGTGCCCGGTGCTTCGGAGGTTAGCCGTCCTCGCGCTCCAGCTGGGTGTGTGGGTGCTTGTCCACGCGGCGGTGGTAGATTTGCCCGCAGGCGCCGCCAATGAGGGCTCCCAGGAAGCTGAGCGCCAGGATGAGCAGGATGGCGAGCAGGCCGTTAGATGCGTCCCCGTCCATGAGCCGCTGCATGGAGAATGCGGCGGTACCGTTCGGGAAGATTTGCGGCACCAGGTAGGTGGCTAGCGAAGCCACGATGAGGCCCATGATGTGCCATAGCCATACCGCGATGCCCTGTTTGGTTCCGGCGAATCGCGTCATGCGTCCGGCGGCGTATCCGCCGATGAGGTAGGCCCCGAAGATGAGGATGCTCAAGGCGGCTGCCGTGGGGATGACGGAGGATTCTCCGGAGAGTAGCCGTCCGATGACGCTGTGGTACTCAAGGGATTGTTCCTGCCCGGTGACGGTGAGCCAGGCGCCGATACCCCAGCGGCCGCCGTCTATAAGGGTGATGGCCACGAGCCAGCCGAGTAGGCCCGGGAGCACGTGCATGCGGGAGTACCGTTCCTTCTGCATTTGCAGGGCGGTGGCGGCGGTGAGCACGGGCTCGCTGGGCTGGATAACGGGCGGCTGTGCGGGCTGACCTGCGGGGGAGGGGATGGCGAAGCGACCACGCTGAGCGGGCTGTTCCGGAGCGCGCGGTGCGGTGTTCTGCGGTGTTCCCTGCGGGGTAACGCCGGGTGCCGTTCCGTGGCTGTTGGGGTTCTGCGTGCCGCGGTGTTCGGGTACGTTCGGGGCAGATGCGGTGCTCGCCGCGGCGTTCGGTGCGGAGGCGGAACCCGCGGATATACCACTATCCGAGCCGGGGGTGTTGAGCCAGCTGAAGGCGCTTTCCCCCTCCTCCGAGGCGTTCCCGTCATCCTGCGGGCTGGGGGCCGGGATGGGGCTGGGGAAGGCGCGGGTCGCCTCCCCGTCGGCGTCGGCGGTTCGCGATTCGGCGCGGCGTGAGGCGGCCTGCTGCAGGTCCTCGGCGGTCAGTACGACCGTGGGGTCGTCGGAGGCGAAGGCTGCGTCCCACAGGTCCTGGTCGCTGGGCGCGGAGTTGCTGTTGCCCTTTGCCAGCTGGTTGTGTTGTGTATTCATGGTTTCCGTTAACGGGGTTCTCTGGGATTGTTGGGTGACCCGGTGTGGGTGGCCCGCGGGTCGGGCGGCTCTTAGCCTACTCGCTGTGTTCGGTTTGGAAGGCCCGGGCCTCTTCGATGGATTCGGCGGAGTAGGGGTGGGGGTGTGCGGGGCGTTCGTTCTCGTCGAGGGTGCGAACCACGCGGCCGGGGTTGCCTACGACGACGGAGTTTGCGGGGACGTCCTTGGTGACGACGGTACCTGCACCAATCACGGAGTTCTTGCCGATGGTCACGCCGCCCAGGATGATGGCGCCTCCGCCGATCCAGACGTTGTCTTCAACCGTGATGGGTTCGCCGCCCTCCCAGTACGCTGCGCGGTCGACGGGGTTGAGCGGGTGGGTGGGGGTCAGGAACTGCACGTTGTTGCCGACGAGCACGGTGGAGCCGATACGGATCGGGCAGACGTCCAGGAATACGCAGTCGAAGTTGAAGAAGGAGCCGTCGCCGATGTAGGTGTTCACGCCGTAGTCGAAGCGTGCGCCGGGGCGGATGTGGGAGTGCTCGCCCAGGTGGCCGAGGTTTTCGCGGTAGACGTGCATGGCTTGGGCCTGCTCGCCTCGGGCGTAGTGTTCTTCTGCGAGGACGGTGGCGGCGTGGATGCGCTTAGTCTGTGCGGCGCATTCGGCGTCGGGCATGTAGGCGGCACCGGAGATCATGCGGTTGAAGACGTCGCCGGTGGGGTGCTGCGGGGTGTGCATTAGTGGGCTCCTCCCATAAGGTAGACCAGGGCGATGATTGCTAGTCCAAAGAGAATGACGACTCCTCCGGCGATTGCAAATCGTTTGGAAATTTCGCGGAGAAGCTGCTTGAACTGCTCGTCGGTTATGTCCTGCTGTCGTTTACTCATGCTTTAAGTATCCCAGAGTTGTGTCGAAGGCACCTGGGGGAGAGGCGTGATATAGGCTGTGCGGGCTTTGTTAGCTGGGAGCCTGCCGTGAAGATGGCGTGGAAAGGTGCTGGAAGTTGAGCTGAGGGGCTGTCGGCGGGCACAATCGAAGGCATGACTGAGGCTCAGAAGAACATAAATGCGGGGGATACTACCCCCGGGAGCGCCGCGGTGTTCGGCGTGTCCACTGCCGATTCCGGCGAGAACCCTCTGGCGCATCGCCCCTGGTTGAAGAACTATACTCCGTGGACTGTACGCGATATTGAGCTGCCCGAGACGTCGTTGAGCCACCTCATTGACGAGGCGGTTCGCACCGTACCGCATAAGGTGGCGTTGGAGTTTTTTGGCGCGACCACGACGTACGCCGAGTTGGGTGACCAGATTGAGCGTGCGGCGGAGGGCCTGCGCGTGGCTGGTGTGCAGGCCGGTGACCGTGTGGCGCTGATTTTGCCGAATTGTCCTCAGCATATTGCGGCGTTTTATGCGATTTTGCGTCTGGGCGCGATTGTGGTGGAGCATAATCCGCTGTATACGGGCGCTGAGTTGCGTCACATGTTCGAGGATCATGGTGCGAAGGTCGCGATTGTGTGGGACAAGATTGCCTCGCATATTACGGGTCTTCCGGCAGATATCCGCCCGAACCATATTTATTCGGTGAACATGATTTCGGCGATGCCTGCGCTGATGCGTACCGCGTTGAAGTTGCCTTTGAAGAGTACGCGTGCTTCGCGTGAGAAGCTGACTGGTTCCGCTCCGGGGACTATTTCGTGGGCTCAGCTGCTTAAGAGTGAGCGTATTGACCCGTCGCATCGCCGCCCGACGGCGCACGATATTGCGCTGTTGCAGTACACCTCGGGCACGACCGGCCTGCCGAAGGGCGTGATGCTCACGCACCGCAACCTGGAGTCGAACGGCCGTATGGGTGAGGCGTGGATTAACCCCGGTGATGATGAGGTGATTTACTCGGTTCTGCCGTTGTTCCACGCGTACGGCATGACCCTGGGCGTGACGATTGCGTCGCTGTGCCGTGCCCGTCTGGTGCTATTCCCGACCGTGGACATGGACCTGATTTTGAAGGCGATGAAGAAGACTCGTCCGACAATTCTGCCTGCGGTTCCGCCGGTGTATCGTCGCCTGATGGATGAGGCGAAGAAGCGCGGCGTGTCCCTGGAAGGTATCCGTTACGCGGTGTCGGGTGCGATGAACCTGCCGCCCGAACTGGTTGCCGAGTGGGAGGAAGCTTCCGGTGGTTTCATGGTGGAGGGTTACGGCCTGACCGAGTGTGCCCCGCTGGTTTCGTGTAATCCGTTGAATGATACGCGCCGTGCCGGCTCGATTGGTGTGCCGTTCCCGTCTACCGATATTCGTGTGGTGGATCCGGAGACGAGTGCGGATGTGCCCCTTGGCGAGGAGGGCGAGCTGTGGGTGAACGGTCCTCAGCGTTTCATGGGTTATTGGAAGCGTGAGGACGAGACCGCGAAGACTATCACCCCCGACGGCTGGTTGCGTACCGGCGATATTGTGCGCCTGGATGAGGATTTCTTCATTCAGATCGTGGACCGCATCAAGGAGGTTATTATCACCGGCGGTTTCAACGTCTCTCCGAGCGAGGTGGAGGTCGCCCTCAAGCAACACGATACGGTTGCGGATGCGGCGGTGGTCGGTATTCCGCTACCCGGCGGTGGCGAAATGGTCGTGGCCGCGGTGGTGCCCGCCCCCGGGCGTGTGGTGGAGGAGCACACCCTGCGTGAGCATTGTTATTCGAAGGTGACTCGCTATAAGGTGCCGCGCCGCATCGTGGTTGTGGATGATTTGCCGCGTTCGATGCTGGGCAAGGTGCTACGCCGTAAGGTGCGGGAGCAGCTGATTGCTTCGGGCGAGTTTGAGCAGTAGTACTGGCTGATGTGCTGCCCGCCCGTAACGTGTGGGTAGATGGGAGCGTCGGCCCGGGTTTTAGGCCCGGGCCGACGCTTTTGTTTGCGCGGATGGACGGGTGGCGGGGTGCAGGCTTTTCGAATAATCACAGTGTGACGAAATATGACGAAATATGACGAGCTTGACGTTCTGTGTCTCATGATTGCCCCTCAACTTCCACCGTCGCCCCTGTGCGTGCTGTAATTGTCCCATCGTCATTCGCATCGGCTTGTCGGCGCTCTATGCCCCGTATCCGGTGAAGCACATCATCATTCAACAGAAAGATTCATAGCCGTGAAGAAGTTTGCTGCTGCTCTCGCAGTTGTCCCCATGGTCTTTGGCCTGGCCGCTTGCGGTTCCACCTCGAACTCCTCTTCTTCCTCCTCCTCGAAGAAGGTCACCATCGGTGTGGTCGGCTCCGAGAAGTTCAACAAGACCCTGAAGGAAGAAGCTAAGAAGCAGGGCATCGACATTGAGTACAAGGAGTTCAGCGCATACACCGAGCCGAACCCCGCCCTGGACGCCGGTGACATTGACATGAACCGCTTCCAGCACATCGCGTACCTGTCGAACTACAACGTCAGCGCTAATAAGGACCTGCAGATTGTCGGCCCGACCGTGATCTACCCGATGGCCCTGTTCTCTAAGAAGCACACCAAGCTGGCTGACATCCCCCAGGGCGGCGAAATCGTCATCCCGAACGACACCGTGAACGAGGCACGTGCACTGAAGCTGCTGAAGACCAACGGTCTGGTCACCTTCAAGAAGGCAGACGTGGACTCGCCCACCATTGACGATATTGACACCTCCGCTTCTAAGGTGAAGGTCACCCCCGTCGACGCAACCCAGACTGTGGTCGGCATGGAGTCCGCTGACGGCGCTGTTGTGAACAACGACTTCCTCAAGGACGCAGGCCTGAAGCCCGCAGACGCACTGGCTCAGGACGACCCCAAGAGCGACCCCTCGGCCATCAAGTACGTGAACCTGTTCGTCGCTCAGAAGGACAAGGCTGACGACGAGACCTACAAGAAGATTGTTGAAATCTTCCACACCAAGCCCGTCATGGATGCTGTTCAGGAAGAGACCCGCGGCACCGCCGTTGAGGTCAACGTGAGCACCGACGAGCTGCGTCAGTCCCTGGCCAACGAAGAGGCCAAGCTGCGCGCCAAGAAGTAATCTTCTGACAATACGCCTCTCGTAGGCACACGCAAGGCGGTAAGCCCGGGTACCCGATGCGGGTCAGAAGGGCTTACCGTCCTTTGCGTACCGGCGCCGAGTCCCCTGGCGCCCCAACCACGACATTTAACGGATACAAAACTATGAGTGAACAGCTAGAAGAGGTCGTAGAAGGCCTCCCCCAGCCCATGGTGATTCTGGACGGCGTGTCTAAGGTCTTCGGCAACGGCCCTAAGGCAGTAACCGCCGTGGATAACGTCTCCCTCACCATTAACCGCGGTGAAATCTTCGCCATTATCGGCTACTCCGGTGCCGGTAAGTCCACCCTCGTCCGCCTCATCAATGGTCTCGAAACCACTACCAGCGGCACGCTGATTGTGGACGATTTCGAAATCTCCGGTAAGCGCGACTCTGAGCTACGTAAAGCCCGCACGAACATCGGCATGATTTTCCAGCAGTTCAACCTCATGAACTCCCGCACCGTGCTCGGTAACGTTGAGTTCCCGCTGAAGATTGCTGGCTGGTCGAAGAAGAACCGCCGTGCTCGCGCCTTGGAGATGCTTGAGTTCGTGGGCTTGGCAGACCGTGCAGGTCACTACCCGAACCAGCTCTCCGGTGGTCAGAAGCAGCGTGTGGGCATTGCTCGTGCGCTCGCAACTAATCCGGCTCTGCTGTTGGCTGATGAGTCGACCAGCGCGCTGGACCCCGAGACCACCCATGAAGTGCTCGCGCTGTTGAAGAAGGTCAACCGTGATCTGGGCGTGACCGTCGTGGTCATTACCCACGAGATGGATGTGGTCTCCACTATCGCTGACCGCGTGGCGGTCATGGAGTCCGGTCGCGTGGTGGAAGAGGGCAACGTGTACGATGTCTTCTCCAACCCGCAGACCGATGTGGCAAAGCTCTTCGTAGCAACCACCGTGAAGCTGGCCCCCACTGGCAAGGAAGCAGCTGAGCTGCGCGCAAACCACAGGGGTTACCTCGTCAACGTTGAGATTGTGGAAGGTAACCAGGAGCTCGGTAAGGTGCTGTCCTACCTGGGTGCCCGTAACGTCCGCTTCAACATTGTGGGCGGCGGTATTGAGACCCTGCAGGGTAAAGCCTACGGTACCCTCACCCTGGAGTTGCTTGGCGAAATCACCAGCATTGATGCTGCCGTTGCCGAACTGAAGACTGTTGCCCGCGTGCAGGAGGTGCGCTAAATGTTTGCTACTACTCTTCCGCTGGCCGCTTCGAAGACCGACTGGAGTGAGTTCCTACCTGAGAAGCTTGTTCCGGCTATCGGTGACACCTTCTACATGGTGTCTATCACCATGTTGTGCGCCGGCCTGGTCGGCCTGGTGGTGGGTGCTCTGCTGTACACCACCCGTGCAGGTAATATCTTCCAGAACCGCTTCGTCTACACGATTCTGAACATTCTGGTGAACGTGATTCGCCCGATTCCGTTCATTATTTTGATTGCGGCTCTGGGCCCGCTGACTAGTGCAGTGGTGGGCACCCGCCTGGGCGTGAACGCCGCGGTCTTCGCAATGAGCTTCGGCGCGGCTTTCGCTATTGCCCGTATTGTGGAGCAGAACATGGTCTCCATTGACCCTGGTGTGATTGAGGCGGCCCGCGCGATGGGCGCTTCGAAGATGACCATCCTGTTCACCGTGATGATTCCGGAGGCGCTTGGCCCGCTGATCCTGGGTTACACCTTCCTCGTCATCGGCGTGGTGGACATGTCCGCAATGGCCGGTTACGTGGGTGCTGGCGGTCTGGGTAAGATTGCGATTGTGGACGGCTACCAGCGCTTCAACGACGAGATCACCTGGGCTGTTGTGGCGATTATTATCGTCCTGGTTCAGCTGGTTCAGTTCATCGGTAACGCACTGGCTAAGAAGGTTATGCGCCGATAGGCTAACGCTGTTATAGGCGTCAGAAGACCCCCGGTCTGCTCTTCAGGAGCGGGCCGGGGGTCTTTCTTTATGTTGTCTATGAGACGAGGTGGCGGGGTGCTGTTTAGCCCTGCGCCGCTTCAGACTGTTGCGCCGCCTCAAGCTTGGCAACCCAGGTGCGGGCCGCCTCCCACAGGTGCGGGTCCTTGAACGAATCGAAGCGCCCAAAACCGGTCGGAGCCTTCTGCAGGTCGGTACCTTCTGGAACGTAAATCATGACCTTCGTGCCGGCGTCACGGGCGGCCTGAGCACCCGCGGGGGAGTCCTCGAATGCCAGCGCCTCGTGGCCTTCAAAGCCGAGGCGGCGTGCCGCCTCCAGGTACATGTCCGGTGCCGGCTTGCCCGCGGTAACGTCCTCGCTGCTGACCCAAGTACGCACCAGAGGAGCGTAGCCGTAATTTTCCATCTTGACGGTGAGGATACCCGAGGTGGAATTGGAGGCTACGGCCACGGGCATGTGCTCGCTCAAAAAGCCCAGGAACTCCTGTGCACCGTCGATGAGTTCCACACCTGCGGAGATAATCTGGCGCTCGGTGGCCAGCAAATCCTGGGTGATGTGCGCGTGGTGCTCGGCGTACTCTGCGGAGGCGGTGTCCGGCTTCTGACCGGTCTGCGCCTCGTAGGAGAGCACAGCAAGCTCCCGGGCTACGTCAGCTGCCGCCAGGCCGGTGAGGCGCTCCTCCACCTCTTCGGTGAAGGGAATAGACCAGCGGGCGAAAAGTTCACGCTGTACGTCATTCCACACGGTCTCGGAGTCGAGCAGAATGCCGTCGCAGTCGAAGATGGCGCAGCGGGGGAACCAAGCGGAGGGTACGGTGTGTTCAAACATAATGCCAGTCTCTCACAGGGGCATCGGGGAAGGAAGCACCAGCCCGGTGCCTGAGGAAACATGCGGAGCCGTGCCTCGCCCACGGAACGAAAGACCGGGCGGGACGGAAGCTCACACAAAAACCCTCCCGCCGCGTCCAAAAGAGAACGCAACGGGAGGGTAGAAGCTCAAACAGCTTAGAGAGCGGAGACCGGCTTATGAGTCACCTGACGCATAAACGGAATGGTCGCCAGCAGACCCACATAGACCAGCACCAGACCCAGCGCAATAGCGCCGAAGGTCAGACCGAACATCTTCGCCAGCACCCCACCGGGAAGACCCTGCGCCGCAATCAACGCCGTCAGCGGCAGACCCAGCAGTGCAGAAATCACGCTGATGAGCACCAGCGGACCGAAGACCACGGTCAGGCGCGAAGCCTGCAGTAGCTTCGTGGGGGTACCCATCATGTTCAGCGAAGAGTACAGCGAACCGCGCTCATAAATGGCGGCGCTCTGGTTCAACACCGCGGAGAGGGTGACCAGCAGGTACGAGAAGAACAGCATCAGCAGCATGCCCTGGAACATGTCCGCCATGATGGTCATGAAGGGGCCGGCGGCGGGACCGGCTTCCTTCGCCGTCTTGTTCATCTCACCCGCCAGAATCAGGATGGGGCCGAAGAAGGTCACCAAGAAGGTCGACAGTGCCACACCCGAAAACCTGGCGCCACGCACCACGTGGGGACTCTAGCACCGCACGGTAACCCAGCAGAACCGACGCCTTCTGGGCCATACGCACACGAATCTTCGCGTACGCCCACACCAGGAAGGTACCGATCAGGTCGATGGCAACCATCATCAGCACACCCGGCAACGCAATGAAAATCGCCAGGTTCTTAATAGCGCTATCGGCACCGCCGTTCTGGAAGGGCGAGAACATGCTGAAGCCCGTAGAGGTTGACGCCAGAATCATCACGGCAATAATCAGAACAACACCGATACCCAGGGCAATGTAACCGGCGGATCCAGCCTTCGCACGGGTACGCACACCCAGCGGGCTGATGCTGACCTTCGCCAGACCGAAGAGGGAGCTCAGAGCCGCCAGAACCATACAGCCCAGGAAACAGTAGAAAATCATGCTTACCGGCAGGAGCATATTCTCAGCCCCCAGCGGGACGTTCATGAAGTGCAGGGCACCGAAGGGGAAAATCAGCACCAGGTAGAGCAGCAGACCAATGATGAAACCCACGAAGGAGTACACTAGAGCGTCCGCCACCGACAGACCCACAATCAGGGTCGTGGAGGCACCAATCAGGCGCAGGGACGCCAGGCGCTCGTCACGGCGGCGGGCACTCAAACGAGCCGCTGAAGCACCCAGGGTAAAGAGCGGAACAACCAGGACTAGGGCGGCAACCCACGCCAAACCCATGTAGAGCTTCTGAATACCCATCGTATCGATGAGCTCATGGTCAACATTGGCGTGCTCAAGCCAAGTGCTCAGCGCCTGAACACCACCGGCAACCGTCAAAAACAGTGCCGAGGAGGCCGCAAAAGCCAACACAGGAAGAATCGCCTGCGAACTCCATAGGGTTCGCTTGGCGAGCAGAGCATAGATTTGCATTATGCACCTGCCTGAGGCTGAACACCGGGGTTCAGGAAGCTGTTCTGCGCGGGTACGCCGCCCTGGCTATTGCGCTGATCGCTCACAATCTGACCGTCCTGCAGATACACCACGCGGGAGCACGCCGCCGCCACGTTCGGGTCGTGAGTGACCACCAGCAGAGTCTTACCCTGCTGCGGAATCATGGTCAGCAGTAGCGCCATCACCTCGCGTGCAGTCTTCGAATCCAGCGCGCCGGTCGGCTCATCCGCAAAGGTCACGGGCGCGCCGTTCACCTGCGAACGGGCAATCGCCACACGCTGAGCCTGACCGCCGGACATCTCACCCATACGGCGGTCCAGCATCTGGCCCAGGCCCAGGCGATTCAACAGGTCAGCGGAAATGGCGCGTGCCTGCTGGCGGGGAACACCGGCAATCATCGCGGCGAGAGAAACGTTCTCCTCCGCAGTCAGCTCGGGAACCAGCAGACCCTGCTGGAACACGAAACCAAACGAGTTAGCGCGCAGGGAGGTGCGCTCGCGCTCACTGAGGGACTCCACCGCCACCTGGCCGGTAGGGGAGTTGAACAGCACAGAACCGGCATCGAGCTTAATAATGCCCGACAGCGCGTGCAACAGGGTGGTCTTACCCGAACCGGAAGGACCCATAATTGCCACGGATTCGCCGGGGAAAATATCGAGGCTCACGTTACGTAGTACCGGGTTATTGCCGTAGGACTTGTGCAGGTTACGGGCAGAAATAATCGCGCCGCGTGCGAAGGGTGCCTGCTGCATCTGCTGAGGTGCCTGTGCCGGGTAGCCCTGCTGGGGCTGGCTCTGGTAATAACCCGCCTGGTTCGGCCGAACGGGCTGACCGGGCTGACCGGAATACTGACCGGCAGGCTGCGCCGTCTGCGGAGGGGTCATTGAGTACGGGTTCTGAGCCTGGAACTGCGGGTTCTGAGATTGAGGATTCTGCGTCATAGCAACCTTCATCGGATATGAACTAACGGAAGTACCCCTCTATCATCTCAGCTTATTGGCGGCTCAACCCTCCCCCTGAGGGCTGAAAAATATGGGAATACGCTGAGAAAAAGGGCCGAAGCGGCGCGGGATGCAGCCTTTCACTTCATCCTCCGGTATGACACCGGCGCCCTAGACGGTGCACCGGTAGTATGACCCCAAGCCCTTGAACTCGCGAGGGTGAGTGCGATACTAGAAAGATGACCGACACACAGAACACTCCTATCATTACTCCCGTCGCGCCCGAACCGCACGGAACCCGCATCATCCTCATGCGCCACGGACAGACCGACTGGAACATCGACCACCGTTTCCAGGGCGGCACCGACATTCCCCTCAACGACACCGGCCGCGACCAGGTGCGCACCGCCATCGGCGCGCTCAAACAAGCCCGCAACGAAGGCACCGTCGTTGACCTGGTGCTTTCCTCGCCCCTAAGCCGCGCAGCCGAAAGCGCCGAAATCGTGGCCGAAGGCCTGAACATACCCTACCGAGGTGCCGTTGACGGCTTCCAAGAACGCTCCTTCGGCGAGCTGGAGGGGCAGATCGCCACCCGCGAGCTAGTCCTCGCCTCCCGCGAATCCGGTGAGGAATACGGCGTGGAACCCACGGAAGAATTCATCGCCCGTGGCCTAGCGGCCCTGAACCGTGTGCGCCGCGAGTACAACGGCCAGACCGTGCTGGTGGCAACCCACGGCATGTTCATCGCGCTGATGATGAACGCCCTGCTGGGGGAGCGCCCCGACTGCCTCACCGAGGAAGGGTTCTACCCGATTCCTGTCAACGCCTCCCTGACCGAAGTGCCCCTGCAATACCTGGACAGCACCATCGACCGCCTGCTCGTACGTCAGAACGAACCCGACTTGGGGCCCGAACCCCTACCCGCCGGCGCTGAGAACACCACCCTCACCCTGATTCGCCACGGACAGACCGACTGGAACAAGACGAACCTCATGCAGGGCGTCACCGACATTCCGCTCAACGACACCGGCCGCGAACAGGCACGCGCCACCGGCCAGAAGCTGGCAGATATGGGCCTGAACTTTACCGTGCTGGTCTCCTCCCCGCTATCGCGCGCCTTCGAAACCGCACAGCTGGTCGGTGAGCACTTCGACCTGCAGGTGGACAAGACCTACCCCGAGCTGGTTGAGCGCACCTACGGTGACGGCGAAGGCCTGGATATTCCCGCCCCCGAACGTCGCGCCCCCGAACGCTACTACCCGAACGTGGAATCTGAGCGTGACCTGTACATCCGCACGGTGCGCGTGCTACGCCAAATTGTGCGGGACTACGCAAATCGAGGCGAAGAACAGAAGATTATTGCCGTCAGCCACGGCAGCCTGATTCGTCGCGCTCTCTCCGCGGCCGCCGGTGAGGAATGGACGGTAACCGTGCCGAACGCCGAACCGCTGGTGCTAGACGTTCCCGGCCTCTTCGCGTGGGACTCCTCGCGATACACCGATGAGGCAGGGCGCATTGTCTGGTAAAGCGCACCCCGAAAGCGGAGCGTCTAACCGCTGGATGCATGAGGTATCCGCCGCCCCCGAGACGGTAGCGGAATCACCCACCTCAGCTCGTCCCCTCTCGAAGGGGATGCGTGTACTCCGCGGCGCCCTTTGGATTCTTACTGCACTGTACTGCCTGGTTGTGGCGAGTATTGTATTCGCCCCCGTTCACGTGGACGACAACGAAATGGGCGGCGCTCTCGTAACCTGGCTGGACGCGGGCCACGCCGAGGGCTGGTTGCCACAGTTCGTGACCTACTCCACCATTGAGCAGCTCTCAAACGTCATCATGTTCATGCCCGGCGGCTTCCTCTTCGCGCTGCTGCTGGGCCGCGCCGCGCGCCGCCACGTGCTGTACGCTGGCTTCGTGGTGAGCGCGTGCATCGAGATAATTCAGTGTTTCATGCCCAACCGCACGGGGGATTTGGTGGATGTGCTCATGAACGGTACGGGTGCCCTAGTGGGTGCGGCCTGCGCTTTCTGGGTGCACCGGGTACTTCGCAAACGTAGGGAACGTCAAGGTAGGGAGTCTGGCGCATCGGTCGCTTGACCGGTGTGTGTCTGCGGCCGACCCGTGTGGCCCACAAAACAAAACCCAACGTCTCATCGAGTCAAACAGACATAATCGTTCATATTAGATGGCAAATGATGTGGTTTCTGTAGGGAACAAAGGGTGATATTCCCCTAAAAGAGGCGTTTTATATTGACCCGCCCACAAAAACCCACATAAAATCAAGTATGATATTGGAGGTTCTGCGGGTGCATTGAACTCGCATTCCGCGAAGAATGCACCCGCGATAAGAACACACCATAGATACGCACAGATTTCCTATCCACTACCGAAAGAACACGAATTTATGTTCGCAGAAGAACGCCGTGCCGAAATTGCAAAGCTCGTTGCCTCCGCACGCCGCGTGAACGGCGCAGATCTGGCCCGCCGATACGATGTGACCATGGAGACCGTGCGCCGTGACCTTGCTGCTTTGGAAGAAGCCGGTAAGCTTCGTCGCGTCCACGGCGGCGCAGTAACCATCGAGCAGTCCACCTCTCTGGAATCATCCATCTCATCCCGTCAGGGCATGAACACCCCGGAGAAGCGCCGCATCGCCACCAAGGCCTACCAGATGCTCCGCGATTCTGAGTCGGGCTCCATTGTCCTGGACGCGGGTTCCACCATCGAGATCCTCGCAGACCACATTGGTGCCGAGAACTTCAGCCTCAAAACCGGCAATGACCGCATCATTATCACCCATGCGCTGCACATCGCTGTTAAGCTTGCTGAGGCCGAGGGTGTGACCCTCGAGCTGGTGGGTGGCCAGCTACGCAAGATGACCTGGGCCGCCGTCGGTGCTCGTGCGGCTGAGCACTTCGGCACGATGCGCCCCGACATCGCGTTCATCGGTGCCAACGGCATCGAAGCACACTTCGGCATCTCCACCCCCGGCATGAACGAAGCCATTGTCAAGACCGCGATTTGCAAGTCTGCCCGTCGTGTGGTCCTGCTATGCGACTCCGCGAAGTTCGGTCAGGAGTCCCTGGTCCGCTTCGCTGGATTTGAGGATATTGACACCCTCATTACCGATCGCGAACCCGAAGGTGCCCTTCGCCAGGCGCTCGAGGCCGCCAATGTTGAAATTGTGATCGCCTAGTGATTATTACCCTGACCGCAAACCCCAGCCTGGACCGCACGATTGAGCTCGGCGCGCCTTTGGCCCACGGTGCCGTGCAGCGTGCCATCGGCGCCGTGCAGGATCCCGGGGGTAAGGGCGTGAACATTTCGCGTGCTCTGCAGGTTTCCGGTGTCCCGACCCTGGCGATTGTGCCCGGTGAGGCTACCGACCTGGTACTGACCGCCCTGTCTGCGGCGGAGGTTGAGTTTGCCCACCTGCCCACCGGTGAGCCGATTCGCTCGAACATCACCGTGGTGGACCCCGACGGTACCACCACCAAGCTGAACGCTCCCGGCACCCACTTTGATGCGCAGCTGCGTGAGAGACTGGACGCCCTGGTGATTGAGTGCTCCAAGGGCGCTGAATGGGTGGTCCTGGCTGGCTCTCTGCCTCCGGGTCTGGAGCCCACCTACTATTCCGAGCTGGTGGCGGCCCTACGCGCCTCGGGTTATGCGGGCAATATTGCGATTGATACCTCCGAGGCGCCGCTGATTGCGACTGTTGCGGGTAAGCACAAGCCCACGCTGATTAAGCCCAATTCCGAGGAGCTGGCCCAGCTGACTGGTAGCGATAACTGGGAGGAGCTGGAGGCCAGCCCGGAGCTGACGGCCCGCACCGCTCAGAAGCTGCTGGGTGGCGGTATTGAGTATGTGCTGGCCACCCTGGGTGGCGCAGGTGCGGTGCTCGTGACCGAGCAGGGTATCTGGCACGCTGTGCATGAGCCGGTTCAGGTGCGTAGCACGGTGGGTGCCGGTGATTCGTCACTGTCCGGTTTCTTGATTGCGCACACTCGCGGTGCGGATGCATCCGGTTGTTTGGTGCAGGCGGTGGCTCATGGTTCTGCGGCGGCGGCTTTGCCGGGTACCCGTATGCCTTCGCTGAATCAGACTACCCCTGAGAAGGTTACTATTCGCTCGATTCGGCTCTGATAAGGAGCGAAGCATCACTGACATAAATATTCTAATTTGAGAATATTTAACTTGGGTTCTACACACACTTAAAGCATGGGAGAGGACGTTCCTGCCAGAGCACCTCACCTCCACTCCAACTCGAGGAAATAACATGTCCGATTTGATCACCGCAGATCTTGTCCTGCTGGATGAGAATCTCGGCGACACCCGGTTCGACGTCATCGCTAAGCTCGCCGAAGCCGTCGTCAAGGCTGGCCGCGCGGCCGACTTTGAGCAGCTCTACGCGGCTGCTGAGGCTCGCGAGTCCAAGACCGACACCGGTATTCCCGGCGGTATTGCTATCCCGCACTGCCGCAGTGCCGCTGTCACCGAGCCGACCCTGGCCATGGCTCGCCCCAACCCCGCCGTATCGTTCGGCGCTAAGGACGGCCCCGCCGACCTGATTTTCTTCATCGCGGCCCCCGACGGTGCTGACCAGGCTCACCTGAAGCTACTGTCGGCCCTGGCCCGTTCTCTTATGAAGAAGAGCTTCACCGCGTCCCTGCGCGAAGCCTCCTCGGCTGAAGAGGTTGTTGAGCTGGTCAACGGTGCGCTGGGCGTGGGTGAGAAGAAGGCGGAGGCGATGCCTGCTGAGGCCGTTGCTACCCCGGCTACTGCTGAGCAGGAAGCCCCGAAGGCGTCTGAGGGTGCCCCGGCCATGAAGAAGCTTGTTGCTGTGACCGCGTGCCCCACCGGCATTGCTCACACCTACATGGCCGCGGATGCCCTCAAGTACGCTGCCGAGGAGCTCGGCTACGACCTGAAGGTTGAGACTCAGGGATCCTCGGGTAATGAAACCCTGAGCCAGGCCGATATTGATGCCGCCGACGCCGTGATTTTCGCGGTGTCCGTGAATGTGCGTGACCGCAACCGCTTCGCCGGTAAGCCCTTCGTGGAGTCCCCCGTCAAGCGCGGTATCGACGAGCCGAAGGAAATGATTGCTGAGGCCCTGGCCGAGGCCGAGAACCCGAACGGCGCCCGTGTGGCTGCCGCCGCATCCACCTCTGATGACAGCGCCGGCGCCTCTGAGGGTGCCTGGGGATCACGCATCTACAAGGCCGTGATGACCGGTATCTCCTACATGATTCCGTTTGTTGCCGCCGGCGGTATTCTGGTGGCTCTCGGCTTTGTTTTTGAGGCCATCACCATGCCGAACCTGGGCGATGTGGACACCAAGGCGATTCTTGGCTCCGCAACCCTGTTCAATCTGGGTGACGTGCACTGGACCCTGTACCTGGGCGCTGTTCTGCAGACCATCGGTGGCTTTGGCCTGAGCCTGATGGTTCCGGCCCTGGCCGCGTACATTGCGTACGGTTTGGCTCAGCGTCCCGGTATTGCTCCGGGCTTCATCGCCGGTTCGGTGGCTCTTGCGGTGAACGCGGGCTTCCTGGGCGGTATTGTGGGCGGTATTCTTGCCGGTCTGATTGCGTACGCTCTGGGCACCCTGAAGTTGCCCCGCTGGCTGGGTTCTATGATGCCCGTGGTTGTTACTCCGCTGGTGACTTCTCTGGTGACCGGCCTGGTCATGTACCTGTTGCTCGGTGCGCCCCTGGCTTGGGTGATGACCACCCTGCAGGATTGGCTGACCTCGATGTCGGGTGGCTCCGCCCTGGTGCTCGGCCTGATTCTGGGCGCCATGATGGCCTCCGACCTGGGCGGCCCCATCAACAAGGCTGCTTATCTTTTTGCAACCGCTGGCTTGTCTTCGGGTGCGGCCGTGAACCAGGAGATTATGGCTGCCGTCATTATTTCCGGTATGGTTCCGCCACTGGCTATGGCTCTGGCAACCACCCTGCGTCCCAAGCTGTTCAACGAGAACGAGCGTGAGAACGGTAAGGCCGCTTGGTTGCTGGGGGCATCCTTCATTTCTGAGGGTGCTATTCCCTTCGCCTCGGCTGATCCTGCCCGAGTCATTCCCTCGACCATTGTGGGTGGTGCCCTCGCCGGTGCCATCTCGATGAGCGCTCACGTGGCCTCTCCGGCACCGCACGGCGGCATCTGGATTATTGGCCTGGCGCAGAACCCGCTGATGTTCTTCGTTGCCGTGCTGGCCGGTACTGTGGTGTCGGCTCTGGTGTACGTTGTGCTGAAGTCCGTGGGTGCCCGCTCTAAGGCATCCGCCTAAACCGTAGACCTCATCTTCTGATTGACTCATAATCTACAGGGGACAGCGCGGGTAGAACGCGTTACACTGTAGAGAACCCACAGATAGGATATGAATTCCATGACTACCTACAAGGGCGTCGGCGTCTACGCCGGTCGCGTGATTGGCCCGGTTCTTCAGATGCCCAAGCCTATTGAAGAGCCTAAGGATGGCCTGCGTCTGAGCGGTGAGACCGCCGAGGCAGCCGCACAGCGCATCAAGGACGCTTCGGTCCGCGTGAAGGAAGACCTGCTCGCTCGTGCAGAGCACGCTAGCCGTGACGGCAAGGCTGTGCTGAAGTCTACCTCTCAGATGGCTACTGACCGTGCTCTTATCAAGAGCGCTGTTAAGCTGGTTGAGACTCAGGAGATGGCTCCTGAGCGTGCTATTTGGGAGGCTGCAACCTCCTTCGCTGACCAGATGGCTGCCCTGGGCGGCTACATGGCTGAGCGTGTGACTGATATCCACGACGTGCGTGCCCGCATTGTTGCTGAGCTGACCGGCCAGCAGGCCCCCGGCATCCCCGTTTCGGATGAGCCGTTCATCCTAGCTGCTATCGACCTGGCACCGGCTGACACCGCGACCTTGGACCCCGAGAAGGTTATCGCTCTGATTACCTCTGACGGTGGCCCCCAGGCACACACCGCTATTCTGGCTCGCGGCCTGGGTCTGCCCGCTATTGTGGCGGCTAAGGGCGTGACCGAGATTGCTGACGGCACCATCGTCTACGTGGACTCCAACGAGGGCATCGTTGATACCGAGCCGACCGACGCTGACCGTGAGGCAGCGATTAAGTACGCGAACCGCAAGCCTATCGCTGAGTTTGATGGTGTGGGCGTGCTGGCTGACGGTACCCGCGTTGAGCTGTATGCAAACGTTGGTGACGGCAAGTCCGCTGAGAAGGCTGCAAGCCTGAAGGCTGAGGGTGTTGGCCTGCTGCGCACCGAGTTCGGCTTCCTGGGCCACGACTCTGAGCCTTCTATCGAGACTCAGGCTAAGACCTACAAGTCCGTGTTTGACGCATTCCCCGGCAAGCACATCGTGGTTCGTACCCTGGATGCTGGTGCTGATAAGCCCCTGCCGTTCCTGAACGTGAACCCCGAAGAGAACCCTGCACTGGGTGTTCGTGGCTTCCGTACCGACTGGACCGTTCCGGGCGTTCTGACCCGCCAGTTGGAGGCTATCAAGGTTGCGTCGGAGGATTCTGACGCTGACATTTGGGTGATGGCTCCGATGATTTCGACCACCTCCGAGGCACGCAACTTCGCGAACATGCTCAAGGAGATTGGCCTGCCCGTTCACGGTGTGATGGTTGAAACCCCCGCAGCTGTGATGAACGCTGAGGCTATCCTGGGCGAGGTCGACTTCGTGTCCATCGGTACCAACGACCTGACCCAGTACACCATGGCGGCTGACCGTCTGCTGGGCGATTTGGCTCACCTGAACAACCCCTGGCAGCCTGCTGTGCTGAAGATGATTAAGATGACCGTTGAGGGTGCTCAGCGTGCATCGGTCACCGCGGGTAAGAAGAAGTACGTGAGCGTCTGTGGTGAGGCTGCTGCTGATCCCGCTCTGGCTGTTGTGCTGATTGGTTTGGGTGTCGACACCCTGTCCATGAACGCTGGTGCTATTCCCGCTGTGGCTGCCGTGCTGAAGTCTGTCACTAAGGAAAAGGCACAGCAGATTGCTGCTATTGCTCTGCAGCAGATTTCTTCTGCTGAGGCGAAGGACACTGCACGTGCGGCTCTGCCGATTCTGGACGAGCTGGGCCTCTAATCTGAGAGCTACTGAGGTTCAGGCTTCCCCTGCGTCGGGTAGGGAGGGCTGCTGAGCTGGCCGGCTGGTGGGCCGGAATATTCACGATGCCGGGTGTAGTGATTATTTCTACACCCGGCATTTTTATGTTTGTTGGCGCGGGGCTAAACGGTACAATTTATAGGGTAAGGGCGGGTCCTGAAGCGCCCCGTTCATTTAGAATAGGGACTGATATATTTCGGTTCCTTGATCAAAGGAGAAACATAATGGCAGAGCGCGAAGCCACTATCGCAAGCCGTGTCGGCCTGCACGCACGTCCGGCAGCAATTTTCGCTGAGGCAGCTGGCGACCTTCCCGTCGAGGTCACCATCGCAGCTAAGGGCGAGCCCGCCGATGAGGCTATGGATGCAGCATCCATTCTGTCCCTGATGTCCCTGGGCGCAAAGCACGGCGATGTTGTCGTTCTGCGCGCTGAGGGTGAGGGCGCTGAAGAGGCTCTGGACTCGCTGGTTAAGATCCTCGAGACCGACCACGACGCTGAGTAAGTAATCTCGGTCTTCGGGCCGGGCCGCCGTATTCCGTCACCTACGGGTGCGGGAACGAGCACACAATACGTAGATATCCCGTCACTGAGGTGGCGGGATATTTTGTTGCCTGTGTTTCTTCACTGAGGGGGGCCGGCCACCAAGAGCGGGGAGAAACGGGTTGCGTGAAGGGGATGGGGAATTTGATGAGGAACCTAGTCACGGAGGCGTACCTCTCGCATCGCTCCCTTGTTAGACTATAGAGGCACTGTCTAAATGGGAGGGGACATTGGCAGAATCGAGGAACACTCCCGCGCCTTCGGAGGCACAATCTGGAGCGCGGAACGCGTCGCATGCAGGCGAGGCGCAGGCTCACCCGGGAGAGCCGAAGAACACCCGGAATAACACGCGGAACAGCACTGAGAGCGGGGTGCCGGTTTGCACCTCGGAGGAGGCTGTCCCTACGGTGACGGCCGGTTACGCCACCGGGAAGGGCGGGTTTCCTCTAGTGTCTCTCGACCAGGTGGCTGACGAGCGTCTGCGCCGCATTCTGGCGCAGCAGAAAACGTCCGAAGAGGCGCGCGATAAGACCGTGAAGGCGCGCACTGTGAGCGATGTTCTGCACGATGTAGCCGCTCAGGTTGGTATCGCCACTGCTGGTCCGGCTGAGGTGCCTGCTCAGCAGGAGGAAGCCTCCGAGCTTGACCACGCTGCCCGCACTGTTATCGACCCGTCCCTCACGCCCGATGATGAGCTGGACGCCTACCGTGATGAAACGAACCCCGTGACGTCCAGCAATGTGGTGACCGAGGCGGCTCTGACGCGCCCTTCCCAGCCGGTTCCCATGACCGGTATGATTCCTCAGGTTCCGAATTCCCACGCCGCGCAGCGTTATGGCCTTGATGCGGCCTCCACAACAGCGGCTAAGACCGGCCCTGTCTCGGTGGCGACGACCGCCGTGCCGCTCGTGGGCCGGAACGTGCGAGGACTACGAGGCCGCGGTACGGGCGGTCGCTGGGGTTCGCGCCGCCTCCGCTCCTTTGTGCGTACTGAGGAGGCGGCACCCGCCGCCCCGCGTGGTGCTCAGCGTATTGCTCAGCGTCAGTTCGTGCCGACTATTCGCACCGAAGAGCATGAGCGTCGCGAGGCGTTCCGCCGGGAGAAGGAGTATGCCCGTGACACACTGAACTTTACCCTGCGCCTGGCGGAGGCGATGTTCCACTACGGCGCGGACGCAATGGACGTGGACTCGGCGATTATTGCGGTCTCTTCGGCGTATGGTCTGGACTCGGTTGAAGTGGATATTACAAACCAGTCGGTGACCATCAACTACACGTCGGACCCGGATATTTATATGGAGTCCCGCATCGCTAAGCGTAATGTGAACGCTGATGAGCGCTTTACGCACACCCTGGTGCGTGTGGTGCGTTCCTCCACAGAGAACTATGAGGCGCTTTCTGAGGTGTACGGCCTGATCTACAAGATCACTCGCGGCGGTATGACTCTGGAAATGGCTGATTTGCAACTGAACCAGATTACGCACCGCCCCAAGCCGTTCCCGCCTCTGGTGGTGTGGCTGGCTAACCTTGCCTGTGCCTCCACGTTGACGGCGGCGTTGGGTGCGAGTTTTGTGACGGCGTTGAGCGCGGCCATTATTTTTATCCCGGTGTATTTGCTGATTCAATGGCTGAGCTCCATTGGTATTCCGGCGTTCTTCCGCATGGCTGCTAGTGCGGGTCTGATGACCTTTTTGGCGATTTGGCTGGGTAGTGAAGGTTCGATTCTTCAGCGTCCGGGTGAGCAGATTTCAGCGCCTCTGGTGGTGGCTGCCGGCATGATTATGTTCTTGCCAACTCCGCGTCTGGTGGGTGCTGTACAGGATGCGATTAATGGTTTTCCGGTGACGGCGGCAGGCCGTTTCGTGTCGACCGGTATGAGCTTCTTGGGTCTTGTGGTTGGTATTGCAGCCGCCGTGAGCGCGATTGGTATTTTCAATGGTCCGACTTTGGATATTGAACAGTTGCGTTTTGATTCGACGACTCCGTTGGTGGCGTCGTTCTTCTTTCTGATTGCGACTGCGACCTTCGCAATTACCTTGCAGACGAAGCTGGTGAAGGTCGGCTGGCTGATGTTCATTACTGCTTGCGGTTTGGCGGCGTATTACAGTTATGAGTTGCTGGCTGGTCCGAGTACGGGTCGTGGCCCGACGGCGTGTGCGGCGGTTGTGATTGGTGCGTTGAGCACGTATTTTGCGTACCGTCTGCATGTGCCTCAGGCAATTTTCTCGATTCCGGCGATTACGTTCTTGCTGCCGGGTCTGTCGTTCTTCCGCGGCATGTATTTGTTGACGGTTGAGACGGATGTGATTCTGGGTATGCACAATATGATTACGGCGGTTTCGATTGTGGTGGCGATGGCTTCGGGTGTTGCGTTGGGTAATTACACGATGCAGTATGCGCTGCAGCGTTTCACGAAGCCGCGTAACGTTGAGCCCGTGGATGCTGCGACCCCCGAAACAGCAGATATTTAACGTATCTGACAGGTTTATATAGCCAATATGGAATAAAGGTGGCGGTCTGTGAACCTTAGCTCACGGGCCGCCACCCTATCTTTGAAGTCTCTAACGCACGGTCCAGTCCACTAGCTCGGCTCCCTGCTGCACGAGCAGGGAATTCACCGTGGAGAACGGTCGGGAACCGAAGAAACCGCGTCGTGCCGAGAGAGGTGAGGGATGCGCCGACTCCACGCTCGGGTAGGGCAGTAGCATCGGCGCGCACTTGCGTGCATCGGCGCCCCAGAGCAGGCCTACCAGCGGCTGATTGCGGGCCACTAGGGCGCGGATTGCGCATTCGGTGATCTCTTCCCAACCTTTGCCGCGGTGCGATCCGGCATCGGACTCGCGTACGGTCAGCACCCTGTTCATGAGCATGACGCCCTCGTCGGCCCAGCAGGACAGGTCGCCGTGCTCGGCAGGGGCGATGCCCAAATCGTCCTGCAGCTCTTGGTAGATGTTGACGAGGGAACGGGGCACGGGCATACCGCGATGCACCGAAAAGGACAGGCCCATAGCGTTGCCGGGGGTGGGGTAGGGGTCCTGCCCAATGATAAGAACCTTCACCTTGCTCATCGGGCGGCGGAAAGCGTTGAAGATATCACCGGAGGGCGGGAAGGTTCGGTAGCCGGCGGCGTGCTCGGCGCGCAGGAAATCCCCCATGGCGTGAATCTGCTCTTCGACCGGGGCGAGGGCGGCGGCCCAGTCCTCGCTCATGATGGTGTTCAGGGGCTGGTTCAAGCGTACTCCTTGGGCTGGTGCGGCTCGGCTGGTCTTCAGCGCCGGGCACGCGATGATTGCTTCTCCTCTAGGCTGAGGCTCTCCTCTAGACTAAGGGAAGATGAATACTTGCGGTAGGCGGTGGCTGACCGTGAGGGTACGCTGCAGACAGATTGAGGAGGGAATATGCCGGAGCAGGAACACACCGCCGTGCAGTCTGAAACCCCGGAGAACAAAGTTCTGGGCGAAACCGAAGACTCGGCTGAGACCTCAGCCGAAATGCCGGGGGAGAGGCCCGAGGCCCTCGTCCGTGACGAGGTCCAGACTGACGGGTTGAACGACGGGCTGAACTCGCTTGAGCGGCGCATCCTGGCTTTGGAACGCCGTGGATTCAAGCACCAGGGTTCCAAGGAGAAGGCCATTAAAGCCCTAGGATTCACTCCGATAGCCTACTATCAGATGCTGAACGTCATGCTGGACGACGACCGTGTACGTGAGGCAGCTCCGCAGCTTGTGGATGCGCTGCGCGCCCGTCGTGACGCCGACTAGGTAACTTTGGTGTGACTGTTTGTGGCGCGTACTCGCGTTGGTTCCCTCTGCCTGAGACGGTACTCTAGGTACAGGGAGCGCCGAGTCATCCGCCGCGCGACCTTGAAGAAGCACCGCGCGGATTACCGCGATGAAGTACCCGTGAATTGAGGAGACCATGAGCTATCCCCGCGACGAGTTTGACGAGGTGGACGAGCAGACTGCGCGCCGCGGAACCTACCGCGCGGTCGATGCCGATCCTGCAAAGAGCGTGAAGGGTGCTATCCCGCTGGTGGCGGCCGGAGTGGTCGGTCTGCTGGTGGGTGCCACCATGTACATTTACGCCCCGCGTACGGCTTCGCCGGGTTATTCGGCGCAGAGTTACGCGTCGAGTTCGGCTTCGGCCCGTTCTTCGGCATCTGCTTCTTCCGCTCCTGCGGCTACTTCGGCATCTGCCTCTGCTTCGGCTAATCCTTCGAAGACGGGTTTGGTGGATAGTATTTCGGTGGGTGTGTTTAACGCTTCGGCGCCGGCCGGTAGCGCGTCGAATGCTGCGGCTCAGCTGCATAATTACACGGTTAATGAGACGGCTAACTATACCGGTGCAGCCCCGGCGACCAGCGTGGTCTACTATGCGGAGGGCTACCAGGCGCAGGCGCAGAGTATCGCCTCGGCCTTGGACATTTCCCAGGTGCGTCAGGCGACGTCCGCCGTGCCGATGGGCAACCACGAGGTAATTGTGGTTTTGGCCTCCGATTACACCGGCTAGGCCCCCGCGTACGCCGCTTTGCCATGCAAACTTTCCTCAACCCCACTCGTGCAGCCCCAATCGTGCGCCGGGTGGGGTTGATGCTTTTAACGCCCCTCACGCACCTCCGGCGGGTACACCATTAACGCCCCTTTTGGTGGGCCTAATGAGTGCAGATTAAGCACTGGGCGATTAACCCTTCAACCTTGGGCTTAAACGTTTGCCCCCTGCCGGTGCGGGTGCCACAATTGATGTAGCATTTGGGCGCCCTGTATGACGTGCGCGTGAGGTACACGCGCCAGGGTCCGGGCCCCAGTTTTAGACGTACTGCATCCCGGTGGGGTGCAGGAAAAATCCGATCGTCCAGGAGGACACTTATGGCAAAGCTCATTGCTTTTGACGAAGAGGCGCGCCGCGGCCTTGAGCGCGGTTTGAACACCCTCGCTGATGCAGTGAAGGTGACCCTCGGCCCCCGCGGCCGTAACGTCGTGCTGGAGAAGGCGTGGGGCGCCCCCACCATCACCAACGACGGTGTCTCGATCGCGAAGGAAATCGAGCTGGAGGATCCGTACGAGAAGATTGGTGCGGAGCTCGTCAAGGAAGTTGCCAAGAAGACTGACGACATCGCCGGTGACGGTACCACCACCGCTACCGTTCTGGCTCAGGCACTGGTCCGCGAGGGCCTGCGCAACGTGGCTGCTGGCGCTGACCCGCTGAGCCTCAAGCGCGGCATCGAGAAGGCTGTTGAGGCTGTGACCGAGGCTCTGCTCTCCTCTGCGAAGGAAGTTGAGACCGAGGAAGAGATCGCTGCAACCGCTTCGATTTCCGCTGGCGACGCTGAGATCGGCAAGCTCATTGCTGAGGCTATGGAGAAGGTCGGCAAGGAAGGCGTCATCACCGTTGAGGACTCCAACACTTTCGGCCTGAACCTGGAGCTGACCGAGGGTATGCGCTTCGACAAGGGCTTCCTGTCCGGTTACTTCGTGACCGACCCGGAGCGTCAGGAAGCAGTCCTGGAGGACCCCTACATCCTGGTTGTGAACCAGAAGATTTCAAACGTGAAGGACCTCGTCCCCGTTCTGGAGAAGGTCATGCAGTCCGGCAAGCCGCTGCTGATTATCGCTGAGGACGTTGAGGGTGAGGCTCTGGCTCTGCTGGTGCTGAACAAGATGCGCGGCTCCATCAAGTCCGTGGCCGTGAAGGCTCCGGGCTTCGGTGACCGCCGTAAGGCTCAGATGGCTGATATTGCCATCCTGACCGGTGGCCAGGTCATCACCGAAGAGGTTGGCCTGTCCCTGGATGCCGCAACCCTGGATATGCTGGGTACTGCCCGCAAGGTCGTTGTGACTAAGGACGAGACCACCATCATCGAGGGTGCAGGCGACGCAGCAGCTATCGAGGGTCGCGTGGCTCAGATTCGCGCAGAGATCGCTAACTCTGACTCCGACTACGACCGCGAGAAGCTGCAGGAGCGCCTGGCTAAGCTCGCCGGTGGTGTGGCCGTGCTGAAGGCTGGTGCCGCAACCGAGGTTGAGCTGAAGGAGCGCAAGCACCGCATCGAGGATGCTGTTCGTAACGCTAAGGCTGCTGTTGAGGAGGGTATCGTCCCCGGTGGTGGCGTTGCTCTGATTCAGGCTGGTGTGAAGGTCTTCGACAAGCTGGAACTGACCGGTGACGAGGCGACCGGCGCGAACATTGTGCGCGTGGCTATTGACGCACCGCTGAAGCAGATTGCCGCTAACGCTGGCCTGGAGCCGGGCGTTGTGGTTGACCGCGTTCGTTCCCTGCCTGCCGGTACCGGTCTGAACGCTGCGACCGGCGAGTACGAGGACCTGATGGCTGCTGGTATTGCTGACCCGGTGAAGGTGACCCGTTCGGCTCTGCAGAACGCTGCGTCGATTGCTGGTCTGTTCCTGACCACCGAGGCTGTTGTTGCGAACAAGCCGGAGCCCGCTGGTGCGGCTGCTCCCGGTGCGGACGCAATGGGCGGCATGATGTGATAACTTTTTGTCCCTGATGGGGCAAAAAGTTATGGAATCCGTGGCGCGCGAAGCGTAACACGGTGGTGACCTAACGCTGGTACTTTAGCTGGCGCAGGTCCACGCATCCGTATGAGGCGGGGGCGGCTACCCATGAAGGGTGGCCGCCCCTGCTTTTGTGTGCCCATGCATCCTGTCCCGGCGGTGGAGGCGGTAAAATGGTTCCCCTATGGAATGTGCCTATTTTCGTGATGACCTCTGCTCCTCCTGCCCCAGCATTGAGACCGCCTACACCGCGCAGGTGCAGGCGAAGCAGGAGCACGCCCGCGCCCTGCTCGCTAACTACCCGCAGCTGCAGTGGCTGGACCCGGTAACCAGTGCGGAGGCGGGCTTCCGCAATAAGGCGAAGCTCGTGGTGGGTGGTTCGGCGAAGAACCCGACCCTCGGCATCGTGGATTACCGGACGGGCGCCTCCACGGATCTTGGCGAATGCCCGCTCTATATGGAGCCGATTCAGGCGGCTATTCCGGTGCTGCGTGAGCTGATTCAGCGCGCGGACTTGACCCCTTATGACATTCCGAATCGTCGCGGTGAGCTGAAGAATATTCTGGTGACTGCTTCGGCGGCGGGTGAGCTGATGGTGCGTTTCGTGTTGCGTTCGAAGAAGCTGCTGGTGCCGATTCGCCGTCAGATGGGCTGGCTGCAGGAGCGGTTGCCGAATCTGGCGGTGCTGTCGGTGAACCTGCTGCGTGAACCGGTGGCGCGTGTGGAGGGTGATGAGGAGATTATCCTTTCGGAGCGTCAGACTCTGCCGATGCAGGTGAATGACCTGACCCTGCACCTGCGTCCGCAGAGCTTCTTCCAGACGAATACGAAGGTCGCTGAGGTGATGTACGCGCAGGGCCGCGAGTGGGTGCGTGAGGTGGCTCCGCGCTCGCTGTGGGACCTGTACTGTGGCGTGGGTGGTTTTGCTCTGCATGCCGCTTCGGTGATGGGCGGTGGCTCGGTGACGGGCATTGAGATTAGTGCGGAGGCGGTCGCTTCGGCGCAGCGCACGGTCGCTGAGTATGGGCTTGAGGGCGTGAACTTTTCGGCTCAGGACGCGCCGGAGTTCGCGGTATCTTCGGGCACGGTGCCGCAGATGCTGGTGGTGAACCCGCCGCGCCGCGGTATTGGTGAGAGCTTGTGCGCGTGGATTGAGGGTTCGGGTATTGACCGTGTGGTGTATTCGAGCTGTAATGCGGTGACTTTGGCGAAGGATTTGGAGCGCATGCCCTCGTATGCGCCGGTGCAGGGCCGCGTGCTGGACATGTTCCCGCATACGGATCACTATGAGGTCATGGTGCTACTGCAGAGGCAGTAGCGGTTTTTATGCGTGTAGGCGGTGGCCTCTCGGACGGTTGTGTCCGAGGCGCCACCGCTTTTTTGTGCCCCTCTAGCGGGCGTGAAATTCTAACCCAGCGCTGTGAAATCCTGCGCCGCGAAATTCTATGCGGCGAGAATACCCGCCGCATACGCTGCCTGACCCACGTGCTGCGCCGCGTCGTCAATCAGACTGACCAGACGCACACCGCGAGTCACCGGCGGAGTCCACGAACGATCAATAATCTCACTCAAATCAGCCTCGCTCAGCGTCTCCGCATAGGCCGCGAGCGCCTCGCCGGTCGCCACAAGGTACTCCACCAGCAGCGCAGAATCTTCAACCACGATGGAGCGTGCCTGCTCAGCGGTGTGGCCGTAGCCCATGGTGTCGCCCAGCTCGCCCAAGTTGAAACGCTCCCTGAAACCCTGAGCCTCCCAGACCTGCGGCTGACCGTTGAGGGCGGAGAGCTGCATGTCCATTTGTCGCCCGGCGTGCCAGAGCAGCCAGGCGATAGAGTTCGGGTGCCCGCCCGGGTGGGCGTTGAGCGCCTCAGCTGATAGTCCCTTGACGGCTACGGCGGCTTCGGTGCCGGGGCGGCTGGCGGCGTCACGCAGAATATCGTGGGTTTTCACGGAATCCTCCTGATTGTGCTGGCTTCTCGTAGGCTGGCTTCTTGTAGGGAGCCGGGTAGTTTCAGTCTACGCCCGCGCGGGCTGAGGGGTGGCTATGGAAGAGGGGATAGGGGCTTCGCTCACTTCCTAACGGTGGGGGCGTGAATTGGGGTCAAGAAAAAATATGGCGCGCGGGAATAATACTCATTTCTTCCCGTTGAACTCTGCGAAGACATCATCATCTATGTTTCACAGGAGAATATTATGACCACCCCCGCTCAGCTACACTTTGACATGGTCGTCATCGGCTTCGGCAAGGGCGGCAAGACCCTCGCCGGCGCCTACGCCAAGACCGGCAAGAACGTTGCCCTCATCGAACAGTCCACCAGCATGTACGGCGGCACCTGCATCAACATCGGTTGCGTACCCACCAAGGCACTCGTACACCGCGCCGACGAGTTCCGCGCCCGCGGTGAGCACAGCCTTGAAGAAGCAAATGCTGCCTACGAATCCGCTGTGGTCTTCCGTGACAAGCTGACCGGCATGATGCGCGCCAAGAACCGCGAAATCCTGCTATCCAACGAGACCGCCAAGCTCATTGACGGTCACGCACGCTTCATCTCCGACACCGAGGTAGAGGTCACCGCAGGCGAAGACACCCTACGCGTCACCGCCGACTACTTCATCATCAACACCGGTGCTGTGCCGTCCATCCCGCCGATTGAGGGTATCCGCGAGTCTGAGCGTGTACTCACCTCCACCGAGCTGCAGAAGCTCACCCCGCGCCCCAAGCGCCTGGGTATTATCGGTGGTGGCCCCATCGGTGTTGAGTTTGCCGGTATTTTTGCTTCCTACGGCACTGAGGTGACCCTGCTAGATGGTGTACCGGCATTCTTTGGCCGCTACGATGCGGACGTCGCCCAGGTGGCCCGCGAAATCATCGCTGACCAGGATATTGCTACGCGTGCCGGAGTTCGTATCCAGTCCATTCAGGATGGCGCTGACTCTGTGACCGTGACCTACCTCGACTCCGAGGGCGCCACCCAGCAGTTGGAGGTGGACTACGTCATGGTCGCCACCGGCCGCAAGCCCGCCACCGAGGGTCTGGGCCTGGAGAACACCAGCATCGAAACCACTGACCGCGGCGCAATTGTTGTGGATGAGCACCTGCGCAGCACCGTGCCGAACATTTTTGCGCTCGGTGACGTGAACGGCGGCCCGCAGTTCACCTACATCTCCCTGGATGACTACCGTGTGGTGCTTTCCCAGCTGGTCGGCGACGGTTCCCGCTCCACTAAGGACCGTAAGGCAGTGGCTTCGACCATTTACATGAACCCGCCGCTGTCCTCGGTTGGTCTGACCGAGCGTGAGGCCATCGAGGCTGGCCACAAGGTGAAGGTTGCTTCGAAGCCGGTTGCCGCAATTGCTGCGATGCCGCGTGCTAAGACTATGGAGAACCCGCGTGGCATCATGAAGTTCGTGATTGACGCGCAGACCGACCAGATTCTGGGTGCCCAGCTACTCGTGGTGGAGTCCATGGAGGTTATTAACCTGGTGGCTCTGGCGATGCGTCACGGTATTACTGCTTCGCAGCTGCGCGATGAGATTTACACTCACCCCTCAATCACTGAGGGTCTGAATGAGGTGCTGGCTGTCGCCGCACCGGTGAACTAGTTCGCGACTGAAATCGCGCCCTAAGCAGTATTTTTGCTTGTCGGAGTGCTTCCCTGCCCGTTCCACCCGTTGTGCTGTCAACGGGGGCGCGGGTGGGGAAGCATTTTTGTTAAGGCTCATATATACCTAGTAGTTAAGCATGCCCTAAGATGGTTATGAGATAAGCGCAAGCTCACTGATTAGGTAGCCAGTGTGAGAGGGCTCGGAAGAGAACGCCCACTCGCTACTACACCCGCAACAGTGCACCGCCTGCGCCGCGCACACAACCGAAAACCATAGGCACGACCCGGGAGAATCATGGCACTGCCCAAAATCAAGCCCTACACCTACGTTGACCGTGAACACAGCAACCGCGTCAGCTGGCCCGTAGACCCCAGCCGCGCTGTACTACTCGTCCACGACATGCAGGTACACTTCGTGCAGGCCTTCGAAGGAGCTGACCTGGGTGAGGGCAACGCCAACCCGGACGCCCAAATCAACATCGCCATTCAGAACCTGCGCCGCCTCATTGACGCCGCCCACGCTGCCGGAATCCCGGTCTACTACACCGCACAGCCGCCGCGCCAAAACCCCGAAGACCGCCGCCTGCTTATCGACTTCTGGGGTGACGGCCTGCAGAATGACGAATCCGCCCGCATCCTCGACGAAATCGCACCCACCGACCGCGATACCGTGCTGACCAAGTGGCGCTACTCCGCGTTCGTGCGCAGCCCCTTTGAGGATCTGCTCAAGGAATCCGGCCGCGACCAGCTCATCATTGGCGGCGTGTATGCGCACATCGGCTGCCTAACCACCGCGCTGGAGGCGTTCATGCGTGACATTCAGCCGTTCATGGTGGCGGACGCACTCGCTGACTTCTCTGAGGAGGAGCACCGCATGGCCTGCGAGTACGCTTCGGGCCGCTGCGCCCGCGTGCTGAACACCGCGGATGTGCTCGCCGAGTTGAAGGCCACAGAAAAGGCAGAAAAGACCGAGGAAGCAGAGGAGGCTCGCGCATGAGCTGGGTTATTGTGACCGGTGCTAACGGTGGTATTGGTGAGGCTACGGTCCACCAGCTAATTAAGAACGGTTATTCGGTATTTGCGGCCGATCTGGGCGATGCGCCCGTCGCCTCCTTCACCACCTACGGCGATGCGCTCTTCCGTTACCGTCCCGTAGACGTCACCAGCGAAGAGTCCGTCATTGCCCTCGCCAACGCCGTGGCCGCACTCGACGAACCCGTCACCGGCGCTGTACTCGCCGCGGGTATCGCCCACAGCCAACCCCTTCTGGAAACCAGCTTTGACACCTGGAAGCGCCTGCACGCGGTCAACTCCGACGGCGTGTTCCTGTGCCTGCGCGAGTTCGCCCGCCTCATGATTGACCAGCAGGAGAGCGACCCGACCAACAGCCGCTCGCTGGTGACGGTCGCCTCCAACGCGGCTCGCGTGCCCCGTGCCGAGTTCGGTGCCTACGGCGCGTCCAAGGCGTCGGCGGCGCGCGTGACCTCCAGCTTCGGCCTGCAGCTGGCCGCGCACGGTATTCGCGTGAACTCGGTCTGCCCCGGCACCACCCGAACCCCCATGGTGACCGACGCCTGGGAGGGGGAGGACCGCTCCGCCCTGCCGGTTGCCGGTAACCCGCGGACCTTCCGCCTGGGCATTCCGCTGGGCCGCATCGCCGACCCGGCAGATATTGCGGCGGTCAACGCTTTCCTCATTTCTGAGGCTGCCCGCCACATCACGATGCAGGAGATTGTCGCCGACGGCGGCGCCACCCTCTAAACTGCAGCTCGCCCCCCTTGCCTCTGTGCGCCGGGTGCGAGCCTACACCACTGACAGAAGTACAATGACGAACCTTCCCGACTTTATCTTTGCCACCGGAACCCGCGTCCTCCGCGCCGCCGGGACCATGACCCCCGTAACTTTCGATAATGCCCTGGACGAGGCAAAACGTGCCGGTAGCGCCGTCGTGGGCCTCATCCCCTTCGACCCGGAGGCTCCCGCCTACCTCTTCGTACCCGAACGTTTCGAGGAAGAGGAGGTGCCGGTCCCCGAGCGCACCGCGAAGCTGGCCGAACCGGTATCGGTGACCGGCCGCCAGAACAACCGGTTCCGTGCTGCCGTGGCGACCGCCGTGGATCGCATGAAAGCGGGCGAGCTGAGCAAAATCGTGCTCTCACGCGTGCTCACCGCCCGCTACGCACCCGGCGCCCTCAACCTGGACGCGCTGTACAACAACCTGCGCGCCCAGCAGCGTACCGCATTCAACTTTGCGGTGCGCCTGCCCGAGGGCGAGCGCGGCATGAGCGGAAGCTACCTGATGGGCGCCTCCCCCGAGCTGGTGTTCCGCACCGAGGGCCGCACCTTCAAGACCCACCCGCTGGCCGGTAGCGCCCCGCGCATCGCAGAGCCCGGTAGCGCCGAGGACGAGGCGATTCGCGACCGCCTGTTCGCCTCGCCGAAGGACCGCCACGAGCACGCCTACGTCATCAACGACATTGCTGAGCGCCTGGCGCCCATCGCCGAGGAGCTGAACGTGCCGCAGGTGCCCTCGCTGCTCAAGACCCCGCAGCTCTGGCACCTGGCGACCCCCATCGACGGCGTGCTGAAGGAGGGGCTGACCTGCCTGGACGGTGCCCGCGCGATTCACCCGACCCCCGCAATCTGTGGCGCACCCACCGAGAAGGCGCTGGAGATGATTCGTGAGCTGGAGTCCTTTGAGCGCCGCTATTTTGGTGGCCTGGTCGGCTACATGGACGCCGAGGGTAACGGCGAGTGGGCGCTGGTGCTGCGTTGCGCCCAGGTGAGCCCGGACGAGGCGGTGCTGTACGCCGGCGCGGGCATTGTGGCCGAATCCGACCCGGAACTGGAGCACACTGAGACCGGTACGAAGCTCGGCAGTTTCGGCCGTGCCCTGGGTGTTGAAACCCTGGGTGAGGATACCCCCTAAAACTATTTTTCGAACCGCTCCGTGCTGGGTAGAAAAGACGGAACGCGCTCGCTGTCATGGCGGGCGCGTTCAGTTGTATAGGGCGTTTGCGACACTCGTTATTCGTTGCGGCGCGGCTAGTCGGTCAGCAGGCGCTTGAGCTCCAGGGGAGTGGCCACGGGCAGGAGCTCAACCTCAACCTGCACGGGCTCACCCTGGGTTGGCTCACTATGGGCGGGGTTCTCAACCGCCAGGGCGATGAGCATCTTCTGCGCGCCTTCGGGGTTCTCCGCGTCGGGGAGCGCCACGGGAACCCAGCGCAGGGCGAAAGTGCGTTCGGGATTATCCTCGGTATCGTCACCGGGTGCGCGGAAGACGGCGCTTGCCCGTAGCGTCTCGCCGGTGAGGTTCTTTAGGAGCTCTTCGTTCGAGCCGGTGTTTTCCGACGCCTCTGTTCCCGAGTCCTCGGGGCCATGGGCGGGGTCCTCGGAGGTTTCGGCACCGAGGGTAGCCTCGAGGGCGTCCAGCAGCTGTTCGCTAAATTGCACCCGGACCAGGGAGGGCACCACGCTCAGGCCGTGGCCGGTCGCCTTCAGCACAGCCTCCTTCGCGGTCCACAGGGCCAGCGACAGCAGGCGCAGGGCGGAGGCGGGGCGCTCCTGAGCCACACGTTCGTAGAACGCGCGTTCTTCATCGGAGAGTGCCAAGCGCGCAAAACCCGAGAACAGGCGCGCATCCATGGTCTCGACGTCCACACCGAGCACCGCCGAGGGGTTACGGCTAAAAGCGCCCACGACCAGCGGGTTCACCTGCGACATATTGAAATTCACGCCCGCGATGCGCGGCTTGCCGTGCTTCTTGCCGCTGGTGCACAGGGTGCAGGAGCGGTCCACCTCAATCTCAGAAGCGGCGCTTGAGGGCACATCCAGGCGTGCCGCCGCCATGGCGCGCATGAGCGCCTGCGTGCTCAGGTAGCTAACCGCCGCTGCGGGGGTCGGTAGCTGCGCCGCGTGTTGCTGCTCGGCGAGGCCCAGGTAGCTGAGCCAGCTGAAACGCAGGGGACCGTACATGGTGCGGGTTGGCAGAGCAAAAATCTGCACGCGCTCGCCCCGCGAGGCGTCAGGGCGGGCCGTGCGGGGGTACCGGTTACCGGCGGTTTCGGGGGCGGAGTAGCTCATGGAACCAGTGTACCCGCCCCGTACCGTCGTACCCCGCTCAGTTATCCACAGTCGCAACCGCGCGCTACGTGCGCACCTCGCCGGTGCGGTAAAGTCATCACAGACGAAACGATAGAACGGCCCCGCGCACCGGGCGGCGCAGAAAGAAGGAATCGTGAACAGCACGCAGGAAATCATCGCCGCGGCGGATGGATCGGCGCTGGGCAACCCCGGACCGGCCGGCTGGGCATGGTATATCGACGACGACCATTGGGCCTGCGGCGGCTGGGAACACGGCACCAACAACATGGGCGAGCTCAAGGCGGTGCTTGACCTCTTTGAGGCCACCGCTTCGCGCCCGGAGGCGAAGCTACGCGTGTACTGCGATAGCCAGTACGTTATTAACTCGTTGACCAAGTGGATGCCCGGCTGGAAGAAGAAGGGTTGGAAGAAATCCGATGGTAAGCCCGTGCTCAACCGCGACCTGCTAGAGGCGCTGGATAACGCCCTGACCGGCCGCGACTACGAGTTCATCTGGGTTAAGGGCCACGCGGGTCACGAGCTCAACGAGAAGGCGGACTCCCTGGCGAACGGCGCGGCGCGCACCTACCAGGAGGGCCGCACACCCGATGGTGGCCCCGGCTTCGGTGCGTCTGCCGCTGCCCGTGAAGGCGCCCCTGCCCAGGGCGAGGCGGCCTCTGAGGCTCCCGCAACCCCGGCTCCTGAGGGCGAGCCCGCCTCCTCCGCTGATGCCCACCTGCCCGTGGAGGATTTCACCGCCGCCGAGATTGAGAACGCCCAGCGTGGTGTGAAGAGCCTGCGGCTGTCCGGTCTGCTGCGCCCCGCCTCCGCGGTGAACGCCCCCGACCCGGAGGCGGTCCGCACCCGCAAGGAGCAACTGGCACTCGCCGCCGAGCGTGCCGCCGAGCGTGATGCGCAGGCCCTGGCTCGCCAGCAGGAGACCGCCGGCCAGGTTGCTGCCGCGCAGGCTGAGGAGGAGGACGACCTGGCCGGTCTGGAAGAGTTTGCCGGGCTCGACCCGAACGATGTGGATCCCGCCGAACTGCTGGGTGAGGGCGCAGAGCTCCCGGAGCCCGCAGAAGCCCCTGCGCCTGCGGAAACCCTCGCCGCCGCGCGGGTCGCATCGCAGGCCGCCGCACCCACTGTTATCAAGCCGACTGTTGCCAAGCCCGCTATTCCCGCACCTGCTGAGCCCTCCGTGTCTTCTGTGCCTTCCGTGCGGCAGGCTTCCGCGTCGCTGCGTCCCGAGGATGCCGCCGCCGCTGAACAGCTGCTGGAAAGCCGAGGCGCCGTCATGGACCCGGCTCAGCTGGACACCCTGCTCCACGAGCGCCTGGTGTGGGTGACCGCCACCGGCAAGTCTGTTTCGCGTTCCTCGGTGTTGCAGTATCGCGAGCGCGCCTTCACTCAGCAGGGTGCACCGGCCAAGCAGGGAGTTCAGCAGATTGACGCCTCGAGTGTTCTGGTCATGGCGGCGATTGCCACCGCGCGCGGCCGCGTGAGCCGTTCGAGCATTTGGCATTACGATGCCGAGCGCGGCCTGTGGCGTCTGCGTTTCCGTCAGGAGACCCCCGCCTCGTAGCGCCCATGCGCTCCCGGTAGCTCCCGGTGGGTTCGCCGCCCGCGGCCCGAGAAGAACCACTGGGAAAAATCTCTGGGAAGAACCGGGGAAGAAAACGTGTGAAACCCGCCGCCCCTCAACCAGTGAGGTGCGGCGGGTTTATTGTTGGTACGTCACGCGTACGGGGCCCATCCATTGGTGGCGGGGCGTACCGGGTGCGGGCTGTTTAGCCCACGTCTAGCCCACGAACATCGAGGCGTTGGCCTGCTCGGTGTCGGCGTAGTTCACACCGGCGCGGGAGAGGGCCTCGTTGATCTGGGTAATGGATTCTTCGACCTGGCGCTGGGTGGCGTGCCAGTGATCCAGTACGCCCTGGAAGTTGGCCGAGGCCGAGCCCGTCCAGGAGCTCTGCAGGTCGTGCAGGGAGGCGGTCATGCCGTTGACGTCCGCGGTGATGGATGCGACGTAGGACTTGGCCTGGGCGCTCTTAGCTGCGATGACTTCGGAGTCGACGTTGAACTGTGCCATGGGTTTCTCCTTTGAGAGTGGTGGGCGGCGGGTTGCCGCGGGGATGGTTTGCCTCGGGTTCTGAACTATCCCGAGTGCATGACACCACTATATGCTCTCAAAATGTATTAAATTACCTAAAATAACCTTATTGGGGGAATCTGTGGATAAATCCCTCTCATTATTCCGGTCGCATCGAAAATTTCGAACGGCTCCTCTAGAATTCGGCAGAATATTGCGTCGCGCCCTTCCCGCGGCGGTACATCGTATACCCTCCCCACGGGGGCAACCGGAGTCAACCGATTGAATTTCCAAATACGCCGAAGCCCCCGAACCGTGAGGCTCGGGGGCTTTCGTTGGGGCTTCGGAACATTGGCCTCTACCGGGTGCGTAGCTCGCTAATTCGGTAGCTGCTCATCCGAGATGGGCGGCGGGTAGTAGGGCAGCGAGATGACAAAGGTTGCGCCTCCGCCGGGGGTCTCCTCAATGTGGATTCGCCCGTCGTGCTGTTCGATAATGGCGGCCACGATGGACAGGCCCAGGCCGGTACCGCCGGTCTCGCGGGAACGCGAGGTGTCGGTGCGGTAGAAGCGCTCGAATACGCGCTCGCGGTCCTCGCCGTGAATACCGGGGCCGTGGTCGCGCACCTCAAGAGTGGCCAGCGGGAATCCCGCTACTTCCTCGCGCACGCCCACCGCAATCTCTAGGGGCGTGCCGTCGGGGGTGTAGCGCATTGCGTTGGTTAGTAGGTTCGCCACAACCTGACGCATACGGGATTCATCACCGAGCACCGGCGCGGAGGTGGGGGCAACATCGTCGCTGAGGCCCACAAGCGAAACCTCACGGTCGGGGGCCGTAGCGTAGGCGTCGTTGCTGGCATCCACCGCCAGGTTGAACAGGTCGAAGGGTGCCAGCTTGGACTCCCGACGCTCGTCGATGCGAGCCAGGGTCAGCAGGTCCTCGACCAGCTGGCCCATGCGTTTGGACTCCGACTCGATGCGGCTCATGGCGGTGCCGACCGCTTCCTCGGTAGGGAGCGCGCCCTGACGGTAGAGCTCCGAGTAACCGCGGATACTCACCAGCGGGGTACGCAACTCGTGCGAGGCGTCGCCTACGAAGCGCCGCATCTTCGCCTCGCTCTTCTCACGGGCTTTAAAGAGCGCCTCAATCTGAGCGAGCATGGTGTTCAGCGAGATGGCGAGGTTACCAATCTCGTTGTTCGGGTTGTAGTCCTCGATGCGCTGGGAAAGGTCGCCGGCGGCAATCTTGGCGGCGGTCTGTTCAACGCGCGCGAGCGGCTCGAAGGTACGCGTCACAATCACCCACGTCATGGCGATAGCCGCGGCTAGGGTGGCGAGTCCAAACGCGAAGGTGAGCACGCCGACCAGGGCGACCACCTGGTTGGTCTGTTTGAGCGGCATCGCGATGATGAGGGAGCTCGCCTCGGTCAATCCCGAGGAGTCGTTCACCTCAATCGGCACGGCGAGTAGACGCCAATCGGCGGAGCCGCTGGAGGAACCAACGGTCACGCCGTCCTCGTTCTGCTTGCGCACCTTCTCGGCGGTCCAACCGCTCAGGGTGGGTTCGCCGGCCTGCTCATCGTGCTCGGAGCTGAGCGAGTACAGCACCTTGCCGTCTTTATCGAGCAGGTAGACACGGTAGGTGCTGAGCGACCCCTCCTGCTTGCCGGAGGGTCGCACGGTGGCCAGCTGCACCAGGGCCGGTGCGCTGGTTTTCATCTCTTCATCCAGCTGGTGCACCATTTGGGCACGCAGGGCTGAGATGGCCACGAGGCTGGTGACGGCAATCGCCAGGGCGATGAGCATGGAGGTCACCAGCACCAGCTGCGTGCGTAGGGAAAGCGAGAGGGGGATGCGATCGAGGGGTTTGAGCGCCACGTTAGCCTCGAGAACCGCGAATCATGTAGCCCACACCGCGCTTGGTGTGGATGAGCGGCTCGTGGTTTTCGCGGTTGTTGTCAATCTTGCGGCGCAGGTACGAGATGTAGGACTCGACGATGGAGGAGTCGCCGTTGAAGTCGTACTCCCACACGTGGTCGAGAATCTGCGCCTTGGACAGCACACGGTTGGCGTTGAGCATCAGGTAGTGTAGCAGGTTGAACTCGGTGGGGGAGAGGTCAATCTCTTCCTCGCCGAGGAATACTTCGTGGGTATCCACATTCAGGCTCAGGTCGTCGACGCGCAGTACCGCGTCGTCTTCGTCCTGGACGGAGCGGCTGCGGCGCAGGATGGCGCGGATGCGAGCGATCACCTCGTCGAGGGAGAAGGGCTTGGTGACGTAGTCATCACCGCCAGCACCCAGACCGGTGACCTTGTCTTCGGTGGCGTCCTTCGCGGTGAGGAAGAGAACGGGAACGGTGCTTCCGAGCTCACGCAGACGGCGGGTGACTTCGAAGCCGTCCATGCCGGGCATCATGACGTCGAGGACAATCAGATCGGGGGACTCGGTGTTGGCCTTCTCGAGGGCGTCGCGGCCGTTGCCGGCGGTGACGACCTCGAAACCGGCGAAGCGCAGGGAGGTGGCGAGTAGCTCAAGAATGTTGAATTCGTCATCGACGACGAGGAGCTTGGCTTCAGCAGACATACTCTTTATCTTTCGTGAAGGGCAGGAAGGTGATTTGTCGGTGAGTAGAGAAATGCAGCGTGTGCGACAGTGTGTGGTTAGGCCTGGGAGCGCCGCAGAACTGCTAGTCCGAGTGCAATCATCAGTGCGATGAATGCGACGGGCAGTAGCACGAGCGGAATCTGGCTCATGACGGCGGGTGGGGTGACCCCAGCCCACTTCATAATGAGCATGACGATTCCGCTGAACAGGCAGAGGAGGGCGAGGATACCGCCGCCTACGCCTAGCCAACGAATGGCACGGGTGTAGGGCAGAGGTGCGGACGCCCGGTCTGAACTGCTGCGCTGGGTCTCTACGGAGGTGTTACTCATAAAATTAACCGTATCAGCTTGTACCCAGCTCTCTGTTAGCAAAGCCCCAGAATAGGGGGTTTGAGCCCCAAATTCACAGCGTTTGTGAAGCTTAGGAGGCCCCCGGAGCGTTCGTGTACGCGGGATGCTTTAATCGAGATGCTTTAATAGGGGTATGTCTGAACAGGTAAATGAACTGCTCCCCGAAATCATGCCCGCCCCCGATGCCTCCGCAGATGGCGCCGTGCCCTCTGCCGCCTCGGAGGAGGTCGCTACGTCGGTGGATAGTGCTGTACCTGAGAAAGTAGAGACCGCCCAGAAGATTGCGGATGAAGCCGCTGAGGAGAAGACCGAAAAGGTTGTCGAGGCCACCGTGGAGGCAGCCCTCACCGAAGCCGCTGAAGAAGCCGAATCTTCTCGGACTCCCGCTGATACTTCTACCGACCCTTTCTCCGCGCCGGCTGAGGAGCCGGGTGAACCTTCCCTGGGTGTTCCACACAAGGCCCGCCGCACCTCCAAGGTGGATGAGATTCTGGAGGCGGCCAAGGACGTGGCCCTGCAGGGTGTTCGCGAGATTACCCCCGACCATAACATTGGCCTGGTGCACCACGTGCGCCCCGAGGAAGAGCGCCTGAGCACCCATCTCTTCGAGTGCACGATGCCCGGGTACCGCGGCTGGTTTTGGTTTGCGACCCTTTCCCGCGCCCCGCGTTCGAAGGTTGCCACGATTTGTGAGGTGGGCCTGCTGCCCGGTGATGATGCGCTCATTGCCCCGGATTGGGTGCCGTGGGCTGACCGCGTGCGTCCCGAGGACCTTGAACAGGAATCCTCCGCCGATTCTTCGGAAGCGAATGCCGAGGAGAAGGTAGAAGAGAAGACCGAGGAGCCAGAAGCCTCCGCTGAAGCCTCTGAGGAGAACACCGCAGAGAACGGTGTGGAATCCGCTGAGGCTACTGAGGTCTCCGAGGAATCCGAGGTTTCTGAGGCCCTCGCCGCCGAGTAGAGTCACCACCATAGAGAATTAAGGAGCCCCGCGGGGTGCTCGGCTGTTCGCGCTGGGCAACTCGCGGGGCTGTCTCGTGGCAAAAACCGTCCAAAGGGTACATAATGGTCTATTGAGTAAACTAACGACTTAGGCAGGGCTACCTACGCACTGTCGTGCTGATGGCTGGAGAGATAATGACTGACCTTATCGACACCACAGAGATGTACTTGCGCACTATTCTCGAACTGGAGGAAGAGGGCATCGTCCCCATGCGTGCGCGCATCGCCGAGCGTCTGGAGCACTCCGGCCCGACCGTTTCCCAGACGGTGGCTCGCATGGAGAAGCACGGACTGCTCACCGTTGAGCCCGACCGCCACCTGGAGCTGACCGACGAGGGTCGCCAGAAGGCCGTCGAGGTGATGCGTAAGCACCGTCTGGCCGAGCGTCTGCTCTCCGATATTATCGGCCTGGACCTCGAGTACGTGCACGAAGAGGCATGTCGCTGGGAGCACGTTATGAGCGATAAGGTCGAGAAGCGCATCCTGGAAATGCTCAAGGAACCGAAGTTCTCCCCGTATGGTAACGCCATTCCCGGCCTGGAAGAGCTGGGTATCGCAAGCGAGAAGAACGACGAGCGCACTGTGCCGATGTCTCTGGCTGCTCGCGATTCGGGCCCCGAGGATCGTTTTACGATTTCCCGTTTCCCTGAATCCATCCAGACTGACGTTGAGCTGCTGAAGCTTCTGGCGGATGCGGGCATCGTCTACGGTGCCTCGGTGTCGGTTGTGGCGGGCCAGAATGATGACGTGATCGTTCACGCCGACGGCGAGGACGATACTCTGTCCCTGGATATGGACGTGGCAAATGCAATCGTTGTGAAGCGCGCCAGCGCTCTGTAGACGTATATAACGCTAGATAGTTGCGGAGGCGGTGCCTTCCCCGGGTGGGGGAGGTGCCGCCTCCGCCGTTTATCGCCTATGCGGTGCGCTATGTTACGCGTCTGCGCTACAGGCCTGGGTCATGGGTCTGTGTCGCACACAGAATTGTGCGGGTGCTTATACTCCTCCGCCTAAGGTGTTGGCAACTGCAGAGGAGTGTATTTTTTCGTGTTTTTTGAATGTGCGGGGGCCTCTGGGGGCACAGGATGCCGTCTTCTGGGATGTTTGCTTAAGAGATAAGGCTCATTTTTAAGAGTTTTGAATCCTGTTCTTAAGGGAGGGAAGTTCCCGTAAAAGGAATGTGCATCCTTATGAAACACCTAGTCGGAGGCGTTAAAAGGGTGATGGGGCCTCTGTTGGCTAAGGTTTAGATGCTTGCATTGTCAAGTATTCGCCCAGGGGTGAAACGCCAAAATTTAAACCAGAGAGAGATGACAACTGGGAGTTTTCTGTGTATTCTCGTCTTGTGTCCAAATCCTCAACGTAAGAGGGCACCGTCGAAGCGGTTCCGCTGAGTTCTGCCAACGCTTCGATGAACGTCTACCCGGAATGGCAGAAGCGGGGGACCCAATCCCCAAGCTGGGATACGGCTTCTCACTCGAGAAGCCTTGGGGCTAAGTCACTTCGGTGGCCGAGCGAATCCATGCTCGAGCCCGACAGCTCACCTCGTCAGGCAATGGAGGAAACCAATGGCTAAGAAGATTGTACGTACCGCAGGTGCAGCCATCGCAGCAGGTGCTGTTCTGCTCGGTTCGACCGTTCCGGCAAACGCATTCGCACAGATCCCCGCCGCAGCTGATCTGTCCTACGACTACACCAACTACGAGTTCGACTACACCAGCTACACCACCCCCGCAACCACCTACGTTGCACCCCAGGCTGAGACCCAGCAGGCCTACACTGCACCCCAGGCTGAGACTCAGCAGGCTCCCGTTGCTCCCGTAGCAACCCAGGAGCAGGCAGCGCCCGCCGCTTCCTCCGGTAACGCTTCTCGCGATGCAATCGTCGCAACCGCAATGAGCGGTCTCGGCGGCTCCTACGTTTGGGGTGGCAAGAGCTACCGTGCATGGGACTGCTCCGGCTTCACCTCGTGGGTTTTCGCTCAGCACGGCATCAAGCTGACCGCTTACACCTACGCAATGAAGGACGAGCTGCGCCCCACCTCTAACCCCCAGCCCGGCGACATCGTCTTCCAGAACGGCTACAGCCACGTTGGTATCTACCTGGGCGACGGCAAGATGATCTCCGCTCTGAACCCCACCAACGGCACCCTGGTGCACCCCACCTCCTGGATGTCCGTTGACGGCTACTACACCGCTCTCTAAGCCTTAGCGCATAAGAGCTGGCTCCCTAGCCCAATAACCTCGCAAAGGCGCCTACCCCGCACGGGGTGGGCGCCTTTTGTGTACCCGATAGATACACAAAATACTGCCGAGAGTGCGCATGCATTCTCGGCGGTATTTTTTTAGGAGGCGAGAGCCCGCAGGAGCTTCTGCGGGTTGCGCTCCCACTCGGTGAGCTCCGCACGCAGATTGGTCCGTGCGGGCTCCTCCCAAAGCTGGCGAGCCTGATGAGAGAGGAAGATGTGCTCGCGCTCCAGGATGGAACGCAGGAAGCTCGTGCGGCCGGTGCGGAACGCCTTATCGTCGAAGTGGGAGTACTCGTTACGCACCCCGCGCAGGTAGCGACGGTAGCGCGCCGGTTTGGCCGCCAGGATAGCCATGTCGGCATCGAGGAAGAGCTCAATATCAGCCGCTTCGTAGCCTGTCGGCAGGTTGGTAGGTTCGTGCAACTCGTGGGTAGCCGTGGCGCTCACCAGAAGGCACACCATCTGCAGCTCGTCACCGCTCAGCAGGCCCGCGGCGACCAGTGGCTCCAGGGAGACGGTTGCCAGCAGCTCGCTGCGGCGCTCGTCCTCGCCCGGTGCGTCCTCGTACACTGCGTCGTGGAACCATGCCGCCAAGGTCGAAACGAGGGGTGTGCGGCCCGAATATAGTCGGTCCAGATCGGCGAGTATCTGCGAAAGGTGTGCGCTGTGGTGGTAGGCGCGGTGCAGCTGTTCCCACGCCTGCAGCAGGCTCTCACCCAGTTCCGCCACCTGTTCCGTGAGTTGAACCTGGATCGCGGCAGGAGCCTTCTCGAGGCGGGGCGCAAACGTCGCCTCCCAGGCACGCAGCAGGCGCGGGCGAATCTTCTCGGGACGCTCCTTCAGAGGAATGCGCAGACCGCTTGCAATGAGCGTGCGGGTCAGCTCCGCGCCGCTGAGCTCAACCGCGCCTGCCTGAACCAGCTCCTCGTAGCGGTGCGCCGGCACATCGTAGTGGTCGCGATCAAAGGCGCGCTCGCTGATGCCCGCTGAGGCGGCAAACTTGTGCAGTTCCGCCAGGGATACATCCGAGATGAGGTGCGAGAAGACGGTGCCGTGTGCGGGCCAGGTGGGTGGGTCAATGTAGATGCTCATTCGTACATTGTAGGAGCGGTTCTGCCGCAAGGAACGGGTGTCTTCGGGCGGTGAACGCGGGTCACATGCAGGCCGGCAACTGTATGGATGGCGGAGATTTCTGAACACTGTGTCGGCCCGTGGCGTGCGGTGCTTTATACTGGATAGGTACGCCCTCGTAGCTCAGGGGATAGAGCACTTCTCTCCTAAAGAAGGTGTCGGACGTTCGAATCGTCTCGGGGGCACATAGAACCGACAGCGTGCCGGTACGAGAAACCGCCCGTTGCTTGCGTTAGCAGGCGCGGGCGGTTTCTCGTTCCCGAATGAGCTGAGGGGCGACCGGGTGACCGAACGGGTGGGAGCGGCGGAACAAATGCGGTAGCATGGAATATCGAACGTGTATTCTAGGCAGCGAGGTAGACGATGAGTGATAAGCCCGAACAGCAGAAGCAACCCTTCACCGAGCAGGAAGGCCTCTTCGCCGCCGAACTCGTCACCCCCGCAGAACCCGCACCGGCTGACCTTGCACTGGCTGACGAGCCGCCCTTCGACCCCTACTACGACGTACCCCCTGCCGAGGACGACTACTACGCCCCTCCCACGGACGCCGCAGTGATGGACGCCCCGATGATGGAGGCGCCCGCACAGGACGTACCCGCCGCCCTGTCTACCGCCCTGCCCACCGGCATGCCCGCCTACGGTACCCCTGCCACCAGCGCGCCCGTTCCTGAACCCGGCGCACCCGTAGCCTTCACCGCCGCAGACCCGCTCGGCGACTTCATGCCGCCCGCCTACCGCGTCGGCGGTTACGGCGAGGACTTCGACCCCTCCGACCCCTACGGCGAACGCACCCACAGCCTCAACGCCGTGGACCCCGCATCCCTCACTGCCGGGCTCAACGACCGCCAGGAAGAAGCGGTACTGCACTCCGGCTCGCCCCTGCTCATCGTCGCGGGTGCGGGATCCGGTAAGACCCGCGTGCTGACCCACCGCATCGCCTACCTGCTCGCCACGCACCGTGCGACCCCCGGCCAGATTCTCGCCATCACCTTCACAAATAAGGCAGCTGCCGAGATGCGCGAACGTATCGAGGCGCTGGTCGGCCCGCGCGCCAAGCACATGTGGATCTCGACCTTCCACAGCTTCTGCGTGCGCGTGTTGCGCCGTGAGGCCGCCGCGCTGGGCCTGAAGTCCACCTTCACGATATATGACTCCACCGACTCGCAGCGCCTGCTGAGCCTGATTATTAAAGAGCTCAACCTGGACCCTAAGAAGTTCACCGCCAAGGCCGTGGGTAACCGCATTTCCGGGCTGAAGAACGAGCTGGTTAGTGCCGAGGCGTTCGCCTCCCGCGTGGCAAGCGATAACCCGTACGAGAAGACCGTCGCGCAGATTTACACCGTCTACACACAGCGTCTGCGCGCCGCCAACTCCCTCGACTTTGACGACCTGATTGGCCGCACCGTCTTCCTGCTGAAGAAGTTCCCCGAAATCGCAAACTACTACCGCCGCAAGTTCCGCCACATCCTCGTGGACGAATACCAGGACACCAACCACGCCCAGTACCAGCTGGTGCGTGAACTGGTCGGCGCCCACGCGAAGGCACCGGCGGACCGCGGCCCCTACCCGGACGCCGTACCCCCTGCTGAGCTGACCGTGGTGGGTGACTCCGACCAGTCCATTTATGCCTTCCGTGGCGCGGATATCCGCAATATTACGGACTTCGAGAAGGACTACCCGAACGCCCACACAATCCTGCTGGAGCAGAACTACCGCTCCACGCAGAACATCCTTTCGGCGGCGAACGCGGTCATTGAACGCAACCCTGACCGTCGCCCCAAGAAGCTGTGGACCGCCTCTGGCGCGGGCGCGAAGATTATCGGTTACGTTGCCGAATCTGAGCACGCCGAGGCACGCTACATCACCCGCGAAATTGACCGCCTGGCGGACGAGTACGGCGTGCAGCCCGGTGACGTTGCGATTTTCTACCGTACCAACGCGCAGTCCCGAACCCTCGAGGACATGCTCATGCGTGCCGGCTTGCCGTACCGCGTGGTCGGTGGCACTCGCTTCTACGAGCGCAAGGAAATCAAGGATGCGCTCGCCTACTTGCGCGCCCTGAGCAACCCCGATGACGATGTGAACGTGCGCCGCATTCTGAACGAGCCCAAGCGTGGTATCGGTGCCAAGTCCGAGTCTGTGGTGGCTGATTACGCAACGGCCCACAGCATCTCGTTCTTTGCCGCCGCCCGCCAGGCTGCCGACATTCCGGGTCTGGGTGCCGCTGCGGTGAAGAAGTACGGCGAGTTCGTGCGCCTCATGGACGATTTGGCGCAGATTGCCCGCACCGAACCGGCCGCAACCTGCCTGGAGGCGGTCCTGGAGCAGACCGGCTACCTGGCGGCTCTACGCGCCTCCAAGGACATTCAGGACGAGTCACGCGTGGAGAACCTCTCCGAGTTGCTCGACGCCATGGTCGAGTTCGAGACTGAGAACCCCGGCGCTGACCTCGAGCAGTTTTTGGAGCACGTGGCCCTGGTGGCCGATGCCGATTCAATCCCGAACCGCCCCGCCAGCGCGGAGGGTGAGAACGCCTCCGCAGCGCAGATTGCCGCCGAGGCGGCTGAGGCGAAGGCGCAGGGTATGGTCACCCTCATGACTCTGCACACCGCCAAGGGTCTGGAGTTCCCCGTGGTGTTCCTGACCGGTATGGAGCACGGCCTGTTCCCGCACCAGCGCGCTCTGACCGACGAGAAGGAGATGAGCGAGGAGCGCCGCCTGGCGTACGTGGGTCTGACCCGCGCCATGGAGCGCCTGTACCTGACCCGCTCGGAGACCCGCACGATGTGGGGTAAGAGCCAGTTCAATCCGCCCTCGCCCTTCCTGGAGGAGATTCCGGAGGAGCTGATCGAGTGGAAGCGCACCGCGGGCTTCTCGGGCTTCGGCGCTTCCGGTATGGGTGCGTATGGCGCTCGCGGCGGCAGCTCTTATGGCGGCGGTTCGTACGGTCGTTCCTACGGCGGCGGCTACTCGGGCGGTTCGCGCTCCGGATACAGCTCCGGTAGCTCGCGTGGCTCCTATTCTGACCCTTACGAGTCTCGCTCCTCGCGCCGTTCTGAGCCGTCCACCGCGGATATCAACGGTTCGGCGAGCTACGGGCTGGCGGCGGCTACCGCCTCCTCAAAGGTGTCGAACCGTTCCCGCGTGCATCAGAGCAAGGAAATTCCGACCCTGGCGGTTGGCGATACGGTGCGCCACACCAAGTTTGGCGAGGGCCGTGTGCTGGCCGTTGAGGGCAGCGGTGATAAGACTGTGGCGAAGGTCCGCTTCGGCTCCGAGGAGAAGCGCCTGCTGTTGCGTTACGCGCCGCTGGAGAAGGTTTCCTAGGGTTGCGGATGTATACGTGCAGGGGCGGGTGCCTGAGAGCACCCGTCCCTCCAAAGCGCGCGTTCCACCTGTGTTGTTCTGCGTGTTTCCCGGCATGCGATACGTGGTTATTTCCACCCCGCAGTATTTGTGACCTAAGTCGCTAAAATCCCATATTTTGGGCTCCGTGAGTGCGAGCTCACGCCGAATCCGATAGAGTAGAAATAAGAGAAATTCCCCGCGTCAATGGTGCGCGTGCGCTGGGTGCGAGAGACCCCTATCGCACCGTAGCGGGTACACTGGGGAACCTCCTCTAATGACCAGGCCGTGTGCACTAGTACTCGGCACCACTTCGAAGAAGAAGGACACCTGTGGACCTTTTCGAATACCAGGCGCGCGAGCTCTTCGCTAAGCACGGCGTTCCCGTGCTCAAGGGCATTGTTGCGACCACCCCTGAAGAAGCAAAGGCAGCAGCTGAGGAAATCGGCGGCCTGACCGTCATCAAGGCTCAGGTTAAGACCGGCGGCCGCGGTAAGGCTGGCGGCGTGAAGCTCGCCAAGTCCCCCGAAGAGGCTTACGAGCACGCTAAGGCAATTCTTGGCATGGACATTAAGGGCCACACCGTCCACCGCGTGCTGGTTGCTGACGGCGCAGATATCGCCGAGGAGTACTACTTCTCCCTGCTGCTGGACCGCGCAAACCGCTCCTACCTGGCAATGTGCTCGGTTGAAGGCGGTATGGAGATTGAGCAGCTGGCAGCTGAGCGTCCCGAGGCACTGGCTAAGGTTGAGGTTGACCCGCTGGTCGGTCTGGACCAGGCAAAGGCTAAGGAAATCGCAAAGGCGGCAGGTTTCTCTGCAGAACTGCAGGAGAAGGTTGTTCCTGTCCTCGTCAAGCTGGGCGAGGTCTTCAGCAAGGAAGACGCAACCCTGGTTGAGGTTAACCCCCTCGTGCTGACCCCCGAGGGCACCATCCTGGCCCTGGACGGCAAGGTCTCCCTGGACGACAACGCAGAATTCCGCCAGCCCGAGCACGAGGCTCTCGTGGACAAGTCCGCAGAGAACCCGCTGGAAGCTAAGGCAAAGCAGTTCGACCTGAACTACGTGAAGCTGGACGGCGAGGTTGGCATCGTTGGTAACGGTGCTGGTCTGGTGATGTCTACCCTGGACGTCGTTGCTTACGCTGGTGAGAACCACGGCAACGTCAAGCCCGCTAACTTCCTTGATATTGGTGGCGGCGCATCCGCAGAGGTTATGGCTGCTGGCCTGGAAATCATTCTGGGCGACGAGCAGGTCAAGAGCGTTTTCGTGAACGTCTTCGGCGGCATCACCGCATGTGACGCAGTGGCAGACGGCATTGTGAAGGCTCTGGAGATCCTGGGCGACGCAGCAACCAAGCCCCTGGTTGTGCGCCTGGACGGCAACAACGTTGCTGAGGGCCGCCGCATCCTCTCCGAGGCGAACCACCCGCTGGTTGTTCTGGCTGAGACCATGGACTCCGGCGCTGACAAGGCAGCAGAGCTCGCTCACAAGGCGTAATCGCCAGCAAAGGATTTCAAGGAAGTAATATGTCTATCTTTGTGAACAAGGACTCCAAGGTCATCGTTCAGGGTATCACCGGTGGCGAGGGTACCAAGCACACCGCACGCATGCTCGCAGCTGGCACCAACATTGTGGGTGGCGTGAACGCCCGCAAGGCCGGCACCACCGTCACCCACAAGGCAAAGGACGGCTCCGATGTTGAGCTGACCGTGTTCGGTACCGTGGCCGAGGCCATGGAGAAGACCGGCGCAAACGTCTCCATCGTGTTCGTTCCCCCGGCCTTCACCAAGGCGGCAGTTCTCGAGGCTATCGAGGCTAAGATCGGCCTCGTCGTCGTTATCACCGAGGGTGTTCCGGTTCAGGATTCCGCAGAGTTCTGGGCAGCTGCTAAGGCATCCGTGGACGAGAACGGCAAGCAGATTACCCGTATCATCGGCCCCAACTGCCCCGGCATCATCTCCCCCGAGGAGTGCCTGGTCGGTATTATCCCGGCGAACATCACCGGCAAGGGCAAGATCGGCCTGGTTTCCAAGTCCGGTACCCTGACCTACCAGCTGATGTACGAGCTGGCTGACATTGGTTTCACCACCGCTATCGGTATCGGTGGCGACCCCATTATCGGCACCACCCACATCGACGCTCTGGAAGCCTTCGAGGCTGACCCCGAGACCGAGGCAATCGTCATGATTGGTGAGATTGGTGGTGACGCTGAGGAGCGTGCCGCTGAGTACATCAAGGCAAACGTGACCAAGCCTGTCGTCGGTTACATTGCAGGCTTCACCGCTCCCGAGGGTAAGACCATGGGCCACGCAGGCGCTATTGTCTCCGGTTCCTCCGGTACCGCTCAGGCGAAGAAGGAAGCTCTGGAAGCAGTAGGTGTGAAGGTCGGTAAGACCCCCTCCGAGGCTGCAAACCTGATGCGCGAAATCTTCGCAGCGAAGTAAACAACATAGTATTGCGGCAGATGCCGGTAGTCGTCGAGACTATCGGCATCTGTGCTTTAATCGAAAACAGACGTGGATTCCTGCTCGCATGAGCCGCCTATCTGGCATCTGTGTTTGGGATATATATCGTGCATTAGAAAGAAATTTTATGCACAATATATAAAAATATGCATTAATGAGTGTTTAATTCTTATATACTTGAGGGCATTGAAGCTAATCAGAAGTGTATTTGATTAGTCTTCAATAAAACTCATCGTATAAAAGGAGAATATTCACTCATGACACAGCCCATTTCTCGCCGTGCCGTAGCTAAGGCCGGCATCTGGTCTGCGCCTGTTGTCGCAGCTTCCGCAGCAGTGCCCGCCTACGCCGCATCCAAGGAAGTTACCATCCAGCACGGCTTGTTCGTTAGCGCTCAGTACGGTGGTGGCTTTATTGGTTATACTTCGTCCACCAGCACCGGCCCCGTCCACCCGACCAGCCCTGATGCCTACTTCGCATCTAACTATGAATCTGACCTGAACTGGGACGACAACGCATCCAAGCCCACCAACCCTGATTTGTACGTTAACGGTGAAGGCAAATTTACCCCGGTCAATAACTCCCAGACTGCTTCTCCTGGTTCCTATGTGGCTGCCAGCGGTTTCTGGTGGTCGGTGCCGACCACTAAGGAAGCAAGCGGTAGTGCATACATCGCTAACTCCACTGCAACCTTGTCTAAAGGGGCAACCTTCGTGACCGAGGTTGAGTTCACTGTGCCTGCTGGGGCGGTAAACTCTGCTAAGACCGGCAAGATTAACGGTAAGGTATGGGGTCCGAACAACCGTTCCGCATTGACTGGTATCAACGTTGAGCTAATTGCATCGGCAGGCCAGTCAAAGTACCTGTCCATTGCACAGACCGCAGGTAACTGGTCTGCAGGGGTGCCCACTGTCACCAAGAACTCCGATGGTACCTACACCTTCAAGGGCCGTATCACCTTTACCACCACTAAGGCGTATACCCTGAAGCAATCTGGTAGCAAGTACTATGGACAGGTTGTTATTATGCCCGCACAGGTTAGCTTTTCTCCGGCGCTGGGATGGATCTCCTACAAGCAGACCTCCAGCATCCAGAACGCTACTATTAGCTACACTGGTAACGGATACAGCGACACCCTTGTGCTGTCTGGCGAAGCAACCACCTCCCAGATTAATCCCTAATCTGATTTTTCTTGGGGCCTCAGCTTAATGCCCTGTGAGGTTGAACCCTCGCAGCTGCCTGTATCGTGCTGAGCGGTGAAGGTGTAGTAGAGAGTGATGAACCCCCGGTGAGTGAGTTCAACTCATTTGCCGGGGGTTTCCGTCTGCTCAGAATGAAGCGCCCACGGGGGAGTGCAGGGCATACTTGAGCGGCTATATACACTTGTCGAAAGCTTATAAGGGAGTCAGATTAGCCAGCCGTCGTACCAAATGCCAGACCCAGTAGGTAGGTCACGAACGCCGCACCGTAGCCAATTAGAATCTGGCGAATACCGCGCTTGAGCGGGGACGCACCCGAGAGCAGGCCCACCACGCCGCCGGTGAAGCCCAGCGCCGCACCCACAAACAGCAGAGAAAGCACCATCGCACCCAGACCCGACATACCGAAGATATAGGGCAGAATCGGAATCAGTGCGCCCGAGGCAAAGAACGCAAAGGACGCCGCGGCGGCACCAATATCGGTGCCCAGAGCCACGTTCTCTTCATGCTCATCATCGTCACGGTGCGACAGTGACGGATCACAATCGCAATCCAGATAGCCGAAACGCTCCATCGCGCGGTGATGCGCAGCCTCCGGATCCATGCCACGGGCACGGTAGATAAGCTCCAGCTCGTTCGCATCCAGGTCCAGGTCGCCCGCCACGCGCAAGGTCACCTGGGTCGGTAGGGAGGCGTCCAGCAGCTCACGCTGAGAACGCACCGAGACGAACTCGCCCGCCGCCATTGACAGCGCACCCGCCAGCAGGCCGGCAACACCCGAGAGCAGAACCATCGAGCTGGATGTGCCCGAGGCGGTAATACCCATAGTTAGCGCGAGGTTCGAGACCAAACCGTCATTGGCGCCAAAGACCGCCGCACGGAAATTACCCGAGAGTTTCTCGCGGCCGCTAGTCGCCAGTGCGCGAATAATTTCCTCGTGAATTGCCTCGTCAGCGGCCATCTCCTCGGTAGCGTCCGGATCCTCAGCGTAAGGGGAGCGGGACTCCGCACGCTGCGCCATCGCCAGAATAAACACCGAACCGAAGTTCTTCGCCAAGAACTGCAGGAGTAGGGACTGCATGGACGGGCGCACGTGAACATCCGCGTGTTCACCGAGCATGTCACGCCAATGCTGCTGGTGGCGCTTCTCAGCCTCGGCAACCTGCAACAAGATTTCGCGGTCGGTGCCCTCAGCACGGCGCGCCAGGTAACGGTAGATGCGCGCCTCCGACTCTTCATCGGCCAGGTAGCGGCGCCATCGCTTAATCTGGGCGGGGGAGGGGTCGTTGACCGCCCGATGGCGTGCCGGCTCGTTCTGGAGCATCTCGGCTTCAGTGCCGTGCTCATAGGGTGCGTGCGTACTCATAAATCCCTTCCGCATGATGCGGTGCGTGCGGGGTATCTGGCCCCGCATACGTTGATAATGCGTTCAAATCTGTGTTGACCAGTGAACCACTGTAAAGCACTTGGAATCGGAAATCTAGGACGGCTCCACCGGGTGTTGAACTTCGCCGTAACGTACTTTTAGGTGCCCCTGCATCAAGGAATCTGCCCAAGTCGAGGCGCCGGAGCAGCACCTTGAGAGACTTCGAGGGAGAGGGGGCAGTGGCACGGGTACGCAAACGGGCGGGTGTCCCCACATGGTGCGTGGGGACGCCCGCCCGAAGGTAAGCACCTACACCCCGGATAGCGGGCCGGGGCGCCCAATCAGCCGGTAGCGGCCGGGATAAATCTGGCGATGACCGGCCGATTGGCTTGAATTGGTTCGGATTTACTCGGAAATCTCGCCTGCGCTGTTCTCAAGGAATGCGCGGATGAACCACTGGAACTTCTCCAGCTCGGCGATCTGGCCAATCAGCAGGTCCTCGGTGATGGGGTCGGTCTCGCCAGCGAAGGCCCGTGCCTTGCGGTGAGCCTCAATCACGCGGGTGTACACGTCGTTCAGGGCATGCAGGTGGTCGGCAACGCGTGCACGATTAACGGGGTAGTCCTCAACGGTGCGCTGTGCGACCAGGGCACCAGCCAGGCCGTTGGGGGTTGCACCCAGGGTGGCCATACGCTCTGCGATGGCATCGACGAACTCGCGAACGGTGTCGACCTGGGGGTCAATCATTTCGTGAACTGCGATGAAGCCGGGGCCGGTCACGTTCCAGTGAGCGTGCTTCAGAATCAGGTGCAGGTCGTTCAGGTCGTGCAGGCGAGCCTGGAGGACGTTGGAGAGTTCCTTACCGGTCTCGAGGGTCAGGCCGGGAGCGGTGTACTTTGCGAATGCCATAGTGTTCTCCTTTGGGGTGTTGCGTTGTGCTGTTGCGGTTCGTTTCGGCCCGTGGTGGGTTGCTTTGGTGGTCACTGCTGCCCGGGTCGAATCGTCACTATCGAGTTAATCACTTGGTGGACCCAATGTCAATCACTATTATGAGTAATTCGTAATAAATCGTCATGGGGTGGGTCGGTTGCAAACTGTCTAACGGTCCGCCAGGGCGCGAACCGCATCCAGATTCAGCTCCTCGTGGTTCATGCGCACGGTACCCAGCTCCGCCGGGACCTCCAGCTCACCCGGCACCACAATCACGCGCATACCCGCCGCGGTTGCACTGCGCACACCCGAGGGGGAGTCCTCAATCGCCACGCACTGAGTCGGATCAACACCCAGACGCTCCGCGGCCAGCAGATAGGGCTGCGGGTTGGGCTTGGGGTGGGTGGTCTCGTCGTTGCCAATAATCACCGAGAAGGTACCCTCGGGGGCGGCGTCGGCAGTGCGGCGTGCAATGGAAGTGGTTGCATTTGTAACGATGGCTGCGGGGATGTGCGCGTCGCGGACCTCGCGCAGGAAAGGTTCGATGCCGTGCAGAAATTCAACCTCGCAATGCGAGAGGGCCTCACGTACCTTGCCCACGAGCAAATCGTTAATCTGCTCGTCGGGCAGGTTTACGCCGCGCTCACGCAGGCGGTCCAGGGTGAACTGCATGGATAGGCCCAGGCAGTCGAGAGTGTCTTGTTCGGTCCAGGTGCCGCCGAAGTCTGCGGCGAGTTCCTGTTTGGCAGCTGCCCAGACGGGTTCGGTGTCGACCAGGGTTCCGTCGTGGTCGAAGAGGATGGCGGCGGGAAAGGTGTTTGTAGTCGTCATGCTTTTAAGCCTACCGGTTTATTTCTGAGGTGCTCGTAGGGCGACATTGTCGGTTGTGACCAAAAAATCTGTGCCCGCGTTCCGGGGGTCTTCTGCAATGGTGAGCAGGGCGTCGGCAACGTCCTCGCGGGCAATGGTTGGGATGCCCGCAGTTCGCTCGACACTCGCCATACCAAACAACTTCACCCCGCCCTTGCCGGGCTTGTCGGTCAGCCTGCCCGGATGCGCACGTGAAATATACGACTGATATTCGGCGACCAAGGCGTCCGCCTTAATCTTGTCGGTGAAAATGCCGCGCATGATGACCTTGCAGACCAGGCGCATGGGCAGGGACGCGGTCCGCACCGTATCGCCCACGCCGTAGGCGCTCATCAGAACGCAGTGCTTCATGCCTGCGCCTGTGACCGCTTCCATAATGAGCGGCAGGCGTTCCTGCATGAAGGTGGTATGCAGAAACTCCCGTACCGTGGCTTTCTGGCCCAGGGTGCCCACCATGACATCCTGCCCGGAAGAAGCTGCGGCGAGTCGCTCGGCATCATCTAGAGTGCCGGGAATAATCGTGAGGTTCGGGTGGGTTCCCAGTAGCGTTCGCGCCTTATGGGGGTTGCGCACATAGGCGGTGACGTCTAGTGCTTTGCGGGTGAAATGGCGACCGGTGCGGCCGGTTGCGCCTAGAACCAGTATTTTCATGTGGGTCCCCATTCTGAGTTGCGCTTGTGGGAGCCTGTAGGCATCCAATGCGGTCAGTATAACAATGCAGTTTTGACTGGGGCTTTTGTTCGGGAGGCAGGGGCTTGCGGTGCGTGGCGAAGATGTAGCAATCGACCCGAATGCGGCCGAACCTGAAGTAACCCCCGAAACAAGCCAAACTGTTAACCAGTGGGTGAATACCTTGAGTGTTCAACCTAGGTGAATGCGGCGTCACATCTTACGAAGCAAGCCATATTAGTTCTCGAGCTTGCGTGTTGCGGCGAGCATGACGAGCAGTGCTACGACCATGAGGATGGCCGAAACAGTCAATGGCGTCGAATAGTGCGGACTAAACGCGAGAAGACTGGTAAGTCCGGCAACTCCCGTAGTAGCACCCATTTGGTGGCCGGTGTTGACGATGCCGGAAGCAGCTCCCGCCTCGCTGGGGCTGCTTTGCCAGATTCCCACCGAGGTGATTGGGCCAAAGGACGCACCCTGCCCAAGTCCAGCGAGGACCATGCCAAGTAGGAGAATTGGGAGGGAGCCGTGCATGCCCCAGGCGATCAAGCCGAGCCCCGCGGCAGTGCTCGCAAGTCCAGTTAGGAGCAGGCGCCGGAGCCCGAAACGAGTGACAAGGGAACTGACCATAATCCCGGTGGCACCATGCGGGACGCAATTGACGAGCATGAGCAAACCGGCGGTCAGGGCAGAGTATCCCAGGGTGAGCTCAAAGTATTGGGCGGTCATGAAGAGCATGCCGAAAAGGGACGCGGCAAACAGGAGTCGGGCAATTAGTGTCAGGCCACGAACCCGGTGACGCCACAGGTGCTCGGGAAGAATTGGCACAGAAGCTTTACGCTCCCATGCGACTGCCATGACAAGAACGATTGCCCCAATTATTCCTGGCAGAACACTGCGTTCCACTAGGGCTAGGGTGATCAGAAACATGGAACCGGTCAGCAGGACCGCACCCAGCACGTCGAACCGGCCCGGCCGTGGAGGTAAAGCAGGTAAAAACCGCACGGCAAGCACGAGTACTACCACCGCGATGGGGACATTAATCCAGAACCCGAACCGCCAAGATAAGAAAGTAGTGATCAACCCGCCGATCAGCATGCCGCCAGAGGATCCCAGACCGGCCATTGTGCCGTAGGCAGCTGTGGCTCGGGTCCGTTTGACCGTGTCATGAAAGACGGCCGTAATGAGCGTCAGGGACGTGGGCGCAACTACAGCAGCGCCAAGGCCCTGCAGGGCACGTGCAGCGATTAGGATATGAGCGGTTGAGGCCATTCCCACGATCAGGGAAGCCACCGCGAAGACGATCAGACCGCCCAAGAAAACACGGGTACGGCCCCACACTTCACCCAATTGTGCGCCCAGTAAGAGTGCCCCGCCAAAGGCCAGAGTGTAAGCATCTTGCACCCAGGACATTTCGGCAGCACTAAGACCAAGATCTGCCTTCATCACCGGTATGGAAGTAAAGACTATGGAAGAATCCAGTAGGATCATGAAATACGTTAATAGAATCAGAATGAGGACCGGCTTTTCCTGGGGCGTGAACCGGACACTGTCGTTTATTGACAAAAGAACGTTCTTCCTTTGAGTAGAATGTGGGGTCGTTTTTGGGCGCACGAAATCCAGGTAGGCTGGGAATCGTCCTGCCTACCTGCGGTTAGTGTTCTGAAGAAGGCTAATCCAGGCAATCTTAGATGACACTGGGGCCGACAGATTCGATTGGTATTCAATCTCGCCGGAACGCACTCCGGCATAGAACTCCATCTTCGAATCAATAAACTCCAGCTTCTCCTTAAGTAGTGCGATTTTGTCCTCAACAACCTGGCGTTGCGCAATCAGCATGACTTCGCGCTCCGGGATGCTCTCTTCTCCCTGGAGACAAAGTTCCATGTAATGGCGCATTTGCTCGATACCCATGCCGCATTCGCGCAGGCAGTGCAGGCCCTTGAGCCAGGCGATGTCGTGGTCGTCAAAGACACGGTAGTTGTTCTCATCTCGCACTACTCGGGGGACTAAACCGATTTTGCAGTAGTAGCGCACGGTTTCAACCGCGATACCACTGGCCTCAGCTGCTTCCTTCGTTGAATACAACCTGTTCATGAGTGCCTTAGCTGTTGTTACGTCGCTGAGCAATCAGATTGGTGAAGAAATCTACCGTGCCGGTTGCATCGTGATCAAAGAACAATGACGCCCCGGCGTCCAAACTTGCGATAGTGGCCATATCCGCCTCAGTCAGAGCGAAATCATCAATCGCGAAGTTCTGCTGCATCCGCTCCGGGTGTACTGACTTGGACAGTGCTACAATCCCACGCTGATACAGCCAGCGCAACACCACTTGCGCCACTGACTTACCGTACTGCTGGCCAATACCAGCCAACACTGGATTGTCGAACAAGCCTGAGCGGCCTTCACCAAAGGGCGCCCACGCTTCAACGGTAACTCCGAGCTTTTGCAGCTCAGCAATCCGCTCCACCTGCTGATGGAAGGGGTTAATCTCAATCTGGTTAACCACCGGATAGACGGCGTTGAACGAACCCAGATCGTGCAGGCGAGCTGGAGTGAAGTTAGCGACCCCGATGGAGTGAATCAGCCCATCCGCCTGGGCTTGCTCCAGTGCCCGCCAGGAACCGTAAACATCATTGAACGGCTGATGCAACAGCATCAAATCCACATATTCAAGCCCCAGCTTCTCCAGAGAAGCCTTCACGCTGGCATAGGTGGCATCCTCACCGTAGTTGTCCAACCAGACCTTCGTGGTGAGGAACAGTTCGCTGCGGTTGATCCCGCTGTGACGGATACCCTCACCTACGGCCTCCTCGTTGAAGTAAGCCTGTGCGGTATCGATATGGCGGTAGCCGACTTCAATAGCCTGAGCCACCGCGTCAGCAGTCTGCTCGGCTGGAATCTGGAAAACTCCGAAACCCTGAGTGGGGATGGAACGACCGTCAGACATGGTCAACGCGTCAAGCATGACACTCTCCTTCTTCAGTCAATGAATGGAACATAATCATCTAACAACTTGGGAGCGACTCCCAAGCAAATCCAGCGAGAGTCTGCTCCGCATAACAATGCAGTTTTGACTGGGGCTTTTGTTTGGGGGTCAGGGGGGTGTGAGGTGGGGTGAAAAATACGAAAATTTTTTTGCAGGGGGCTTGCGAAACATAGTTGAGTTGAGTAGACTCAAGTTATGTAATGCGAGGGGACATAGGATAGGCCCCAGAAGGCACAACACGAAAGGACATTATGGACATCAAGTTCACGACTAAGAGTCAAGACGTTATCTCCGCCGCTAATACCAATGCACAAACGGCCGGTAACCCCACTATTGAGACTTCCCACATCCTCAAGGCCCTGATGGACCAGCGCGAAGGCATCGCAGTCTCCGTGCTTAAGGCAGCAGGCCTGAATGTAGACGCCATCTCCGAGGCGGCTTCTGCAGAAATCAAGAAGCTGCCCAAGGCATCCGGCGCCTCCGTGCAGAACGCCTCCTTCAGCCGTTCCGCACTCTCCGCCCTGCAGGCCGCACAGACCCGCGCACAGGGCTTCGGAGACACCTACGTCTCCACCGAAATGATTCTGCTCGGTATCGCCAGCGGAACCGATAGCACCGCGACCGCCATGCACAACCTTGGCGCTACCGCAGACCTCATTGCACAGACCATCCCCAACGTCCGAGGAGACCGCACCGTGGACAACCCCGACCCCGAAGGCACCTTCCAAGCCCTCGAAAAGTACGGCACCGACCTGACCGCCATCGCCCGTGCCGGTAAGCTCGACCCCGTCATCGGTCGTGACTCCGAAATCCGCCGCGTCGTGCAGGTCCTCTCCCGCCGTACCAAGAACAACCCCGTGCTGATTGGTGAGCCCGGCGTCGGTAAGACCGCCGTGGTCGAGGGCCTGGCACAGCGTATGGTTTCCGGCGATGTGCCCGAATCCCTGCGTGGCAAGAGGCTCATCAGCCTGGACCTGGGCTCCATGGTCGCCGGTGCTAAGTACCGTGGTGAGTTTGAGGAGCGCCTGAAGGCAGTCCTCGAAGAAATCAAGAAGTCCGAAGGCCAGATTGTGACCTTCATCGACGAGATTCACACCGTCGTCGGTGCTGGTGCATCCGAAGGTTCCATGGACGCTGGCAACATGCTCAAGCCCATGCTGGCTCGAGGCGAGTTGCGCCTCATCGGTGCCACCACCCTGGACGAGTACCGCGAGAACATCGAGAAGGACCCCGCCCTGGAGCGCCGCTTCCAGCAGGTGTACGTGGGCGAGCCCAGCGTCGAGGACACCATCGGTATTCTGCGTGGTCTGAAGGAACGCTACGAGGCACACCACAAGGTACAGATTGCTGACTCTGCACTGGTTGCCGCAGCAACCCTGTCTAACCGTTACATCCCCTCCCGTCAGCTGCCGGACAAGGCAATTGACCTGATTGATGAGGCAGCATCCCGCCTGCGCATGGAAATTGACTCCGCTCCGGAAGAGATTGACGAACTGCGCCGTGCCGTGGACCGCCTCACCATGGAGGAGCTGGCCCTGGCTGACGAGACCGACCCCGCCTCGGTTGAGCGTCTGGAAGCCCTGCGCCAGGACATGGCCGACAAGAAGGAAGAGCTCGATGCCCTCAACGCCCGTTGGGAGGCTGAGAAGGCCAGCCTGAACCGCGTGGGTGACATCAAGACCCAGATTGACGAGCTGCGTTCCCGCGCAGAGGTTGCACAGCGCGAGGGTAACCTCGCCGAGGCATCCCGCCTGCTGTACGGCGAGATTCCTGCAAAGCAGGCCGAACTGGAGGAAGCACAGCGCGCCGAGGACCGCGCTAAGCACGAGTCCATGGTCTCTGAAGAGGTCACCGCAGACGATATCGCCGAGGTGATTTCCTCCTGGACCGGCATTCCCGCAGGCCGCATGATGCAGGGTGAGTCCGAGAAGCTACTCGAAATGGAGAAGCGCATCGGTGCCCGCCTGATTGGTCAGGAAGCCGCCGTGGTGGCTGTCTCTGACGCTGTGCGTCGTGCCCGCGCCGGTATTTCCGACCCGAACCGCCCGATTGGTTCCTTCCTGTTCCTGGGCCCGACCGGTGTTGGTAAGACCGAGCTGGCTAAGGCACTGGCTGAGTTCCAGTTTGATGACGAGCGTGCCCTGGTGCGTATCGACATGAGCGAGTACTCCGAGAAGCACACCGTTTCCCGCCTGGTCGGTGCCCCTCCCGGCTACGTCGGCCACGAAGAGGGCGGTCAGCTGACCGAGGCTGTACGCCGTCGCCCCTACTCGGTGGTCCTGCTCGACGAGGTCGAGAAGGCGCACCCCGAGGTCTTCGACATCCTGCTGCAGGTGCTCGATGACGGCCGCCTGACCGACGGCCAGGGCCGCACCGTGGACTTCCGTAACGTCATCCTGATTCTGACCTCGAACCTCGGTTCGCAGTACCTGGTCAACCAGGACCTGCCCTTCGGCGAGCGTTCTGAGAAGGCTATGGAGGTTGTGCACCAGGCATTCCGCCCCGAGTTCCTGAACCGACTGGACGACATCATCATGTTCCAGCCCCTGTCGGCTGAGAACCTGGGACAGATTGTGGGTCTGCAGGTCAAGAGCATGGCTAAGCGTCTGGAAGGCCGCCGCCTGAGCCTGAACGTGACCGAGGCAGCCCTGGAGTGGCTGGGTAAGACCGGCTACGACCCGGCATTCGGTGCCCGCCCGCTGCGCCGCCTGGTTCAGCGCGAGATTGGCGACCGCCTGGCTCGCGGCATCCTCTCCGGCGCAATCCATGACGGTGACACCGTGACCGTGGATGTGAACCCGGACGTTGCTAGCGACGGCCTGGTTGTGACCTCCGAGCGTGAGCAGAAGGCTGAGAAGTAAGCTCAACCGGTTAGCCGGGTGAATTCGATTAGCTGGGTGGGCTTAGCCTGTGGCTGAGTTTGCACATTCGAAACCATCAGAAATAGGCTGTGGGGTACCCTCGAAAAGGGTGCCCCACAGCCGTTTAACGCACTAGAACAGCACTAGAGCGCAGAGCATAGGAGAAAAATGGACCGCTGGACTGACCACCAGAACTTTGTCGCCGCCGGTGAACAGCGTGAAGAAATCGCCTCCGTGCACAGGGCTGCGATTCGCTCTATTCAGCGCGTTGTGGCGGATACCGCCGAACCTCACGATGAGGGGTACGCCGCCGAGGGCATTGCGCGCCTGCTCGGGGCGGGTAAGGTTCTTGTGCTGACCGGCGCCGGTGTAAGCACCGAATCCGGCATCCCCGACTACCGCGGCCCCGGCGGCTCTCTGCACGACCACCGCCCCATGACCTACCAGGAATTCCGCTACGATGACGCCGCCCGTCAGCGTTACTGGGCGCGCTCCTATGTGGGTTGGCGCCGCATGCGCCGCGCCCAGCCGAACCGCGCCCACTATGCGCTCGCCGAGCTGGAGCAGTTGGGTGCTATTAGCGGCGTGATTACGCAGAATGTGGATGGGTTGCATGCCCGCGCCGGAAGCCGCAATCTGCTGGCACTGCACGGCGACCTTTCGCGCATCGTCTGCCTGGACTGCGGTCAGGATGAGGGCCGCGAGAGCCTGGACGCGCGCCTGGATGCCGCGAACCCGGGTTACCTGGACCGCTTGGAAGGTCGGGATTTGCGCGTGAACCCCGATGGTGACGTGGAGCTGGATCAACGGTACATCCAAGACTTTCAGATGGTGCCCTGCCTCGCCTGCGGTTCGACCAAGCTCAAGCCGGACGTGGTGTACTTTGGCGAGTCCGTGCCCGCCGAACGTAAGGCCCGTAAGGATGCCATGCTCGCCGAGTGCTCGGCGCTGCTGGTGGTGGGCTCGTCGGTGGCGGTGATGAGTAGCTACAAGATTGTGCTGGAGGCTCTGCGTGCCGGTAAGCCGGTTGCCGTGATCAACGGCGGCCCGGGCCGTGCGGATGTGAAGGCCACCTACCTGTGGCGTACCGGGGTGGGGGAGGCTTTGGAGCTCATGATTGATGAGGTTGATGGCTAGGCTCTTGATGGCTTGTCTGTGGTGATTACCGGCCTACGGTTGTGTTGCATGTCATTGCAAATACGTGCTGGACTGGTGAAGATACCTTGGAAACCGGGGCTAAAATGGGGGAATGGACATTCGAAACACTATCACTCGCTTCGGTGCCACGGCCCTCATTGGTTGCGGTTTGGTTGTTACTGCCATTCCCGCCACTTTTGCGCAGAACGGTGAGGAAACCGTTACTCACGAATATCAGGACCGTGCCGCCTCCCACATTTCCGAGGTCTGGTATAAGGGCGAAACCCTTAAGATTTCCGGTGAGGGTTTCCTGACTCAGGACCGTGCCTCTGGCTCGACTATCGCGATTAAGCTGAACAAGGGCGCTGTCAAGATTGACGGCAAGGATTACCTTGAGGTTACTGCTAACGATAAGGGCGAATTTACCGTCTCGATTCCTTGGCAGAATGATTTGGAGGATCGCGTCTCCGTTGACGTGTACCTGCTCTCTGGTTCTTTGAAGGATAACGATACTTCCCGTGGCGGTAAGGCTGCGACTGTGAAGATTGAGGCTCGTTCCGTTGCCCCCGAGAGCCCCAGTGCCTCGGCGAGCGCTGAGCCTTCTGTATCCGCTTCTGCTAGCGCTACCGCTGAGCTGAAGAAGGACTCTGCCGAGGAGCCTAAGGCCGACGCTTCGGCTAGCCCCTCGGCTTCGGCTACCGCAGCTGACGAGACTGTCGCTTCGGTGGACGCCCAGGTGAAGAACCGCGCCGATGAGAAGGCCTCCGCCTCGGCTTCGGTGAGCCCTTCGGCTACCGCATCGGCTTCGGCTTCTACCCTTGTTTCTTCTTCTGCTGCTTCCACTGAGGCGAAGAAGGAAAACGAGAAGAAGGTTGGTGACCAGAAGAACGGTTCCCAGCAGGCTCCCGTTGCGCAGGATCAGTTGGGCGGTTCTTCGAACGTTCAGGCTTCGGCAACCGAGCAGCCTTCGGCTGAGAGCACTCGCTTCGCGAACTGCACCGAGGTTGCCGCCGCCGGCTTGGCTCCTATTCCGTCGAGCCACCCGGACTTCCGTAAGAAGTTTGACGCTGATAATAACGGCCTCGGTTGCGAGGTTGTTGACAACGGTTCCTCTTCGGATGGAAGCTCCTCCTCGAACGGTGGCTCTTCTTCGCAGGATGGTCTTGACTCGGGCGCATCGGGTACCCAGGATCGTCTTGATTCTTCTTCGTCGAACGCCTCTCTTTCGAGCCGTGCGCAGCGTTCCTCGCTGGCTAACACCGGTGCTTCGAACGTGTTTACCGTGTCCGGTCTGGGCTTGGTAGCTCTGGGTCTGGGCGTGGCGGGTGTGACTGCTGTGCTGCGTCGTAAGAATTCTTAAGTTAGTGTTACCGCGTGATGCGGTATGCGAGGGTCCCCTCTGCCGGGCTGTTCAATCGTGGACATCCCGGTAGAGGGGATTTTTTGTGTGTGATGGGTCGGGTTGGTGCTTTAGCGGGGTGAAGGTGCGTGTAGGTTCGCTCGTTTGGGTGCTATTTCACATAAGTTTTTGCATGTGGGTGCTGAATTATGTGGCTAGAAGGGGGTAATATTGCTTGCCCTATAGTTCAACTCTGGCTTTAAAGAACCTTCAAGAAAACCCTATTTTGTAAGTTAGGTCATATTATTTTCATGGTTTAAGGGCCGGCATCCCAAGCTTTGCTCGTTAGAATGGGGGGCATGAGCATTCGAAACAACATCGCACGCATCGGCGCCACCGCCCTGATTAGCTGTGGCCTGGTTGCTACTACTGTCCCCGCTACCTTCGCTGACGAAGCTGCGCAGGAAATCTCTCACACTTACGCGGATTCCGCCCGCCTCATCACTCCCGACACCTGGGTTGAGGGTCAGGGTCTGATTATCGCGGGTGAGGGCTTCAAGACTGCTGACGGCACTTCCGGTTCCGTGCTGGCTCTGAAGCTGAACAAGGGTGCCGTGAAGATTGACGGCCAGGATTACATGGAGATTCACGCTGATGAGTCCGGCAACTTCACTGTCACCGTTCCTTGGCAGAGCGAGCTGAAGGGCCAGGTCTCTGTTGACCTCTACCTGCTGTCCGGCTCCATGAAGGATGGCGACGTTCCTCGCGGCGGTAAGGCTGCGACCGTGACCATTCAGGCTGTCAAGGACTCGTTGCCCGCTCCCGCACCGAGCGCTTCTACCGAGCCGACTCCCGCACCGAGCGCTTCTACCGAGCCCACCCCTGAGCCGAGCAAGTCTGCTGAGCCTACTCCTGCACCGTCGGAGGCTTCTCCCTCTGCTAGCGCCTCCGAGGAGCCTTCCGCTCCGGCCGTTGAGGACGCTAAGGAAACCAAGCCTGCCGAGGACCAGAAGTCTGACGAGGCTTCCGACTCCTCCGCAAAGGACGAGAAGGCCTACAAGTACCAGAACTGCGCTGACGTATGGGCAGACCGCGGTGGCCCCATTTACAAGGGTGACCCGGACTTCCGTGATAAGTTCGATGCCAACAACAACAATGTGGGTTGCGAAGAGCAGCCGAACTACGAGAACTCCACGTCTGACAACGACAACCTGGGCTCCAGCTCCTCCAACGACAACTTGGATTCCGGCTCCGGTTCCTCCAACGCATCCTCCAAGAGCTCCGCATCCCTGGCTAAGACCGGTGCATCCGGTGCGATGACCGCTGCTGGCCTGGGTCTGATTGCTCTGGGTGCCGGCGGTGCTGTCGTGGTGGCAACCCGCATGCGTAAGAAGGCATAAGTACATACTGAATTCTAGGGTTACTCCCTAGAAACCCGAGTGGGGCTCCCTCTGATGTAGAGGGGGCCCCATTTGTTGTATCCGGGCGCGGCTGACCGCCTCACTGCGCCCCGGTAATTGAAAAAACCTTAAAGGTAAAACGCTCTGACCAGTCATTTAATCGGTGTTCGCGAAGACATAAGTGAGAATTACAGAGAGCACAGGCGTGACACAGCTTCGGACGGGATTCTAGAAACCAAGCAGAAAACGTAGGTACCCAACCGGAGCTGAGAACGGACGGGCCGGAAGATCAGGAACCTACCCGACGACCTGGAGCATCCCATGACAATCCTGACCATGGCGATTGCAGACGCCCTCGCGATCGCAAGCCTATGCACCCTTTACCTGGTGCGTCACCGCAACCGCGAATTGATGATTTCTTACGCGGTCATCAACGCCGGTATCTTCACCGTTTCGGTCGCCCTGGTCTCGGCGGGCTCGAACGCCTCGGCCATGGGCATGGGCCTCTTCGGTGTCCTGTCGATTATTCGACTGCGCTCCACCGCGCTGAGCCAGCGGGAGGTTGGCTACTACTTCGTAGCCCTCTCAGTCGGCATGATCGCGGGTGTGAACATTAGCCCGGCGTACATCGCCTTCGGCCTCATGGCTACCCTGATCGCCCTGATCGCGGTCCTCGACTCGCGCGGCGCCCCGATCTCTACTGAAAAGACTCAGGACGTTACCGCCGACCGCGCGATTAGTGATGAAGAAGAGCTCAAGGCCTACCTGGGCGCTCGCCTGGGCTACACCATCACCGCGGTCAAGGTGACCGAGCTGGACCTGGTGAACGCCCTGACCCGCGCCACCATCACCTACCAGCCCAAGGACATTGCCGAAGGCAACGCCCCCGCAGCGGTATCCCAGATTTCTGCGACTCAGCCCGTGGCCGCGTCGCATCGAGCGGTGGCACCCACCGCCGAGGCGCACACCACCTTGGACACCCGGATGATGCCGCTACAGCGCACCCTGGTAGGTAAGTAAGAGCAGCCGGTATAAAAGCCTCCGATTCACTCCAACTGCACAAACATCTCCGATACCCACGACACGCCGCCCCCAGCGCACAGCACGCAGGGACGGCACCCCAGAAGGACGAAGACCCATGACGAACGCAGCCGCAAATATCATCCCCGCAGAGTGGAAGAGCATCAGCCTCGAAGCCATGAACGAGAAGGCAGCCATGCAGACCCGCGTGGACCGCAAGTACATCGTCGATGCAGAAACCGCCGCCAAGGTGCTCTCCGCGCTCGACGCAGATGCCTCCGTCATGGACATCAACGGCCAGCGCGACTTCGCCTACGACTCGGTCTACTTCGACACCCCGCAGATGCAGAGCTACCACTCGGCAGCCTACAGCCGCGACGATACCTTCAAGATTCGTACCCGCAGCTACCTGGACTCGGAGCTGACCTTCCTGGAGGTCAAGACCGACGGTGAGCAGGACATGACCGTCAAGAAGCGTACCCCGTACACCTTCGAGAACCGCGATACGCTCACCGCGGGAGGTCGAGAGTACATCACCGCGGCACTCGGCGACATCCTCGCGGGTCCCGTGCACAAGCTGGAGGCGGTCCTGACCACCGGCTACCGCCGTACCACGGTCTTCCTACCGCAGAGCGAGAAGAACCCGGCTGCCTCCCGCATGACGGTGGATACCAACCTGACCTGGACTCCTTTGTCCGAGAACATCCTCATGGCGGGCGTGAACTACCGCAACTTCCACGGCAACCTGGTTGGCACCGTCTACGGCCTGTCGAATGCGGTCATCATCGAAACCAAGTCCGGTGTGGAGCCCTCTGTGGCGGACCGGCACCTCTGGGATGCGGGTATTACCCCCTCGAAGATTTCCAAGTTTGCAACCGGTATGGCGGCGCTGAACCCGCAGCTGGCAAGCAACAAGTGGAAAGAAACCCTGGAGAACTGGATGCACCTGGAACCGGTCAACGGCACCCGCCTGAACGTGGGTGCACTGACCGAGGAAGACTACCGCAAGCTCCTGACCGAACACTACGCAGCCGCCTAAAACGGCAACCCGTCTAAAGGCAATCTGGGATGCGCGGGTGGGGCCACAAATCCTACTCGCGCAGACATAAAATCAGGCCCTGACCAGGTATAACCCTGTTCAGACGCAGGCACCAGCAGGATTCGCCAAGACTATGCCTGACTCCCAAAGACTTACCCGAAAAAAGCAGTGGCACTACATAGTGCTTGTGAACCACGAAGAAGGAAAACCCGTGAAAAAGAGCAATATGATCAAGAGTGCAACCTCCATTACCCTTCTGGCGGCCCTGGCGTTGACCGGCTGCTCGGCAACCTCCACCTCGAACACCAGCGCGGCGAGCGCCATCAGCACCTCCGCTTCGAGTAGCTCCGGCACCAAGTCGAAGACCGCCGATTCATTCTCCACCGATGTGAAGAACGGCGCGAAGCTCGCCGAGGACACCCACTATTCCGCCAAGGATCTGACCTGGGATTCCTCCAGCGAAGTCACTATCGATCTTTCGAACCCGACCGCGACCGATGGCGTGACCGTCAGTGACGGCGTCATTACCATCACCAAGGCGGGTAACTACCGCTTGAGCGGCACCTACGCGGGCCAGATCAAGGTTGAGACGGCCGATAGCGACATGGTCCGCCTGATTCTGGATAACGCGACCATCACCAACTCCACCGGTGCGGCCATCAACGTGGTCAAGGCGGACGAGGCCGTTATCTACACCGCCTCGGGTAGCACGAACACCGTCTCTGACGGCTCCTCCTACTCCGATACCGCCAGCGGTAGCCCCGACGCAGCTATCTACTCCAAGAGTGATCTGACCCTGGCGGGCGAAGGCACCCTGAAGGTTGAGGGTAAGTACGAAGAGGGTATTCATACCACGGACGGCCTGGTTATTGCATCCGGCACCCTGGAGGTGACCGCTGCGAACACCGGCATCAAGGGTAAGGACTACGTTGATATTCTGGACGGCACTACCAGCGTGACCGCAACCAAGGACGGCATCAAGGCAACCAACGACACCGACGGCAACCGCGGCTGGGTACGCCTGAGCGGCGGTACCGTGAACATCTCCGCAGGTGATGACGGTTTCAAGGCTGAGCGCGTGCTTGAAATCTCCGGCGGTACCCTGAACGTCACCCAGTCGAATGAGGGCCTTGAGGCGCAGTACATCAATATCCTGGACGGCACCGTGAACGTGACCAGCTCGGATGACGGCATCAACGCCTCGTACAGCACTACGACTACCACCGACTCGACCAGCACTGAGTCGACTTCGACCTCCACCGCCCAGAGCAACCAGGCAGCACAGGGTAATGCGGCACAGGGCGGCCAGACACCCGCGGGTGGCGGTCAGTCTCACTCCGGTACCATGGGTCAGCCCCCGGCTGGCGGTGGCATGGGCGGCGGTGGCATGGGCGGCGGTGGCATGGGCGGCGGTGGCACCTTCGAGGTGGTCGACGCAACCATCAACATCGCCGGCGGCACCGTCACTGTGAACGCGAACGGCGACGGCATCGACTCCAACGGTACCGCAACCCTCTCGGGTGGCACCCTAATCGTGAACGGTCCGTTCACGGGCGGTAACACCTCGCTGGACACCAACGGCGACCTGCTGCTCAACGGCACGACCGTGGTTGCAGGTAACTCCGGCGACATGTTTGAGGCGCCCGCAACCTCCTCCACCAGCGGCTACGTGAAGCTGACGAACCTGTCGAATGTCAGTAACGGTACGACTATTCAGGTGGCTGACTCCTCGGGTACGGTGGTGGCCAACTACAAGGTCGTCAACTCGAACACCAGCCTGATTCTGGTCTCTAGCTCCAAGATCACCAAGGGCGAGAGCTACACGGTGTACACCACCACCGATAGTGTAAACACATCGAGTACCTCCGTGGCCTCGAACGCCACCTCGCTGGGTAGCTTCACCGCAAACTAGAGTCCCCGACTCTTCGGACTCTCATAGACCCCGCACCGGAGGTCGTGACCGGCGCGGCGATTCTCTCGATACCGGTCTTGTGAGTGAACCGGTCGAGAGGCGCAAGCCCCGCATCGAAGCTGAGTATGCCTTCGATGCGGGGTTCCGTGCGTGTTCCGTGTGTGGAGACGTTAGAGTAAGAAAAATAAAACGGATGTTCTGGTGAGTAGGGGCGCTCCGCTCCGTAAAATACGTGTTGCAGGGCGCGACATTGAACGTCAAAACAGGGTACTCTATAGTGTAGTAAAGACCGTAGAACGATCCGAGGGAGGGCACGCCCCGCGCGCCCGTAGCTTCGGACAGGATGAAAGAGGGGGTCACGCCATGGGGCGCGGCCGTCAGAAGGCTAAAGCAACAAGGCAGGCTCGGGAGATGAAGTACTTCAGCCCCGAGACCGACTACAGCGCTCTCGAGCGTGAGCTCAGCAGTGCGAAGAACACCAAGTCCTCCGATTCGTCCCGTCGCCGCTATGACGACGAGGACGACTACTCGGCATACGCTGAAAAGTACGCTTCCTACGAGGACGAAGCATAGGAATACGCAGAATGATTCGGTAGGTACCGACCGAGCGTATTCTACAGATGATGAGCCGGCTTGAGGCCCCGCACGGGGTGCTCAGCCGGTTTTTTCGTGCCCTTATATTGCAACCGAGGAACGGGTCTCGGAAATAGCGAGGACTGAGACAAGCAATGGGGAAGCGGACGGGGAAACGGACGACATAGGCCGGCCCATCGGGGACATCGGGAAGATCGGGCCGCTCTGCATAAAATAATTTTAGCTGAATAAGCATACATAGCTGAGGTACAGCTTAGTCATGCCTGGCACTGAGAGTACACCGGCAATCTAGAGTCATGAACAACGAACAGAACATGACTCGGAACAGCAACCAGACCACCCAGGCCGCCGCAGAGCAGCAGGCCGCCGTAGAACAGAAGCTCGCCAAGAAGAAGCTCACCCGCCGTATCTTTATCGGAGGCGGCCTCGGTGCACTCGCCGTAGTCGGAGGCGGTGCAGGCTGGGCCTACAACCGCTACCTGGCCGAGCACACCGAGATTGAAGACACCACCGCCTACGAGGCGGCTGCGGCGCAGGCGAATGCAAGCGCCTCCGGCTCCGCCACGGCGAGCCCCAGCGAACTGACCGGCGTGAAGGTCAACGGTCAGAGCCTTACCGCTAACGAAGGCTCAATCACTATCACTTCTACCACCACCGGTAGCGGCTCGGATGCGGTCGTCTCCTTCGTAGCAGACATCAAGCTCGACAATGCGACCCTGCTGCGCAGTGCCTTCGCGAACAACAAGTTCGGCCAGAACATTATCGACACCCCCTCGAATATCGCCTCGGAACACAACGGCATCTGGGCCATTAACGGTGACTACTACGGCTTCCGTACCACCGGCATCGTGATTCGAAACGGCGTGGTGTACCGCGACTCCGGTGCCCGTGAAGGCCTCGCCTTCTACCGTGACGGCTCGGTCAAGCTCTACGACGAAACCGCGACCAATGCCCAAACTCTCGTCAATGAGGGCGTGTGGAACACCCTCTCCTTCGGCCCGGCCCTGGTGAAGGACTCCGCCATCGTCGATGGCATCGACAGCGTTGAGGTGGACACCAACTTCGGTAACCACTCGATTCAGGGCAACCAGCCCCGAACCGGTGTGGGTGTGCTCGGCACCAACCACCTGGTCTTCATCGTGGTCGATGGCCGTTCCACCAACTACTCGCGCGGCGTAACCATGACCGAGTTCGCGCAGATGTTCAAGGATCTGGGCTGCGTAAGTGCCTACAACCTGGACGGTGGCGGCTCCTCCGCCATGGTCTTCAACAACCAGCTGGTCAATCGTCCCCAGGGCGGCACGAAGGAGCGTGGAACCAGTGATATTCTCTACATTGCCGGGAGTGCATCGTGATTATTCTAATTCCCGCATATAAGCCTGACCAGTCTCTTCTCCGTCTTGCGCACGCTCTAAAGACGCAGGATCCGGGTGCAGAGATCCTCGTGATCGATGACGGTTCCGGTAGCACTTACGCACCCATCTTTACCGAACTGCGCTTGGATGGAGCCACCGTGCATACCCATCCCGTTAACCGTGGCAAGGGTGCGGCTCTGCGTACCGGCATCGCCTGGGTGAAAGTAAACCGCCCCGGCGAGGTCATCGTCACCGCCGACGCGGATGGCCAGCACCTACCCCAAGATATCTTCCGGGTGGGCGTGCGTGCCGAGAGCCTAGCCGCCTCCGGGCAGCGGGCCATCGTCCTGGGCGTGCGCACCCTGCCCGACCCGGATGCGGGTGAGGAAGGTACTAAAGTGCCGCTGCGCTCAAGGGTTGGCAATAGCGCGACCGTCGGGTTCTTCGCCCTAGCCACTGGAAAGCACGTGGCCGATACGCAGACCGGATTGCGTGCCTTTACCCCGCAGATTCTGGACTGGCTTCTGCAGATTCCGGGCGATAAGTACGAGTATGAGTTCTCCATGCTACTGCGCGCCACACGCGCCGAGGTGGAGCTGGTGCAGGTACCCATCGTCAAGGTGTACGAGCCAGGCAACCCGACCAGCCACTTTAGGCCCCTGCAGGACTCGGCCCGTATCTACGCGCCGCTGCTACTCTTCCTTGCCTCTTCCTTTGTGACGGGGTTCCTGGTGGATGCGCTCGCGCTCTTCGCACTCGTGGCGCTGGGTGCTCCGCTCCTGGGTGCCGTGGTGGGGGCACGCGTCATCTCGGCGCTGACGAACTTCACCGTCAATCGCATAATTATGCATGATGGGGGCTCGCAGCCCTCGGCCTCCTCCTCGCTGGCGCGCTACGCAACGTTGGCAGTGGGCATCCTCGCCGCCAATGCGGCCCTCATGGAAGCCCTGGCGGGGCTGGGTGCATCCCTGCTGGTGGCCAAGATCCTGACCGAGCTCATCCTGATTCCGGTGAGCTTTGCGGTTCAGCGCCGTTGGGTGTTCGCGGCTAAGCCCTCGCACGAATCCAGCACGAGGAAGGCCGAGCCCATGCGGCTACCCGCGGGCCAGGTACAGCACCAGTTACATGGCGGCTCGTACCGCGGCTCGGTCCGGGAGCATGCACCTGTGGTTCTTAGCTCCAGCGGAGTGTCCCCCGCGGGGCTGCGCGCCCTCAGCTACGAGTCGGCTCGTCTGGAAGCTGCAGGCCTGCGCGGCTCACACCCCCGGTCCTCCTAGATTGGTGAGTTCGGCCCACCAGCCGATAGCCAACCGATGCTGGGAAGATGACCGGTCGGCCCCTCAGCCTCTCCCGTCTGTTAGTCGTGAGGACGGGCGGGAGAAACCAAGCCGCACTTGACGCGCGGCGTTCTGTTCACGCAAAGCCCCCACCGGAACATGCCCGGCGGGGGCTTTGTGATTGTCATTCTTTGAGGTTTCCCGCGGCTAACACCGCCGGAAGGCTGAGGGGTGGGAGCTCACCGAATTACTGACCGGGAATCAGGCCCTGAGCAGTAATCAGGAAGGGCGGGTTGTGGTTAACAGCCGGGTTGGTCACGTAGCCAACACGTGCAGCACGGGTCGGGTGCTTGGGCGCACGCTTCGGCCAGGGCTTAACAATCGGCTCCTGCTTACCCTGCAGCTGAGCCAGTGCGCTCGCGGCGTTCACAATGCCTGCACCGCACGCGTTGACGTCGCAGGTCAGCGGCTTGGAGCTCTGCTTGAGAACCTGCTTTGCGCGATCAGCGGTCAGTGAGGGGTCCACGGACTTCATGAGGGCGATAATGCCAGCCACCTGAGGCGCAGCCATGGAGGTGCCGTCGTACTCGGTGTAGCCGGCGCCGGTGGAAACGGTAGTACCCAGGTCCACGGTAGACATGATGGTGTTACCGGGGGCGCTCACATCCACAATCTTGCCGTAGTTGGAGAAGTCACTACGCTTGCCCTTCTGATCGGTAGAACCCACCACGATGGATCCGCCGCAGTTGGCAGGAGCAACCTTGGAGGCATCCTGGCCGTCGTTACCGGCTGCCACGACGAGGATTGCGCCGCGCTTGTTCACCTCGGCAATAGCCTTGGAGTAGGTTGCGGGGCAGGTGCCTTCGCCGCCGAGGGAGAGGTTAATAATCTTGGCGGGGTGGGAGTTTGCGGGTACGCCCTCAACGGTTCCGCCGGCTGCCCAGACCATTGCGTCCGCAATGTCGGAGTCGTAGCCGCCACACATGCCCAGAGCACGTACGGGCAGAATCTTGGATGAGGGGGCCACGCCGACAATGCCGCGCTTGTTGTTCATAATTGCGGCGATAGAACCGGCCACGTGGGTGCCGTGCCAGTTGGAGTCGCTCGCTTCAGATCCGCTGTCGCAGACGCCGGCCTCTTCCCAGTTGCCCTGGTCGGTGGGGTCGGCGTCGCGGCCGTTGCCGTCGCGGGCGATGGAGGGCTCGGTGATGAAGTCGTAGCCGGGCAGGACGTTAGCGTCCAGATCGGGGTGCTTGACGATACCGGAGTCGATGACGGCCACGGTCACGCCGGCACCCTGGGTGGTTTTCCAGGCCTCAGGGGCGGATATACCCTTAGCGTCGTGCAGGTTCCACTGCTGCGGGTATAGGGTGTCGTTCGGGGTGATGGCCTGGTTTGAAGCCTGCGCGGCCTGGGCTACCTGGGCGACCTTGGAGGTGGCGGCACCACGGGCGCGCGTGCTGGAGTGGCGTAGCAGGTCGGGCTCGACGGAAGCGACGGAGGCGTTGGAGCTCAAGGTCGCCATGTACTTCTCTGCCTGCTCTGCGGTGAGCTTGGAGGAGGTGGTCACCACGGTTGCCTTCTGGGAGGTGGTGCGCACGTAGTTGGTTTTGATTTTGAAGAGGTCGTCGACGCCCTTCACCTCGGAGGTGAGGCCCTGGTAGAGGGCATCGTTCCAGGTGGCAACCTGGGTGCCTGCGGGGCTGGCCCAGTTGATGCCGCCGGCGTTCAGCGCGTTATCGGTGTAGGTGATGACGAAGCGGTTGAATCCTGCCTTCTGCTGTTCGGGGCTGAGGGAGGAGATGGTTGTGTGTGCTGCGGCGCGAGCTGCGTTGCTGGTTTGGGTGGGGGCCGCGAAGGTTGCGGGTGCGCCCAGGGAAGCCACGAGTGCTGCGGCGGTTCCCGTGCTCAGTGCGGCGCGTGCGACGCGGCGCGAGGAGGGATGAGTGGTAAAAGACATCGGGGTCCTTTGCAAATGTGAGTGCCGGAAGCGGCAGTTGGTGAGGATGACTCACTCACATAAATGCACTTTTGGGAAAACATTTATATCTCTCTGCGTGTACTGCGTTGGCAGTGTGGCAACGGAAAGAAAAATGCGCATTACTGCATTAATGCGCAATGTTTTCTAAACCCCTGGAGGAGTTTATTGCGGAAGTAGTTTATGCGGTGAGGTATTGCTATCCTAGCACTTTTTCCTAGGCGTGAAGCGGTCTGGGATCAATAATGTGGCGTAGATAATGATATTTTTTCTTCACATAAATGCAGATAAAGAAATACCTAGTCAAGGTATCCTTAGGCTTTAAAGTAGCGATTTAAGTTTTGCTCATCTTTATATAAAATGAGTTGCATCACACTCTATATTTTAATCATAAAGTAACTAAAAAAGAGTGCTACAGTATCCCACGGCGCGTACCTGTGCAAGCACATTGCGAATCCAATGCGCAACCCACAGTATGCACCACACCCACACCGCCACGCGCGACCAGCCGTACAACGCATCTCCTCACAGATACCGTGCGGCAAAAACACCGCGTAGCCCCAACACCCTACTCTTCCGTATTCACTCGTACCGCACACACATAACGCACATGCTGGCTATGCCTGACCGGTCATGCCACATCGGACTATGCGTGCCCGGTACCACTCATCTCAAGGACGTTCATGCTTCGCATCGCTCGCCCCTCACAGGCACGCGCCTCCCAGCGTTCCCTGTTGAGCTTCGTCACCGCAACCTGCCTGCTCTCAGCAAGCGTTATCCCCGCCGTAGCGGTACCCACCGCGCAGGCTAACCAGGCCAAGGCATCTCAGGCCGCCCAGGCTTCTAACACCACCCAGATTTCTAACACGGTGCAGGCCACCCAGTCCGCGCCCGCAACCTACAACCGCTTCATCATCACCTACACCGACGAAGCGAAGAACGCCGCCTCCACCGACGCCACCGCAGACCAGATCGACTGGTCCGCAGCCGCCGGCACCCAGCAGGCAACCTGGACCGACGCGCTCTACGCCGGCATCACCTCCGACGTGCAGAGCATCGACGAGCTGCTGAATATTAAGGACCAGCTACGTTCGCTCCACCGCCCTGGATGCCAGTGTGGTCACCACCTCCGCGGCCCTCACCCCTGCCCAGGCGCAGCAGTACATGAACGCCCTGAGCGCGAACTCCAAGGTTGCATCCGTGTCGCCCGATATGCGCCGCTACGCCACCGTGGATAACACCTCGGCGCCCGTCAAGATCAACGACCCGAAGATGAACCGTATGTGGTCCCTCACCGGCGAGAAGGGTATCTCTGCCCTGGAGGCGTGGGGCACCACCCGCGGCCAGGGTGTGACCGTGGCGGTGCTGGACTCCGGTATCACCGCCCATCCGGACCTGGACGCTAACGTGCTGCCCGGCTACGACTTCATTGCCGAATCTGCCTTCTCCAACGACGGTAATGGCCGTGACTCCGACCCGACCGACGCCGGTAACTGGACCGTGGATAACCAGTGCTTCACCGGTTCGAAGGCAACCCCCTCCGACTGGCACGGCACCCACGTGGCGGGCACTATTGCCGCTATCGCCAACAACAACGAGGGCATTGCTGGTGTGGCACCCGAGGCGAAGATCGTGCCCGTGCGTGTTCTGGGTGCCTGCGGTGGCTTCGACTCAGACATCACCGATGGCATTATTTGGGCTGCCGGTGGTAGCGTGCGTGGTGTTCCCGCGAACCAGCACCCCGCCCAGGTCATTAACATGTCCATTGGTAGTGAGGGCACCTGCACCACCCCGTACCGCCAGGCGATTGCTCAGGCGAATAAGCGCGGCTCCATCGTGGTTGTCGCAGCGGGCAATAACAACTTTGATGCCTCGAAGTCCAGCCCCGGCAACTGCGAAGACGTCATTACCGTGGGTGCAACCGATAAGAACGGTAAGCGCTCCTACTTCTCCAACTACGGCTCCCGCGTAGACGTGAGCGCCCCCGGTGGCGACCGCCGCTACTGGGGTGGCGGTATTCTCTCCACCCTGAACGCTGGCAAGACTGCTCCCGGTAAGGCTGACTACGCCGAGTACCAGGGCACGTCCATGGCGGCACCGCATGTTGCCGGTATTGTGGCGCTCATGAAGGCAGTTGACCCGAAACTGACTTACGCGCAGGCGAAGAAGGTTCTGCAGTCCACCTCTCAGAGTGTTGAGTGCGATCAGTCGGCGTGCGGTTCCGGCATCGTGAATGCGGCGCGCGCGGTTCAGCAGGTTCGCTCCGACCGTGAGGCTACGGAAGCAGCTGCGGCTGAGGCGGCACGCAAGAAGGCGGAGGAGGAAGCCGCACGTAAGAAGGCGGCTGAAGAGGCAGCGCGCAAGAAGGCTGAAGAAGACGCCAAGCGTCACCAGGCCCCCGCCCCAAAGGTGACTCCGGCACCGAAGACTAACCGCCCGGTGACTCGCCCCTCCCGCCCGGTGACCCGCCCCTCGTACCCGTCGCGTCCTCGTCACGGTCACACCTCCCGTCACCGTTCCTGGTACGGTGCATCCGCGAACACCTACCCGAGCAGCGGCTACTTGAGCTTCGCTTCTGGTAACCACCGCTAGTCGAGGCCCGGTTTAAGGCTGAAAAGCCCCCGATGATGTCTCTCATCGGGGGCTTTTCGCTATGCGCTGTTGCCTGGGTTCGGCGCGGTGGCCGTGACGGACAGCCTAGTACAGCTCATGTACCTCACGAGGCTTCTGCACGGGGGAGATGACCGTGTAGTCCCCGTCCTGCTGGGAGTTCTCGTCGTCGCTCAGGTCATTCGCCTTCTGTACCTGGGTGTCGGATTCCTCAGAAGAAGCTGAATCATCCGAGACGGCGTCGGGGTTGATGGGGTCAGCGTTATCGTTGGTCATCACCATCGGCTTCTCGGCCTGATTCGAGGCCTGCCCACCCTGAATCTCAGTGGGAGTATCCTGCGGATCAAGGTCGGTCACGGCCGTGCGGCGAGTCGAGGTAATGACCCTGCGAGTGTAGATACTACGTGGGCGGCTGAAGGACATCTTACCCTGCGCATCCAAATTGCCTACGTACTGGGCGGTTTTACGGCTGTTGATGATGCCGCGTCCGCAGTAGTTCTTGTCGCACTTAATCGGGTTAACTGCGGCGTGGAAAGCAGAGTTGTAGACCTTCTGGCGGCTGACGTTTGCGCCGTTCACCAGCTGCTGGGCCAGGATACCGGACACGTGAGGCGCCGCCATGGAGGTGCCGGTCATGTAGGTGTAGATGTACTTGCCGTTGGGTCGGGTGATGCTGTTGACACCCAGGGAGAGGATATCGGTACCCGGGGCAGAGACGGTAACCGTCTTGCCGTAGTTCGAGCTCGACTCGCGGGTGCCATTCTTCGTGCTGTTACCCACCGCAATGACGCCCTTACAGTTGGCCGGAGCGAACTTCGAGGCGTCCATCTCACCGTTGCCGGCAGCTACAACCACGGCCACGCCCTTGGAAAGCGCGAAATTGATGGCCTTCTGGTAGGTGCTGGGGCAGGCCAGTACACCGCCCAGGGACAGGTTGATCACCTGTGCGGGCTGCTTGTTGTCGGGGACACCATTGACGTGACCGCCAGCCGCCCACGTGATGGCATCGGCGACGTCAGAGGTTCGTCCACCGCATCGACCGAGTACACGAACCGGCTGGATGAAGGCTAGGTCGGAGACACCCACAATACCCTGGTGGTTCTGGCCACGTGCGGCGATAATGCCAGCCACGTGAGTGCCGTGCCAGCTTGAAAGCTGTGCGTCCTGCAGATCACCGCAGAGGTTGAAGGGAGCCTGGTCGCCCTCGTCGAGGGGGTCGGGGTCGCGGCCGTTGCCGTCGCGGCCGCTCACCGGATCGCTGATGAAGTCGTAACCGGGCACGAGGGAAGAGACGAGCTCGGGGTGGTTGGTGTAGCCGGTATCGATTACCGCAACGGTCGTCTTCAGGCCGCGGTACAGGCGGGCGTTGCCGGTGTTGCCGATGCCGACGGTGGGGTTCGTGAGGTTCCACTGCTTGGAGTACTCGGGATCGTTGAAGACGAAGGTGCTTTCAAGCGCCGGGTAGTTGATGTAGTCGGGTTCCACGGAGGCAACGTTAGGGTTGGAGGTCAGGCGGTTCATGAACTCCTGAGCCTGTCGCTTGTCCAGCTTCTTGGAGGTGTGGACAATCGCATCGTTGGATGTGGTGGTGCGGATGACTCCACCGCTGGTTTCGAGGGAAGCTGCGGAGGAATCGATGGTCTGCTGAATACCACCGTCTAGATCGCCGGGGGTTGCTCCTTCTGCCAGTGCAGAGTCACCGCTACGCTCCTCGGTGCGCTGTTTCGCCTCGTCGGTGTAGGTGACGATGAACTGGTCAAACTTCTGCTGAGGCAGAGCTCCGGGGGCGGCGCTTCGGGGAGTTCCCTGAGGCGCACCCGCGTTGGTGGGAACGCTGAAGGGAGAGGTGGGCGAGGGGGCTTCGGCCTGGTCTGTCTGAGCGGCGTCTTCTTGGGGAGCCTGCGCGAGGGCCGCGGGCAGGTTGCCGCCAAAGATGAGTGAGCCGGTGGCCAGCAGGGCGAGGCCCGCGTGGAGGGGCTTCAGCGTAGTGCGGTGGGTGGGCCTGGGTGACGCTACGGGGTGGCCAGATGGTGGTGTGGGCCAGTGGAGCTTCATGTGAAATCTCCTAGTGAGTTGAGAGTATATGGACTGTGTGGTGTGTACCTGAGCCGTCGGGGCCTGTGTTTTTCGATGACTGATAGGTGCCGTTATGTGGCGCAAACCAAGAAACACGGGGATAAGATTTTCTACTCGATACGCTAAGAAGTTTGGGACCGTGCATATCTTTTAGACGGCGTATAAAGGTACTTCATTAAGCTATCACCTCAGGGAGAGCTTGAGGTATATCTCAACTATATTTTTTATATTAAAAATTTGGATTTTTCCTTGTGGGATGGATTAGGTTGCCCGTGATTGAGGGAATTCTGAAGTTAAAGTTGAAAGTTAAGTCCTTGATAAGGGGGTATATATTTGAGGTTCGACCCCGAGTATTTATTGGCACTATAGTGTAAACACTTTAATGCAGTAAAAATGTTTCTGCTATTAAAATAAATAAAGATGAAAGAACATGAATTAAAAGTAATGATGCTGTGAAAGTAAGAAGCGCTCAGGGAACATACCGGAACGTCAGAACACCGACCAGAGCATCGGTGTCTCCGATACTTCAAAGGGCCGGGGCGGCCCCATGCAACATGGGAACCGCCCCGGCCCTTTGACGCGATCTCAAGACCGCCCAGATACGTTAGGAGGCGTAGGAGCCCAGCAGGCGAACCGCGCCGCCGTCCACGCCCTTAGCGCCCTGAATGTAGTCGGCGCTATTGGGCTCGGGATCACCGGCAGCCACAACGTCACCCATAATCCAGGAGGGGATACCGCGGTCGTTCAAGCGCTTGGTAGCAGCCTCAGCCACGGAGGGGTCAACGATAGCAATCATGCCCACACCCAGGTTCAGGGTGCGCTCCAGGTCAGCCAGCGGCACGTTACCCAGCGAACCAATCAGGGAGAAGATGGCGGGAATCTGCCAGGTGGAGCGGTCCACGCGACCCTCAAGGCCCTGCGGAAGAACGCGTGCCAGGTTAGCAGCCAGACCGCCGCCGGTCACGTGCGAGAAGCCGCGCACGCCGCTACCGGTGGTGCCGTCTTCGCCGTTGACGGGGAACGCTGCTGCCAAATCCAGGCAGTCTGCCGTGTACACGCGGGTGGGCTCGAGCAGCTCCTCACCGATGGTACGGCCCAGCTCGTCCACCTGACGTTCCAGACCCCAACCGGCAACGTTCAGGACCTTACGGACCAGGGAGTAGCCGTTGGAGTGAATACCGGAGGATGCCATTGCAATCAGCACGTCGCCTTCGCGCACGCGGTCGGGGCCGAGCAGCTCGTCCGCTTCGACCAGGCCGGTTGCTGCGCCAGCGACGTCATACTCGTCTTCTGCGAGCAGGCCGGGGTGCTCAGCGGTTTCGCCGCCAACCAGGGCGGTACCAGCCTGCGCACATGCGCCAGCAATACCGCGCACAATGTCAGCGATACGTTCGGGAACGACCTTGCCGGTGGCAATGTAGTCGGTCATGAACAGGGGCTTAGCACCGCACACGACGATGTCGTCCACGACCATGCCGACCAGGTCGTAACCGATGGTGTCGTGAATATCCAGTGCCTGTGCAATAGCGACCTTGGTGCCCACACCGTCGGTGGAGGTAGCCAGGTAGGGCTTGCGGTACTTGACGAGCTCGGAGACGTCGTACAGGCCCGCGAAGCCGCCCACGCCGCCAACAACGGAGGAGTTGTGGGTCGCCTTGATAGCGTCCTTCATCAGCTCGACGGCGCGATCGCCGGCCTCAACGTCAACGCCTGCGCTTGCGTAGGTTACGGTGGTGGGGTTCTCGCTCATTAAGATTCCTTCGGGGTAGTGGTGGCGGAGGAGTTGGCGGGAGTGCGATCCGCCTCGGTCAGCAGGCCCTCGAGGTCGGCGCCGGGGCCGGGGTTGCACATGCCCATGCCGGCGTCGTCGTCGGAGACCTTGACGGTGGAGGGGGCGAACTTCGTCTCGAGGGTCTCGGTGCCTTCTCGGGTGTCAATCGAAACGGCCTCGGCATGTTCGGGCTTAGCCGGGACAGCACGCTCGACGGTCACTTCGGCGGCCTTGCCGGATAGCGGGCCGCCCTTACCCTTCTTCTCGGAATCGAAGAGGGACTTGCCGCGGCGCTCTTCGCTAGGCAATTCGATGGGGTACTTGCCGGTGAAGCATGCGGTACACATGTTCTCGGCGGGCTGCTCGGTGGCGGCCATCATGCCTTCCTCAGAAATGAAGCCGAGCGAATCGGCGCCGAGGGAAGAAGCAATCTCGTCCACCGACAGGCCGTTCGCAATCAGCTCGGCGCGGGAGGCGAAGTCGATGCCGTAGAAGCAAGGCCACTTCACGGGCGGTGAGGAGATGCGCACGTGCACTTCCTTCGCGCCGGCTTCGCGGAGCATCCGCACGAGGGCACGCTGGGTGTTACCGCGAACGATGGAGTCGTCGATGACGACGAGGCGCTTGCCGGCAACCACGGACTTGAGCGGGTTGAGCTTCAGACGGATACCGAGCTGACGGATGGTCTGCGAGGGCTGAATGAAGGTTCGGCCCACGTAAGCGTTCTTGACCAGGCCGTTACCGTAGGGGATGCCGGACTCTTCGGCGTAACCAATAGCGGCGGGGACACCGGATTCGGGGGTGGGCATGACCAGGTCAGCCTCCACCGCGTGCTCGCGGGCGAGCTGACGGCCCATCTCTACGCGAGATTCGTAGACGCTACGACCGGCGATGGTGGTGTCCGGGCGGGCTAGATAAACGTACTCAAAGACGCAGCCGGCAGGCTTTGCTTCAGCGAAGCGCTGGGAACGCAGGCCGTTCTCATCGATGGTGATGAACTCGCCGGGCTCAACCTCACGCACGAAGGATGCGCCAACGATGTCGAGAGCTGCGGTCTCGGAGGCAACAACCCAGCCGCGTTCCAAGCGACCGAGCACGAGCGGGCGAACACCCTGAGGGTCGCGTGCAGCGTAGAGGGTGTGCTCATCCATGAAAGTGAGGCAGAAAGCGCCGCGCAGGGTAGGCAACAGGTCGAGGGCTGCCTCTTCAAGGGAGTCGAAGTCGTGCTCCGCTAGCAGGGCGGTGATGAGTGCGGTGTCGGTGGTGTTACCCTGTGCCAGCTCGCCGTGCTTGGGCGGCTTGCCGCCGTTCTTTTCGAGCACACGCTCGTAGAGGTCCGCCGAGTTGGTGAGGTTACCGTTGTGGGCCAGGCAGAGCGTGCCGTGCGGGGTGGTGCCGAGGGTCGGCTGCGCGTTAGCCCAATGGGATGCACCGGTGGTGGAGTATCGGGCGTGGCCGATTGCGTGGTCACCGGGCATGGAGCTGAGCGTTGCTTCGTCAAAGACCTGGGAGACGAGGCCCATGTCCTTGTATACGTGGATGCGCTTGCCGTTACTGGTTGCGATACCTGCGGATTCCTGGCCGCGGTGCTGAAGCGCGTACAGGCCGTAGTAGGTTAGCTTTGCCACGTCCTCGCCGGGTGCCCAGACGCCGAAGACGCCGCAGGCGTCCTTGGGTCCGTGGTCAATCGGATCGAGGTCGTGAGTGAGTTTTCCGTCGGGGCGAATCAAGTCACTTCTTTTCGACGTTGGGACTGCGGATGCGTCTGCGCGGGTGCGAGACGGATGTGTGTTTCTGTGCTCGTACCTGCCTGTGTGTGCAATGGCATACACCAGACCCTTAAAGTGTACCGGGTTTCGGCGTAGATGTGGTGAAGGATACGCTAAATACCCCGGTATGGACATCTCAATGCAGGCCACGGAAATTGCGTGGATTAGCGGGAACGAGCGCGAATCTAGAAGAGCGGTAGCAAGCCGGAGAGGTTGCTACGTTCGCCGGAGGCGTCGAGTACCCCGGCCGCCACGGCGCGCTCCCACGAACAGGTACCCAGCACCAGCGCCGCCCAGACCGCGGGAGAGGTCTCCACGACCGAGGGTGGGGTACCTCGCGTGTGGCGGGGGCCGGCTACGCACTGGGTAACGCCCAGCGGGGGTACGCGCACCTCCACGCTATTGCCGGGGGCGAGGGTCGCAAGCTCTTCAAGGGTGAAGCGCACGAAGGTCGCACGCACCGAACGGGGGAGCGCGGCGAACGCCCGTTCTATTTCAGCGGGTACGGGGATAGCTTCGGAAGGCTCGGAGCCAAAGGAAGCGAAGAGCGCGCGCACCTCACGCACCGCTGCCATGCCCGCCTCTTCACTGGTCTTACGTCGAATGGCCACGGCTACTTTCCCTCCGGGGCTTCGGTGAAGAGTTCCTCGTGCACGCGAATCTCGCCGACCTCAACCGGTCGGCCGTCCACGTAGCCGCCGGTCACCGGGCGTACCACGAGCGGCAACAGGCGCTCGCACTCCTCGATGTTCAGGTATCCGCAGGCGGCCAGCGCTTGCAGGGCCACGGCATAGAGCGCGCGGTGAGTGCCGTCGCTCATCTTGACCACCACCGAGGCGCCCGAACGCAGGCCGATGCAGAGCACGCCCTCCGCGCCGCACTTGACCACGGCGTCCAGCTGTTCGGTCAGGACCGAATCGGGGGAACCCGGGGCCTGAATCAGCTCAGGGTAGTCCACCATGGCGGTGGCGACCGTGGAGGCGCGCGCATCCGCTCCGAGGTTGCGAATCGCCGAACCCAGGGCCGAGTAGGCGCGTGCGGCACCCAACAGTGAGAGCGCGTGAACCGGCGCGCCGCATCCATCAACGCCGATGGCGGCTACGGGCTCACCCGCGAAGGCCTCAATTTCCTCGGTAATGACCTGCTGTAGCGGGTGGGCGGGATCGAGGTAGTTGTGTAGGGTCCAATTCTGGGAACCCGCCTCAAGCTCACCACGTTCCAGCTTGGCGGTGCAGGCCCACAGGAATGCGGCGTGCTTACCGGAGCAGGGGTGCGCCAGGGGAGTGCGCGCCAGGTTGGCCTGAATCATGGCCTTGCGCGCCTGAGAATCGGAGGGGTAGGAAGGCTTGAGCGCCAGGCTTGCCGCGGTGAGCGGGCGTGTTTCGGTGCTACCCTGCGCAAGGATGTCTTGGACGGCACGCATCTGTTCGAAGGTGCCGCTGTGCGAACCGCAGGCGATGGCGACCTGGGAACCGCGCAGGGGTGCACCGGCCTTCAGGGAACCGATGGCCTGCAGGGGCTTGAGCGCCGAGCGCAAGAAGAAAGGCTCGTGGGTGTCGCCGAGACTCAGGGCGACTTCTCCCTCGGGGGAGAGGATGACGAGGCGTCCACGGTAGGTGGCTTCGGTTAGGCCGTTACGGGTGAGTTGCGCGAGTTCTACGTCGAAGGGGCAACAGTTCTGGTGTGCGGTGGAGGGAGTGGTCTGTGTGGTGGTGCTGTTGGTCATTCTTCTAGTTTAAAGGGTGCATTGTTCTGCCCTATGTGCGCGGTTTTAGGTGTATTGGGCAGTGTAGAACGGTATCTCCGCAAATATTTCCGTACAGAACGCCGCCTGTAAGGGTGACTGGATTCATCCTTATTTTGTGTGTTCACGTGATATTTTTGGGCTGGCAGTGAGCTATATGTGTGATATCCCTCATGTTAATTCGTGATGGGGGTTGTATCTGGGGAAAGGGAGAATAGAATATTCGCGGAGTATACTCGGGGAGGCCTGCACATATCTCTAGGGATTCATAGGGGGGCGGTGCCATCCTGGCATCACTCGTCCTGGCACCACTCAGAACAGCTGCTTCCATCCTCTATATCTCCATCGTTCGCGAGAACAACAGCCGCCCAGATAGTACACACATTAGGTCTTCAGGAACATATCACTTTATGGCAGAGCAGAACTACTCTTCTTCCACCGCGCCCGAGAGCACCGCAGAAAAAAGTGGTACGAGCGCTGAATCTGAATTTCACGCCAAGTTTTTCCCCGTTCTTGCACGAGCCGCTTCGATTGCTGCCGTGCTCATGTACGTCTTTTATTTCCCGCAGATTATCGGTAATCTGAACGGTCACAAGGGCGACTGGATTCAGCCCCTGGTAGCCGCCATGAACTGCACCCTATGGTTGCTCTACGGCCTGTGGCGCCCCAAGAAGGACATGCCAATCGTCATCGCTAATGCCCCCGGCATTGTTTTTGGTGGTTTTGCGGCTGTGACGGCGTTGGTCTAACCCGATTCAATGCTAGCTGTCCTGCAGTAAATGCTCACCTGTTGCGGTTCTTCTCTGATAGGCATTCTTTCGAATGTGCCGTTAGATGAGAAGAGCCGCATTTTTAGTGCGCTCAGCTCACATTTTTAGTGTGATAAAGGGTACCCTGAATAGCATGAAGGTTTTGGTACTGGGCCCCGGTGGCCGTGAACACGCAATTATCCGTGCGCTTCTGCGCGATCCTGAGGTGACCGAGGTGCACAGCGCCCCCGGCAACGCCGGTATTGCTCAGGATGTTCCCGTCCACGCAATTGATGCGAATGACCCCGCTCAGGCAACCGCCTTGGCACGCGAGCTGAACGCCGACCTGGTCGTTATTGGCCCGGAGGCCCCGCTTGTTGCGGGCGTTTCGGATGCACTGCGTGAGGCGGGTTTTGACGTTTTCGGCCCCTCCGCAGCTGCCGCCCAGCTGGAAGGTTCTAAGGCTTTCGCTAAGCAGATCATGGAAGAAGCTTCCGTGCCGACCGCCCGCGCCTACGTGGCAACGAATGCCGCTGAGGCGCAGGCTGCCCTGGACGAGTTCGGTGCACCCTACGTGGTGAAGGACGACGGCCTGGCCGCCGGTAAGGGCGTTGTGGTGACCGAGGACCGCGCCGCAGCACTGGAGCACGCTCAGGCTTGCTTCAACGCTGGCGGCACCGTGGTCATCGAAGAGTTCCTGGACGGCCCTGAAGTGTCCCTCTTCGTCATCTCTGACGGTAAGAACGTTCTGCCGCTGTCCCCGGCTCAGGACTTCAAGCGCATTTTCGACAACGATGAGGGCCCGAACACCGGTGGTATGGGCGCGTACACTCCGCTTCCTTGGCTGCCCGAGGGCTTCGTGCAGGAGGTCGTGGAGAAGGTTGCCCGCCCGACCGTGGCTCGTATGGCTGAGCGCGGCACCCCGTTCGTGGGTGTGCTCTTCTGTGGTCTGGCTGTGACCAGCCGTGGCGTGCGTGTTATCGAGTTCAACGCCCGCTTTGGCGACCCGGAAACTCAGGCGGTTCTGGCGCGTCTGCGCACCCCGCTGGGTCAGCTGTTGCGTGCGGCTGCTCGCGGTGAGATTTCTGAGGGCACCGAGCTGGATTGGGATCCCCGCACCGCGGTAGACGTAGTCATGGCTGCTGAGAACTACCCGGGTACTCCCCGCAAGGGCGACGTCATCACCGGTCTGGACGAGGCGAATGCGCTGGAGGGCGTGCACGTGATTCACGCGGGCACCGTGGTTTCCGGCGAGGAAATCCACACCGCCGGCGGCCGTGTGCTGGCTGTCGTGGCGCTCGGTGAGAGCCTGGGTGCTGCCCGCGATGCCGCCTACGAGGGTGTTCGCGCTATCTCGTGGGCTGGCGCACAGTACCGTAACGATATTGCGTTGAAGGCTGTGGAGAACCGCATCCACATTCCCGCTCCGCGAGACTAAGACGTTGACCGGCTTCCCCGCTTGAGGGTGGGGGCGCCGGTCTCTTCGTACCCGAGACGTCTCCGACCCCGCTATCACAGGCGGGTAACCGGGCTTGTCGGGTATTGTAATTACACAGACTTTTTGCATCCACATCACACCACCTCATCAGGAGAGATTCTTATGACTTCTCGTTCTAACCCCCTGGAAATCCCGGGCTGGACCCACATCTATTCCGGCAAGGTGCGCGACCTGTACGTTCCGAATGAGGAGCGCTTCGACGCCACCGGCCTCACCGTGAGTGATGACGCAGAGCTGCGCGCCGGCTCCGTCATGGTTGTTGCTTCGGACCGTATTAGTGCGTTCGACCGTATTCTGCCTACTGTTATTCCGGACAAGGGCAAGATTCTGACTCAGATGTCCCTGTGGTGGTTTGAGCAGCTCAAGGAGGTTCCGAATCACGTGCTGTCCACGGACGTTCCGGATGTTGTGGCTGGTCGAGCAATGATTTGCCGCTCCCTGAACATGTTCCCGGTGGAGTGCATTGTGCGCGGTTACCTGACTGGTTCGGGTCTGGCGGCGTATAACGAGACCGGTGAGATTGCTGGTGTGCAGTTGCCGGCGGGTCTGGTGGATGGTTCCCGCCTGGACACCCCGATTTTCACTCCGACCGGTAAGGCTGAGGTGGGTGAGCATGATGAGCTGGTGACCCGTGAGGAGCTGTACGCTGAGGTTGGTCAGCCGGTGGGCGAGCGCCTGGAGGAGCTGAGCCTGAGCCTGTACTCGACTGCGGAGAAGATTGCTCGTGAGCAGGGCATTATTCTGGCGGATACCAAGATGGAGTTCGGTACTGATTCGTACCGCGGTGAGATTACCCTGGGTGATGAGGTTTTGACTCCTGACTCTTCGCGTTTCTGGGATGCTCAGCAGTACGAGCCGGGTCACGCTCAGCCGAGCTTCGATAAGCAGTATGTGCGTGACTGGTTGCGTTCGCCGGAGTCAGGTTGGGACGGTTCGGATAACGTGCCGCACCTGCCTGAGGAGGTTGTGGAGAAGACTCGTGCCCGTTACGTTGAGGCGTATGAGCGTCTGACCGGCACGAAGTTCTAAACTCAATATTTCGGGCTGAATAAGTCTTTGCGATAGCTAAAGGGCGGTGCCCCGGAAGGTTATTCTTCCGTGGCACCGCCCTTTAACTCATAAACCCTTTTACATGCATTCTTATAGGTGTTATACGTCATAAATACACCTTGTGTGTCTATTGTACGGGGGGGGGTATCCTCTATCATACTTAGTAATCGGCTCATGATGCTTCTACTCCGCAAAACGCAGGTTCACACCATATAGCCGGTCTGTAGATAGCCCTCACGATACGCTCGTATCACTGCCGGTTCTCGCCCATCAATGATGCTTGAGAAAGGTGCAGTCCATGGCAAAGAAGCCCTTCGCATCCCTCGCCCTTATCGGTATTGCCTGTTGCTTAGGTGTATCGAGTTGCTCCACCACCGTTGAGGTTAAGCAAGACATTCGTAATGTCCTGGCAAGCTACGAGAATCCCTCCCCGGATATTAACGTGGCCCTCGTCAACGAAGTCAAAAAGTGCATGAGCGAGAAGTCCTTCACCTACTCCGGTAGCCAGAACATTATTGACGGCTCCTCCGTTCATGAACTTGCGATGAGTGGCGCTCACCTCCCCAACGAAGAAGCGGCCACCCAAGGATACTCGTCCACCCGGCAGGACAATGCTAGCTCCAGCAACGCACCCGCGATGGAAAACCCGGCATACCGGAAAGCGTTTCAAGGCGACCCCCAAGCCGCAGACAGCAAAACTGTCACCATCACGATGAGTAACGGTGCCAAGGTCGGCATGGCGACAGATTCATGCCTCGGACGTGCGGCAGAGGCTGTCTTCGGCTCAGCAGAAAACTACCTCAAATACACCAACTTCATTAACGAGCTCATCACGGGCGGATCCAAAAATAACGCGGTAGAAGAAATGGGGAAATACTACCGCGATGACACCACCTACGGTGCATGCATGAAAGAAAGCGGATACACCGATATACAGCACTTCGGAGATGCTCCCAGCTACGCAGAGAAAACCTGGGGTAAGTATAAGGCAGCCAATGCAGCCGCCAACGGGGAAGAGCAATCCCTAGCTCACGCCGACTACAACTGCCAAAAGTCCACTGAAATCCTGACTAAAGCGCAGAATATCTACTACGAAAAGGCGGCGACCTGGCTCAATGAGCATGAGCCGCTCATCCTTGAAGTACGCGATATCGAGCATCAGGCACAGGAGCGCGCCGCAGCTCTAGTCAACGGCAAATAGTAAACGCTGATTCCTCGTTGGACATTTTCTAGCGAGAATTTTCTACCGGTCCTCTGCGCTCAACCGCTTTCACCCGCGGATGAGAGCAGAGGATACAGCCCTTTATTCCCCTGCCCCATATTTCACCGCAGAAAGGTGAACCCATGAACACGCAGCAGAGTTCAGAAAACCCCCGCCGCGCCGCCACGACGGCAACCATACGCGCCTACCTGGTTCCGGTGCTCGTCATTCTGCTCGTCATCACCGGCGGGTTCTCCATCTACGCCCTTAATACGGGGCTACGCACCAATGTTGAATCCAATGCGCAGCCGTCCCGAGCCGCGCAACTAACAACCCGAATCAGTACGCAGACTGTTACCCGCACCTATTCGGGAGAAGTTAGCGTGTCACCCGCCCGAAGCTACACCGTGGGAACCCCTCAAGGAGTGGTGACCAGGGACGGCGCCAAAGCGGGTACCCAGCTGAGTAACGGCTCAATTATCACCACTATCAACGAGCGTCCCATCATTGCGTTCAAAGGTAGCATTCCCGCCTACCGCGACCTTGCCGTAGGCGCTCGCGGCGATGACGTTAAACAGCTCCAAGAAGCTCTAGAATCGCTCGGCTACAGTATCTGGGATGAGGAAGGAAACTACGGCGAAGCAACCGCTAACGCTGTCTACCGTTTCTACCTGGATCGTGGCTACTACCCTCCCGGGGATACTGACCGAACCGAAGAAGGACGCTACGGCACCGCACTGCCGCTCTCTGAATACCTCTTCGCTGACGGCAATGAATACACCGTAGACAACAGCTGCGGCGCCAAAGGCCAAACCTCAACTCCGGCGCTGTGCACCCTATCCGCGGGTGGATACCGTCTGGTACTCTCCGCGGACGGTAGCGCTCTCAGCAATGAGCTCGCCGAGGGACAGAAAGTCCAGATTCTTACCGATAACGGAAGTCCGCTCGAAGGTACCCTGGGCGCGGCCCTCACACCCGAAGGCTCAACTAACGCTGACGGCGGCGCTAACGCAGGTGCCTCCAACGGTGCGCAGAACAGCGCGCGACCTAATAGCGATACCTCCGCACAGGGAGCTACCGCACGGAAACGTTACCCCATCACAATCGACTTGCCGGAAAACACGACGGCATCAACACGTTTTCAAGCAACCGTCACTCTCAACCGAGGCGCTGAAAACGCCCTCGCGGTGCTCGAAGCCGCCGTCAAAACTGAAGAAAATGGAACGCACTCCATCACCCTGGACAACGGTCAGAGCGTTCCCGTCACCCTCGGTGTGTGCTCCGCCGGAATCTGCGAGCTCGTCAACCCCGCTGCAGAACTCAAGGCAGGTACCGTCGTGAAGCTGAAGGAGCGCTAAAATGCCTCATCACGAGACAGAACGTGCCCTCCCAGCGAGCGCTACCGCTACAAAACCTAATATCGAGTGCCACAATATTGCGCGTTTCTTCCCGCCCTCCACCTGGGCGCTAAAAAACGCAACTCTCAGCATTCATGAAGGCGAGTCGGTGGCTATTACCGGCGCCTCCGGAAGCGGAAAATCTACGCTTCTCTCTATCATCGGGCTACTCGATCAGCCCTCCGAAGGTGAGCTGAAAATATTGGGCCACAACATGGGCACCGCCAGCGACGCCGAGCGAACTGTAGCGCGCCGTGAGCATATTGCCTTCGTCTTTCAGGCGTACCACCTCATTGCTCATCTGAACGCCACCGAGAACATTACCCATACCCTCCGGATGCGCGGCGTACCGGGCCGTCAGGCACATCAGCGTGCGTTGCAGGCACTCGAACAGGTGGGTTTGGGGCACCGCCTGGAGGTTCTTCCACGCAATATGTCCGGTGGTGAACAGCAACGAGTCGCGGTTGCGCGCGCGTTAGCCTGCGCCCCGCGTATCCTACTGTGCGATGAGCCTACAGGAAACCTCGACACTGAAAACTCTCACAAGGTGTTGGATCTGCTCCTCGCCGGCCGTGCAGAGAAGCAAAGCCTGGTCATCATCACCCATGAGCCCGATATCGCGGCTCGCTGCGACCGGCAGCTACATATGGTCGATGGGATGCTCGTTAGCCCGGAACTCACTCGTCCCGAAGAACTGGCCCACCAATCGCTCAAAGAACCTGCCGTCAGGGGAGGATAGATGCTAAGGAATAACCTTCACTACGCTCTCCTTGCAGTTGTTCGCCGTTGGCGCCGCAACCTGCTCACAGTATTGGCGATGCTTGCGGGAACAACCACCATCATCATGCTGGTGGGCGTCAGCGAGTCGTCAGCACTCAACACGAGCTCGCAGCTGGCCAGCTACGATTCCACCCGGCTCGGTGTGCGCCTCCAGCCGCAGACCTGGGATATACCGGAGGATGAACTGCTTTGGCGCGTTAACCAAGTTCCAGAGGTCAAAGCTGCCGGTACAGTCACCATTGATACGCAGACAACGCGTCCGCAGGTCAACAGGCCGGGGCAGGAGGGCCAACAAACACCCCTCGCAATCGTTTCAGAAGCAGGTTTGAAAGCACGAGGTGCGCACATTGTCGAAGGGCACTTTTCGGAGCCTGCCCGCGAACGCCCCGGTGAGCCTACCGTCTATCTGGGCGTTGCCCTCGCGAAGGAGCTAGGGGTCAGTACTGAGCCCGGGCGGAACATGATTGAGGTCAACGGAATGCGAGCCTACGTGCTCGGCATTATCCGTGATGGCGGCAAAAACGTTGCTCTCAGTAGCGCTCTTATTCTGCCGACCACCTCCACATTCTTGCCGCAAGCCCACACCCTACAACGCGGTATGGACGTCATCGTGAATCCAGGAAGTGCAGATACGGTCGCGGAACAGCTCAAGCAGGTACTCGATCCGCAACGCACCCCCGTTGATACAAACATTGAGATTCCACCTTCACCGGTGACTCTTCGTGCTTCCTTGACGAAGGATAGCCGAGCTCTTACGAGCATCATCCTGGTGGTTCTTATCGTCTCGACAAGCTTCGGCATCGTGATGACCATGCAGATTTCGGTCTGGGAACGCCGCCGGGAAATCGGCATTAACCGTGCATTAGGGTTGGGACGGCGAGATGTGGCGGTCAGCTTCCTGGCGGAGGCGGCTCTCCTCGGGGCTCTAGGCGCTCTTGGAGGCTTCATCCTCGGTATTCTCGGTTCCTGGGTTGTGTGCCTTCTCAACGGATGGGCACTATCTCTACCACCCCTTATCCTAGGGATTCCTTTCCTCGGCTTGGTTGTGGGCATCGTTGCGGGTGCGTTGCCCGCCTACGCGGCAACGAAGGTTCAGCCGCTTGAGCTGCTGCAATAACTGCCCCGCTGAAATAATTGCTCGGCGCATAAGGGCGGTGCCCCGGAAGGTCATTCTTCCGGGGCACCGCCCTTTATCTATGTGGGTTTATGAGGTTGAGGGGCGAAGCCTAGCTGTCATGTACATTCTCGTGGCACAAATCCTCGTGCAGAAGATCCCGCGCCGGATGCTGCCGCGCCCGCTCCTCCGCAGCCCGGTCAGACAGCGAATAAAACCACGTAATGTGCTCACACACCCGCTCATAGGCTGCCTGCTCATCGTGAGAAGCAATCGCCTCAATAATGCCGTAATGCTGCTCCTGCAACGTGCGCTTGACCGCCTCCCAATCCTTTAGGAAAGGAACCGCCTCCTGCACATAACTCATCGTCGCCATGTGCAGAGAGTCAATCACCGTATCAAGCACAATATTGCCGCCAAGCTTCGACAGCTCATAGTGAAAACGCGTATCGCAGAAGTGGAAACGCTCATTACTGATTTGCTCATCCATCTCCGCCAGATGCGCGCGCGCCCGCTCCAGCGCCGCCTCACGTTCCGGGGTGTCCGGTGCAGCAGCCGCCGCACGCGCCGCAGGGCCCTCCAACAGCAGGCGGGTTGAGACAACGTCCTTCACCGGCAGGCTACGGGTCGCAATGTGCATGCGCAACGCCCAGCTGAGCGCATCCGACGGCTCCGAAATGATAATTGCGCCCGACTTCGGTCCCGATCCGGTACTGGAACGAATCAGACCCAGCGCGTTTAGAACCCTCAACCCCTCACGGACCGAGGGGCGGGAAATGCCGTGCCGTGCCGCCAGCTCACGTTCGGAGGGGAGCTTATCGCCCACACGTAACTCACCCAGGCGCAGGCGCCGCTCAAAGGTCTCCAGGATGATGCTGTAGCTACGATCCTTCAGAATGGGTTCGTGAGCTTGGAGGCGCGCAGGCTGAGCAGGCCCCGATGCGGCCGTGTCAGATGGGGAGGTACCGGGCTGAAGGTCATCATGAGAAGTCTGCGGCATGGAATCTCCTAACAATGATGGGGAGCGTGGAAGAGCGGAAAGCTCCCGGTAGCGGCTGAAGCGAGGTAAAGGGTGGCTGAGAGACAAAGAAAGCGAGGCGGCGATACCGGAAAGGTACGCCGCCCCGCTGTGGCCTCCGGTCAAACCGGGGCGAATAATATGGTGGCCTGTCCAGTGGTGCGAGGCGGAAACTCCGCACCTCGTCCTGACCTGGTCTCAGTCAAAAACCAAGATTAGGGAATCAGGAAGGACAGAACGTTGGTCTGCAAGAAGACCAGGATGCAGACGACCACGAGCATTGCGAAGGACCAGGGAACAACAGCCTTGAGGATGTCGGATTCCTTGCCTTCCATGTCCACGGAGGTAGCAGCAATAGCCAGCGACTGCGGGGAGATCATCTTACCGACCACACCACCGGTGGTGTTAGCAGCCAGCATGAGCTCGGGGGTTGCGCCGTGGATACCTGCGTGCTGCAGGTTCTCAGCAGCAGACACCTGCAGCTTGGAGAACAGTGCGTTTGCGCTGGTGTCCGAACCGGTCACAGCGGTACCAATCCAGCCCAGAGCCGGTGCGAGGAACGCGTAGACGGTGCCCAGGCCTGCCAAGAAGGTACCCATAGCAATGGTCTGACCGGAGAAGTTCATGACGTAGGCCAGTGCCAGAACCGAAGCAATGGTCAGGATGGACCAGCGCATGCGGTAGACAACGGAACCGAACTCGGTGAAGATTGCCGGGAACTTGAAGGCGTAGCGGCCCTTCTCGTTGAAGATGAAGTAGACAACGGCAACAATCAGGCCGGAGATGACGAGCAGGGTGCCGGGGTTAGCCATCCATGCGAAGTTGTAGACAGCGTCCTTGACGGGCTTGCCATTGGCGGTGACCAGGCGGGAGCTCAGGGCGTGAATATCGACCTTGAGCACGAAGCTCTTCAGCCATGCCTTCAGGCCGGCGTGCAGGTTAGCAATACCGAAGATGATGACCACGATCAGGTAGGGCAGCAGTGCCATCCACACGCGAACGGCGGGCAGAGCTTCCTTCTCTGCGCTCTGTGCGGGCAGGCCGTAGCGTTCGCGAACACCCTCGACACCGCGGGGCTTCCAGAACTGCAGGAAGAGCACAGCAACACCCATGGAAACGATGCAGGCGACCACGTCGGTCAGGTTGTACGCGGGGGTTGCGGCGGTAATCCACTGTGCGATAGCGAAGGAGACACCGATGACTAGTGCAGGCAGCCAAGCGTCCTTCAGGCCCTTCATGCCGTCCAGGATGACCAGCAGGATGAGCGGAACGAGCATTGCCAGGAACGGAGCCTGGTGACCAACGATGGTCGCAATCATGTGGGCGTCCTTGCCACCAACGTCACCCGCGGTGGTAATCGGAACAGCGACGGCGCCGAAGGCCACAGGAGCGGTGTTAGCCAGCAGCACGGTGATAGCGGCCTTGAGGGGCTTGACGCCCAGGGCCAGAATCATAGTTGCGGTAATTGCGACGGGAGCGCCGAAGCCGGCTAGCGCCTCAAGCAGGCCACCGAAGCAGAATGCGATGAGGATTGCCTGGATACGCAGGTCGCCGCCACCGAGGCGGTCGAAGACGCGGCGCAGGTCCTCAAAGCGGCCGGAGAGAACGGTGATCTGGTAGAACCAGATAGCGCCCAGAATCACCCAGCAGATGACCAGGCCGTAGATGGCGCCGCGGACGGCGCTCAGACCGCCGAGGTCCGCGGGCATGTGGAAGCCGAGGACTGCCACGAGGATGGATGCTACCAGGGCCACGATTGCGGACCAGTGGGCGCGTGCCTTGATGCCCAGGAGCATGATGAAGAAGGTGAGGAGGGGGATCGTGGCGACGAGCGCGCTCAGCCCGAGGCTACCTCCAACTGCATTGGTTACAGCGGTGTAAGTTTCCACTGGAACTCCTTTGGTTCAGGGTGTGTCTTGTATATGGTCTGACCATTTCATGGTGCGTGAGCGAACGGATCTTTGTTCCCTCGCGGGGATGTGGTCAGACCATTCATCGCATGTATAGAACCATACCTGACGTGTTGCTGTTTCACCAAAACGCTCAGCTCCGCTGTAGGCCTTCGGATGCGGTAGATTCGAAATTTTTCTGTGAATTTGCCGCCATGTTGCGGTGGTGACAGTTAATTCCAGGTTCTGACACCTGGTCTTCGAACCCGACCCGGGAGTGTGCATCTTTGTATGGGGGTGGGCATTAGGCATAGCAGGTAAAAATGCACACCAATTGTTGAGTTTATGAAAAATAATGTCCCTTAAACGGTGAAAAAAGGAACGTATGAGTCTATTTCCTGCATATTCGCACATTGTCCATCTGCGTTTGAGGAGCGTTCAAATGCCTTTGGGTGGCGTGCTCCGAATTCTCAGCACGGAAGAGATGAGTTTGCATATACCGAAAGACAGGAAAAGGCACCTTTATGTCAGGATGACCTAACTCTTTATTTAACAAGGAAAGTATGCCCTATTTCGAGTAGAGAAAAGAAACGCAACAGTGTTAAATAGCAAGGACGAGATAAGACATCACTACGGTTTCTGATCCCACCGCATCCCACCTCCACTTGGGGCGTGCACCGTCTGTCCGCACTGTTAGGGCATCCCACCAACGACCCTGCTGCGTACAACAATGCTCCGCCTGCCCCAGACGCAGGCGGTGAGACCGAGAAACTCTGAACACAGAGGAAAGGACGGAAAAGTCATGCGTATTGCACTCTTCTCCACGTGCATTGTTGACGGCATGTACCCCCGCGTAGCTCGCGCCACCGTCGAAATTCTTGAGCGCCTGGGCCACGAGGTTGTCTTCCCCCCGAACCAGACCTGCTGCTCCCAGATGCACGTCAACTCGGGTTACTTCGACGACGGTTATGAAATCGTTAAGAACCACGTCGAGGCCTTTGACTCTTGGGACTGGGACGTAGCCGTAGCCCCCTCGGGTTCCTGCGTTGCCTCCCTGCGCCACCAGCAGGCAATGGTTGCACGTAGTCGTGGCGACGAAGCGCTCGCCCTGAAGGCTGAGCAGATTGCATCCCGCACTTTCGAGCTCTCCCAGCTGCTGATTGACATTCTGGGCATCACCAACGCTGCCGAGCAGCTTGGCTCCTACTTCCCCGAGCACGTCACTTACCACAGCTCCTGCCACGGTATGCGCATGCTTGGCCTGGGCACCCGCCAGCAGGACCTGCTCCGCACTGTTGAGGGTATTAAGTACACCCAGCTTGAGGGCATGGATCAGTGCTGCGGCTTCGGCGGTACCTTCTCCTTCAAGAACGCTGACGTCTCCGGCGCAATGGTCAACGACAAGGCTGACAACGTTGAGGCAACCGGCGCTTCCGTCTGCAGCGGTGGTGACTGCTCCTGCCTGATGAACATCGGCGGCGCGCTGATGCGTCGTGGCTCGAACGTTCGGACCATCCACTTCGCTGAGATTCTCGCATCCACCAAGGAAAACCCGCTCAAGATCAACTCCGAGCGTGTTGAGCTCTCGATCGGCTAAGGAAAGATAAGACCTCATGACCGCTATTCAGCTTGGTATGCCCAAGGTCGTCCACTACGGCGAGGGCAACATTTTCGAAGAAACCCCCTTCCCTAAGTACGCGAAGGAAGAACTCAAGAACAAGCAGTTGCGCGCCAACCTGCGTTTCGTGACCCACGCAATTCGTAACAAGCGCGCACGCGTCACCGCAGAGGTGCCCGACTGGCAGGACCTGCGTAACACCGGTGAATCCGTCAAGAACTATGTTCTGGCCAACCTCCCCGAGCTGCTCGAGCAGTTCGAGCGTAACTTCACCGCCGCAGGCGGCCACGTGCACTGGGCACGCAACGCCTCCGAGGCAAACCAGATTGCTCTGGACCTGATCCGTGAGCAGGGCGTGGACGAAATCATCAAGATTAAGTCCATGGCAACCGCAGAGACCGGCCTGAACGAGTTCCTCGAAGAAAACGGCATCAACGCTATCGAGACCGACCTCGCGGAAGAAATCGTGCAGCTCGGCCACGACCGTCCCTCCCACATTCTGGTGCCTGCAATTCACCGCAACCGCCGCGAAATCCGCGACATCTTCCTGCGCGAAATTGAGGGTATTAACCCGGACATCACCGATGAGCCGGCAGAACTGGCAGAGGCATCCCGTAACCGTCTGCGCAACAAGTTCCTGAACACCACCGTGGCAGTTTCCGGTACCAACTTCGGTATTGCTGAGACCGGTACTCTGACCATCGTGGAGTCCGAGGGTAACGGCCGTATGTGCCTCACCCTGCCCGACACCCTGATTACCTTCATGGGTATCGAGAAGATTCTGCCTACCTTCCAGGACTACGAGGCCTTCCTGCAGCTGCTGCCCCGTTCCTCCACCGGTGAGCGCATGAACCCCTACACCTCCATGTGGACCGGTGTGACCCCCGGTGACGGCCCGCAGAACATGCACGTCATCCTCATCGATAACGGCCGTACCGCCGTTCTGTCCGATGAGCTCGGTCGCCAGGCACTGCGTTGCATCCGTTGCTCCGCATGCATGAACGTGTGCCCCGTGTACGAGCGTGCAGGCGGTCACGCCTACGGCTCCACCTACCCGGGCCCCATTGGTGCGATTCTGTCCCCGCAGCTCTCCGGTATCGAGGCTGCGCACAACAACTCTCTGCCGTACGCATCCTCCCTCTGTGGTGCGTGCTACGAGGTGTGCCCCGTGAAGATTAACTTCCCCGAGGTCCTCGTGCACCTGCGCGCTAAGGACGTTGAGTCCAAGCACGCTGTCCGTGAGTTCGAGGGCAACAAGAAGGCTCCCTTCTCGCAGATGGACGGCATGATGCTCGGCGCGAAGAAGCTCTTCACCTCCGGCAAGATGATGTCCATTGCAGAGCGTGGTCTGCCCATGTCCCGCCTCATCAGCGGCCGCAAGCACAAGATCACCGCTGTTCCCGGTATCGTCGGTGGTTGGACCGCTTACCGCGACATCCCCGAGCCCCCCAAGGAATCCTTCCGCAACTGGTGGAAGAAGGAGAAGGGCAAGGCTCCGGCACGCGATAACGCTGAGCGCGTTGACATTCAGGCCCTTATTGAGGCAAACAAGGGTAAGGTCGCTGAGGCGGCAGCAAACGCCAAGGCCGCTATGGACGCCCAGGCAGGCCGTGAAGCTAAGGAGAACAACGCATAATGTCCTCTGCTAAGGAAGATATCCTCGCACGTATCCGCTCGTCCCTGGCCGACGCACCCGTCGCCCCCGAGCCCGTACGTAACTACCGTCGCGTCAGCGAGCTGACCGAAGAGCAGACCATCGACATGCTCGTCGACCGTCTGATTGACTACAAGGCCAACGTCTTCTTCGCCAACCCGGAGAACATCTCCGAGGTTATCGCGGAGCGCCTGGGTGAGAAGTCCACCTACGTGGTACCCGAGGGCCTGGACAAGAAGTGGCTGCCCGCCGACACCGCCGAGCGCAAGCACGTCACCGACTCCGGTAGCACCCTCAAGCCCGGTTGCCTGAGCCTGAAGGAACTGGACGCCGTGGACGCTGTAGTGACCGGTTCGACCGTCTCTTGCGCAGAGACCGGCACCATCTTCTTGAACACCAACCCGGAGGAAGGCCGCCGCGCCATCACCCTGGTGCCCGACCACCACATCTGCGTGGTCCCGCGTTCCACCGTGGTGGAACTGGTGCCCGAGTCGATTGAGCGTATCACCTACACCCGCCCCGTGACCATGATTTCTGGTCCGTCGGCAACCAGCGATATCGAGCTGATCCGTGTGGAGGGTGTGCACGGCCCCCGTACCCTGGACGTCATCATCTACGACGCCAAGTAAAAACGGAACCCCCTCAATAAAGAACCGCCTAGCAGGCCTTCAGAGCCCGCTAGGCGGTTCTTTACGTTTAAGGTGCGCTTTTCTCCTTGTCACACGGCAAGCTCAGGCTGTCAGCGGAGAAGCTACGGTGTTTTTATGAGCAATCATCGTCCGCGCTACGAGGCTTGGGGCCCTTAGCCCCGGCCTAGAAATATACCCTTGCACTAAAATCCGGTGTAGAGCCCCATCGGGTGCCTTTGGGCTCTGCAGGGCCTGGCCAATAGGGTACGTATAGAGTACAGCGGCACAAAACAAGGGCGGGGGAAGATTGCTCTTCCCCCGCCCAAGGTGTGTGCTCCCCAGAGCCGGGTCCGCCAGATACACACGGACCGAATGGTCTGAGAGGACGCGCTACGAATTAGGCACGTGCGTCGAAGTGCTGCAGACCGGAGTCCTCACGGCTACCGCCCTGGCCGTCGCCAACGTCGCGGTAATCGTTAATCCACTCGATCTTCCGGACCCACTTCACCATCTTGTAACCGTGCATGGAGTCAGCACGTAGACGGAGCGGGCCACCGTACACGTCGGGCAGCGGCTTGTCGTTCATGCCCCATGCCAGGATGGTTTCGTCTTCCATTGCCATGGAGACGTCCAGGCACTCGTAGTAGGGTTCGGTCGGGCGGCCGTCGTAGGTGTGGCCCACGTGGCCGAAGGAGGTGACCATGACGTAGCGGGCTTCGTCGGTCTTCTCTACCAGCGCGAGAACATCGCGCAGGCGCACGCCCTCCCACTTAGCGATACCGGTCCAACCCTGCATACAGGTGTGCATGGTGATGTTGACTTCCTTGCCGAGCTTCTTCAAATCGTCGATGCTCAGGGACTTCGGCTCCTTCACCAGACCGCCAATCTCGAGGCGGTAGTCAACGAACTCCTGCTCCTTCAGACGGTTCCACTCGGTGCTCTCACGCTCTGTCGGGGGACGAGTGTTAACCCAGTGGAAGGGGGAGATATCAGCATCGGTGAAGGTCTTCTTCTGAACCTGACGCGAAGAGATGCGGTCCAGCAGGACGTTACGAATCGGCTGGGTCAGACCCCAAATGAAGGTCTGGGTGAATCGCAGGTCGCGCAGGGACCAGTAGGAAGCCAGGAGCCACAGAGCCACAGCGAAGACGACGCCACCAATCAGCATGGTCACTGCCTGTGCGAACTGAGCAGCGTCAACCTCGTTGTACGGCTTGTTCAGCATCATGTGGGCGATGTTGTACTGCGGGTGAACCACGAAGACGAGAGCAACGTGAATCACGCTGAACACGCAGTAGAAAGCCATACCCAAGAAGTGGATGGAACGAGCAGTCTGGCGGTTACGGAACAGACGCACGTAGCCGGGGAAACGACCGCAGAAGGCCGGGCTCATAATCGGGCCGGTTGCAATCATCAGCGGCGCAACAATGAACACCACGGTGAAGTACATAATCTGCTGCAGAGCGTCGTAGGGCTGGAAGTGCTCAATCGAGGGAATCTGCAGGCCAGCATAAATCTGGATGGACTCCCACGCCTTGGGGAAGATGTCCCAGCTGGTGGGCACAATACGACGCCACTGACCGGTCAGGAACAGCAGGCCCACGTAAATCAGGCCGTTAGCAATCCAGATGAAGGTGACCAGTGCGTGCCATGCGCGGCCCAGACCAATCTGGCCCTTACCGGGCAGGGAGATGAGCGGCGACAGGCGGCGCTGATCGTCACGGGCGGTGAACTCACCAGGAACAGTCGAAACCTTATCCTTAGTGAACTTCAGCCACTCGGAACCCGGGGTGCAGTGGTTGTTCCAGTACAGACGGGGGTGAGAAGCAAGAACCTCCCAACCTGAACGAATCAGGAAGCCCATCATAATGAAGTTAATAAAGTGGGTAATTCGGAGCCAGGCAGGGAAGTCCAGCTCCACGCCACCGGTACTCGCGGTAAGGAGTAGATGGTGCATGATGTTTCCTTCGGAAGTGACTGTGTGTGCAGACAATCTTTAGGATTCAGTGCGAGGCCTAGAGGGGATATCTAAGGAGAGTAAACTCTCTCGCTCATATATTCCTCCTTGTGTTTGAAGAACCACGAGGAACCTAAACCAGTTATGTTCCCTGCGGAGCGTGACCCGTGTGCATGGGGCGCGCTCCAGCTTCCACCGGAGCGGAAACGGTTCTGCGTATGTAGTTGTTTTATGTGTGTTTAGGGGACGACCCCTGTGTACTTTCAATTTTATAGGACAGGGTGTCACCCGCAAAAGCTAAGACACGTCATGTCTCGTAATATTTGCGTGAAAAATCCGAATTTAACGAGAAAACGTCCTGAGGGCAAGAATAAACAGGGTTTTTCGAGGTGTCCATCTGCTGAGGAACGTCCCAAAAAATGTGGTTCAATGTATCGCCCGTAAAAACTTGAAAGAGTAAAGGTGTGGCGTAAGGAATAGTGAATGTTTGGGTTTTCGAGATAAAAGCCACATAGAGTGGATGTAACCTTTTTGCTCGACGCGATATACACCGAGAAAGAAGACACCCACCCTACGCAGCCGACAGAAACCTACTCCGAAAGATTACGCGAAGAACCCGGAGACGACGAGCGAGGAGCCACACGCTTCTTCGCGGTAACACGCGTGGACGCATCATTCCCTTCACGGCTCTGCGCCTTAGCCTCAGCACGAACCGTCGGGATGAGCCCAGTCGTCAGCTTCACCTGCGCATTACGCTGAGCCTTCTTCGCGTTCATCTGCTCCCTGCGGCTCGGCTGCTCCAGAGCCGAATCCGAAGCACCAAAAGCATGACGAACGGACAGCGCAAACAGCGGAAAAAGCAGAACCGTCAGAGCGCCACCGGCCACCAACAAAGAAGCCGTGGACTCCTCCAACAAATCCGAAGAAACCGCAACCTCAGTCACCGCCACGATAATAGGCAAACCAGCCGCCGAGTAAAGCGCCATCTGGGCCTTCTGATTCTTCGAAGTCAGACCCGAACGGGTATCCACCAGCACATCAGCCAAGAACACCGGAACACCGCGGCAGAGCAGAATGCCCAGTACCACTGCAAGCAGACCCAAAGGGTTTGAAGTCACCGCAGAAACACTAATACCCATACCGCTCACCACAAAGAAGAGCGGAATAGTGAAGGCAAAACCCACCGTCTCAAGACGGCGCGTAATCAGGTGCAGAGCCGCCGGGGGAGTCAGCGAACGCAGGATAATGCCCGCAGCGAAGGCGCCCAGCACCGCATCCAAATCAAAGAGAGCGGTGCACATGATAAGAGTTGCGAGCAGGAACATCGCAAGACGCAGAATCGTCTGGCCGGTCGTATTAGCCTCAGCCGCAATAATTCGGCGCAGACCCGGCAGATGTGCAAACAGACGATGCGGAATCAGCGCCGTCACCAAAGCCACAACCATAAAAGCCAGCAGCACCACGAACGCCATGCCCGGCGACCGCGAAGAAAGCAACAGAGAAATAGCAAAAATCGGCAGAAGCTCGCCCACCGCTCCGTGCACAAACACCGCATTGCCCACCGCCGTGCCAGCCGCACCGTGCGACTTCAACATCGGTAGGAGGGTGCCGAGTGCCGTGGAGCTCAGCGCCACACCCATCGCCACGTAGGTATTCGCCTCACGGGAGAAACCGGTCATCAGCGCCGCCCCCAACATGCCCAAGCCGAAACACACACCCCAGGTCACTAGCGCGGCAGAGCCCTGGCGGCTGCGCAGAGAGGATACATTAATCTCAAAGCCCGCAATAAGGAAAAGCATACCCAGACCCAGCTCCTTCAGCAGGGGGATGCCACCCTCGGTGCCGGCCAGATGCAACACGTTCGGGCCAATGAGCATGCCAAAAATGAGCAGGAACACCACATCGGGGATGCGTTTGCCCGTCAGCCGCGAAAGCACAGGAGAAATTAACGCGACCAGCGTAATCCAAAAAATAGAAACAAACTGGGTGTTACTTGTCACGGGCGCCGCATCGCTCAGAGTCGTACCCGAAGCGAGTATGGCGCTAGGCACCTCCAGAGTCACAGATGAAAGGGGCGGTAGAGTGGAAAACATAGAACCTCATATGCAGAATAAAGAATATAGCGGGCAACGGCTAAGCACGCTACTAAAGAACCTACCTATACTACATACCTCACGCCATCGTTCCTACTCAGAAGCCTCTCACCCACCGCCCCACAAATTGCCAGCAGACTCGGAACGCAAGACCGTCGGGCAACGTGACGATGGCTCCGTCGGTCGCGGCCCTGCCCGCACAGCAATCGACGCTACACTTAACACCTGTGCCGGAGGCATCGCCACCCGGCCCACACTCACCACACCGAACCACCTGAAAGAGCGATATATGGCAGCACGAACCACAGCGCCCACCACCTCCGGCGGCCCAGCCCTGCGTGCCGCCTCCCTAGGTGGAACGCGGCGCGACCTCGGCCTCGACCTGGCCCGCGCCTACGCCGTCATCACCCTGCTCATCGCCTTCGGATACTGGCTACAGCTCATCCCCGTCTCGTGGACGTTCTGGGTGCCGCAACTGGTCACCCCCGCCGAGCCGCTCTTCGCTGCCATCCTCGGCGCCGCCGCCTGGCACTACGCGCGCACTGCAAGCTTCCCACAGCTCTTCGCCGGAACCATCGTGCGTTTCCTCGCCCTGCTTGTACTAGGCGTTGCTGTCGTGCAGGGCGCGGCATACGTTCCGCTACCCGGCGTGACCACACCCTCCCAAGGATTCGCGTACTCCCTGCCCTTCGATGTGCTCATCCACCTGGCAATCCTGACCCTGCTAACCCTAGCCGTCGTTCACCTGCCGCTCTGGGCCCTTGCCGTGCTGACCATTGTTACGAGCCCGTATCTCTCCTGGACCCACAACGTCCTCCTCGAAGCCGCCGGACGGGCCAATGCATGGAGCGCCGGGGCGTTCTCCCTCCTCAAAGCTAACGGACTGAACCTCACCGCCAGTGCCCAGTTGCTCTGGGTCATGTGCCTGGGTATTCTGCTGGTGCGCCTCTACACGAGCCTGGGCGCCAAGATTGCGGTGCCCGTCGTACTCGCCGTACTGGTGCTCGCCGTCTACCGCGTCTTCAACCCCTACACCGAACTCGGCGTGCTGGATGCACCCCACGTGCAACTGACCCTCAGCCTGGCTGCAACGCTCTACTTCTGGGCCGAATGTGCACGACTACTTTCCGCGCAGGCCGGGGCCCTCACCCCCGTTGCTCGCCTCGGGCAGATGTCGCTGAGTGCCTCCATCGTGCTGAGCGCACTCACCATCTATGCCGGCCCCGCGCTCAAGGCCCTCACCGTGGGAGAGCACTACGTTGCCACGGGAGGCTGGGGCGCCGCCGTGTACTGGACCGCCTTCTTGATCCTAGGCATCGTCATTGCGGTGGGCTTCTGCGCCCTCTGGGCCCGCATGGCGCGCTCCCTTGCCGGACGCGGCCCCTTGGAGGCGATCCTCGCCCTCATCTCTGGGCGCGGCTAAAGAACGCAGCGTGAACGACGGCCCCTACCGGCATACCGCGGGTAGGGGGCCGCCTGCGTATACGTGTAGAGTCTGTGCGAGGAGAATACTTCAGATACGACAAAGCCCCGGTCCAGTGGACCGGGGCTATCTGTCGGGATGACAGGATTTGAACCTGCGACCTCGTCGTCCCGAACGACGCGCGCTACCAAGCTGCGCCACATCCCGATGTTGACCTATCAGCAAATACCGTAGGCAACTCACCCAGGATAACCCAAAAAAATTCAGAACGCAACACCGCAGCATGCCACCACTCGGGGAGGGGCAGATAAAGTTTCTAGGCGTCAGCCTCCTGAACCTGATTCAGCTCATCCCAGGAGGCGTACATCGCCGCAAAACGACCGTCGGAAGCAATCAGCTGCTGCGGGGAACCATCCTCCACTACGGAACCCTCATGAATTACCAGCACACGATCAGCACCCAAAACCGTCGAGAGACGATGCGCAATCACCAGAGCCGTACGGCCCGCCAACACGGTATGCAGCGCCGCCTGCACCGCACGCTCACTCGGAATGTCCAGCGAAGCCGTCGCCTCATCCAGAATCAGCACCCGCGGGTTCGCCAAGAACACGCGAGCAAACGACACCAGCTGACGCTGACCCGCCGACAGGGTAATACCGCCACGACCCAGACGCGACTCGTAGCCATCACGCAGACGCTCAATGAACGCGTCAGCGCCCACCGCCTTCGCGGCAGCCTTCACCTGCTCATCAGACGCCTGGGGGTTACCCATACGGATATTCTCCAGAACACTCGTAGAGAACAGGAACACTTCCTGAGTCAGCATGAGCACCTCACGGCGCAACTGCACATCCGCCAGCTGGCGAATATCCACGCCGTCAATACGCACCTGACCGGACGAAACATCGTAGAAACGAGCCACCAGCTTAGCGATAGTCGACTTACCGGCACCCGTAGCACCCACCAGCGCCACAGCCGTCCCCGGCTCAATGCGCAGGCTCGTCTCATTCAGCGCGTGACGATTCGACGTGTACCCAAAGACCGCCGAATCCAGCTCGACCAGGGCGCCCCGAACCTTGTCGGTTACACCCTCAGCAGTGGAAGAACCAGCTGCAGACTCTACAGCGCGCTCATGCGGATGCTGAGGCTCAGCAACCTCCGGCTCCTCAGCCAAGAACGATGACAGCTTCTCCAACGCAGACATCGCCGACTGGAACATGTTATAGAACTCAGAGAGCTGCATGACCGGCTCAAACACACGGTTCGCGTAAATCACCAACGCCAGCAGGGTACCAATCTGCATGGTGCCGCCCAGCACCGCATAACCACCCAGTACCAGCGCACCGGCAATAAACACATTGCCCAAAAGCATCAGTACAGGCGAGTATATGCCGAAAATCTTAATCGAATCCATCACCGCCAGGCGGTAACGCTCCGACGCCTGAGCGTATTCGACGCGCATCTGAGCCTCCGCACCAAAGGCCTTCACCGCGCGCATACCCGTAAACGTCTCCACAAAACGGCTCGTCAAGTGCGCAGACTCGGTACGCATCGCGCGGAAAACCGGCACAGCCGTCCGCTGGAACCAGCGCGTCAAAAAGTAAATCGGCACGCCCATGACCAACATGAGCAGACCAATACGCCAATCCAGCAGGAAAATAGCGACCGCAGAAATCAGCATCGACAGTAACGTAATCGCCAACTGGCTGATGCCGCTGTCCAAGAAGCTGCGGACCGTATCAATATCGCTGGTCAAACGCGAAATGACCTTGCCCGAGGTGTACCGCTCATGGAACGACACGCTCAACGACTGCGCATGACGGAACACCCGCTTACGCAGATACACCACCACACCCAGCGACACGCGCACCGTGTACGCCACATTGACCCACGAGAAAATAGCGGTCACCGCCGTAACCACCACAAACAGCACCAACAAAGTCAGCAGGGGAGAAGCATCGCCCTGCTTGAACGGCTCAATGGAACTATCCAAAACGCGGGCAATCAGAATCGGCGCAATCGCCGAGGAACCCGACACCAAAAGCACCGAAATAATCGACAACGCCAACGCCCCACGATGCGGGCGCAACATCTGGTGTAGCAGAGCCATCGAACGTTCACGAGTCTGCGCGCGCTCCTGCGGGCTCAACTCCTCCCGGGGCTCTGCCGGACGATGATGGGCCATTAGCCTTCCTCCATCGTCATCAGCTGGCGGTACTGCTCAGAAGACTCCATCAGCTCGGCGTGGGTGCCCTCAGCCGCAATCGTGCCGTCAACCATCAGCAGCACGCGGTCCGCCAGGGCCACCGTCGAGGGGCGATGCGCCGTCAACAGGGTCGTAGCGCCGCCCAGACCTTCCAGACCCTCACGCAGGCCGGTAATAATACGCTCCTCAGTATTCACGTCCAGCGCCGAGAACGGATCATCCAACAACAACACGGAGGGGCGCTTCGCCAAAGCACGCGCCAACGACAGACGCTGACGCTGACCACCGGACAGGCTCAGACCCTCCTCACCAATGACGGTATCCAGACCCTGCGGAAGATCCGCCACAAAATCGCACGCAGCCAACTGCAGCGCCGTCTGAAGGGTCGCCTCCAGCTCTTCTGCGGCCGGGTAGTCCTCATCCTCCGTGCCGCGCTCGTACTGCTCAGCAACACCCATCAGCACGTTCTCGCGGACCGTGCCGGAGAAGAGCACCGCCTCCTCAAAGACGAACGCGGTCTGGGCGCGTACCTCCTCAATGGACATGTCGGTGGTATCTCGGGTGCCAAAACGCAGGGAACCGGAGGTCGGCTCGTAGAAACGCGGAACCAGCGACAGCACAGTGGATTTGCCGCTACCGGTTGCGCCAACCAGGGCCAGAATCTCGCCCGGGAAGACCTTGAAGTTTATGTTCTTCAGTACGGAAACCTCGGGTGCCTTAACCGCAGAGTTTGCCTCAACAGCAGGCTCGGCAGGTGCTTCGGCTGCGTCGTAGCTGAACTGAACGTGATCGAAAGTGACAGATACTGCGCCACCGCTGGGGTACTGCATAGTTTCCTTCCCGGAGCCACCCTGAACGGGTACTCCAGCGACTGTTGACGAATCAGAAGCACCCTGCGGATGCTCGGGCCCAGACATAGCCACGGAGCCACGAACCAGCGGCACCGCCTCAAAGCCGGGCTCGTCCATAACCTCGTTGTGGCGTTCCAACGCCACCTTATAGCTCAGGTACGCGGACATGAGCGAGGTCGAGCGAATCACGTGACTCAGCACGGTCGTCTGCACCGCAAAGTAGGCGGTCATCGCGCCCAGGCTCAGGGTACCCGCTGCAACCTGCGAAGCACCCACAGCCAGCGCCACCGCCGTGGAGACACCCATAATCAGGCCCTGATACAGAGCAACACGAGCCACCAGCATCGACCTGCCGTACTCACGTACCTGCAGGGCGTCCACCGACTCGGAATATTCCTGAATCTGCTCGGGGGAGCGGCCCAGCGCCTTAATCACGCGGATGCCGCGCACCGACTCCTCGATGCGGGTCGAAAGGTCACCGGTCAGCTGCTGAATCTCATGTGAAGCGCGGTAGTACTTGCGGGTGAAGTTCACCAGCGACAGCACCAGAATAGGCACTGTCACCACGAACACCAGCGCCAGCGACGGCGAAGAACGCAGCATGAAGAAGCCACCGACCAGGAACATCACTACAACAGTCAGCATCTGAACAATACCGAAAGACAACCAACGGCGAATCGTACCCAAATCGCTCATGGAACGGGTCAGCAACTGACCGGAGGGCCAACGATCCAACAAAGAAAGCGGGGCGCTGAGCAGGCGATCAAAGAAGTTCATACGCATGGACAGCTCAATCGTGGAGGTCGGGTCCACAATCAGCCAGCGCCTCCAATACGTGAAGGAGGCGTGCGCAATACCCAGCAGAAGCACCAGGCCACCGGCAATCCAGATAGCGCTCTCGGTGGTGCTCTGCGAGAGATGATCCACAATAATCTGCAGTACCTGCGGGATGGAAATCTCAAGGGCACCGGCACCGAACGCCACGAGCAGACCCACACCCCAGCGCACACGAATCGGACGCGCATACGCGGCGAGAGTGCGCGGGGCACGCTGACCGTTTGCGTAGTCGATCGGGTCGGGGGTCGGCTCGCTCGCAGTTTCTAGGAACGGGTTACGGCGGCGCTTTTTCGTATGTTCTGTAGCAACATCAGACATTAGCGGTGACCACCCGCCGAAGCACCGGTGGTAGCCTGATCCTTATCGCGAGCCGTGAGGGTCACCAGGACCGCCTCCGGCGGGCAGAACAGACGCACCGGAGCGAAACGGGATGTACCCAAACCGGCAGAAACCTGGACCGGAACACCGGACTGCTCACTGACACCCTTCGCACGTGAAGGCGGCAGATCGCAGTTGCTCACCAGGGCGTGGCCGCCGGGCAGGCAGACCTGACCGCCGTGCGTATGACCGGCAAAGATAGCCTGCGCACCGTCCTGCACAAAGCGGTACAGGGTACGCATATAGGGGGCGTGGGCCACACCGATGCGCACGCTCGGCTCATCGCCCTCATCGAAGGCACCGGGGGCAAACCCGGGGTGCTTATCGTAGCGCAGGTGCGGATCGTCCACGCCCGAGAACTCCAGACGCAGACCGTTCAGCGTCAGCGTGTCGTAGCGGTTGACCAGGCCGGTCCAGCCGCGCGATTCGAAAGCCTCGTGCATCTGCTCGATGGGCAGAGCCACACGCGAGCCCTCCTCAATCATCTGCGGGGTACGCGGCTGCCACAGGTAACGTGCCGGGTTCTTGAAAACCGGCGCGAAATAGCAATTCGAGCCGGGCACAAACACGCCGGGGAAGTCCATGAGCGGGTCGAGCGCCTCCAGCAGTGGGCCCATACCGTCCACGTGGGAGAGGTTATCACCCGTGTTCATCACCAAATCCGGCTCCAGGGCAGCCAGCGAGTGCATGAAGTCAATCTTCTTCTGCTGGCCCGGAATCATGTGCATATCCGAAATATGCAGAATCCTAAAGTCGGGGCTACCGGCGGGCAGCACCGGCAGGGACTCGGTGCGGAGCTGAAAATTGTTCAGCTCAATAAAGTGCCCGTATGCCGCCGTGGCGGCCCCCAAGGCTGCAGTGGCGGCTACCGCCCCCGCAACCTTCTTCAGGAGCGGGGAGGAGCCGCGTGCGCCGGGGACCGCCACGGGGACGCGGGCGTTGACTGCGTTTTCACACATCATCAATCGCCTTTCAAACCTCAGCCTTAGCTGGGGTTGGAGTTATAAGACAGAACCTTATCGCTAGGGGTCGTGAAGTCCTTCGTGTCGTACTTCGGGGCGATGGCCTTCATAAAGGTCTGCCACTGGGCACCAGCGTAGTTTGCACCATCCACGTAGTCCAGCACGCGACCGTTAACGCTCAAACCGTTCAGGGAACGGAAGCCGAGGTTGTTAGAACCAACCCAAGACGCGGTGGACAGGCCACGAGTGTAGCCAACCTGCCAGGTCTGGGAGGAGTTATCGTTTGTACCGGTCTTCGCAGCCGAACCGTTCGGCAGACCAATACCGCGCTGAGAAGCGGAACCGCCGGGCTGGATAACACCCTTCAGAACCCAGCTGACACCGTTCGCGATGTCCGGATCCAGAACCTGCTCACACTGGTTCTGGTATTCCTTGAGAGTCTCGCCGTCAGTCTTGGTGATCTTCTCGATGGGGCGCGGGGTGCAGTACTTACCCTCGGAAGCGAAGATAGCGTACATGGATGCGTTGGTCAGCGGGGAGATACCGTACTTGGTACCACCAATGTTGGTACCCAGGTTGGGGATGCTGTGTAGCGGTTCGCCGGTACCGTCCAGGGCGTGCATCTTGATGGACAGGTCGTGCACATCGCACAGGTCAATCTGGGAGAGCATGCCGAACAGGTACGAGTTAAACGACTGGCGAATACCGTACGCCGCGGTGTTGTAGCCTAGGCCGCCGTTGACTGCGTTCTTGTAGGACCAGCCCTTCGGCTGAGCGGTGTAGTAGTACTTACCGCCCTCGTAGCACTTGGCGTTCCAACCGAAGCTGGTGGGCCAGAACAGCTGGGTACCGTTCACGGTAGCGTTAGCGCCGCGGCCGCTGATGAGCCACTGTGCCAGAATAATCGGTTTGAACGTCGAACCGGGCTGGAAGCCGCGGGTACCACCGTAGGCGCTATCAACGTTGTAGTTGTACTCGGTCTTGGAGTGGTCGTTCGCGTCTGCGGGGCTACCGAGCTCGGTGTTCTGTGCCATCGCGATGACGCGGCCGGTGCCGGGCTCAACACTGGTCAGTGCGGAGTTCACGTCGTTCCAGTTGGTTGCTGCCGGCTGGGTAGCGTCCACAGCCTGCTTAGCCACGGCCTGAGCCTCAGGGTTCAAGGTGGTCACAATCTTCAGACCGCCACGCTTAATAGCGGTGTTACGCAACTCAGCGGTAGCGCCCAGGCTTTCGTCCTGAAGCAGGTAGTTCACCACGTAGCGGCAGAAGAAGGCCTTGTCGCCGCTCAGAGAGCAACCCTGAGACTTAGGCTTGACGTTGAGCTTAATATCGCTGGCGATGGCTTCACTGTATTCCTTATCGGAAATCTTACCGTCACGCAGCATGGTGCCGAGCACCACGTCGCGGCGCTCGCGGGCCAGCTCAGGGTTCACAGTCGGATCGTACACGTTCGGTGCCTGCACCAGACCCGCAATCAGCGCGGACTGGGCCACGTTCAGGTCCTTAGCAGAGATACCCCAGTAGTACTGTGCGGCAGCCTCGACACCGTAGTTGGATCCACCCAGGTTCACGATGTTCAGGTAGCCCTCAAGAATCTGGTCCTTGGACTTATTCTGCTCCATCGAGATCGCAAGCTTCATCTCACGAATCTTTGCAGCATACGTCTTGTTACCGTTGAGGGTTGCGGTCGCATCCTCACCGCGGGACACCGCGGCATCCACAATCAGGTTGTTGACGTACTGCTGAGTCAGGGTGGAAGCACCCTGGCGGCGGCCATTGTTGGAGTTAACGATGTTGTTGAGGAACGCACGGCCAATACCGATTGCGGAGACCGCACCGTGCTTGTAGAAGTCGCGGTCCTCAACCGAAATGATGGCGTCCTTCATATGCTGCGAAATCTGGTCCAGCTTAACCGGATCGCGGTTCTCATCGAAGAAGGTCGCGATTTCGGTCTTGCCGTCAGCAGCGTAAATAGTAGAAGGACGGGAGGAGATGCCATCGGCAATGTCGTTAGGAAGGTCCTGGAACCATGACATCGACGCGTTCGTGACCATACCCAAGCTCACGGCAGGGGGTACGACAATAATTGCCGCGAGGAAACCGGCAATCACGCTGAACGCGAGGAACTGCAAAAAATCTCCCGGGCGGCGACGCGCACGGGTTTTCTTAGATGAAGCCATTCATTCAGTTTAACCCATGAAGCTGTGAGAGGAAGTCCCCGCCGAAGAGAACACCGGTTGAGGCGCTCACATGGGTTTTCTGGCCGCTAGAAGGCTGTCGAGAATACGGAAAAGAGGGTACAGCACGTGAAAAACACAATGTGACAACCCCTTTTACAACGAGGGCCCCGAAAGCTAGGCTAGAGGGTATGAAGAAATGGGAATACGCAACTGTACCGCTGATGATTCACACGACCAAGGCAATCCTCGATAACTGGGGCGAGGACGGCTGGGAGCTCGTCACCGTGCTCCCCGGTGCTTCTGCACCCGCCGGCGCGGCCCCCGCATCGAACATGGTCGCGCCCACTCAGGGCAACCCCATCGCCTACTTTAAGCGCGAGAAGGCTGACTAGACGTCGCCCTTCCGGCGGCTCTCCTCAGCTATCTTCGCTTCGCAACGAAAACGTGGCGACAACCGGAAATAGCTGGTGTGGGCCGCCGGTTAGCCGTTTAACCCATCGAAAAGCGCCCGCCGGAATGCGGAGAAGCGCCCCGCGCGGTTTGCGCGGAGAGAATTGAGTGGTACCGCTAAACGGCGCACAACACATACATCTCATCACCGTCCGGGTGGGAACACCCGCAATCCTTCTGGAGTAATCATGACTGAATCTCGCATCGAAGCCCGCATCCGCGAACTCGGCTACGAGCTGCCCGTCGCCCCTGCCCCCGTCGCCGCTTACGTTCCCGCGGTGACCTCCGGCCCCTATGTATACACCTCCGGCCAGCTGCCCTTCGTCGATGGCATTCTGCCCGCCACCGGTAAGGTATCCGCCTCCGATGAAGAGGGCTTCGTGAACCCCGAGGATGCGAAGAAATATGCGGGCATCAGCGTGCTGAACGCCCTGGCCGCCGTTAAGTCCGTGGTTGGCGACCTGGATCGCGTGCAGCGCGTCGTGAAGGTCGTCGGCTTTGTGGCCTCCGAAGTGAACTTTACCGCCCAGCCCGCAGTGATTAACGGTGCCTCCGAGCTACTCGGCGAGATTTTCGGTGAGGCCGGTCAGCACGCCCGCTCCGCCGTGGGCGTGCCCGTGCTGCCCCTGGATTCGCCCGTCGAGGTTGAGATTATCGTTGAGTATGTCTAACCAGCTGTACACCGGCGCACTGCCGCTGTCAGCTATCCGTGCAGCTCAGGCACAGCGCGCCTCCCAAGAAGGTAGCCAGGTTGAGACTCCTGGCGGAGCCCACGACGTGAAGACGCTACCCCTGCCCGTGCAGGAACGCCGATTCGGTACAGCAGAGGTACCCGCTGAACCTGACCGTCCCCGCATGTTCACGGGCCGCAACTCCTCGCCTGCGCCCCGAACCGAGGCCATCCAGCGTCTCTACGTGATTCCAGAGTTCATGCGAACCGCCGCAGAAAGCTGGCGCGAAGAAGGCAACGAAGGCACCCGCGGATGTACGATGCGCCAGGCAGCCTCCGTCATCTTTGTGCGCGATGGCGACAACGGCTTGGAGACCATTCTGACCTACCGCCCGGGCGCATCCCCCCTGGGCATAGTGGCTTTCCCCGGCGGAACCGCGCTCCCCGGTGACGACGAATCTGCCTCCTGGGTGGGCCCCGGCGCCGAATACTGGCAGAAGCAATTTCACTACTCCGACGTGACGAAAGCGCGTCGTAGCGTCATGGCGGCTGTCCGCGAATCCTTCGAAGAAACGGGCATTCTGCTGGCCGGCAAAGACGAGCAGGACGTCGTGGAACGCTCCAGCACCCCCGAATTGATGACCTGGCGCGAGGCCGTGGCCGATCAGGATAAGAGCTTCGCGCACTTCCTGTGCTCAAGCGGGCTCAGTATTCGCGCTGACCTGTTGCGCCCCGTGGCGCGTTGGCAGTCTCCGGACTTCTTCCTCAAACGCTACGATATCGCCTACTTCACCACCGCTCTGCCGGTGGGCCAGGACCCGAAGCTACTGCTCGGCAAAGGCGTGTGGGGCGACTGGCTGAACGTGCGTGAGCTTCTGGAAGCACGCGATACGAGTGAGCTGGGTGATCGCATCGGTCAGCCCAACACCGTCGGTCGTCGCCTGGAGGAGCTTATCACCCCGGGCGTCATGTGCATGCTGGAGTCCCTCGCGAGGGCTCAAACCTCGGTGGCGTGGCTTTCGAAGCGCCGTCGCATCGAGGTGCGCAAAGCCGTGCTCGTAAGCCATAACGGCGCCTGCATGCTCTCCTTCACCGAGGTGGATCCTCCCGCTCCGACCGGGGCGGTCTTCACCGGAGGCCTGGGCGTTGTGCCTCAAACTGGAAGCGAGCAGGACGGGCACCCCGCCCCGCCATGTGGCTAAACACGTATAAATAACGGCAGGAGCCGCCTCCCCATGCAAAGGAGGCAGCTCCTGCCGTATTCAAAAGCGTGACGTTGCGGTGCTTATCCTGCCTGGCAGGGCCGGAACGAAACACCGCAAAGCCGAAGAACGAAAGCGGACGCGCCGCTATAGCCTAGCGGGAACGCTGGCGCAGACGGGGCAGGTCAAGGATGACCACGGCGCGTGCTTCCAAGCGAATCCAGCCGCGGGAAACAAACTCAGCCAGAGCCTTGTTCACGGTCTCACGGGATGCGCCAACCAGCTGTGCCAGCTCTTCCTGAGTCAGCTCGTGGGCCACGAGTACGCCGTCGGTTGCGGGGCGGCCGAAGCGGTCAGCCAGATCCAGCAGGGCCTTAGCGAGGCGGCCGGGGACGTCGGAGAAGACCAGGTCGGCCAGCGCCTCATTAGCGTGGCGCAGGCGGCGAGCCAGGGTCTTGATGACCTGGTCGGAAATCGAGGGGTCAAGCTGCTGAGCGCGTTTGAAGGATTCGTGCTTAATAGCTGCCAGGCGGGTCTCGGAAACAGCCACAGCGTTGGTGGAACGGGGCGAAGGATCGAAGAGAGCCATCTCGCCGAACACATCACCGGGGCCCATAATCGCGACCATGTTTTCGCGGCCGTCGGCGGCGGTGCGACCAAGCTTCACCTTGCCGGAGAGCACAGCAAAGAGCTGGTCATCCTGGTCACCCTCGTAGAAGAGGACGGCGTTACGGGAGAGGTCAATCTCCTGGATGTCATCGGTCAGCAGGGCAAACGCTGCGTCGTCAAGGTTCGCAAAAAGAGGGGTGCGACGGAGGATCTCGAGATCCATGAAGTTCTCCTAGATATGAGGTGAAGAGCCGAAGCCCGTAATGTTCAGTGAGTGAGCCTGAACCTATGTTAAGTATCTCACGATTGCAGTGTGAGACGGCTCAAGCGGGTGTGACATATTCAACTGATAAGAGCGTACCCTAAAATCTTGGTTTAAGCACTCAGAACCCGGAGCTTTACAACAAAAGTTTTTCATTCCCGGCAAATTCTAAGGTTTAGCACAGCTTATGAGCCTACTATCGGGCCATTGGGTGTGCCCACCGACGGGCCGCATAGCGGGGGTGCATCCCCGACCATTTCTACCCACCACCAAGGAGGTCCCGTCAAGATGACTGACATTAACCCCCTTGATATCGTCATCCCCATTCTTCTTCTGCTCTACTTCCTCGCCGGAATTCGTAGCGGTTTCTTCACAACCCTCGGTACCTTCCTCGGCCTCGGCCTGGGAGTCTGCGCCGCCGCCTGGCTCGTACCCCTGGCCGTCGCCTCCGTCGGAAGCCAGTGGAGCCTCATCACCGCGGTCGGTGTACTCATCCTCTGCCTGACCATCGGACAGTGGCTGGGCATCGTCGCCGGGCGCGCTATTCGGCGGGTCACCGACATCACCCCGCTTAAAAGCATTGAACGCTTCTTCGGCGGCGTGCTCAATCTCCTCGCCTGCGCTCTCGTACTGGTCGTGTTGACCATCTCGATGCGCACCGTACCCATCCCACAGCTGAACGCCGCACTCAGTCAGTCCAAAGTCCTGACCTGGATGGTCACCAGCACCCCCGAGGCCCTCAAGGACCAAATTGACTCGGTCCGCAACAATGTGCTCGCGTCCACGTCTATTCCGGAAGTCAGCCAGCTCATCGCCCCCGAAACCTCCGCCCCGACCGAGGGAGTTGAGTCTGATGCACTTGACGCCGCCAGCGCCTCCGTCGTGGAGATCCTGGGAGCTGCTGAGCAGTGCGGGTACACCTCCACCGGCTCCGGCTTCATAGCCGACACCGGCCTGGTCGTCACCAACGCCCACGTGGTTGCCGGCGTGACCGCCCCCGTCGTGCAGGATATCCGCGGCCGCACCTGGCCCGGCACCGTGGTCTACATGGACAGCGAACAGGACCTCGCGTTCATCAGCGTGCCGACGCTTCCCCTGAAACCACTCACCATCGGCAAGAACGCCTCAGCAGGTAGCCTCGTGACCTTCATGGGCTACCCCAAGGGCGGCCCGTTCAAGGCGCTACCGGCCACCGTGCAGGGCATCGGCAACACCCAGACCATCGACGCTGAAACCGGCCGCGCCAACGCCATGCGCCAGGTCTACCAGCTGGCTGCCGACGTGCAACACGGCAACTCCGGCGGCCCCGTCCTTGACGAAAACGGTACCGTGGTCGGCGTAATTTTCGGCAAGGCCACCAGTGGACAAACCGGCTACGCCATCACCGCAAGTACCCTTAAACAGGCCCTAGCCGAGGGCGGTAACAATACCGTAGCGGTCTCCACGGGATCCTGTCGTAAGCAGTAACCGCCTGGACGCGGTGACTTGACCACCCCGAGCAGGGATGCGGCCGACCGGCCTTCAGACTCAAATACGGCTGAGGCGCCCACCCTTTCACGCGAAGGGACGGGCGCCTCAGCCGTATTTGGCGAGTAGCAGACGGGGACTAATCCGAAAGATGCTGCGCCAGGAAATCAACCGCCATGACGTAACCGTAAGCGCCAGCACCGGCAATCACCGCGGTAGCCTGCGGGGACACAAAGGAACGGTGACGGAACTCCTCGCGACGGTGAACGTTCGACAGATGCACCTCAACTACTGGAAGCTCAGCCGCCTCCAGAGCATCGTGCAACGCCACAGACGTATGCGTGTACGCCGCCGGATTGATAATGATGGCGGCACCGCGCGTACGGGCCCGCTGAATCTCGTCCACCAGAACACCCTCGTGGTTTGACTGCATAAATTCAACATCAAAACCATGAGCCGCCGCACGCTCACGCACCATACGCTCAATATCATGCAGGGTCGTGTAACCGTACACCTCGGGGCGACGCTGCCCGAGCAGGTTCAAGTTCGGGCCGTTAAGCACAAAAATCGTATCTGACATAAAACCAGTGTGGCACAGCAGGCGCCCGCTGAGCGCGAGCCAACGCGAACTGCCCAGAAAATGACGGGTTATATAAACTGACGGATATAGAAAATAACGGGGGAGGGGGAGGCATTAACTACGGTGACCCTCGCTACCGCCCACACCCCAAAGCCCGGTACCCTCGCGCTATGACCGAGAACGCCACCCAGCCCGCCGCAGACGCGCAGAATGCCCCCGCCCAAAACACTGCGGCAGAAGACACCGCGGCAGAGAACACCGAAACGCTCCTGCAAATTCGATTCGTGCCCGAATTCAAAGCCGCGGCCGCCGCACGCCGACTCAAAGCTCGCGCACCCGAAAGCCACCTCGCCACAGTGCGCCGCGCCCGCAAGATTAACCGCATCCTCGGCGAAACCTACCCCTACGCCGTTGCCGAGCTGGACTTCGACAACCCCTTCGAACTGCTCATCGCGACCGTGCTCTCGGCACAAACCACCGACGTGCGCGTCAACTCCGTGACCGGTGCGCTCTTTGCCCGCTACCCTGACGCCGCGATGCTCGCCTCCGCACGCTACGAAGAGGTCGAACCGTATATTCAGTCCCTCGGCTTCTACCGCGCCAAGGCACGCTCCATCGTGAACCTCTCGCGCCAGCTGGTCGAGGAGCACGGTGGGCAGGTTCCCTCAACCCTCGAAGAGCTCGTCAAGCTCGCCGGAGTCGGCCGCAAGACCGCAAACGTCGTGCTCGGAAACGCCTTTGACGTGCCCGGACTGACCGTCGACACCCACTTTGGCCGCCTCGCCCGCCGCATGGGATTCACCGCCGCAGACGCCCCCGAAGCCGTTGAAAAGGACGTCGCCGAGCTCATCGAACGCAAAGACTGGACCATCTTCTCGCACCGCATGGTCTACCACGGCCGTCGCATCTGCCACGCCAAAAAGCCCGCCTGCGGTGTATGCCCGGTCGCCGATCTCTGCCCCTCCTACGGCATCGGCGAGACCAACGAGCAGAAGGCGCGCAAGCTCATGAAGTACGAAATGGCCCCCGGCCGCGAGGACCTGCACCTTCGCTTTCTGCAGGGCGCAACCCGCCGCCAGCTGCAGGCCGAGGGGTACCCGCTCAGTGCCTAACGACACCTAAAATGAGCCGAGAAATAGCCGCCCCGGACTGAACACACTGAGCGGGTGCACGAGGCCAAGCCCTGCAGAAGAGAGGTACACAGATGAACAAGAACACGCCCCAGCAGAATGTGGAGCATCCCGCCCAGCAGGCCCTAACATCGTTGGCAGAAGGCGGCGTGGAATTCGACATCCAAGCCCTGCTGCGCAGCGCCCCCGCCAGCCCCCTCAGCAAGGAGGCCGCCGTGCTGATTCTCTTCGGCGTGCTCGATAACTCGCCCTCCATCGGCGAATTTGACGGCTGCCCCGAGAACGTGGGCGCCGACCTGGACGTGCTTCTGCTCGTGCGCGCCGCAACACTGCGCGCGCACGCCGGGCAGCCCGCATTCCCCGGCGGAAAAATCGACCCCGAAGACTACGCGCTCGCCGAATCCACGGGCGAACCGGTCGCGCACATCGCCGCGCTGCGCGAGGCGGTCGAAGAAACCGGACTCGACCCCGCCGGCGTGCAGGTGCTCGGGCAGCTACGCACTCTGCCGCTACCCATCAGCGACTTCATGGTCACCCCCGTCATCGGCTGGTGGAACAGCCCCGTGCCCGTCAGTGTGGTCGACCGCAACGAATCGGCCCTCATCGCGCGGGTTCCGGTGCGCGATCTGCTGAACCCAGCCAACCGGCACACCGCCTACGTCAAACGCGGCCGCACCTCGCACCGCACCCCGGCCTTCGAGGTGCGCATGCCCGGCGGCGAGGAGTTCACGGTGTGGGGGTTTACCGCGATTCTGCTGGACCGCATCTTCGACTCGCTCGGCTGGACCGTGCCCTGGAACCGCAAGGATTTACGCCCGGCACCCGGGTACGAGCCCTAGAACCCGCCGGGTAGTTGGCCCTCGGTCGGCCGGATTTGGCGTACCCTCGCTCGAATGAACGTGCTATAGGCCCGCGGCGACCCGAACGGTTCGCCGCGGGTTATTTACCTTCGGAGTAATCGTGCACGTGGTGCACCGACACGGGAAAATCCACCGGAACCCTGCCGAAAAGCAGGCGCGCCGCCTCCGCCGCACATTCGCGCACGATGCGGGCCACGCGCTCGGCTTCTAGCTCCGGGCCGCACAGCAACAGCTCATCATGCAGAAAATAAACGATGCGGGTGCGCATGGGCATGCCGAAAATCGTCTCCGTCAGCAGGCGGGTGCGCACCGAACCCATCCAGCACAGCGCCCACTCCGCGGCGGTTCCCTGAACAATAAAGTTGCGGGTCATGCGGCCGTGAGCACGCGCGGTCGACACCGCACGCGATTCGGCCGCCGGCGAGGAACGATCCGCCACAACCTCGCGAAAACGATCGCTCACCGGCGGCGAGGTGCGCCCCAGAAAAGTCGTCACCTGGCCGCCCGCCTCCCCGATGCGTGCCGCCCGCTCCGTGAACTCCATCGCCTGCGGAAAAAGCGCCGCCACATGCGGCAATAGTGCTCCAATCTCACCGCTACGGCCGCCGTACATGATGGCGAGCATGCCGACCTTGGCGTGGGCGCGCTCCGTCAACCCCACACCCTTAAGACGTGCTAACTCCGCGATGCCGGCGTACAGGTCGGCGCCGCGTCCGGCCGAGGCGAGCGCTTCATCCCGGCTGAGGGCCGCCAGGATACGCGGCTCAATCTGCGAGCCGTCCGTCACCGTCAGAATCTGCCCCTCGGGGGCCTGAATCGCCTGCCGAATCTCGGCGGGAAGCTGCAGAGCACCGCCGCCCGAAGCGCCCCAGCGTCCGGTGGCGGCCCCGCCCACTTCGAGGTGCGGGCGGAATGCGCCCTCAGAAACCCAGGTGTTGGACCAGGTCCAGCCGTTGGCGGTCCAGATTCGGTACAGCTTCTTATAGCGCAGAATCGGTTCGATGAGGGCCTGCCGTTTCTGCCGTTGCGAGGGCACGGCCTTCGCCCAGCTCTTGAGCTCCCAGGAGCGGGTCGAGGTCACCGAGACGCCCGCCGACTGCAGGGCGTGCAGAAGCTCCTGCGGCGAGTCGGGGTTAAGCGCGGGCATGAACAGCATGCGCTGGATCTCTTCGGCCAGCTCCTGCATCTTTTGCGGGCGTTGGCCGGGCTCGGGCCGGGGCCCCAGCAGTTCTTGCAGGTGTTCGTGGTGGGCCCTCACGTTAAAGGGGATGCCGTAGTACCCGATTTCGGCCGCGACGAGAGCACCCGCCGATTCGGCCGCCGTCAGTAGCCGTAGGCGTTCGGGATGCTTCGAGGAGCTGACGGCCCGCGCTTGGGCCAGCCATTCGCTCATGAGGGTGCGCACGACGGGGTGCTCCGGCAGAAGACGGACGGGGCCAGCCGAAAGCTGCGCCTCGAAGGGCTCGTGGGGTGCCGGCTCCAGAAAATCGGGGGTTCCCGAGGCCTGTGTGGGATTCTTGGCGGGCGTACCGGCTGAATTCGTGCTCTTCTGAGCGGTACCGCTCAGGAAATCCACGCCGAATAGTTCCTCCTGCCCCTGAATTTGGCGGGCCACCGGCAGGTACCTCTGGGGTTCGAGCGCCTCGGTGAGTTCCGAGAGGTCCAGCTCGGGTTCATAGCTGACGAAGTGGCTGGGATGCGTGGCCGCAGTCCGCAGAATACGCTGCACGAGCCGCAGATCGTAGCACTGGTGTACGCGCACTCCGCGCCGCAAGAGCAGGGGTGCGATGTGGCGGGTATCGGCCCAGATCCAACGTGGCGGTCGGCGATTCGAAGATTGCTCGGCCTTCCGTTCCACCTCGCGCACGTAGGCCGCCAGGTTCGCGTCGCTAACCCGGTCTGCGCGCAGAATCTGCGGAATGAAGGAGGGATCGGCCAGCTGCTCGGCGGTGGGGTCTTCGTAGTGGAAAGCTCCCCAGGACGTCACCGGGTTCTCCGTCCGGCCGCGCGCGGGTGCGCTCGCCGCGATGCGGGCGGTGACGGGTTGATGCGCGGTGCCGGTGCGGGCTGTGATGTCCGTGCCGGTGGCGGGACTGAGGAGGATGTACATAGTTCCATTATCAGTGACGACCGGGTGCGGGCCGTGATGGGGCGTTGAGCCTGTGGATAGTAGGAGTGGCTGGGGGCTCGTGCGAGACGGAGGTGCTGGGCGAGACGGAGGTGCTGGGCGAGACGGAGGTGCTGGGCGGGGCTGGGCAGGTCTTGAAGCGGGTGAGTCTTGGGTCGTTGCCGGTTTTTATGTTTCGTCATAAAACTGCTGGAACGGGGGCTGAGCGGCTGAAAAGAGATAAAAACGCCCTGTGGATAACGGATTTTGTGGGTTTATGCCGAAGTTATCCACAGAATGATTGTTCTATATTTTGGGGCTCTCCTCACATGATGTGATGAGGCCATGAAGACCACCAACCAGCCGCAGAACCCCCAGGCTATCCTTACGCCGCCTATAGCGGTATCTCCCGGGGCGAGTTCCTCTGTCCCCGCGCTGATTATTCCCGAAGACTATCGCGCCCGCGCCGTCGCCGTGCAGGCAAGGGAACGCATCCTGCGTTCTCCGAAATTAAGCGCCCTCGCGCTCGATGGGGCCGCAACTTTTGACAGGCGCTCCTTCATACAACCCTTCTCTGAGTCGCCGTTGCGGCCCTTCCTCGAGGAAGTCGTGGAGGAGGTTATCACTGAGGTAGACGGAGCCCCGCCGCCCGGCACATTCACGAGCGCGCCCCGGGGAATTCCGGGAATCCTGTCCCGCTTCATGCCCCGGGCTCTCTCACGTCCCCTCTCTCTGCGGAGAACGCCGGGGAAGCTACCGGGTACTCTCACAGCACATCCCTCTGGTCTGCGTGCCGCCGAACGGGGTGCTGCCCCGTGGAGCTACCCCAGCGTCGAACACGTACCCGTCGACCGGGAGCTCGCCCTGCGCTACCTGGGCTCTGAGCTCTACGGATTCGGCGCACTCGACCTGCTCCTCGAAGCCGGAGAAAACCACGGTGCCGCCATCACCGATATCTACGTGAACTCGCCCTGCGATATTTGGGTGGGTATCGGCGGTGAGGTTCGCCCTGTCGCCCTGAGCCTCGGCAACGAGCAACGGGTGCGTGCCCTGGCCGAGCGCCTCATTCGCCGCCGCGGTGGGCAGCTGGACACCGCGCATCCGGCGACCGATGTCAGCGACGAGCTGGGTCGGCGCATCCATGCCATCATTCCGCCCCTGAGCGAGCGCACCCGCCTGTCCATCCGATTGCCGGCAAAGGAGCGCCCCAGCCTAAATCACCTCGTCAGCGCTGGATTGTGTGATTCGGCAACCGCCGACTATCTGCGCCACATGGTGGCTGAACGCCGCGGATTCGTTATCAGCGGCGGTACGGGAACCGGCAAGACAACCCTCCTCAACGCCCTGCTGGGGCTGTGCGAACCGGCCGAGCGCGTCGTCATTCTGGAGGACACCCCGGAGCTCGCCCCCGAACACGAGCAGGTCGTGGCTCTCAGAACCCGAGCTGCTAACTCAGAAGGTGCGGGTGCTATTGGCTTGGGCGAACTCATTGTGCAGGCCCTGCGCATGGGTCCGGATCGCCTGGTGGTGGGGGAGTGCCGCGGGGCGGAGGTGGTGCATCTGCTGACCGCCATGAACACCGGCCACCGCGGTGCGGGAACCACACTGCACGCCAATAGCGCCGAGGCGGTACCTCGCCGACTGATTGCTCTGGGTGCGCTCGCGGGCCTGGATTATAGAACGGTCGCTCTGCATACGGTGACGGCTTTTGAACGCATTATCCATCTCGAGCAGAAGGGCGGTCGCCGCCGCATCGAGGGCGTGTATAGCCTGCACGTCGAGGGGACCGAAGAGCAGCTGCGGGTGCGGAGGGTTCCCATCAACTCGGCACCCGATCGAGGGGCAACCCTCTCCCCGCTCGCCGAAAACAGAGGAACCTGGGATAGGGGGAAGGTATGAGAGCTGCACGAACCCCCGTGCTGAACCTGCGGGAGCGTTGGGAGAATCGCCGTTCCGGCGCGGCGGATGCCGACGAGATGCGCGTCTGGCCGCTCGTGTTGCGTTCCCTGGCCTTAAACCTGCAATCCGGAATGAGCCTGAATGAGGCGGTGCAATCGCTCTCATACCCCGAGGAATACGAACGGACCAGCGAGGACATCCGCCGGTTTATGCGGGCTCTGGAGACCACCGCGGCCTGGGGATTATCACCGCATTTAGCCTGCCAACAGGCTCTTGATGAAGGGGAACACCGCCTGCAACCCCATAGTCGGGAACGCATGCGTGACCTGTCCCTCAGCCTGCGCATGAGCGAAAATGCCGGAGCGCCTCTAGCCACCAGCCTGGAGCGGGCCGCCGAGCACGCCGAGGAACGTATTGATGCGTTCCTGGGGCGGCAGAGCGCGCTGGCAGCTCCCAGCGCTACCGGCCGAATCCTCTCGTGGCTACCGCTCATCGGACTGGGGCTGGGAATGTTGATGGGTAGCGACCCGCTGGGCGTGCTCACCGGCTCGGTGGCCGGTGCCCTCGCGGGCTTGCTCGGACTCGCCCTGGCCTTGATGGGGCGAAGATGGACGGCTCGGCTGGTGCGGCGGGCTGAGGAAGAAAGCGAGGGTAGAGGTTTCCCGACTGGTCAACCCGTCCGACTCGGTGGGCACCTTGCACGGGAACCGACCGGGCCCAGGGCTCGGCGCCGTGGCTCCAGATCCGTGAAACGTGCGGAAGCCTGCGCCCCGCCCGGAGCGGACACGGCTCTCATGCTGGAACTGCTTGCCGCACAGCTGCGGGCCGGGCTCTCGCCCCTCGCGGCCCTGATGGCTCTCGCTGAGGCCCTGAACAGCGGGCACCTGCGGCAGATATGCCGCCGCCTACAGGTGGGAGCCACCTGGGAAGTAGCCTGGGCCGGAACCGCCTCGGGGAGTTGGGGCCAGCTGAGGGATGCACTTGCCCCGGCCTACACCGCCGGTAGCCCGAGTGCACCTCTGCTCCGAGCCCTCGCCGATGCGCAACGCCTGAGTGAGCGTCGCGCCGCTGAGCGGGCTGCGGGCAAGCTCTCGGTAGCCCTGGTGGTGCCCCTCGGGCTCTGCTCCCTACCGGCATTCATCTGTCTGGGCATTGTGCCCATCCTCATTTCGCTCCTGCCGACCCTCACCGGGTAGGCATCGCGGGAACAACCCCGTACCCTCACGCCCGACGCTGAACGAACCGCTCGGCGTGTACCCCAATAAAACATTGTGAGAAAGGAAGACCAATGACGAATATCCTGACCCCCACCTGCTCCACCCCCGCCCCCATCTTCTCCGAAGGCCGTGGGGAGGATGAAGCAAACCGCTACGAAGCGGAGGCAGCCCAGACCATTCTCGGGCCCGTGCCGCTCTCGGTTGCCATTGCCACGACCCTCAAACAATTGCGCGAGGAATGTGCGGATCTCTTCGACGGAGAGGAATTGCCCGATGCAAAGGCGCCCAAGTTTACTCTGCCCGACGCCTCGGGTGAGGCTCCGATGGGGCTCCCGAGGGAGCTGGCTCAGAGTGAAGAGCGTGCCTTGAGTATTGCTCGTGCCCTGGCCGAAGGATGCACATTGGACACTTGCGGCCCCACCTGCTGCGCGCTGGGGTGTGCGCTGAATGAGGAGGAAGAAGAGGGCGGCGCGTTCGCTACGGGAGATGGGGCTGTGGCCGCCGATTTGACCGCCTGCAACGGGCTCCAGCGCGGGGACGAACCGATTGAGTCATTCGCTGATTCCGGGGCATCGGAAAGCGATGCGCATGAAGCTGAGTGCTACGCCCCTGCCGGTGATGCGGAGGAGGGCGCGTCCACCGCAGAGTATGGAATCGTTATGCTCGCGGCGGTCGGCTTTGCGGGTCTGCTGGTGGTCATCCTCAAATCGGATGAGGTGCGTTCCATGCTTGTTGATATCGTGCGTAACGCCCTCTCGATTGCGGGAAATACGGGCTTGCTCTAGGGCGGCTAAAGGTTGAGATGAATCCGGTTCTGCTTTGTGGGAACCCGTGGAAATTCAACCCAGAGAGGATGAATAAAGAATGACCATTCGTGTCATTTTAGGTGCCGTTGTGGGTGGGTCTCGACGCTCCAATCTTCAGCCCGAGGAGCTGGGGGCCGTAACCGCCGAGTTTGCGGTGGCCCTGCCCGCCGTGACCGCGGTGCTCGCCCTCTGCCTGGGTGCGGCCTCCACCGGCGTCGCACAGGTGAAGCTGGAAGAATCGGCCCGGGCGGCGGCCCGTGCAGCCGCCCGGGGTGACTCGGAGGCCGAGATTCGTGCGGTCGTCAAACGTATAGACCCGGTGCAGAGCGTGCAAGTGAACGCTACAAACGGGGAGTCAGCTGAGGGACCGCAGGTGCAGGTCGTGGTAACCCGCCCCGCTCCCGGTGTTATCGGCTCCACGACGGGATGGACCCTTAGAGCTGAGGCTCACGCCCGACAGGAAGGAGGCGTCGATGAAACGGAAGAACTGGGAGCGCATCGGGCCGATTCTGGTGGACCCGGCTAGGGTGGGTAATCCAGTATCCGCGGGGTCCCGGGAGGAGGGCAGCGGTACCGTTCTCGCGCTGGGCATCGTGGCCATTCTGCTGCTCATGACGGTGACGGTGGCCGGACTCATCGGGGTGGTTTCCGCCAACCGGCGAGCCTCCTCCGCGGCCGACCTCAGCGCGCTGGCCGCGGCGGACGCCTACCGAGGCCTTGCCCCCGGGGACCCCTGCAAGGTGGCCGAAGAATGGGCCGTCAGGAATGGTGCCCGGCTGGAGGCCTGCACCTTCCCGAATCGACCCGAGACTGTGGAGGTGACGGTCGCCGTGCCAGTCAGTGGCCCGATGAGCGCGCTGGGTCCGGCGAGAGTGCGAGCCCGGGCCGGGGCCGCGCATCCGCTGGGGGAGCACGCTCCGGAAGTCCCCGAGGCCGAAGACCCTCCCGAGGAGATACCGGTGGAGGAAGCGCCTCCGGCGGATTGAGCTTCGGAGGTATAGCCTCCGACGGCTTCTAGACCTCGACGGTTATTCCGAACCCGCCCCTCCGTCCGTATCGGCGCTTCCGTCGATGCTCTTCAGCATGGCCCTCAGTAGGGCCATTGCGCCAGCCTTGCTGAGGGGCTCGTTGCGGTTGCCGCACTTGGGCGAGTGTACGCAGGAAGGGCACCCGTTGTCGCATCCGCAGCTCTCAATGGCCTCGAGGGTGGCGCTCAGCCATCGCTGAACCGTGTTGAAGCCGCGCTCGCTAATACCCGCACCGCCCGGCGTGGCATCGTACACGAAGATTGTGGGCTGACCGGTATCGACGTGAAGCAGCGTGGAGAGCCCGCCCAAATCCCAACGGTCGCTGGTCGCGATGAGCGGCAGTAGCCCGATGGCGGCGTGCTCGGCGGCGTGCAGGGTGCCTGGGCCGTCCTCTTCGGTTACTCCGGCCCCGAAGAGGTAGCTGGGCTCGAATGTAAACCAGACGGCTTCGGTGATGAGCACCTCCGGGGGCATGGGCATCGGCTCGTTGCCCAGGTGCTCGCCGCCGTAGACCGAGAAACGTTTGTAGCCGGTCACCTGATTGGTGACCTGAACCTGGCCGCGGTGCATCGTGAGAACGGTGTCGGAACTTCCGTCGGGGCTCGCGCCGCGGGCATCCTCGAAGCGTACGCGCGCCCGTTCGGCGAGCACTCGCACCTCGGTGGTTTCGATAGCCCGCGTGTAGAAGTCGGGGGTAGCGCGGTTGAGCAGAATCACGCGTTCGTCCTCGCTGAGGGAATCGACCACGTAAAGCACGTTCTGGTGAATATATACCGCCCCGGGGTGCCCCTGGCTCATGGCGTGCGCGGCATCCATGGTGCCAACCAGGGTGCCGTCTTCGGCGTCGATGAGCTGGTAGGGTCCGCCACCGGTGCCGCGGATATCAACCAGGTCGGCGGCGGATTCGGCGTGTGTCCAGTACCAGCCGTCCGGGCGGCGGCGCAGGTATCCCTGCTGCACCAGGCGGTCCAGGAGCGCCTCGGTGTGCGGGCCGAAAAGGTTCAGCTCTTCGGTGCGCAGGGGCGCCTCTTGGGCGGCCGCGCAGAGCTGAGGGGAGAGTACATAAGGGTTGGTTGGGTCGAAAACGGTGGCTTCGACGTCCTGCCCAAAAATCGCCTCCGGGTGATGCACCAGGTAGGTATCGAGCGGGTTGTCGTCGGCGATGAGCACGGCGAGTGCATCCTGGCCACCGCGCCCGGCCCTACCGATGCGCTGGGTAAAGGACGCGCGGGTGCCCGGCCAACCGGCCACGATAACCGCATCCAGCCCGGAGATGTCAATGCCCAGCTCCAGGGCAGAGGTGCTGGCCAAGCCCAGCAGCTCGCCGTTGCGGAGCCTGCGTTCGAGCTCGCGGCGCTCTTCGGGGGTGTATCCGGCCCGGTATGCGGCGACGCGGTGAGCGAGACCGGGCTCGACCTCGTCGAGGTAGCGTTGGGTCTTCTGCGAGAGGACCTCCACGGTGCGACGCGACCCGGCAAAAACCAGGGAGCGGGTTCGGGAAAGCACGAGGTCGGTGAGCATTTGCGCGCCCTGCTCCACGGGGGAGACGCGGCGCGGCGCCTCCTGCTCTGCCTTCGACTGGACCGCCTGCTGCTGGGTGCTGCGGGCACCCTTGGCGAGCTGATCGTGCACCTTGGGCGGCATGAATTCGGGTTCCCAGAGCGCGACGGCGGTTTCGCCGCGGGCTGCCGTGGATTCGGTAATGGCGGTGACCGCTCGCTGCGGCACGCCAATGAGCTTGGAGAAAGACTCGACTGGGTTGGAACTTGTCGCGGAGGCGCCGTAGAACACGGGCACGGTGCGGTAGAGTGCGCAGACGCGGCGCAGACGGCGCATCAGGTTGGCGATGTGCGCGCCGAAAACGCCGCGGTAGCTGTGTGCCTCGTCGAGCACCACGTAGCGCAGTCCGCGCAGGAAGGAGGCCCACTGCCGGTGGTTGCTCAGAATGGAGTAGTTGAGCATGTCTGGGGTGGTGAGGATGAAGTTGGCGTGCTCGCGAATCCAGCGGCGTTCTCCGGCGGGGGTGTCCCCGTCGTAGCTGGCCGGGTAAAGCCCGGGAAGATTGTAGGAGGTGAGGGCGGTGAGCTGGTCGGCGGAGAGCGCCTTCGCCGGTGAAATGTAGAGAACGTTCGCTCTATTATTGAGGTTTTCAGTCCCGGAATAAGCGGATGTAGAGCTCACCGGTTCACCGCACGAAGCTCGGTAAACGGCATCCAGCGTGGGCATCAGATAGCTCAGGGTCTTGCCCGAGGCGGTGCCAGTCGCCACAATCACGTGCCCGCCGTTACCGGTCCTCTCCGCGTGTGCGCGACCCAGCGCGGACGGCTGACCATCGGGCGTAGCCGCGGGGTGCCCGCTCCTCCAGCCGTAGCGCGCCGCACTCGCCGCCAGCGCCGCATCAAGACCCGCATGGGCGGCGTCTGCCGCCTGCACCTGGTGGGCGTAGGGCTCCGCAATGCCGAGCGATTCGAAGGCCTCCACCACACGCGGATGCATCCACTTGGGCCAGGGGGCATGCTCCGCCTCGCGGGCGGGGATGGTGTGCACGTGGGTGATCTGCTCGGGCAGGGCGGAGGCGGGCGACAGCTCGGGAAGGAGCGCACTCAGGGCATGCTGGGTGGTGCTCGGAAGGTCGCCGAGGCGGCGGGGTGCGCCGGGTGCCGCCGGTGAGCTCGACTGGTCTACATTCGAGGCTTGGGGGTCTGCGGGGTGGTGAGCTGCGTGCTGGGGCATGGCTTCAATTGTAGGTCTCGGCTCGCGCGTGAGCTCCCCCGTTTGTTACGGGCCGGCCCCTCCTTGGAGGGTGCGCCCGGGAAGATTGGGCGTATTTCTGCTCCGATGGTTCGCACGCATCAAGGATTCTGCATGTCTTTGGGGGTATCGCACGTTAAAATGGTTCCGTGGCTCAAAATAAGATTATTCTGTATTACCAGTTCGCCCCCATCGCCGACCCGCAGGCGGTCATGCTCTGGCAGCGTGCCCTCTGTGAGAAGCTCGGCCTGCGTGGGCGCATCCTCATTTCCAAGCACGGCATTAACGGCACCCTCGGTGGTGAAATTAAGGCAGTTAAGGCGTACACCAAGGAAACCCGCAAATACCCCGGTTTCAAGAACATGGAGTTCAAGTGGTCCGAGGGTGGCGCGGAGGACTTCCCCCGCCTGTCCGTGAAGGTACGCGACGAGATTGTGGCTTTCGGTGCTCCCGACGAGCTGCAGGTGGACGAGAACGGCGTCGTTGGCGGCGGCGTGCACCTGAAGCCTGAGGAGGTCAACAAGCTTGTTGAAGAGCGCGGCGACGAAGTGGTCTTCTTCGACGGCCGTAACGCATTCGAGGCGAAGATCGGCAAATTCAAGAACGCTATCGTTCCCGATGTGCGCACCACCCACGACTTTATCCGCGAGATTGAGTCCGGCAAGTATGACGACATTAAGGACAAGCCGGTCGTCACCTACTGCACCGGCGGTATTCGCTGTGAGATTCTCTCCGCACTCATGAAGAACCGCGGTTTCAAGGAGATCTATCAGATCGACGGCGGCATCGTGCGTTACGGCGAGAAGTACGGCGACAAGGAACTCTGGGAAGGCTCGCTCTACGTCTTCGACAAGCGCATGCACATGGAATTCACCCCGGATACTGTCACTATCGGCAAGTGCGAACAGTGCGGCGCGCCCTCGAACAAGTTCGAGAACTGCTCCAACGAGAACTGCCGTGAGCTGGTTCTGCTCTGCCCCGAGTGCGCAGCTGATGACGCGAAGCGCCACTGCGTGCCCGAGTGCTCGGTGGACCGCGAAGTAGCTGAGGCGAACGCCTAATGGTAGCCGCTAAGGGCGGTGCGGTTCAGATTTCCGAACCTCGCATTGAGGAGCACCCGGCGATGGTTGTCGCCGGTGTTTCGCAGGTGTTTTCGCTGGATGATGACTTCTCCCCGCTGTGGGATGAGCTGAATCAGAAGGCATCCCCTGCGATGCTGGATGTTCTGAACGTAACCCAGTATCTGGGTGTGTGCACTCAGCCGAACCCGAAGGGTCAGGTCCGCTACACGGCGGGCTTCCTGGTGTCGGAGTCGGCGAGCGCGGCGAAGCTTGGTCTGGGCGTGCTGGAGTTGCCTGCGAGCCCCTATGCGGTGGTTGAGGTGACGGGCCCGATTTCGGAGTCCATTCCGGCTGGCTTTGCGAGCTTTGAGGAGGCGTTCTTCGCGAAGAATCCGCAGTACCGCCCGGTGGGTGGTCTTGAGGTGTACGGTCGCGGCGATATGCAGGCGGCTGATTACCGTATGGAGCTGTGGATTCCGCTGGCGAAGCGTTCCTAGGGCAGTTTGTTTCTGTCGTTTTAGTTGCAAGTTTTAGCTGTCAAATAGAAGGGCCCGGTGGTGCGATGTGTTCGTGCCGCCGGGCTTTTCTGTGCCCTTTTGTGGGTTTGGTGTGGGTGGTACGTGCAGCGAAAGCGGGGGGAGGGGTTCTCCTGCGTCATACTCCGAAATAAATACTTGACTTGTAAAGTATTCGGGTTTAGATTTAAACCACCAGCCCGGCACTACACGAACCCGAGCGCAACTCGCTAAGGAAAAAACCATGAGCACCCCCACTAACCCTGGCACCCCGCAGATCGACGAATCCATCCGCATCAGCCACCTCGAGCCCATGCGCGGCGACGAGAAGAAGCTCGGCTTCCTCTCCTTCGGCCACTGGGCTGAGGTCCCCGGCTCCCGCGTACCCTCCGCCGCAGAATCGCTGCACCAGGCAATCGACCTTGCTGTAGGCGCCGAAGATATCGGACTGGACGGCGCGTTCTTCCGCGTGCACCACTTCGACCAGCAGCAGGCGACCCCCTACCCGCTGCTCTCCGCGATCGCCGCTAAGACCGAACGCATCGAGCTCGGCACCGGCGTGATTGACATGCGCTACGAAAACCCGCTCTACATGGCTGAACTTGCCGCCATGGCAGATCTCATCGCGGCGGGTCGACTGCAGTTGGGTGTCTCCCGCGGTTCGCCCGAGTCCGTTATTCGCGGCTTTGAGAGCTTCGGCTACTACCCGGCAGAAGGCGAAGACGAGGGCGATATGGCGCGCCGTCACCTCGACATTTTCCTCAAGGCAATTGAGGGTGAGGGCATGGCGCCCAGCGCTCGCATGGCGGGCAAGTATGCCCCCATTCAGCCGCAGTCGCAGGGTCTGCGCGACCGCATCTGGTGGGGTGCGGGCACCGATAGCACCGCCGTGTGGACCGCGCAGAAGGGCCTGAACCTGATGTCTTCAACCCTGATGCTGGAAGATAAGGGCATTCCCTTCGATCAGCAGCAGGCGCAGCAGATTCGCCTCTTCCGCTCCGAGTGGGTGAAGGCGGGTAATTCGGGTGTTCCGCGTGTTTCGGTGTCCCGTTCGGTGCTGCCCGTTATTGATGAAACCTCGGCACGCTACTTTGGCCGCCGCGCCGCGGAGGACTCGCAGGATTACACCGGCATTATCGATAACACCTTCTCTCGCTTTGGTCGTAGCTACATTGGTGATCCGGCGGATATTGCTGAAGAGCTCGCTCGTGATGAGGCGGTTCAGGCGGCGGACACCGTGCTGCTGACTATCCCGAACCAGCTGGGCGTGGACTTCAATCTGAAGATGCTGGATGCTATCGTCAAGGAGATTAAGCCCGTGCTGACCACTAAGTAAAGCCCTTGAGGTGAAGACTCCGCAGAACCTTCTGCGCTAGCAGGGTTTCGCGCCAGCGTGCCGCCGTCGCTTCCGTGATGGGCGGTGGTCGCTGATGAGCGCGAACTCTGCCGCTTCCCGAGGGCAAGGGCGCGGAGCACGTGCGGCAGCCCGCACAAGTGGACAATTGGTCAGTTATCACTGTATAGTCATCGTATGCTGACTATTGCTTCACGCCTCGACGTCATGAACCGGCTCGGCCGCGCCATGGCCGACCCGACGCGTTCCCGGATTCTGATGACCCTCCTCGGCGGCCCGAGCTACCCAGCCGTGCTCTCGCGCGAGCTGGAGCTGACCCGCTCGAACGTGTCCAACCACCTGACCTGCCTGCGCGATTGCGGAATCGTCGTCGCCGAGCCCGAGGGCCGCCAGACGCGCTACGAGATTGCCGACCCGCACCTCGCCGCGGCACTGACGTCCCTGATCGACGTCACGCTCGCGGTGGACGAGGCCGCGCCGTGCATCGACCCGGCATGCTCGGTGCCGGGCTGCTGTGGAACGGCGGTGGGAGCATGAGCGAGACCCTGACCACCGCACGCCGCGCGACGCTGCACCGGCGCGTCCGCTTCATCGTCGGCTTCACGATCACGTACAACGTAATCGAGGCGATCGTCGCAGTCTTGGCGGGCGTCCTCGCCTCGTCCGCGGCGCTCATCGGCTTCGGGCTCGACTCGGTTGTCGAGGTACTCTCGGCCGTGGCCATCACCTGGCAGTTCACCCGCAAGGACCCTGAGCGGTGGGAAGCGGTCACCGTCAAGGCCATCGGCATCGCGTTCTTCGCGCTGGCGGCCTACGTCTCGATCGACGCGGTGCTGGCCCTGGTCGGCCAGGAGGGCCCCGACCACAGCCCGCTGGGTCTCGGCATCACCGCACTGAGCATGGTCGTCATGCCTCTGCTGGCGTGGATTGAGGTCCGCACCGGGCGGGAGCTGGGCTCCAAGAGCGTGATGGCCGACGCCAAGCAGCTCATCCTGTGTATCTACCTCTCCGGTGCAGTGTTCATCGGCCTCGTCCTCGACAGCCTGTTCGGCTGGTGGTGGGCTGACTCGGTTGCGGCGCTGGTCGTGGCGGTGCTCGCAGTGCGCGAGGGCCTGGAGGCCTGGCGCGGCGACGTCGAGTCGCCGTTCGAAGTGCTAGAGGACCTCGAAGACGAGGACGACTGACCCGTCACCCGACGATGAAGAGCCAGTGCTGCAACCCAGACATGCGCTACGAAAACCCGCTCTACATGGCTGAACTGCCGCCATGTCTGATCTCATTGCGGCGGGTCGACTGCAGCTGGGTGCGGACTTCAACCTGAAGATGCTTGACGCAATCGTGAAGGAGATTAAGCCCGCGCTGACCACCAAGTAACGGCACTGAGATAAAAGCCCCGAGATAAAGACCCTGTGCCAAGCTGTTTTCGGCGCTCTGTAACGCACTGAGATTCTTGTTCCCATACAGCTTGAGCCATGCATACAGCAATGCCCCGGCAGGTACCCGCAAGGGTTCCGCCGGGGCATTACTATGCTCAGGTTTTTAGAAGTTCTTCTGTCTAAAAATCCTTCGTCTTTTCCCAGGGCTCAATAGCGCCCGGAATCACCTCAAAAAGCGGATGCGCACATACCGCCAGCTCGCCGCGCGCCGCCAGGCGCTCGCGTAGCTGGTGCTCCCACTCAGGGTCGCGCCCGGCCACCTTGTGCCGCAGAAAAGCAAGCTCGTACTCCAGCTGACCGAGAGGAACAGGAATACGCACAACCGAAGCGTACGGGTTTTCCGCCTTGTCGGTGCTGTTTTTGCCTGCGCTATTTTCGCCAGTGTTGTTTTTGTCTGCAGTATTTTCGCTGGCACCTTCTTCGCCCGCACCAATCAGCGCACGGTTGAAAGAGTAGCCGCGGGCATCTGCCTCATCCGCCAGCCCCCACAGGTAGGCGGCAACCGCCTCCAACGGTTGCGGATGCGCGCGAAACCGCATCAGCTGCGGATGGTTCGTGTATCCGCGAGTCAGACCCCGCAGAACCTTCTGCGCCAACAGAGTTTCACGCCAGCATGCGACCAGGGCGCGCCGATCAAGCAGGGAGGGGTGCAGGGACCAAATACGCACGCTTAGCCCTGCTCTTCTGCAGTATTTTCGCCAGCTGATTCTGCGCCCGCATTCTCATCGCTAAAGTGCAGGAAGCTCTTGAGTACTAGTTCGCGCACCGCGTGTAGCAGGGTATCGCGAGGATGTTGCTGTTGCGTACCACGTGCGGCGGCTACCGCCTCGTCGTATTCGGGCCAGGACAGCAGCATCGCTAGGGCCGCCACAATCTGGCCCACGGCGAGCTCGCCATCGCTCGCCGACGCAAAGCCTGCGGTCTCGGTGGAGAGCAACTGGGTGCGGCACAGACCCGATCCGGCACGTAGCAGAATGACGCTGGGGTGCTCGGCGCCGGGGCGGCCGTGGCGTTCCTCGGTGACGTCCTCGGCGACCTCCAGGTGTGCGGCGAGGAGCGCCTCATCGTCCATGGCGGCGAGGCGGTCGTAGCGGCGCACGGACTCGGTGAGAGCGCGGGCGATGGGCTGCTGGATCGGGTAGGTGATCTCCTCGAAACGCTGTAGAGGTGCAGTTACGCCGGCGGCGGTGTCTTCGCTGGGGCGACGCAGCCAAATCATGCCGAAACCAATAGAATGAACGTTCCGGGATTCGAAGTCGTTCAGGTAGGCCAAGTAGGTCTGTTCGTAGTGCTTGCGGTCGCGGTTCTCGCTCGCATCCTTCAGCCAGGTCTCGGCGTAGGACTCGGGGCTCAGCGCCTCACGCTGAATAAACCACGCCTCCGCGCCACCGTCGGCAACCCAGGCGCGCACGCGCTCGTCCCAGGAACGCGGCTGTGAGGGGTCCTCGGAATCGCGAATAATCTCCCAGTTGCCCAGCATCTGCGCGCGGCCGCCGGGCACCAGCACCGACGGCAGCTGGCGCACCATCGTGCTCACAATTTCGTCACCGGGCAGGCCGCCGTCGCGGTAGGTGAACTGCTCCTCGGCGCTCTCACCGGCCACGCGCGGGGTAATCACGAACGGCGGGTTCGACACCACCAGGTCGAAGCGTTCACCGGCCACCGGGTCCAGCAGGGAACCCTCACGCAGGCTCACGCGCGCCTGCGGGTTCTGCGGGTCAATATTGAGTGCCTGCGCGTTCAGCAGCAGGTTAAAACGGGTGAAGGCCAGGGCACGCTCCGAAATATCGGTGGCGGTCACGTGCTCGGCGTGGGCGAGCAGGTGGAAGGTCTGAATACCGCAGCCGGTACCCACATCCAGGGCCCGCTCGACGGGGGTGCGCTCGGTAATCTGCGCCAGGGTCAGGGACGCGTGACCGATGCCGAGCACGTGATCCTTACGGAGCACGCCGGGGCGCTGATGCGCGCCCAGGTCTGCGGCCACATAAATCTCGGTGCCGTCATCGGCGGCGTGCGGGCGCAGGTCAACGCTCGCGGTCCAGCGACCTGCCGTGTCGCGCTCAATCAGGGAGGCCTCCGCGAAGTCCTGCAGGGTCTCGCCGAAGACCTCGGTCGCCTCCGCCTCGGTCAGCGGGCGGGCCAGCAAGAAAAACGCCAGCAGGCGCGCCAGGTTCTTCTGCTCCGCGCTGTACTCGCCGCGCAGAATCTGCTCGACACGCCAGATTCCGGGGACCACCTGGTCGCGGGCCATCGCATCCGCGGCGTTCGCACCCAGCAGCTCCTGAACCGCGTCGTACGTGTAGTTCAGGACGGTGAGGCGCTCGCGCAGGCGCACAAGGCGGGCGTAATCATCGCTGCGGGGCGTATCCGTAACGCGCGCGTATTCGGGGGCGAAGTCGGGGGCAGAAATACTCATGCACACCATTCTACGCATCGGCCCCACACGCCGGCCTCCGTTTATCCACAGCGACCCGCCGGTACCCTGCCGCGGGCCCAACATCGCATACACTGTAGAGCATGAGCAATCTCTACCCCGATGAAAGCATCAGCGCCGAGAAATGCTGGGAGCGCCTGCACGCAAACACCCTCGGCCGACTCGTCATGACCGACGGGCAGCACGTCGACGTGCTCCCCGTGCTCTACGCCGTGGCCAACCAGGAAATTTACATTCGCACCACCCGCGGCAACAAGTTCTCGTCCGTGGTGGTTAGCCGCCGCGTCGCCTTCGAAATCGACGAAACCCTCGAGGACGGCATCCGCTCGGTCATCGTGGTCGGCGTCGCCCACTGGCTCCCGCCCGAGATGACCCCGCAGATCGTGCGCACCTTCGACCTGCCGGACTCCGACACGCACGAAATGCAGTGGGTGCGCATCGTACCGCGAAGCGTGTACGGCCGCGAGTACCCGCTACTGCCTGCCTACCTGGACGGCACCCAGCCGGACTCCGACACCCTCACGAGGTAGCGTTTAGCGTCCACACCTCGGGAAACGCAAGCCCCACAGAATCCCCGGTGCGCGCGTCAACGGGCGCCCCGTGCGCCAATCCGTCCACCGGTACCGTATGATGGAGCGAGTACCCTGCGCGCACCGCGTCTCAACACACAGCACGACAGATTGCACGACGCGGGGTGCAACTTCGACCCCCACGCTGGGAGTCCCCCACACTAATCGCTCAATGAACACCTCACCCATCGTATGGAACCGCCCCGACCGCCTGGACCAGACGTTCGCGTGGGTTATGGTTGAATACGTAGCGACATCACATAGATAGAGGAGTGCCGTGCCCGCTCAGGCCAAGAATGGAAAAGCCCTGCTAATCGTGGAGTCCCCCTCCAAGGTCAAGACCATTAGCGGCTACCTCGGCGAGGACTACCTGGTCGACTCGTCCATGGGTCATATCCGTGACCTTCCACAGCCCTCTGAGCTGCCCGAAAACCTGAAGAAGGGCCCTTACGGCAAGTTCGCCGTCGACGTTGAAGACGGCTTTGAACCCTATTATGTTGTCAACCCCGACAAAAAGAAGAAGGTTGCCGAGCTCAAGCGCAAGCTTAAAGAAGTGGACGCGCTCTACCTGGCAACCGATGGTGACCGCGAGGGTGAGGCCATCGCGTGGCACCTGAAGGAAGTCCTCAAGCCCAAGGTTCCTATCTACCGCATGACCTTCCCCGAAATCACTCGGGAAGCCATTCAGCGTGCCTTCGGCGAACTGCGCGACATCGACCTGCACCTGGTCGACGCGCAGGAGACCCGCCGCATCCTCGACCGCATCTACGGTTATGAAATTTCCCCCGTGCTCTGGCGCAAGGTCGGCCGCGGCCTCTCCGCAGGTCGTGTGCAGTCCGTCGCGACCCGCCTCGTGGTCGAGCGCGAACGTGAGCGCATGGCATTCGTTGCCGCTAACTACTGGGATTTGTCCGGACGCTTCCTGACCGCAGCCTCCGAAGGCTTCGACGCGAAGCTGGTCGCCGTAGACGGCAACCGCATCGCCACCGGCAAGGACTTCGCCGACAACGGCACCCTCAACTCCTCCAAGGTCACCCACCTGAACGAGGAGGCGGCCCGTGCGCTCGCCGCAGCCCTGCAGTCCGCCGCGTTCTCGGTGCGTTCGGTCGAGACCAAGCCGTATAAGCGCCGCCCGGCAGCGCCGTTCACGACCTCCACCCTGCAGCAGGAAGCCGCACGTAAGCTGCGTTTCTCCTCCCGCGTGACCATGCAGGTGGCGCAGCGCCTGTACGAGAACGGTTACATCACCTACATGCGTACCGACTCGGTCGCGCTGAGCGATCAGGCCGTCAAGGCCGCACGCCGCCAGGCCTCTGAGCTGTACGGCGCAGAATTCGTGCCCTCCGCACCGCGCGTGTACACCTCCAAGAGCAAGAACGCACAGGAAGCCCACGAAGCAATCCGCCCCGCCGGTGACACCTTCCGCACCCCGGACGCCGTGCGCGGCTCGCTGTCCAACGACGAGTTCCGCCTCTACGAGCTGATCTGGAAGCGTACCGTCGCCTCCCAGATGGCCGATGCGACCGGTTCCACCGCATCCGTGCGCCTGGGCGCCGTGGCATCTAACGGCCAGGACGCCGAGTTCGCAGCATCCGGTACCGTCATCACCTTCCGCGGCTTCCTCGCCGCCTACGAGGAAGGCGTTGACGCATCCCGGGTGGCTGAGCGTGAGGCGAAGGACGCTGAGAAGCGCCTGCCGAACCTGACCACCGGCGAAGTACTGACCGCCGAGGCGATTGAACCCGCCGGCCACGAGACCCTGCCGCCTCCGCGCTACACCGAGGCGTCCCTCGTGAAGACCCTGGACGAGCTGGGCATTGGCCGCCCGTCCACCTACGCGGCTGTCATTTCGACCATCATGGACCGCGGATACGTGAACGTTCGTTCTGGTTCGCTGATTCCCTCCTGGACCGCGTTCTCCGTGGTGCGCCTGCTCGAATCCAGCTTCGGCCCCTACGTGAACTATGAGTTCACCGCACAGATGGAAGAGGACCTCGACCGCATCGCGCGCGGCGAAGAGTCTCGCGTCGAGTGGCTGGACGAGTTCTACTTCGGCGGTGATTCTAAGCGCGGTCTGAAGGCAATCGTCGATAACCTGGGCGAGATTGACGCCCGCGGCATCAACTCCATCCCGATTGCTGACGGCATTGTGCTGCGCGTGGGCAAGTTCGGCCCCTACCTGGAGGCCGAAGGCACCCTCGATACCGAGACCGGCGAGCTGACCGAACCGGTCCGCGCGAACGTGCCCGCCGACCTGGCACCGGACGAGCTGACCGAGGCGAAGGCCCGCGAACTGCTCGAGCAGGGCAAGTCCGACGGCCGTGTGCTCGGCGTGGACCCCGCCACCGGCCGCCAGATTGTGGCTCGCGACGGCCGCTTCGGACCGTACGTCACCGAGGTCATCGAGGAGATGACTGAGGAGCAGATCCAGGCGTACCTGGACGCCCAGCCGACCGAATACTACAAGAACGGCAAGCCCAAGCCGAAGAAGAAGCCGAAGCCCGAGAAGCCGCGCACCGCGTCCCTGTTCAAGTCCATGGATCTGGCGACCGTGACCCTGGAGCAGGCGCTGCAGCTGCTGAGCCTGCCGCGCGTGCTCGGCACCGACGCTGAGGGTGTGGAGATTACCGTGCAGAACGGCCGTTTCGGCCCGTACCTGAAGAAGGGCACGGACTCCCGCTCGATTGGCAGCGAGGACGAGATCTTCACGATTACGTTGGAGCAGGCCCTGGAGATTTACTCCCAGCCGAAGCAGCGCGGTCGTGCGGCGGCTAAGCCTCCGCTGGCTGAGCTGGGCGTGGACCCGGTCAGTGAGAAGAAGATCGTGGTGAAGGACGGCCGCTTTGGCCCGTACATCACCGACGGTATTACGAACATTACGGTTCCGCGTGCGGAGTCGATTGAGTCGCTGACCCATGAGCGCGCGGTGCAGTTGCTTGCTGACAAGCGCGCGAAGGGCCCGGTCAAGCGTAAGACCGCGGCGAAGAAGACCACCACGGCTAAGAAGACGACCGCTAAGAAGACGACCGCTAAGTCTACTACCGCGAAGAAGACGACCACTCGTAAGACCGCCGAGTAACGCTTCTGCTTGAAGGCGCAGGATGCGTCCCGAACCCCTTAGTGGGGTGGGGCGCCTCCTGCGCCTTTTGCGTGCCCGGGGAACGTTTGTACTCGGGATGTTCGGCGCGTTCGGCACGATTTTGTGTCCGCACTGCGTTTTTTAGGCTTGCGCTGTGCTGATGTTGGGCATCCGCCCGGATTGTTTGCGGAGTGAGCCGCGCCTCTGACAGACTGGAAGAGGCGCCGCACCTGCGGTACCGCACACAGATAGTATCCCGCCGCGGGGCGGGGGAGGGGAGCGCATCGTGCGTCTGGGAGTTCTGGATGTCGGGTCGAATACGGTCCACCTGCTGCTGATTGACGCTAGCCCTGGAGCGCGCCCCGAGCCGTACGCGTCGCACAAGATTCCGTTGCAGCTCGTGCAGTACCTCGACACCGAGGGCAATATCTCACAGGAGGGCGCGGACGCGCTGACCCGCTTCGTGACCAGCGCCCGCGACTTCGCTATCGAGAATGAGGCGGAGGACCTGCTGGCGTTCTCCACGAGCGCTATCCGCGAGGCGGGTAATGGTGCGGCGGTGCTGCAGCAGGTGCGTGAGCAGACCGGCGTGAGCCTGAACGGTATTTCGGGCGATCAGGAGGCGGCCATTACGTATTTTGCGGTGCGCCGCTGGCAGGGCTGGGGTGCGGGCCGCATCCTTGATTTTGATATTGGTGGCGGCTCGTTTGAGTTTTCGACGGGTACGAATGCGTTGCCGGATGCGGCTATGAGTGTGCCGTTGGGTGCGGGCCGTTTGACGCGTGAGTTTTTTGATGAGCAGCCGCCGAAGCCGAAGCAGGTGAAGCGTCTGCGCAAGTATGTGCGTGAGCAGATCGCCCCGGTGGCGGAGAATCTGTTGCGTTATGGTGCGCCGGATATGACGGTGGGTACGTCGAAGACGTTCCGTTCGTTGGCGCGTATTTGTGGTGCGGCGCCGTATTCGGCGGGCCCGCATGTGAAGCGTGAGATGCACCTGCAGGATTTGCGTCTGTGGACTCGTCGCATGGAGGCGATGACGGTGTCTGAGCGTAGCGATTTGCCGGGTGTTTCGAAGATGCGTGCTGAGCAGGTGCTGGCGGGTGCTATTGCGGCGGAGGCGGCGATGGAGGCGTTCGGCATTGAGACGATGCGCGTGTGCCCGTGGGCGCTGCGTGAGGGCCTGATCCTGAAGCGTATTGAGCACCTGGCGGAGGGTACGGGTACTCCGGTCAACCCGAAAACCCTCCTGGGTGAGTAGAACATGATGATGAACCCCGCAGGCTGGTAAGCACCGGCCTGCGGGGTTCAAGTTGTACTTTATTATTTCGTGATAATCTGTGAACGTTGACGGCTGTACAGCGATGTAAAACGCGGCTGTCTAGGAAATTTGTCAACCAACAAAGTTGTCGGAAAGGGAGTGCTTATGGGCACCGAAGAGGAATCTAGGAAGATTCAGAAAATTATTGATAATATAAATCGTGAATGGGGCGAAGAGCATGAAGAAAAGCGGAAAAAGATATTAGCAGATAACATTCTTGTGAATCCTCTTTTGTTGATTTTGATTGTGTCAATTATCTATCTGTCGCCTTTTTTTATTTTTATGACGCCAGCTTTGTTTTCGCCGGGTGAGGCTCGGAAAGTACCTTGGGAAATTGTGTCATCCGTATTTAATGCCCCTTACTATTTTTTTGACCTACGCGTTAGTGTTATTATGTCTATTGCTAGTATCCTTTTAAGTTTGTATGTAAGTGTTGGAAAATATGCTGACGAATCTAGGGAGATATTTGTAACGGCACGCCGAGCTGCGTATAGAAAATTTGCAAAGTTTGTTGGCTATATTATTTTCTCGGTGTTTGTCGTTAATTTTTGGCATGGTTTACTCGCGGGATATTTTCAAGGTGGGCTATCTGTGTCAATTCCGTTTAGGGCACTAGTAGAATCTCCTGACTGGGGCAGAAATATTGTCCCTGAAAGTATGGATTTATCTCGGTATGGCGAGATGCCTCTATGGATACTTATATTTTTTGCTTGGTTTACTATATCATCAGCGTTGATGTTGACCTATAATGAGGAAGATATTTTGGTTCGAAATGTTTCAAAGATTCGTAAGTATAATCGAATTTCAAATTTAGAGGATGAAAGTATCTTATTTTCATATTATTTGGCCAAGAGATCTTTTGAATCTCCTGAAAGTGACCCCTTTAAGAAGGGGTTAAAAAACGTTTTTATCGGGAATTCTCAGAGGAGTTCATCACTTCTCTCCTCACGGTACATTTACTCTGGATTTAAATTCAACCTGAAGATGAGTGATATTTTATGGAATATTTCTATCATTAAACTTGTCTATACGCTACTCTTTCTGGTTGTCTCAACCGATTTTATTGGCTTAATTTTTTGGGGTGAAGGATATCCGATTGGAATAAATTGGATTCCAATTGCCTTTGTCTTAGTTGGTGAGGTGACGCTTCTTTTTTCGAATATTAATTACTTGTATAAGGAGATATATACTTCTAGGAAGAAAAGTATGTCGTTGCGCGAGAAGACGCATGAATATTTTAGCTACAATGGAGAAAATATTTTTATTGGGTTGATTATGCGAATCCTAATGGCAATCCCGGTAGCTTTATTTTCTGGGTATCTAATATTTCAGGTGTTTACTTCAGGCGGTGATTGGTCCTCTAAAAAGACTGAAGCTCTTGTGGTTGGATTGCTTGATTTGCTGTCTGTGGTTTTGGTATATTATGTTGTTTGTAAAATCAAGCATATTCTTAGGTTGCTCATTGAAGATGGAAGTAGAAAATATGTAAAGAAGGAATTTATTGATTTTATTAATGGCTCTAAGGGGGAATTTTCAAAGGAGCCAAATTACTTACTTATTCCGTATTTTTATTACATGATGCTGGATATTGAAAAAGTGTACTCTAATTACAAGTCTAAGATGGGTAATAGGGGATAGCGTTTGCCGATATATTCTTAAATCCTATATATAAAAATTCTGGTTATTCTTATGATTATGGAGATTTCATGTAAAATTATGAGTCTTGAGTATAGAACGGCTCACCGGGATTGGTTTTTGATAGATGCGTGTTTCCCTTGATTTTCACTCCAGGGAAACACGCATCTATCAATTCGAGGTTATATCCGGTGACATCTCTCAAACTATGCTCTGCTTGTTGGCGAACACTCGCGTCCATGCCCAGTGGGTCAGCACCGCCGTACCCCCCCCCGCAGAATTTGTGCCATGGTTTAGCGTCTTCGGCCTTGGTTTTTAACTACGACCAAAGACACTAACCTATGGCACAATTTTCGGCACTGCAAAACAAAAGCAGCCTCGGGCGCATACATGTCCGGGGCTACGTCATTTCATTTTTGGTGGAGATATCTATTGCTATTTTGATATAATCACAGGGGTATAATTAACAGAGAGATGGATTAGATTATATTGATTTATTGCAGAATCTTTTCATATTAAAATTTAGTGACGCAACAAGAGAAATGACTTCACGAGAGGCTATTGGAGGTATCGATGAATTTTCTAAACTATAACAAAGATGAAAAGTTAGAATTTAACTATAAGAGGGCATGCGGCCTGTGGCTAATTGTGGTGGCAGCAGTTATAGCAATAGCTACCTTGGTCGGAGGAAACCAAATAATAAATATGCAAGTATTCAGCATTGGCTACGTTATTAGCTTTTTCTCAATCAACATGAACAAGAAGGTGCTGAATAGACTGTCCGACGGCCCTTCGAGCGAATTTCAAAAGAAAATATCCTCGTATGCTGTTATTTTACTATTTGTCTTAATGGTTTTGCTGGGTGGCCCATTCTTTGCAACTGAAAATTGGAGACTGATTTGGCTAGGGGCGCTAATGGCAACCGCACTGCACTTCTTCCCTTATTACTTTGTGCATGGAAAGTCAATGATATACCTGGGTCTTATCTGTGCCATTAACGTTTTCGTAGGATATGTTTATGCCGATATTCCACTAGAGGTAATTGCATATATTGACGCGGCAATTAAGCTCATGTTTGGAATTTATCTACTATTTCTTTCAAAGCCATCAAAGCAAATATAAGGCGCAGTTTTTCGATATGCTAAAAGCGGCCCCGAACACTTCCGTATCCGGGGCCGCCTGCTAGGAAAGGAACAATCACCGATGATGAACCAACTACTGTTAGCGCAGGTGCTAGCTGAGGGATTCAGTTGGGATTATCTCTGGCATTGGACTCATGACCAGGATCTCGGCAAGGTGCTGATTTCTGCAATTGCACCGATTGCAACGGCAATCATTGCTGCTTTAAGTCTTATACTGAGTGCCCGCAGGGAGACTAAGCAGATGGAACTCTCTAAACAAGGGATGCCACCTGAGTTAACTCGTTATAAGGCCTGGCTCGAAGTATCAGAGAGTTATAAAGAGCTTGTCAAGTTTGGAAATGTAGATGCGCTTTCTGTAGCTTCTGAAGAATATAGGGAGATTGAAGCATCTCGAAAAGCTGCTCTTGAACGAGCTGTGTGGGAGCGAAAAGTTCTTAGCGTCTGTTCGGATACAAATGCCCAGAAAAAGATACTTAATCTTCCTGAGCGGTTTATTGTTGGCGAGTATCTGAGTCTCCCCGGATATTTCCCTAAATTTCAATCAGCGCGCGGTGTGGTAGTGGAGCTCATTCTACAGGGAATATTTTTCCTTCAGCTCTTGTCTAGTGTTTTTATGCCCGTATATCGCGATGTGAATTCTAGTTATGTATCTGGAAGTTTTAATCTATTGACCATTATTAAAGTTATATTGGCTTTGTTTTTAATTGGTTTATTGGTCTATATCCCCAGCTCGCTTCGAAATTATGTTTGCTCTGAGAATCTTGCTGAGTATTCGTATCTTAAGGTTCTCCAGGGTTATCTGTCCAAGAAGGAGCTTAAAAACCTTTTAACGATGGTAAATACCTATGGTAGAAATGCTGGAAGAGTGAGAGTTTCAATATGGGATAGAGATTATAGTGAATATGTATGCCTCCCTGATTATTGGAATATTAAATATGTCTCATTATTGATAAAGTCGTTGATAGCTGCTTCTCCGTATTGGGTGTTGTGTTTATTTTCTAAATTTATTCATGGAGAATGGGGTTATTACGGGAAATATAAGCCAGAGATATTTGGGGTTGATGAGAAGGATGATTTGAAACAGGGGGCTATATAAGAAGTTTTAAAACTGTTTTTAGTATCGAAGAGAAAATAAGGTTATCAAGATAGTTTCCTTATCGGGGGGGGGCTGCGGGAGTGTCTTTAAATCGTGCAGAATTTGTGCCATGGTTTAGCGTCTTCGACCATGGTTTTTAACTACGACTGAAGACACTAACCTATGGCACAAATCCGTAACCCATGACCGAATCCTCCTCCACACCAGGTAGATGGGTGGGAGCCGGATATGGTTTAGGTTTTTGGTGGCGGGTTAGTGACTTTGGACTGGGGTTCTACCCCCTCGCTAAAGACGGTAAGTCATGACTGAAATTACTAAGTCATTACCGAATTTTCGCCGGCACTGAGTAGTCCATCTGAAACAAGCGGCCCTGAATGTTCAAACATTCGGGGCCGCCTGCTGCGGTTATCTATATATTGGGTAGAACTGGTTTACATGTCGGGCCAGTCGCGGTGCAACGAATACTCTGTGTCTCCGTCGCCATTATCGTTCAGGTGCCAACGCTGACCGGTACGAATATCGGCCTTGCGCAACCTGGGGTTTGGGTTATCCGGCTTGCCCATGGTCGGGTCGTTCTTGCAACCCCACCTGGTGTCGTCGTAGCTGCAGTCACCGGCTACGCGGCCCACATCAACCCACCACACACGCACCAGTAGCGGGTCACTGGTTGCCTGCGGGGTCACCTTCATCATCTGCCACGGGCCACCATCCACACGGAAACGAGCCGTGTAGTGCACGGTCGCGTACGCGTGGAAGTTGCCCGAACGCTGGTAGGCGTAACTGGTAGCTGTTTGGCGCGGACGCTCACGAGGGTAGGTGGTGACCGGTTTGCCTGCGGTGTAGTTGGTGTCTGTATCGCCGTTGCCGTACTCGATGATGTAGGAGGAGGGCATGAGTTCAATTTCGACGTGTCCGGCGAGCATGTCTGCTTCGAGGCGGTAGGGGCCTCCGTCGTCGATGTAGAAGTTGATGTTGTCGCCTTTGTAGACGTTGGGGTCGCCTTCTGGCCGGCCGGTTCCTGCGGGGTTGTTGTAGGACTGGTGGAGGGTGGGCTTGCCGGGTTCTAGGGACTCTGCAGCATGGCGGATTTCCTCCATGACTTCTTCGTAGGTGGGGCCGGTGGGGCCGGGGTTGTTGGTACCGGTGAGGGTGCGAGCATTGTCGGGGATGCAGGATGCTGAGGAAGGACTTCTGAGAGTTCCGCGGTCTACAGGAATGCCAGATTCAAGCGACATATTTGTGAACTTGAACGTTCCTGTTCTTCCGTCTTTGGTTGTGCATGACATAATATTGGGATTTTCATCGGCGTAGGTAACTTTTATGCCGTTTCCTTGATTTACTGTGATATAGGTATATTGTGGTTGACTTGATTGGGTGGCATTCTCGTTTTCAGAATTAATATTTTCATTATTATTTCCAGATGTTTCACTACTTTTATCTCTGATTTTCTGCCTAGAAGTTTTATTTTGACATATTGCGGCTTTATTTCCTGATGAACATTCTACAGTGTTTGAATCTGCAAATGCGTAAGTCGACGTTGAATATAGAATCTGAAGACCTGCGATAGAGACTGCGAGGTATTTTCGAAATTGAGACATTACTAGTCATCAACTCCTTCATAGCCCATAATTTCCCACTTTTTTCCGTTATGCTTCAATTTGTATTTGAAAGTGTCATTGGTCTTATCGTCGTTATTCCATCCACGCCAGCTACCATCATATTCAACATATATCTCGCGATTCCACTCTCGGTATGCCTTCCAGAAATAAGTCTCTCCATCTTCGGACCACGGCGCACCATCAGCACGCAGGTTTTCTATTCCGTCAATTACCCAACCTCCGCGTCGGTAGAGATTTTCAATATCATCGTATTCTTTTAGTTCAACTTCAAAAGTCGGTGAAATGAACTGACGAGCCATTGAATAGTCACCAGTCTGCACACCATAATTACCCCATTTAATCCACGCATCCATTGTTTTGCGAATACCTTCCAAAGACTTCTCGCGGTAGCCATCTTCAGGGGCATTGGGTTTCGGAACATTCTGGGCGTTACCATACTTATCCGCCGGGCGGTATTCACCATCGGGTGCCTTGGAACCGCCGGAGTAGCCTCGAACAGTAGACGGGGTTGCGCTTGCCGAAGGTGACTCAGAAGTTGCCGCAGATGCCGACGCCGATTCGCTCGGCGCCGCGGTTGCGGTGGCTGCCGCCTCATTAGAAGCCTGCTGGCCGCAGGCCGCAAGCAGGGCCCCCATGCCCACAAGCGCGCCGCTGCCCAGCAGGGTACGGCGATTGAGAATAGTCGAGTCCATAGAAGGTGTGCTCCTATCGTCGGTGATGGTGTGTTGTATATGTGCCTGTCGGGCTGGTTTTCACAGGTCAAACTGAGTACCGGAAGGTAAACAGCCCTGTAGTGTGTCTAATAGGCGCATCAATGCGCTATAGAACACTACGATGTCCACCATACCGCATGTTTACCATCGTTTGCATTCTTTTGGTTGTTGTGGTGATGAACCATCACTATTCGGACATTTCATTGCTTTATGTATCAAATATCTTTGCGCACGCGGAGGCCCCACGCCTGCAGAATTTGTGCCATGGTTTAGCGTCTTCGACCATGGCTTTTAACTACGACCAAAGACGCTACCTATGGCACAACTTTCAGCGCGGTATGGTAAAACAAGGACGGCCCCGGACGCACACACGCATCCGGGGCCGCCCGCCACCTGCCAGAACCTACTTCTTAGAGCCGAACGCTCGCGTCCACGCCCAGCGGGTCAGTACCGCCGTACCCACCGCGACCGCCATCGGCAGCCACGCACTCGCACCCTGACCCGTAAAACCAATCAACAATGTCAACGCAGACAACGGTGCATTCATCGAAATACCCAAAAACGCCGCCGTACCCGTCAACGCCGCCGCATACAACACCATCGACGCACCACCCGGCACCCCACCCAAAGCAGGGAACGCCCACAGCACCAGCGCCGCCACACAAAACGCAGCCGCCGCACCCAACGCCAAACCCGGCGTCAACGTACCGCCATACGAACCCGAACGCAGGCTCAACAACACCACGGTAGCCTTCGCCACGCACAGAGCCACCACATACCAGGCCGCCGCCGCAGACAAGCCGCCCGCCGCATCCAACGACACATTAAACGTGTGCTGAGTCAGCAGACGACCATTACCCAGAATCTCCGGAAGCCACAGTGAAACCCCCGCAACCAGCACAAACGCCACCGGAATACGCCACAGAAGAGAACGATCCTTCGCCTTAATCTTCTCCGCACGCTGCGACAGCGCCCTAAAACCCAACGCCAACGGAGCCAACACCACACCCGTCAGCGCCGCAACTGTCAGCGTCGTCGCATCCAGCGGAAGCTGCGGCACCGGGTACGTCGGCGCATTCGAAATCACCAGATTCGCCGTGACCGTAGCCGTCCACACCGTCACCGCGCCCACATACAGCGACCACAGGCTCAGACCCGCAGCCATCGCCTCCACGAGGTACACCAGGCCGCCAATCGGCACCTGATACACAGCCGCCAGGCCGGACGCCGCACCCGCCGCCACCAGTAGGCGACGTTCACGATCACCCAGTAGCGGCGAACCATCCGGGCGAGTGCCGCCAATACGTTCCAGCAGGCGTGCGCACCGGCCCGCGGCCAGGGCGCCCAGCTCACGTGGCGCGACCTCCTTACCCACGGGGGAACCTGCACCCACCGCAACAATCTGAATCACCGAATGGGAAATCTGCCGCCACAGCGAAGGCTTAAGGTCCTCCTCGGTTGCGCCCGCAATCTGCCCCTTCACGCTCACGATGCGTCGACCGCCCGACTGCAGGTAATACCAAACCAGCGCCACAAACGGGCCCAGAGCCGCCAGTACCAGCGCACGGCGCGCCGGGTCGGCACCGTCAGTCACCATTGGATGGTGGCCCTCAGAATGGCCGAACGCGAGCTCCTGCATAAAATCCAGCACATAGTGCAGAGCAATCGCACCCAAACCGCTGAGCACACCCGTGACCAGCGCGGCAAGAGTCAACCCGAGCAGGAGGCGAAACGGAAAAGAACGGGAACCCGCAGGATTCCACGGGCCATTCGAAGAAGAACCAGTATGAGAAGACATAGAAAAAGGGGTTTTGTGTGTTGCGTGCTGTGTGTTGGGTTGAGGCTTCATAACCTGCGTAAACCGCGGCGAAAGCCATAGTGACCGCCGGGCAAAGGCCGAATGAAAATCGGGGCGAACGAAGCCAGCTTAATTTTACGCCTACGCTTTTAAGCCTCAGTAGCAGGGCAACGGAGGCAACACGAAAACCCGGTTTCAGATGGCAACACGAGCCTCGCCCCCGAGTCCAGCATATCAACTCTCGGCTTTCACGCGTTGGTTCGGCGTGCCCCAAACCACCCGCACCCGCTAAGCTGGAGGGGTACGCCTCCACGCGCCCGCCGCACGCGCCGAGTGTTTCGGCCGCCGGGCGCAGGCACCACATACGGAAGGATCAACGATGACCGCAACTATTGCTTTTCTCGGCACCGGCTCCATGAACGGCTCCATCGCCGCGGGCCTGCTCGCAGCCGGCCACGACCCCGCCCGCATCCGCGCCACTGTGCGCACCGAAGAATCCCGCGCCGCCCTCGCCCAGCGCCTCGGTGACAAGGTAGAAATCATCACCACCGGCGGCGAAGCCGACGGCAACCACAAGGCAACCGCCCACGCGGACGTCGTGCTGCTCGGCGTGAAGCCCTACGGCATCGTGGAGCTTGCCCGCGACATCGCACCCGCCCTCGCCCCGAACGCCGTTGTCGTGTCCGTGGCCGCAGGCGTAACCCTCGAAACCCTCGCCGAGTGCCTTCCTGCTGGTCAGCCCATCGTGCGCTGCATGCCGAACACCCCCTCCTCCGTGGGCAAGGGTGTGCTCGCTATCTCCACCACCGACAGCGTGAAGGACGAACAGAAGAAGCTCGTCGAAGAGGTCCTGGGCACCGTCGGCACGGTCGTTGAGGTCCGCGAGGACCAGATGGATGCGGTCACCGCCGTCTCCGGCTCCGGCCCGGCCTACGCGTTCCTGCTTGCGGAGGCGATGGCCGCCGCCGGCGAGAAGCTCGGCCTGGACGCAGACACCGCCCTCAAGCTGGCCAGCGCAACCGTTGCGGGTGCGGGCTACCTGCTCGACACCAACCCGGATGCGCCCGCTCTGCGCCGCGCGGTGACCAGCCCGAACGGCACCACCGAGCGCGCGCTGAACACCTTCGTGGATGGTGGCCTCTTCCAGCTGACCGAACAGGCGATGCGCGCCTGCGCCGCCCGCTCGGCGGAAATGAGCCAGCTGTACACTGCTGACGAAGACTAACCGGCGGGGACTAATCAGCATGAGCTAATACTGCTCGGTAGCGTCGCCCGGACTAGGTAAAACGACAGAAAACTGGGTAAACCTACAGAAAAACAGCCTCCTCCCGGACACCCCGGGAAGAGGCTGTTTTTCTACGTATATTTGCGGGCTCCTCAAGGCAATGAGGAAACGCGCTTTTAGGGACGCGCCGCAAAACGCTCAATCAGGTCCACCTGGCCCGAGACGATCAGAATGTCGCGCGAGTGAATACGAGTAGTGGCGTCCGCGTAGGTGAAATCCTCACCGGGGGACTTGATACCGACCACGGACACGCCGTACTTAGCGCGAATATCCGACTCCGCCAGCGTAAAGCCGTGGGTCTCCTTCGGCGGGCGCATCTTCGCAATGGCGAAGTCGTCGTCGAACTCGATGTAGTCCAGCAGGCGACCTGAGACCAGGTGCGCGGCGCGGCGGCCGGCGTCAGCCTCCGGGTAGACCACGTGGTGCGCGCCGATGCGCTCCAGAATCTTGCCGTGCGCGGGGGTGATGGCCTTCGCCCAGATGCGTTCCACGCCCAGGTCCACGAGGTTTGCAGTAATGAGCACGGACGCCTCAATCGAGGTGCCCACACCCACCACGGCGGACCCGAAATCATCTGCACCCAACTGGTGCAGGGTGTCGATATCGGTCGCGTCTGCAGAGACCACGTGGGTCAGCACACCCGACCACTTCTGCACAAGCTCAGGGTCCTTCTCAATCGCGAGGACCTCCTTATTCTGCACGCGCAGCTGAGCGGCCACCGCGGAACCGAAGCGGCCCAGGCCAATCACGAGGACGGGATCGTTATGTGCACTAGCCAATGGTGGGCCTTTCTTCGGGGAACTTGTAGAGGCGGCGGCGTGAACGTAGCGCCAGGCCGGTCGCGGCGGTTGTTGTACCCACACGGCCGATGAGCATCAGCACGCTGAGAACGTAGATGCCCGCCGGCGGCAGGGACGCCGAAAGGCCGTCCGAGAGGCCACAGGTTGCGAAGGCCGAGATGACCTCGAAGATCACTTCCTTCAAATCTGCGCCGCTAATAATAAGTATCAAAGCCGAGCCGATACCCACCACGGTAGCACCCATCACAATCACGGAGATAGCGATGCGCAGCGAGCTTTCGGGAATTGCGCGGTTGAACGCGACGACCTTGCTGTCACCGCGGGCCTCGGCCAGGATCGACAGGGCAATCACGGCGATGGTGGTGACCTTGACGCCGCCCGCGGTGGAGCCGGAACCACCGCCAATAAACATGAGCATATCCGTCAGGAGCGTGGAGACTGGGGTAATGCTACTCATATCGACCAGATTGAAGCCGCCCGAACGCATCATGATGGAGGCAAACACCGCGTTAAGAATCTTCTCTCCGGGGGAGTAGCCGCCGATGGTAGCGGGGTTATTCCACTCGAAAAGACCCCAGAAGAAAGCACCGAAGACGAAAAAGAACAGAGTCGTGACGGAGGTCAGCTTGGCCGTGAGTGACCAGTGTTGAGGGCGGAAAGGGTTACGCTGAATCGCGATAAAAACAGGGAACCCGAGGGAACCCAGGAACACGGCAATGCAGATGGGAACAAGCAGGAAAAGGTCGTGACCGTAGGGCACGATACCGTCGGAGTGGGGCGTGAAGCCCGCATTGTTGAAAGCAGAGACAGAGTAGAAAATGCTGTGCCAGATAGCTAGGAAAGGACCTTCGCCCAGAGCGAGGAAGCGCGGAATGAGAACAAGCGCAATGATTGCTTCAATAGAAAAGGAAGCGTAGGAGACGCTTTTCACGATGCCACCAACTTCACCGAGTCGGCTGATATTCAGGTCCTCCTGCGCGATGAGTTTAGTGCGCAGACCCATCTTGCGGCCGATGGCTAGCGCCAGCAGCGAGGTGATGGTCAGAGTACCCAAGCCGCCCACCTGACAAGCCGCCAGAATCATGGCCTGCCCGAAGGTCGACCACTGCTGGGCTGTGGAGACGGTGGTCAGACCCGTAACGGTCACCGCGCTGGTGGAAGTGAAAAATGCGTGGTGGAAGGGAGCTGGCTGCCCGTCATTGGAGGAGATAGGTAGTAGCAGAGTGAGCGTGAAGAAGATGATGACCAACAGGAACGCACCAATTGCGGTACGCGAGGGCGAGGACAGAACGGTTGCGTCAATGAAATCACGGAAACGTTCCAGGGTGTATCGGTTGAACCCGAGGGGCCCCTTCGGCTGATGACGGTGGGTGCTGGAATGCTCATGATGGTCGCGTAGCGCGGGTAACCTGTCCAGTTTAAGACCCGGGATGCTGGCAAGGACGCTCAAGCCTTCAAGCTCTTCAACGCGCTCACGGTAACTACCGGTGCGAGGCCTATGCTGAACACCGCTGAAGGAGCTCCAGCGGGGGTTGAGGAGATTCTGCGAGCCGCTGCGGCCCCGAGGGTGGCGCCGAGGATGGCGCCGGGGGTGAGGGAATAGGTGTCCCATGCGCCTCCTTCAAAGAACTCGTGGTGGGGTGCGTGACGCAACGTGCGAAGGTGAGAGAACAGCACAAAACGACGCCTTCCTAGTGTATCGCGCTCAACGTGCAGAACCGAGGTGATGGGCGTGTATGAGACATGCGGTGGGTGTTGGTGTGGGCCGGGGGGCTTTTACGAAAATGTTCCCCGCCCTGCTTAACTGTGCTTAACCGTGCAAGGCCTAGCGAATCTTAAAACCGGATGAGGAGATCTGAGGAGGCAATATATTCTAATATGAGAATATTATGCTTTAAAATTGTCGCGATGATTGCATATACCTAGTTTTCAATGTTCGACAACATTGTAGGAATAGTAAGAATGGTATGCGTATAGTCTTTGTCGGGTTTGTATGCAAGAAGCTCTTATAAGGTGCAAAGCATAAAAAATTTAAGGGGATTCATCGCATCACCCTCACTCTTAGCTTGAGATGCCTCTTTTATATGTCATAATCGCTATATGCATTCTGATGTTTTTTCTGTCATCGCAGACCCTACCCGTCGTCGAATCGTGCGTATCCTCGCCGAACAAACCCACACGGTGGGTGCTGTTGTCGAAAAGCTGGGCATGAGCCAGCCGACCATCTCAAAGCACCTCAAGGTCCTTCGCGATGCAGACGTCGTCTCCGTGACGGTGGAGGGGCAGCGTCGCCTCTATTCGCTCAACCCCGAGGTATTTGCGACCGTCACCGAATGGATCAATGAGACGGTACAGATTGCACTCCGTGCCAGCGAAGCACCCGTGGCTCTACCCGGAGGCGCCACCCTGTCCAGTGAGCGCGCCCCCGATGAAAAGGCCGAGGTCGCCCCTACCAGCGTCACCGAGCCTGGGGTCGAGAAGGCTCCCGAGAAGGTCGCCGAGTCTCAGACGGCTGAAACCCCCGAGGAAAAGCCCGCAGAGCAGTCCGTTGCTGAGGCTCAGCCCACTGCAGAGGAGCTGGAACAGGAACGAATCCGTCGCGCCCGCGCCCAGTACATTACCCCGACCGCGCGCATCATCGCCCGCCCGGCGCATCCGGTCTCCGCCGATGCATCATCCCCCGCAGTCGCAAATGCAGCCACTCGGGATGCTGAATCTCGCACCGAATCTGTTCAGGACTCCGCTGTGCTCGCCATCGCTGCCCACGAGGATGCAGTGGATAGCACCCCGATGCGCCCCTTCACCCCGGCCTCCTACGGTTACGATGTGGGCCGCACCGCCCGTCCCGAAGCGCAGGCTGTACCGCCTGCCTCTGCGGAACCTGCCAAGGCCGAGGAAAAGCCCGTCGATAAGGCGGAAAGCCCCGCGGTTACCGTGTCCTCCGGTTACGGCTTCGATTCTGCATCCGCCTACGGTATCGACCCCGCTACCGTGGTGGGCGGATCGGTTCAGCCCATCGTTGAAGAAAACGTAGCTGAAGAAAACACCGCTGAGGAAGGCTCCTCCGAGCGCTCTGAAGAAGCTACCGTAGCGGCTCCTGCCGTTGAGCCCGCAGAAGATTCTGCAGAGAATCGTGAGGCGACAGAAGAGGCACCGGAACAGGTCGAAGGCTCTGAAGAAACCCCCGAGGAATCCGAGTCCGTACCTGTCGAGCCCGTGCAGAGGGAACCCGAATACCAGACGATGCCCGCCTACAGCTCGGCGTACGCCCCCGTCCAGGAGCCCAAGGAGAAGGAACACCGCGGTGGCCTCTTCGGCTTCCTGCGTGGCCGCCGCCGTTAGCCCACGCATCCCGGCGCCCTGTGCGCTATTCCCTGTCCTCAAACACCCACTCTCACTCACCTCTTTAAGCGAAAGACAGCATACACGTGGCTATTCATCGTAAAATTCTGCGCTGGCTCGAGAACGAATTGTTCGAAGGTAATATTCAGCTGGGCCAGGACCTGCCCACGGATAGCGAGATTGCGCGCGCCATTGGCGTGGGACGCTCCCGCACCCGCGACGCTCTGCGAACCCTCGAAGACATGGACCTGGTGCAGCTCTACAGCGGTCGTGGCAAGGAGATGCTGGTTCACCTGAGTGATGAGCCCGCTGCTGCCGCGAGTGCAGCCCTGCGCCTGCACATGTCGAGCTCGCGCTACCCTACGCGTGACCTGGTGCAGACCCGCATTCTGTTGGAGAGTTGGGCGATTGCGCGCATTGATCCGAAGACTGCGTCCTTCGCTGAGATGGACGAGGTCCTGGCGCAGATGGAAGATTTCGACCTGTCTATCCGCGATTTCCTGGAGCTACTGCTGACGTTCCACCACCAGCTGATGCGTTGCGCCGGCAATGAGCTACTGGTCGGTCTTTTGGCTTCTGTACGCCAGCCGAGCTTCGAGTCGATGCTCTCCCTGGTGGGCCGCATGCCCCTGTGGAGTAGCGCCGTGGAGCGTTTGCGTGCCGAGAGCCGTGCTATTGCTGAGGCCCTGAAGGCTGGCGATGCTGCGACGGCGCGTGCCCTGGTGATTGGCCAGCTGCGCGGCATGTATTCCGAGGCGGGTATTGACCTGGAGCAGGAAGCAACCTCCGCGAACGGTCTGCCCGGTGAGCCGGAGGCGGCCGCCTTCGCCCCGGTAGAGCTGGAGGATTTTGAGGCCGACGACCTGGTTGAGGATTTCGACGAGGCCGTTGCCGATGACCCCTCGTTCTCGGAGGCTGACGTTGTGGCCACCGATGTTGAGGTGTCCAGCAATGCGGTTTCCGACGATGCGCATCCTGTGGTGGAGCCTTCTGCGGAGGAGCCCCGGAGCGAGTCCGTCGCGCTTGAGGAGGGTTCGGCCCCCGCACCTGCCGAGGTGAAGGTACCGGAGCCCGTTCAACGAGTTCAGCCGCAGTCTGCCCGCCCGAAGAACAATCCCCGGAAGACTGAGCCCCCGCGTACCAAGGCTCCCGCCGCTCGTCCGGCGCACTCTGTAAGCCCGGATGTGCCCCTGAGCTTCGGCACCCCGCATCCCCGCACGGTGACCCCTGCTCCCGAGACGCGGGTAACCCAGGCTCAGACAACCCAGCTCCCGTCCCAACAGCCTGCGCCTGTGCCGAGCGTTGGTGCCCCGTGGCAGGGTGAATCTGCGCGGAGCCTGCCTGCATCGAACTCCTCTGAATCTGCTCGGGCCGATGTGCATGCGGCTCAGCGCACTCTGCAGCCTGCCCCTGTTGAGGAGCCGGTGGAACCCGCAAAGGTTCTGCGCGCAGCATCCGGTGTGCCCCGTCGCCGTAGCGGTCAGATTGTTTCCCCGGTGCGCGCTACTATCATCAAGCCTGTGGACCGCAGCCGCACCCTGGTTGCCCCGAGCGTGCTTGCTTCCCGTTCTGCCGAGCCCGTTGCTTCCTCCAGTGACGGTGTGTTGCGCGCTCCTTCGCGCGAAAGTGTCGAGGTGCACGCTCAGGGAGGTGTTGCCCCTGAACCCGCCCGGTCCGTTGCCCCGCAGGTACGTGAGGTACCCTCAGCTGAGCCTTCGAATCGTCTGGAGGCCGCCGCAACGCTTCACGATACCTACGAGATGCTCCCGCATGAGCAGGATCAGGAGTCTGAGCGCCGCGGTCTGCTGTCTAAGATGAAGCGGTTCTTTGGCGTGGATGTGTACGAGCCTGCCTCGCGCGGTGACGGGGAGGCGGAGCAGGCCCCCGAGCCGGCTGATGAGAAGGACTCCGAGGAGAAGGCAACCACACCGGATACCGATGCCCTGGCCCGCGCCGAGGCTGAGCGCGCTGAGCGTCTCAAGGCGTTCCACGCCGCCGCATCCGAGGACTCTGTAGCTGAAGAGCCCGAGCCCGCGGCGAAGAGCGCCAAGGCAGGTTCGGTCGACTCCGTCGAGCCCATGGAAACCTCTGATTCTGCCGAAACCTTTGCGCCCGCAAACGCTGAATCCGCTTCTTCGGCTCACGCCTCGGGTTCCGCCCTGTCCAAGAACCGGTCTAAGGGCTCGAAGAAGTCCAAGAAGAAGCGCCGCTAGGTTCTCAAAAACACCGTTTTAGCCCGTGCTCGGCTCCGGAAGATTCGGAAAAACGGGGAAAAACTCCTCAAAACCGGCGCTCGAATGGTGAAAATGGGTGCAAACCTAGTACTCTAGGTAGGTAGCGCTCCGAAACGCAGGGTATTTCTGTGCCTAAAATGCGTTCCGGATCGGTTATACCGGTATACATATTCCCGGGTAGCTACCGAGTCGAATGGCTCGGCCGGGTACGAGTAAAGTGAGGAAATCCTATGGGTTCCGTTATCAAGAAGCGCCGCAAGCGTATGTCCAAGAAGAAGCACCGCAAGCTGCTTCGTAAGACCCGCCACCAGCGCCGCAACAAGAAGTAAATAGACTTCTTCAGCCCCGCCCTCTTGCGAGAGGAGCGGGGCTTTCGCGTTCCTGCAGTTTTTATTTTTCTATAGGGTTTTCGCGTTCTCCATGTTTGGGGCGGGGGCCGCTATCTGAGAGACTGGAACCATGACTGAAACTCACACCGTTAAAGTTCATCTCATGCGCCACGGTGAGGTGCACAACCCTGAACGCATCGTGTACGGCCGCCTTCCCGGTTACCGCCTGTCCGAGAAGGGCCGGCAGATGGTGCGTCTGAGCGCCGAGGAGTTCGCGGCACGCGCCGAAGACGGCGCCCGCTTCGTGCACCTGGTCTGCTCACCCCTGCAGCGCACCCGCGAGTCGGCCGCACCCGTCGAGGAGCTGCTGGGGCTGACCGCCCAGCCCGACGAACGCGTCATCGAGGCCGATAACTACTTTGAGGGCCTGCACGTGAACGCGCAGGAGCTTCTGCGCAACCCGCGCCACTGGACGAAGCTCTACAACCCGGCTCGTCCCTCCTGGGGTGAGTCCTACCTGGAGCAGGTACGCCGCATGGCCGCGGCCGTTCAGGACGCCGCTCGTCGCGCCTACAAAACCGGCGGCGAGGGTGCGGAGGCGATCATCGTCTCGCACCAGCTGCCGATCTGGATTACCCGCCTGGGCGTGGAGGGCCGCCTGTTGCAGCACGACCCGCGTTCCCGCGAGTGTAACCTTGCCTCGATTACGACCCTCGCGTTCAGCACCGTGGACTTCGAGCACGAGATGCCGCGCTTCGTGGGCTACGCTGAGCCTGCCGCACCGCTGTACGGCGGCGTTATTCAGCTTCCCGGAAGCTAAGTCGCGCGCGTTTTTCGCGGGTATAGTTCAGGCTGCGGGGCGCATCCGTTGAGGGATGCGCCCCGCAGCCTGCGTTAAAGATTAAGGACACCGGGCTTATCGGCTCGGGCCGTCTTCGGGCCGTTCGTCTTCGGAGGCGGGGGCTTCGTGCCCGTCGGCGCCGGCTTCTCGAGACCTGCGTTCCGCATCGCGGCTGGCACGTTCGCGTTCGGCCTTCGCCTTGAGCCAGCGCAGGTAGGCCTCGTCGTCGTCGGGGGAAGCCATCGAGGGGGTGTTGCCTCGCCGAGCCGTACCGGGTCGGGAAATTGAGCCCCGAGTGCCGCGCTCTCGCTTGGGGCGGCCTAGTAGCAACCACAGCACGGGACCGATCACGGGGAAGAACAGGGTGACGAGAACCCACAGCCACTTGGGCAGGGTGCGCGCCTCGTGTGTGGGGGTGCGGACGGCGTCCAAGAGGGTGTAGAGGGTCAGCCCCACGATGAGGGCGCCGCCGCCAATAATCAGCATGGCTCGAATCATAGAACCACTATGACATATCGCGTGCCGCCGCCAAAAGCGGGTTAGCTCAGGACTGATTCACCGCCGCCGTGTGGTACCGAAACGGCAAAACTACGCGGCAAAACCTCGGATGAGTTTTGGTGGCTTAGTAGCCGGTAAACACCTGAATCTCGTGGCTGATGATGTCCAGCGAACCCAGCCACACGGCCAACGCCAGGAGCACCGAGTACACGAGCGCCACGATGCCCGCCTGCTTCAGCACGGGAATCAGCTCGCGGCCGCCACGCATCCACACGGTCATGCAGGAGTGAACGGTCGGGCCCACGAGCACGAAGACCAGCATGAACCAGGGATTCTGATCGAGCAGCAGGACGGTCAGGAGCAGCGCAAGGGCCATCTCCGCGATGTAGGCAACGCGCGACCAGCGCTCGCCCAGGCGCACCGCGAGGGTCAGCTTGCCGGCCTCAATATCGGTGGGGATATCGCGCACGTTATTCGCCATGAGCAGCGCGCAGGAAATGAGGCCAACGCCGATAGCGCCCACCCAGCCCAGCAGGGTCAGTGTGTGGGCCTGCGTGTAGAGGGTACCCAGGGTGGCAACCAGACCAAAGTAGACGAAGACGAACACGTCGCCCAGGCCCATGTAGCCGTAGGGGTGCTTACCGCCCGTGTAACCCCAGGCTGCAAAGACGCTCGAGGCGCCAATCGCTAGGAACCACCACTGGTTCGCTAGAGCTATCAACCCAAGGCCTGCAAGCATTGCGAGGCCGAAGCAGGTGAAGGCGGCGTACTTGACCGAACGGGGGCTCGCCACACCGGAACCGACCAGGCGCAGGGGCCCCACGCGGTCTTCGTCGGTGCCCTTAATGCCGTCGGAGTAGTCGTTGGCGTAGTTCACGCCCACCTGCAGGAAAAACGCAACTAGGAAGGCCAGAAAGGCGTAAAGCGGCTTGAATTCGCCAATCTCGTAGGCAGCAGCCGAGCCGGCAATAATGGGGGCGACGGCAAGCGGCAGGGTGCGCAGGCGCGCGCCTTCAATCCATTGAGCGGCAGTGGCCACGGGGGTTCCTTCCAGGGTTTGATGCGTTTGCGGTGAGCGGGACAGCGGGAGGTGCGGGACGGTGCCGTGAGGCAGAGCCGCGGCGCGAATACTAGCCGCGTGGGGCCTCCCGATAGTCCCTGTCCAGGATACTGTATATTTCGCGGCGGTCCGGCTTGCCGGTGCTGGTGAGCGGGAAGTCGGGCAGGATGCTCAACAGTTTGGGCGCCGCCGCCGCGCCCAGGCGTTCGACGCAGAGACCCCGCAGGGCCTCGCGCAGCTCTACGTTCTCGGCGGGGGCCCCAGCCGCACCGGTAGCCGGGGGCACGAGCGTGAGGGCGGCCGCCACGGTGGAGCCCCAGCGCGCATCCGGCAGACCGCACACGAGGGCCTCACGTACGGCGGGGTGGCTCTCAAGAACCTCGGCTACCGCGCGAGCCGAAATTTTGACGCCGCCGGTGATGATGATGTCGTCGCTACGCCCCAGCACACGCAGGAGGCACGGCTCGCCGGGGGCATGAGCGCTAAGTAGCCCGTAGTCGTCGGTGCGGTACCAGCGGGTGCCATCGGCGGCGGTGAAGAAGTGCTCGGCGGTGCGGCCGGGGTCGTCCAGGTAACCCTGCGCCAGGTGCGCGCCGCTAATCCAGATGCGACCAACCTGTGCAGGCTTCTCCTCAATATCCGGCACGCTCGGCATGCCCTCTTCCGGGACGAGTTCCACCCGCACGCCGGGTAGCACGGAGCCGGAGTAGACGCACCCGCCGGCGGTCTCGGCGCTACCGTAGGTGGTCACAACGTTGAGGCCCAGCTTTCGGGCGGCGGCGAGCAGATCGGCGCTGGCGGGGGCACCTCCGAGCAGAATCCCGGTAAATGAACGGAGCGCGGCGTGAATTTCTTTGCCCGTGCGCGGCTCGTTCCGCGCCGTCTCGAGAAGCTTATGCAGCTGGGTGGGTACGAGCGAAACAAAGCGACGGGCGGAACTCAGCTGCTCGACCGCCTGCAGGAAGACCTCGGGGGTGAAATGCACCGGCTCGGTCACGGAACGCGCGATGACCGGCACAGTCCCGGTGAGCACAGAGCGGGCCAGAACCTGGGCGCCCGCAACGTAATGCGCGGGTAGAGCCAGGAGCCACTGCGAGGCCGCATCGGAGTTTGAGTCGAAGAAGCGCTCGGTGGCTGCCGCACTGGCGGCAAGAGCTCGCGCGGTCAACGCGGTGTGCTTGGGGGTTCCGGTGGAGCCGGAGGTACCCACGAGCAGGGCGATGGAATCCTGATCGTTCCCCGTGAAGATTCGCCCGAAGGAGTCCAGGAGGGCCCGCGGGTCGGCGGGGCGATCGGCCCGCAAGCGCACCGCGTGAGGGTGCAGAGCGTCCTCCCCGGGGGCGGATAGGGGGATGAGCCCGGGTACGGGGGTGTAAATCATGGAAAGTCCTTAGCGGCTGTTGTGAGCGGCTGTGTATCGGGGGAGGGGAGGCATTATGCGCCTGAGTAGCAACAACGCGTCGGAGCCGGATTCTTGGCTGAGGTTCTCAGGGTTGAATCCGGCTCCGGGCCTGTGTTTCTGAAACTACTTAGAAGTAGTAGGGGTAGTTGGACCAGTCGGGGTCACGCTTCTGCAAGAATGCATCACGGCCCTCCACGGCCTCGTCGGTCATGTAGGCCATGCGGGTTGCCTCGCCGGCGAAGACCTGCTGGCCGAGCATGCCGTCGTCGGGCAGGTTGAAGGCGTACTTGAGCATGCGGATTGCCTGCGGGGACTGGCGGGCGATGTGCGCCGCGTACTCCAGGCCCTTGTTCTCCAGCTCGGCGTGGGGAACCACGTCGTTGACCGCGCCCATTTCGTACATGCGCTGGGCGTCGTATTCCTTTGCCAGGAAGAAGATTTCGCGGGCGAACTTCTGACCCACCTGGCGGGCGAGCAGCGCCGAACCATAGCCCGCGTCGAAGGAGCCGACGGTCGCATCGGTCTGCTTGAACTTGCCGTACTCTTCGGAGGCGATGGTCAGGTCGGCCACCACATGCAGGGAGTGGCCACCGCCCGCTGCCCAGCCGGAGACGAGGGCGATAACGACCTTGGGCATGGTGCGGATGAGGCGCTGCACCTCCAGGATGTGCAGTCGGCCCGCGCGAGCCGGGTCGATGCTTTCGGCGGTCTCGCCGCTGGCGTAGTGGTAGCCGTCGCGGCCGCGGATGCGCTGGTCGCCGCCGGAGCAGAAGGCCCAGCCGCCGTCCTTGGGGGAGGGGCCGTTGCCGGTGAGTAGCACGGTGCCTACGTTGGAGGTCATACGGGCGTGGTCGAGGGCGCGGTAGAGTTCGTCCACGGTGTGCGGGCGGAATGCGTTGCGGACCTCGGGGCGGTCGAAGGCGATGCGCACGGTGGGCAGATCGCGTACGATCTCACCGTTTTCGTCGCGCTCAACCTGGCGGTGGTAGGTGATGTCGGTGAAGTCCTCGAAGCCCTCAACGACGCGCCAGTCGGCGGGGTTGAAGATGTCCGAGACCTTTTCGGGAAGTTGTGCAGTCATAGACCCTATTTTACGGCGCTTGGGCATGGTCGAGGGTGTGGAACGGATTTGCCGGGCATAGATGAAGGCCCGGACCGCGTGTGTACGGCCCGGGCCTTTGAGGATGGGAGAGGAACTCTTACTTGGTCTTGACGAGCTCCACTGCGCGGTCGAACTCTTCGTCAATAGCGTCGTTCTGCTTGTAGGTCACAAGCGAAACCAGGATGGCGACGAGCAGTGCCGAGAAGAAGCCCGGAACCATTTCGTAGAGTACGGACTTCATGGGGCTCTGACCCCACGCGAAGGCGACTACAGCACCGGTAATCATGGAGGCCAGCGCGCCCTGCGTGGTCAGCTTACGCCAGTAGAGCGAGAGCAGAACGGTCGGGCCGAAGGCCGAACCGAAACCAGCCCATGCGAAGGCAACCAGCTGCAGAATCGAGCTGTTGGGATTCCACGCGAGAGCACCAGCAATAAGCGCCACGATGGCCACGCCGAAGCGGCCGAGCCACAGGGACTTAGCGGCGCTGAGCTTCTTGGAGGAGAACACGCCGTAGAGGTCCTCCACGAGAGCCGAGGAGCACACGACCAGCTGCGAGGAAAGGGTGGACATAATAGCCGCCAGCACCGCCGCCAGAATCAGACCGGCGATGAAGGGGTGGAAGAGAATCTGCGAGAGGTCCAAGAACACGGACTCTGCAGTCTCGGGGTTGGTGAGGGAGGTGTTGGGGTGGCGTGCAAAGTACGCGATACCCATGAATGCGCCGCTCAGCGCGCCGACCACGGTCAGAACCATCCAGCTGATGCCGATGCGGCGGCCGGACTTAGCGTCGGCGGGGGTGCGCATCGCCATGAAACGCACGATGATGTGCGGCTGGCCGAAGTAGCCCAGGCCCCAGGCGAGCGAGGAGATAATGCCGGCGAAGGTGGTGCCCGCAAAGATGCTCAGGGCCTCGGGGCGTACCTGGCTGATGGACTCAACGACCGGGCCGATACCGCCCAGATCAATGATGGTGATAACCGGAACGGCAATGAGCGCTGCGAGCATGAGCAGGCCCTGCACCATGTCGGTGTAGGAGGCGCCCATGAAGCCGCCGAAGAGCGTGTAGAACACGGTGATACCCGCCAGCAGGAGCATACCGGTGTGGTACTCCTGACCGAAGGAGGACTCGAAGAAGCGGCCGCCCGAAACCATACCCGAGGAGACGTAGAAGGTGAAGAAGACCAGAATCACGATACCCGAGACGATACGCAGCACGCGCTTGGTGTCCTTCAGGCGGTTGCTGAGGAAGACCGGAACGGTCACGGAGTCACCGGAAACCTCGGTGTAGCTACGCAGTCGCGGTGCCACGAACTTCCAGTTGCACCACGCGCCGATGGTCAGGCCAACGGCAAGCCATGCCTGGGAGAGGCCGCTGAGGTAGACGGCACCGGGCAGGCCCATGAGGAGCCAGCCGGACATGTCGGAGGCGCCAGCCGAGAGAGCGGCGACGGTGGGGGAGAGCTGTCGCCCACCCAGCACGTAGTCGTCGAGGCTGTTGTTCTTGCTATTGGCCCATAGGCCGATCGCAATCATAGCGACAAAATATATCGCCAGCGCGATGATTTGGTAGGTACTCGCGGCCATAATCTTCCTTCTCTCCTGGTGATAGTGAGCGTCTGTGTGTATTTATACGCTACCCCATAACTTTATAAGTGGTCTGGGATACATTCTAGAATCTTTGGGGCGGAAAATAAAACCGTTATTCCAAAATTTAGTTATGCGGTAAACGAATAAATATACACGTATAGAATAATGCGGAGTATCGAATGCATGGGAGGCGGTGGGATTCTGTGTGAAAAAATGCCCGAGAACCCGGGTAATGAGGGGTTTTCGGGCATCGTGTCATGAACTTACCTGCACAAAGGCAACGCAAACACGCATCGGCATATTCGAGACAAACGAAGAAAACGAAAAGTTTAAAAACCTTGACGGTGTGTCGTCTAACGCGTCGCCCGTAGAGTGGGTTGCGGAGCAGAAAAGCTCGCGTTACGTGTCCTGAAGGCTCAAAGATGACGTACGACCCAGGGCTCACGCGACATAAGAGCCGGATCAAAGCGCTCCAGAATCGCCAAGGCATCCGGCACCGGAGCCTGCGCATCGTGCGGGCGGCCCTGCCCATCCAACACCGGAATAGAGGCAGCAATCCAACCGAGCACCTCGGGGATGGTTACTCCCGCCTCCTGAAGCTGCGGCAGGGTCACCGCACCGTCACGCTTGGCCAGACGCTTACCCTCCTCGTTGAGCGCCAGGGGAACGTGCGCGTAGCGTGTCTGCTGCAGGCCCAACAGGTTTGCCAGATACGCCTGGCGAGGTGCGGAAGGCAACAGATCATCGCCGCGCACAATCTGCTCGACCCCCACGAAGGCATCGTCCACCACAGAGGTCAGGTTGTAGGCGTAGGTGCCGTCGTTGCGCACCAGTACAAAGTCGTCCACCAGCCCGGTGTAAGGGCCGTAGAAATCATCCAGCACCGTGTAGCTCGTACGTTCAGCCCGCAGACGCAGAGCCGGCGGACGCTGAGCGCGGCGTTCCTCGCGCTGCGCCTTGCTCAGGTTACGGCAGGTGCCCGGGTAGGCACCCGGTGCGCCGTGTGGTGCGCTCGAGGCCTCCTGAATCTCACGGCGGGTGCAGTAACACTCGTAGACGAGGCCCGCCTCGCGCAGATGTTGAACCGCCCGCTCGTAGGCCGCAAGGCGGGTGCTCTGGTAGAGGACGCCCGCCTCCTTATTCTCATCATGCGCTGCCTTACTGCCAGGGCTGGGGTCCCAATCCAGACCTATGGCTCGCAGATCAGCCAGCTGACGTTCCGCGGCCCCGGGCCGCACACGATCCAAATCCTCAACGCGCATATAGAAGGGCTTGCCGCCGCGGCGAGCCATCGCCCACGCCAGAATTGCGGTGCGCAAATTACCCAGATGCAGGTCACCCGAGGGAGAAGGAGCATAACGTCCCGTGCCGCTGGGAAAGACCGTACCGGGAACGGTATTCGAGGGGCTGTGTGCTGGAGAAATCATGGTTCCATCCTACGCGGAAAGCATCGCGGCTGAAGGCCGAATGGGAACGGGTAGCCCGGGCTTCAGCACCCGCAAACCGCTCAAAATGTGCCCAATCTCCTTTTCCAAAAAAGGGAATTCTTACTCTCTTGGAGTGGTAATAGCACATCATCGTTCAAAAATTCCAGTAGGGTTATATCTATGGCTCGTACAATTGAACTTGCCGACGGTGTGTATCGCATCGCAACGGATAACTACCGACTCAATACCGGACTGGTTCTTGGACTGGAACGGGCACTGGTCGTAGACACCGGCGCCGGTCCCCGTCAGGCCACCGAAATTTATGATGAGGTTCGCCGCCTCACCCGACTTCCGATTACCGTAGTGAACACCCACGCCCACTACGAACGTTTCTTTGGTAACGACGTCTTTGCGGCTATGGGGGTCGAAGACTTCTGGGCTCATCCCCGTGCCGCTCGTGCCATTCGCAAGTACGGCGGGGCGCAGCGAGCCTACGTTGAGACTCTCGAACCCGAGATGGCGCACCACCAGGGTGCAGCCACCGATATCGTCGTGCCCAACCGACTGGTTGCTAATAGCGGTGATGGCATCACCTTCACCCCCATTGACCTGGGTGAGCGTAGCGCAACCCTCATGTACATGGGGCCGGGTCATACGGACGGCGACATCATGGTCGGCGTTGAGGACGTGCTTTTCATGGGAGGCCTTATTGAAGAGGGCACTGACCCCTACTTTGAGGATTCCTTCCCCGACCGCTGGATTGATACCCTGAGCGCCGTGCTGGAGTTTGACCGATACCGTGTGTTCGTGCCCGGTAACGGTGAACCCGTGGACCGCACCTTCGTGGAGCGCGAACGCAACACCATGATTAGTGCCATCAAATCCATTCGTGACTCGACTCTGGACCGTGAGGACGAGGCGACCACCGCCGCAATGTACCATCTGCCCTATGCGCCGGGTGCTACCCGCTTCCTGCTGGATCGATTGGCTCAGCTCGAGCACGCCCCCGACTCTGAGAGCTTCGACGCTGAACACCCGGACACGAGCGGCTTTACCGGCCCGATTACGCTGGGTAAGGCTATGTTCTAAGCTCTGTATCCAACAATGCGCAGGGATGCTGAGCGCCACAATCCTCGTCATATTCAATATAGTCAATACAGCATAAATACAGGTGCGGGCCAGTTTCTAAGAAGAAACCGGCCCGCACCTGCGTTATATATCAGCCGTGCGCTAGGGGGTGTCTACGCTGTTGCATACTCCGCGCGCATGGCCTCGCAGTCGGTCTTCAGCGCAGCGGGAACTTCGCCCATTGCGCCGCAGAGCTCCACGAAGCGGTGGCGCCAATCCAGGTGTTGCAGGGCATGACGAATCTGACGCTCACCCTGCTCGGGGGTCCAGCGTGAGACGGCCCCGGCAACCTGCGTGAGGCCCGCGCGAGCATCCGCGTAATCGATGTCGATGGTCGCACCATCCCAGAGAATCTCACGTACGGTGGTCGTGTTCGGAACCTTGCCCACCACGGTGACGCCGGAGGCCAGAGCATCGGTCCAGCGGCCGGTGATGTACTCCTTCGTGGGGTGGGTGTAGGGGGCGGGGCTCACCGAGGTGGAGAAGGCCAGCAGGAACTTCGCGCGGTTCAGCGAATCCTGCAGGTGCTGGGCCGACTCGCGGTCGGTAGCGCCAAAGGGCGGGCGACCCTCGAAGCTCAGACCCAGCTCCTCGGCCAGGCGAGCGGTCGCCTCATCATCCTCGTAGGCGGCGGGCTGTCGGCCCACACGCAATAAATCGGTGTTCTTAGACGGCAGAGCCGCCAGACGCTCCGAGAAGGAGCTCCACACGTCCGCACCCCAGGGAAGCACACCGGGGGTCTTGACACCGGCCGCGGTCCACGGCTGAACGTCGTCGGCATCGGCCACGAAGATGCGGTCGTAGGCCGAGGACTTCGCAATGGCGGGAATACGGTCGTCCCAGAAGCTGTCAATGACCCAGCCGTAGATGGCACCGTAGCGGTGGAACGCAAAGGAACGTTGTGCGATAGCGTAGAGCTGGCCGGGGTCAGAAGCGATGACCACGCAGCGGCGAGAACCGCCCTTGAGACGCGGTAGGCGAGCTAGAAGCTTCGTTTCTTTGGACAGAGAAGCCCCCACGTCGACGGTGTGGACGGTGCCGCCGGTGTAGCGGGCCAGTAGCTCCGCCATGGCGTGCACTGGCACCCAGCCGGCGCCGGAGGGAACGGCAACAATAATATCGAGTGAGCTCATGAAATTCCTTGAGAGAAATCCGGCCGGGGAAAATGTGCGCAACGCTCGTCACAAATGGTGATACGGGCGGGACGCCCCCGGAACGGACGGATGATAGATATCTAAGCGGGAAAACCCCTTACGGAGGCCCCGAAGCCGGGTGTCTGCTGAGTGAACCCGGAGCGGGGCGCATGCAGCTTTCAGTATATCCGCAGCCCGTACTTCTCCGAGGCTTAACCTCGCTCGCTAGGGTGTGTGAATACGCACCTCGATACCCGATTCGGTGCCGAACCCGGCGGCCATACGTGCCAGGTTGATGTTCGGGGCGGCCGCGACCGTGAAGAAACGGTTCACGGCGGCGGCGAATTGCTCGTCGCGGGCCAGCTCCCCGTGCTCCAGGGTCGTGAAGATGCCGCCGCCGGCGTCATCGAAGACCTCGATGCGCAGGTCGGGCAACAATTCGGTGCTCGGGAGGTTGAGCGATGCAATGTCGTGTTGGAAAGTCAGGTCGCCGCAGAGCAGAGTCACCGGCAGGGCGGAGCCGCCGACGACGGGGCGGCTCTCGGAGTCCGTTCCGGCAGGGTAGTAGCCGGAGAGGGAAACACCGATGGCGGTTGCCGTAGTGCCGTCGATTCCGGCCAGACCGCGATTGGCGAAGACGCGCGCGGGGGCGGGTTCGCCCAGGGCAGGGGCTGCCGCATCCAGGTCACGGACCAGGTTTGACGAACCCAGCACGAGGAGTCGCTTCTGCTCCACGGCCTCCCGCCAGACGCGGCGGGCGTAGGAGCGTCCGGCGGTGCGGTTGCGGTAGTCGTGGTAGCGTTTTTCATCCTCTGGGCTATTGCCCGAAGCGCCGTCCGCGCGGTGCTCGTAGGCCTCAATTTCGCGTAGGGCGGCCTGTTGCAATTGTTGGCCGGCGCGCATCCACTGTTGCACCCAGGAGTCAGCGGTTTCGCCGGTTTCTTCTTCGGTGGATTCGGCGCCTTCGGTCGGGGCGTCTTCGACACCGCGTGCGAACTCGGCGAGTTGTTGCGGGGCGGAGATCTCGATGAAGGAACGCGCTCTGGGCTCGTACCAGCTGGCGCGGCGCGGCGCATAGTAGGCACAGGGTATGCTCTCATCGGCCAGTAGGGCGGTTACAGGGCGTGAAAGGGTCGGGTGGCCGAAGAGCACCACACGTTCAATGCGTGCGGCAGGCTCGAAATCCTCCGCGGAGAGTAGCTGCGGGTAGTGAGGAATAGCGGTTGCGCCGTGGCGTGCCTCGGAGGAAGGCTCGGCCAACAGCGGCAGGTTCAGCACGCGCGCGAACTCGGCTGCAAATTCTCCGGCCCCGTCGGCGGCCATCACGACGGTTCGCACGGTGGTGGAAGGTGTGGGGGCCTCCGCTTCAATGGTTTGGGATTCGCGGCTGAGCGAGCTCAGGAGCCATTCCCTTTCCGCGGCAGAAAGTCCCGATCCTTCGGCGCGGTCAGCGCGTAGACGAGCTTCCTCCTGCGAGTCGTAGTCCTCGAGCAGGCTTTGGGCCCATTGCGGTAGGGCGTGTGCGAACTGTCCCGAAGGGGTGAGCGGCGTGTCGAAGCAGAGGTTCAGGTGAACCGGGCCGATTGGCTCGGTTGAGGGGCGGGTCCAGTTTTCGGCGGCTCGGCCGGTCAGTGCGTTAAGGCAAGTGGCGAAGGCGAGGGTCTGCTCGCCTTCTTCATGTTCAGGATACGCGGTTAGGTCGGCTTCGGCGCGCACAAAGGGGGAGAAGAATCCGGCCTGGTGGGTGGTCTGGTTGACGCCGCTTCCCCGCAGACGTTCGGGGCGGTCTGCACTCATGATTGCGAGGGGTACGCCGGCGTGGTAGGCCTCCATGACGGCGGGCATGTACTCGCCTAAGGCGGTACCGGAGGTGCATACAAGACCTACCGGGCGGCCTGAGGCTTTGGCGATGCCGAGAGCCGTGAAGGCGGCGGTCCGCTCGTCCACTCGCACGTGGGCGATGAGTGCTCCGGCTTCGGCGGCTGCGGCGATGGCGTAGGCCAGGGGCGCGCTGCGCGAACCGGGGGACACGACAATATGCCGCATTCCTGCGCGAATCAGTGAGTCGAGTACAGAAATTGCGGTCAGCATGGCGGGGATGGAGCGGTGTTTAGTCACCGTACCATTCTAATGCCGCGCCTTGATTGGGTCGGTATGGGTTACCTTTGCGCATGGGTTCGTGGCATACGGGTTCGTGACGGTGGGCGGTTCGCTTGAACTCCGGCGCTCCCTGCGCTCTAGCTGCGGTGAATGCATTCCAGCACGCGGTAGCAGCGGCTTACCCGTTCAACCCACCACCGGCGGGTCGGCTCGTCGGCGGCTAGGCGCTCGAGGCGCTGCGGGTCGGGTTCGACGGCTCGCACCCGCATGATTCCGTCGTGAGCAATCATGGAGTCCTCGGTGACATCCTCGGTCATGAGCGAGACGGTTCCCAGACCGCAACCGTACTTCAAGGTTGGTAGGGAGGCGGCCAGGGCAGCACCGGTTGCGATGCCCACCGAGGTTTCCAGGGCCGAAGAGACGACGGCCGGAAGCTGCGCCTGTCCAACGATGGCTAGGGCACGACGAACCCCACCCAGGGGTGCGGCTTTGATGATGATGAGGTCGGCGGCGTTGGCTCGGGCCACGCGTAGCGGGTCTTCGGCCTTGCGAATGGACTCGTCGGCGGCGATGCGGACCGGTAGCCCCTCTTTGGCCACGGCGTAACGGAGTGTCGCCATGTCTTCGATGGTGGCGACCGGTTGCTCGGCGTAGATGAGGCCGTATTCGCAGAGTTTGCGGAGTGCCTCGAGGGCGCCAGAGAGGGTGTAACCCATATTTGCGTCGATTTTGAGGCGCGCCTCGGGGAGCGCTTCGCGTGCGGCAGCTACGCGGGCCACGTCATCGGCGAGGCTCTGGCCCTTCTCCGCGACCTTGATTTTGAGTTCCCGGATTGTGCCGTTGTACCGGGCGAGTACCTCGGGCACGCGTTCGGCGGGTACGGCCGGCAGGGTTGCGTTGAGTGGAATACTCTCGCGCACCGGCTCGAGGGTGGGGAGCCAGGCGGCTTCGAGCGCGCAGGCGAGCCAGGCGGCCGCCTCTTCGTCGCCGTATTCGAGGAAGGGAGCGAATTCGCCCCAGCCTCGGGGGCCGCGGATGAGCGCGCTCTGGCGGTGGTTGACTCCGCGGAAGGTGACGTTCATGGGAATATCAACGACGGCCAGCTGTTCGAGTACCTCTTCGAGAGGGGGAAGCGGAAGCCCCGCGAGACGGAAACCGTACCCTAGGGGCGGCACACCGTTCGGGATGGAACCTGCTGGTGATGATTCGTTATGCACGCTTAGTGTTGTCCTTTCCCAGGTAAAAATTTTTTAGCGGTTCAAACCCCTCAGCGGCGGGGTGCGACCTGGCGCGATTTGATGAGCGGTTGACACGCCACTGACCAGGGATTTTGGTGGGGATTCGGGGGTGATTATGGGCCCTCCCGCATTGGGCCTTCGCATTTTGTGGAAATTCTCAGCTTAGCGACCCAAAAACTTTACCTTTTCATAGCTTAACCTGGGATAGTGAGGTAGTTACTCTATCAGCGCGGTGATTGTATCCAACTCACGCGAAGGCTTGGGGGTCTTCGCCGTTGGGTGGGTCGTCGTGGGGTAACGCCGTGAGGGAGAAGGTACGAAACGGAGTGTGGAGGGGCTTATGAGCTATCGACGGAATACGCACGAAACCGCTACGGGCGGTGCAGGTAGCGATTCTGAGGCAACCCGTCCACTCCAGACCGACCCACTCCAGGTCGCCGATAACGCGCCCACCCTGCCTTTCTCTGCCGAGGTCGTCGCGGACCGCTCGGCTGAGCTACCCGAGACCCAACCGATTTCTGCGTTCCGTTCTGTGTCTTCTGCGTCTGCGCGTGCGTACGCGCACGATGTGCAGGACCCCACCGAGACCCTCCCTACTCGAAGCTTCGATAGCCGCATGCTGTCGAAGGCTGATAGCTCTACCCGTCTCATGCAGATCACCCAGACGCTTGAGGAACCGAGTATCCAGGCTTCTCGCTCGCCCTATGCGGCCCCCAGGGTTGAGCCCGCGACTCCGGTTGTACCCGCTACACCGGTTCCGCCTCGCGCAGCGGTCCCCAACGTTTCCTACGGGGGAGCACCGTACTCCGGCGTTCCTTACCCCAACGAGGCTTTCCCTCCCGCCTCTCAACCGGGTGATGTCTATTCCCCGGTTGGAGTGACCTCGATAAGCTCCGTGGGCCGCCCCATGCGCCCGGGCGAGGGTGATCCGAAGAGTTTCCCGAGCACCGGCCTGCTGATGCGGCATCTTTTTGCTCTGCTTTTCTTGGGGGCATCGCTTTTCGGGGCTTTCCGTTTCTTTATCTACACGCACCCCGGTCAGCAGGTGGATGAGCAGGCCTATACCGAGTACTCGAGCCAGTTCCATAACTATCGCGGCCCCACTCTGACGGCCCTGGACTCGCTACCGGTAATCGTTGGCGTGGTAGCGGTGCTTGGCCTGATTGCGGTGCTGGTGTGGAAGCACCGGTTCCTTCCGGCACTGGTGGGTGTGCTCTGCGGTGTGGGAGCCTGCATCACGACCTACGTGTTGAAGAACTACGTCATCGTGAAGCCCGACTGGGGTATTCAGGAGGCAGTGAGTAATTCGGCACCCAGCGGCCACACGACGTTCGCGGCGGCGGCCGGTGCGGCTCTCTTCCTCGCGGTTCCGCGGCTGATGCGCCCGACCGTGGCCCTGCTGGCGGCGGTGGCGACCTGCCTGACGGGGGCTTCCACGATTATTAACGGTTGGCACCGCCCTGTGGATATTGTGACCGCAATTCTCGTAACCGCCATGTGGGCGGTGCTGGGTATGGCCCTGTTGCGTTACGTACGCCGCGGTGACTTTACGATTGCCGCGCGTGGCGGCCTGGTGCTGGTGCCGCTACTGACGATTGCGACACTTTTCCTTTCCTTCTGCTCTGTGATTCTGTACCTGATTGCGATTTTCTCGCCTATTCCGGGAGGTGCGTTTACCGCAGCGACCTGCATGATTGTGGCGGTGAGTTTCGGTACGACAGCGCTGATGGTGAATCTGTTGCGCGCTCGCAATGGCAAACACTCGTCGTGATTTTAACGCGTGCCTCGCGTCATATACAGCGGGGCACGCGTTTTGCATCTGCATTGATGTGTGGGGCGTTGCCTCGTGAGGAGGTGCAGAATACAATGGAGATAATTGGTATTTTTAATACCAAATAACAGTATTGGTGATTAGCTTCCGGGCCGCATGCTCCGCCCGGCTCAAGTAGAAAGGTGCGTACCATGGCAGGTACCCATGAAGGCCGCGTCATCGTTTTCCCCCAGCTCACCGAAGAGCTGAAGCCCTTCGCAGACAAGCCTCAGGCCCGCAAGATTGTGGATGCCGACGGCGGTAATCTAACCCTCATGGAGTTGGCAGCCGGTCAGTCTTGGCACGAGCACCACAGCGTGCACCCCATTTTCGTGCAGGTTCTCAAGGGTGAGGTCATCTTCCACGTGAAGGACCGCGACATTACCCTGGTCCCGGGCAAGCCGATTCACGTGACCGCCAAGCTTCTGCACTCCCTGCGCGCCGTCAAGGATTCGACCCTGTTGGTGACCATGCTGACCGGTGAGTCGCACCCCGAGCCCAAGCTCACCGTTGAGGTGGAAGAGGTCTAAAAGCTCATGAACTCGCCGCCGCATCTGCACAGGATGCCGCGGCGAGTTTCTGTCTGCCGCCCGCTTAGAGGCGGTTCATCGCTGCTCGGGGCTTCTTGCAGAGCTACGCTTTGAGATTTCAGCACGCTCATACACCGTGCGTGAGCGTACCCTGAGAAGTACACTCCCGCTAATACTGCAGGGAGCAACCCGAAAGGATACGCAATGCCCAAGTCCCTGCAACGCCCCGTCGTTCTTCTCACCGGCGCCAGCTCCGGTATTGGCTACGATGTGGCGCCGCTATTGGCGCGGTACGGCTACACCGTCTACGGTGCCGCCCGCCGCGTTGAGAAGATTGAAGAGCTTGCCTCCGAAGGCGTGAAGGCACTCAGCATGGACGTTACCGATGAGGTCTCCATGGAAACCGCTGTGCAGCAGATTATTGACACTGAAGGCCGCATTGACGTGCTTATCAACAACGCGGGCTACGGCTCCTACGGAGCTATTGAAGACGTCTCCATCGACGAGGCACGCCACCAGTTTGAGGTGAACCTCTTTGGCCTCGCGCGCCTCACCCAGCTTGTGTTGCCGCATATGCGCGCGCAGGGTAGTGGACGCATCCTGAATATCTCCTCGATGGCGGGCCGTATTACCTCGCCCCTGGGTGCCTGGTACCACGCCACCAAGTATGCCCTCGAAGCGTTCAGCGATGCACTGCGCATGGAAGTTGAAGAGTTCGGTATTGACGTGGTCATTATCGAGCCCGGCGGCATCAAAACCCCCTGGGGACTCATCGCGGCAGACCACCTGCAGGAATCCTCCCGAAACGGTGTTTACGCGGCTCAGGCGCAGCGGGTCGCGGCAAATATGCGTAAGCTCTACTCGCCGTCCTCCAACCTCTCAGAGCCCAAGGTTATCTCTCACACTATTCTGCGGGCTCTGGAGGCGCGCCGTCCCAAGATCCGCTACCTCGTGGGTTTCGGAGCTAAGCCCTCCGTGTTCCTGCATACGGTGTTGCCCGATCGTCTCTTTGACAAGGTTGCGCGCCGTATCTTCTAGAACCGGAACAGTCGAGAACTAGAGCATTAAAAAGCGGGCGGTGCTGCGCGAAACAGAATGTTTCGTGTAGCACCGCCCGCTACGTTTTTCAAGAGCTAATACTAGTCTACTACGGTGTGGGTCGGGTCAAGCACGCGCGCCAGGAACGCCTGAGTACGTTCGTGCTGGGGGTTACCAATCACCTGATCTGCGTGGCCCTCTTCCACGACCACACCATCAGCCATGAACACGACTTTATCAGCAACCTCACGAGCAAAAGACATCTCATGAGTCACAACAATCATGGTCATACCATCATCAGCCAGGTTACGCATAATGCTCAGAACCTCGCCCACCATCTCCGGGTCGAGCGCACTGGTCGGCTCATCGAAGAGCATCAGGTCCGGGTGCATGGACAGCGCACGCGCAATAGCCACACGCTGCTGCTGACCACCGGACAGCTGAGCGGGGAAGCGGTCTTCCTTGCCCTCCAAGCCAACCTTGGCGAGCTGCTCGCGGGCAATCGCCTCCGCCTCCGCCTTGGAACGGCCCAGAACCTTAATCTGAGCGATGGTGCAGTTATCCAGAATGTTCAGGTGGCCGAACAGGTTGAACTGCTGGAATACCATACCCATGTGGGTACGCACGCGGTTAATGTCTACGTCCGGGTCGGTGACCTCGGTATCGCCCACCATGATGGTGCCGTCGTTCGGCTCCTCCAGCAGGTTCACGCAACGTAGCAGGGTGGACTTACCGGAACCCGAAGGGCCGATAAGGCACACGACCTCGCCCGGTTCGACCTGCATGTCGATACCCTTGAGCACCTGAACCTTGCCGTAGGACTTGTGCAGGTTGGAAATGCGCACCGAGGAGGCGGCCATGGATGAAGTTGAAGCAGTCATAGTATCTTCCGTAATCCGTATCTGTCGTTGCGCTTACTTGCGGCCTGCAAGCTGAGTGCGGCGCTCAAAGTATGCGGAGAGCTGACCCAGCGGAACAGTAATAATCAGGTAGCACAGGCCTGCGACCACTAGGGGGGTGAGGCCCGCGTTAGCTGCGGTTAGGTGCTCACGGCCGAACTTAGCCAGCTCGTACTGAGAGACCGCCACACCCAGCAGGTACGCCAGCGAGGAGTCCTTGGTTAGTAGGATAATCTCGTTGGTCAGCGGGGGCAGAACCACGCGGAAGGCCTGAGGAATGATGATGGAAACCATGGCACGAGCATGGGACATACCCAGGGAACGTGCCGCCTCCATCTGGCCCTTCGGGATAGCCAGCAGACCCGCACGCAGAACCTCACTAATGTATGCGGCGGAGACCATGCCCAGGGACAGGGTCACGGGAATCAGGTTATCCACGAAGCGAATCTTGAACGCCAAGGGGATACCGTAACCAAAAGTGAAGAAGACCAGCAGGGCCGGGATACCGCGGAAAAGCTCCACATATAGAGTTGCAAGCCAACGGTAGGGAGCAACAGAAGAAAGACGCATGAGCGCCAGCAGCAGGCCACCGGAGAGGCCGACGACGAAGCCCAAGATGGTGTACAGCAGGGTGTTCTTCAGCGCTACGGTGATGATGTCGGGGAACTGCTGTGCCGCAACATTGAGGTTGAACACCTGCTCGCTGAGGGTTTTCCAGTCAGCCAGAATGATGGCTACCAGAGCGATAATAGCAAGAAGGGCGTACTGGGCGTAGCGGAAGAGCTTCTGCTTCTGGCGGGGTGAGAGTTTGGAGGACATGCGCTTTCTTATCCGTGTGCTGTTCGGTCAAGAGCGTTTTATACGCTCACAAGGGTAGAGGCCGGAGAATCCCCCAACCCAAAAGTCATAAGGGTGCTCTTGAATTGGGGGAGGGGCTAACCGGCTAGACGCTTAGGAAGCGGAGGAAGAGGCGCTCGCGGAGGTCGAGGAGGTGGTGCCCACCCACTTGGCCTTCATCTTGTCGAGCTCGCCGTTCTTCTTGAGCTTGTCGATGGTTGCGTTAGCCTTGGCCAGCAGCGCCTTGTTGTTGGAGGAGACTGCTGCGGCGATTTCCTCGGTGTTCTTGGAATCCTGGTAGGCAATTTTGAAGGAGTTCGGGTCGTTGGTCAGCGCCTCGGAAACCACGGAGAGGTTTGCGGCAACTGCCTTGACCTGGCCGGTCTTCAGGGCGGAGAACATGAGTGAGGTGTCTTCGTACTGGATGACCTGTGCGCCGTTGGCCTTGGCGTAGGTTTCACCGCTGGTGGCCTGCTGGGCACCGACGGCCACACCCTTCAGGTCGGCTGCGGAGGTGATGGAGGAACCCTTGGGAACTAGGATTGCCAGGTTGTCGTCGAAGTAGACGGTGGTGAACTCCATCTTGCTCTTACGTGCGTCGGTCACGCCGATACCTGCCAGGGCGATATCACACTGACCGGTGGATAGGCCGGTGCCGGAGTCCAAGCCCTCGAAGCTGATGGAGGTCAGCTGAGCCTTCACACCCAGGTCGGAGGCGATAGCGTTGGCGATGTCTGCGTCCAGGCCGACGATGGTGCCGTTGTCTTCGTATTCGAAGGGCTTGTAGGGGGTGTTGGTGCAGACGCTGAGGGTGCCAGGCTTGACCAGCTTAACCTCGCTATTGCTGCTGGAGCTGTCGGTGGCGGTGGATACGCAACCGGTCAGTGCCAGGGGTAGGACTGCCAGCAGGGTTAGCGGCTTGAGGGATACCTTCTTGAGGATTGCGGTGTTCATTGGGAAGCTCCTATGTGCGGTGTGTTCGATGAAATCTATACGGTCTATTGTGCGCCCCCATGTTAAAAAATGCAAGCATTCACATAAATATTCATAATATTTTGCTGAATATGCATAAATTCACCCTCAAAGAATGAATAAAACCCCCTATCGGTGGGCTAAAAACCGTTCGAACACCCCAACAAGCCCTTCACATGATGCAACTACGGTTCACCCAACTATCGAATCTCCTAGCCTCCATGCCACAATTGAGAGCGTGAACGCAGAGAAGAATACCCGCGCCACCCGCGCTACCCTGGATAAGAAGACCAGCGACATCGCCGCAATGTTCGATACCGTCGCCGAACGATACGATCTGATGAACGGCATCCTTTCCCTTGGCCAGCACATCTACTGGCGTAAGCAGGCCGTTGCCGCCGTCGATGCACACCCCGGCCAGAAAGTACTGGACGTAGCGGCAGGCACCGGCGTCTCCTCCGAACCCTTCGCGGATGCCGGCGTAGATGTCATCGCCGCCGACCTCTCCGAGGGCATGCTGGACGTTGGTCGTCGCCGTCGTCCCGATATGACCTTCGTACAGGCCGATGTCACCGCCCTGCCCTTCGAAGACGACACCTTCGACGCGGTCACCATGTCCTACGGCCTGCGCAACGTCGCAGACTACCCCAAGGCACTGAGCGAGATTTATCGCGTGCTCAAGCCCGGCGGGCGCATCGTGATTCTTGAGTTCTCGGCTCCGACCTTCGCCCCCTTCGGCGCGGTGTACAAGAACTACATCATGAAGGCAATCCCGCCGATCGCGCGCGCAATCTCCTCTAACCCTGAGTCCTATGAGTACCTCGCCGAATCGATTATCGCCTGGCCCAATCAGCAGGCGCTGGCCGAAAAGTTCAAGGAGGCGGGATTCACCTCGGTGCAGTACCGCAACCTGACTGGCGGTATCGTCGCCATTCACCGCGGTTTCAAGCCCGCAGGACCCAACGCATAACGTTCACACCACCCCGACATACCCACCGCACCGTTTTCGCGTCGCCCCGATAGAACATTCCGATAGGACCTACCGAGGGGCGGCACGCCAGAAAACACCAAGAAGATAGAAGACACCGTGACCAACGCAGAGCAGCCCATCGCCGCCACCGACCTGCTGGGAGACCTCGATTTGAAGCTTCCCGCGGGCTTTGAACTGATTGCCGCAGATCCCAAGCTGGGTCCGCAGATTCTCTCCTCCCTTGCACGTATTGAGGAACGCCTGGGCGAGGCCATCGCCCAGACCGACCACCTGGCCGATGTCGCCTCCCGCCACCTGCTTCTGGCCGGGGGCAAGCGTGTGCGTCCGCTGCTGGCCCTGCTCTCGGCCGCCGTGGACGGCGAGATTAACGACGAGGTCATTGAGGCCGCCGTGGTGGTGGAACTGACCCACCTGGCAACCCTCTACCACGACGACGTCATGGACGACGCCCCCAAACGCCGCGGCGTGGACAGCGCCCAGATGATTTGGGGTAACTCGGTGGCGATTCTGACCGGTGACTTGATCTTCTCCCGCGCCTCCCTGTTGGTCTCTGAGCTGGGTACCCGCCCGATGAAGATTCAGTCCCAGACCTTCGAGCGCCTGGTACTCGGCCAGCTCTTTGAAACCACCGGCCCGCGCGAGGGTCAGGACCTGCTTGACCACTACATCGCCGTCATTGAGGGCAAGACCGGCTCCCTGATTGCTGCCGCCGGTGAGTATGGTTCCCTGCTTTCGGGGGCTTCCGAGGAGGTCATCTCGATGGTCAAGACCTACGGTGAGCTGGTCGGTGTGGCCTTCCAGCTGGCTGATGACGTGATTGATATCGTGAGCGACGGCAAGACCAGCGGTAAGACCCGCGGCACCGACCTGCGAGAGGGCGTTCCGACCCTGCCGACCATTCTGTTGGACCGTGCGGTGGCGGCCGGTGACGAGTCTGCCCGCGAGGTACGCGCCCTGCTGGATGCAGATCTCAGCTCTGACGAGGCCTTGGAGGCGGCGGTTGAGGCCCTCTCTGCCCACCCGGTTACCCAGGAAGCCTGGCAGATTGCATACGACTGGGCTGATCGTGCTATTGCCGCGATTGCTCCGTTGCCCGAGTCCACTGCGAAGGCGGCGTTGGAGTCCTTCGCCCACGCCGTGGTTCACCGCGAGGGCTAATTGCTTCGAAGGTTTGCCTTCTGATTCTTGAGCGTGAGGCCTCGCCCGTCCTAGCGGACGGGCGAGGCCTCACGCCGTGTCTGCGGGCAGAAATGTGGCCCATAAATTTTTTGAACAGGGTTCCGATATTTCGTATGGTGGGGTTGTGTGGGAATTTCTTGACCGGTTCTCATTCTTTAAGGTAAACCTGAGAGTCATGTCTAAAGCGTGCCACCATGTTTTGGGCTCCGACGGCTCTCCCTCCCACCCCGCGTTGGACGGGCCGTCGCTTTTTTGGACGCGAGCAAGTCCCGCCAACCCGCGGTTCCCCTCGCACCAACCATCCGCGTCCCCACACATTCGAGGTTTACAACAATGGGAGCATCTACCCCTAAGGCGCCTGTGAAGCGCGAAGGCTTCTCCAGCCGCCGTGTCTTCATCTTCGCAGCCATCGGTTCTGCCGTTGGTCTGGGCAATATTTGGCGTTTCCCCTACATCGCATTCGACAACGGCGGCGGCGCCTTCATGATTCCCTATATTGTCGCCTTGCTGACCGCCGGCCTGACCTTCCTGTTCTTTGACTACGCGATTGGTCACCGTGCGCGTGCATCGTCCCCGCTGGCTTTCCGTCGCCTGAACCGTAAGACCGAGTTCATCGGCTGGTGGCACATGGGCATTAACTTCGTCATCGCTATCTACTATGCCGCTATTGTGGCATGGTCGCTGCGTTACATGGTTTTCTCCTTCACCAACGCGTGGGGCAATAACCCGAAGGCATTCTTCCAGGGTGAGTTCCTGAAGGTTGCAGACACCCCCGGTGTCTCCCTGGACTTCAACATGAATGTCCTGATTCCCATGGTCATCGTCTGGGGCGTCCTGCTGGCTGTGATGGCTCTGGGCGTGCAGAAGGGTGTGGGTGCGGCAAACATTATCTTTATCCCGCTACTGGTGATTATGTTTGTCGGTTTGGTGATTTATTCTCTGACCCTGCCCGGTGCTGCTGACGGTTTGAACGCGCTGTTTACCCCCAGCTGGGCCTCCCTGGCTAACCCTGAGGTATGGGTTGCTGCCTACGGCCAGATCTTCTACTCCCTGTCCATTGGCTTCGGCATTATGATTACCTACTCCTCGTACCTGAAGCCTAAGACTGACCTGACCGGTTCCGGTGCTGTGGTTGGTTTTGCGAACTCAGGTTTCGAGCTTCTGGCAGGCATTGGTGTGTTCTCTGCTCTGGGCTTTATGGCACATGCTGCAGGCACCCAGGTCAGCGACGTGGCAACTAGCGGTATTGGTCTGGCATTCATCGCCTTCCCGACCATTATTTCGCAGGCTCCGGGCGGTGTGCTGATTGGTATTCTCTTCTTTGGTTCCCTGCTCTTTGCGGGTTTCACCTCCCTCATTTCGATTCTTGAGGTGATTATTGCCGGTATTCAGGACAAGTTCGCGACCTCTCGCCTGTTCTCCACCGTCCTGGTGGTTGTGCCGATGGCAATTATCTCGCTGCTGCTGATGCCGACCACGACCGGCCTGTACGTGCTGGATATTCTCGATAACTTCGTGAACCTCTTCGGTATTCTGGCTGCTGGCCTGTGCGCCATTATCGTTGTGGCGTACCTGGTGCGTGCACTGCCCGCCCTGGCAGAGCACCTGAACCGCTACTCCTCCATCAAGGTCGGTAAGATCTGGATGGTCCTGCTGGCCGTCGTGACCCCGCTGGTTCTGGGCTACTCCCTGATTCAGAGCGTTATTAAGCTGATTCAGACTCCGTATGAGGGCTACCCGGCAGATATGTTGGCAATCTTTGGTTGGGGTATGAGCGGGCTCCTGCTGGTTGGCGCAATCATCGTTTCTCTTTTGCCCTGGTCGAAGAAGTCCCGTGCCGCTGAGGAGCCTCCGGCACCGCCGGTGATTGGCGGTCAGGTGGAGCACGGCCACGTCGATTCGACCATTACCCGTTAGGAGCCCTCATGTCTATCTCTGCAATTGTGATGCTGATTGTGGCCATCCTGATCATCTGGGGTGGCCTGGGTCTGGCGATGCTGAACCTGCACCGTCATCCGGATCTGGACGCATTGGATGAATCGGCTGAAGCGCTGAGCTCCGAGCTCTAGAACGTAGCAATATATAGTGATGCCCCGCTAGCTGATAGCTGGTGGGGCATCACTGCGTTCTATGCGGATGTGAGGCGAGCTGAACGAGCTAACTCGAGAGCCCTACTTGTTCTTCGGGCGCGGGGTTTGATCCTGCTCCTCTAGAAGAATCTGCACGTCCTCAGCCTGTACATTTTCAGCCTGGACCAGCGGAATCATGCCGGTTTCCGGGTTCGACAGCGCGGAGGCACGGTAGGAGCGGGAGGCGCGTAGCGCATCCACCGTAAAGACGATGAGCGCAACCCAAATGAGGCTCAGGCCGAGCACTTTATCGGGGCTCATCTGCTCCTGCAATACGGTGATAGCCAGAACGAATTGGATGGTCGGGCCCAGATACTGCACCATGCCGATAACCGAGAGCGGCAGGGCCTTGGTTGCGGCCGCGAAGAGCATGAGTGGCACAACGGTGACTACACCGGTGGAAGCCAGAAGCCAGAAGTGACCGGCACCCTTGCTGAAGAGGGTCATCTGCCCCTGAGCGTTGAGAACGAAGAGCGCAGCAACGCCGAAGGGGGCCAGAATCAGAGTCTCAAGAGAGAGCGAAACAATGGGGCTCACCTCGTGAGCGACACGCGCCTTGAGCAGACCGTAAATACCGAAGGAGAAAGCCACACCCAGGCCGGTCCACGGCACCTGTCCGTAGACGAGGCTCATCATGAGCACTGCAATGCAGGAAATCGCGACGGATACCCACTGTGCGGCGCGCAGGCGCTCCTGCAGGAAAATAACGCCCAATACCACGGAGACCAGCGGGTTAATGAAATAGCCCAGGGACACGTCAATCGTATGGCCGGTCGTCGTCGCCACCACGTAGATGAGCCAGTTCGCGCAGATGAGGAACGATGCCGCTGTCAGCACCAGCATGACACGGCGGTTCCGCAGGGCTTGACGGAAGTCAGCAGTTGCCCGCACTAGCGGTAGTAGCAGCGCGCAGAAGACGAGGGAGAAGACCACTCGGGCCACAACAATTTCAATCGGCCCGGCCGGAGCCATGACTACGAAATAGAGTGGGAGGAGGCCCCAGATGAGGTAGGTGCCGACGATGGTGATAAACCCGTTACGGGTGGCGTGTTTCTGCGTCTCTGACATAGTTTCTCTGCCTGACCTCATTCTTCGGTTACGTTCTTCTGATATTTATTCGTTGATGAGCGCCACCTGCTTAGGTAGCGGCTTGAACTCCGCTACTGACGCCACAGGCGCGGTACCACGAGGATACCGCGCCTGACGGGGTGTTGCGTATTCGGTTTAGAGGCCGAAGAAGCGAGAGAAGAAGCCCTTCTTCTTGGGCTCGGGCTTCTGCTGCTCTTCCTCGCGGCGCTCCTCGAAGTGCTGACGCTCGTACTCCTCGTGAGCGGCTTCTTCGTGCTCGGCAGCCAGATCGGGAGCATCGCCGGCGTTGTGGATTGGCTCCACATACTCGGCGATTTCTTCTTCGGTGTACTCGCCCTGTGCCTCGTGAGCTGCGGGTTCTTCAATAGGCTGCTCGGCAGGTGCCTGCTCTGCGGATGCCTCGTGAACCTCGGGGTACTGCTCGTCCTCGGCGCCAATCGAGGCGTCGGTGTAGACGCGGGCCTGCTCGGGCTCGTGTTCCTCGATGGGCTGTTCTGCCGGGGCGGGCTGAGCCTCGGCGATGGGTGCCTCGTAAACCTCAGCGGCGGGGGTCTCATCGGTGTCTGCAACCGGTGCGTGCTCCGCAATCTGGACGGCGCGCTCAGCCTCGGCCTCAGCACGGGCGGCGGCGCGTTCGGCGGCCTCCTGCTCACGCTGGGCGCTCTGGGCGGCAGCCTCAGCGGCGGCGATGCGCTCAATCTCGGTGCGGGCAGCTGCGAGCGACTCGCGGCGCTGGGCAGCGGCGGCGGCGCACTGCTCCAGAACCTCAGGGCCGACCTGGGGATCTGCCTGCTCAATACCGCTAATACGGCCGTCGTCGAACCACAGGCGCAGGGCGCCATCGGTTGCGGTCAGCACGGCGGTGGCTTCGGTATCCCAGGCGATGTGGAAGCCGCGCTGCTGGGCGTAGGAGTCCACCGCCAGAACCTGGTTGTGAATCTCTTCGCTCTGCAGGGTCTTTGCAATAACGCGGCCGATGCCCTTGTACGTGGGGGCCTGGAGGGTCAGCTCGTGGCCCTCCAGCAGGGTCCACGCGCGTACGCCGGCACCGGCGGGTAGCGGGTAGTGGGCGTAGAGGCCGCTCAGGGTCTTGGTGGCCAGGGTGAGTCGGCGGGCCAGGGACTCCGAGAGGGGAAGCTCGTCGGTGGTCAGCTCGACCAGGCTGTTGCGTTCGCCGGCTTCGCGTGCCTGAATGGCTGCGGAAACCACGGAGTCGGGGAAGTAGCCCAGCTGCTGCCAGGACCAAATCCAGGTGCCGCGGTTTTCGGATTCGGTGCCCAGCAGGTGCGGCTTGAGCGAAATCGGGGGAGTGGTCTCAAAGTCCAGGGACTGAGAAGTGAAGTCCACGTTCCACTCGGAGGTACCCACGAGCTCGGCGAGGCGAGCCTGGTACTCGGTGGAGATAAAAATCGATGCGTCGATAAGGTCCTGCAGAGAATTCGTCATGATTTAAGATTATCAACCTTTTGAGGGTGTATCTGCCGTGTATCCCCCGTTTCGGGCGCTCTTTCCGGGGACTGAGGATGCACTGTGCTTCCCGGGGATGGCCGCAGACCTTGGTACGAACTCTTTTCGAGGTCAGCAGCGGGCCCAATCCCGGCCTTTGTGGAGTGCTGAGGAGAGAGTGCACATACATCTTTCGGCGTAAATTATCACCGTGGAGCTGGCACGTTCGTTAGAATCGAAGGGAGCGGCTTTTTCCGGCACCACTGCAAGCCTATAGATTTTTCACATGCAATCACGGATGCACTCCGCCGCGCCGTAATTCAACACTCAAGGATGTATAAACACATGACTGAACCCCGCCTCACCGAGACGAGTAGCCGCGCTGCGCGCATCCAGGATGCGCTCAATAACATTGGTAGCTGGCTACTCGACGTTGTGAACGCCGATCCCGGCTGGAGCGAAATGGTACTCGACGTGAAGCCTCTCGCGGGGCAGATTTTTGTGCGAGTACGCGAATTCCGTGACGGCGAGGAGTATATCGGTACGGTTGGTCCTCTCAAAGAGGGCTCGCCCATTATCGCTGAGGTGCGCAAGTTGCAGCGTGCCGCATATGACGGTAATCGCGGCACCTGGTTCACCGCATCTATCGTGGTGGCGGCTACCGGCTGGCCTAACCCGCAGTTCAGTGTGGGGGCATCGTACAACCGTGACGACGAACCGGATAACTGGAAGAACGAGGGAACCCTGACCGCCACGGACGTGCGTGAGCATCTGGCTGAGTACCCGCGTGACGCCTCCCGTGTGCCCGAGTGGGCCCGCGAACGCATGGAGGGCCGTGCCCGCCACTCGGCTGCAGCTGCTCTGGGTTTGAGTGAGCACGAGATTCCGAACCCTTATCTGGTGTCTGCTCTGCAGACCTTCCGCAACGATGTGCAGGAGCGCACCCTCATTAACGTGGTGCGCACGATGCTTGGCGGCGACGTCCTGCTGGATGCAACCGGTTCGTTGCTGATTCCTTCGGAGACTGACCCGATGGGACCCGAATCCGTGCTGACCCACCAGGTGATTCGTATGCCGGAGACCGGTATGCAGGCTTTGTGCGTCTTCTCATCCTCGGAGCATGTGGGCAAGAGCTATGTGCGCCAGGAGTCCGAGGGCGAAGAGCTGATTCTGCGCGAGCCCGCGATGAAGGTGTTCATGGATTTCCTCGCGAATGAGGCGCTTGACCTAATCGTGGTTGATCCCGGAACCGATCATGAGTGCTACATTGAGCGTGCGCAGGTGCAGTGGATTGTGACTTCTCCCCGTAATGATGGCGCGAAGATGGCGCTGACCCAGGACAACATGCAGATGTTGCTGGGTTCGCTGGTATCTCCTGCCTCGGTGTTGCTGGTGGGCGTGGACCCGAACGACCCTTCGGGTTCCTCGTTTGTGTTCGATCCCGATGAGAACGGCAACCCGCAGAATTTGCTGGTCTTCACCTCGCCGATTGAGATTGCGGCGCTGGACCCGCATATTGAGGTGCGTTCGGCGAACGCCCTGGAGATTCTGCACTATGCCCTAGAGATTGGTGCCCCGGGTGTGAAGGTGAACGCTATTAACCCTTCGACTGTGTTGAGCGCTCAGCAGATTCGCGAGTTGCTGGAGATTGTGGGTTCCCAGCCTCGTCCCGGCATGTAGCTTCGGCATTGTTAAAACAGCTGACCGCTAGCGGCGACCTGATGGCCGTTTCTAGCGGTCAGCTGTGTTAATAGACGGGTGTGCCCTGAATCCGTCCGACGTGCAGGATGCGGGGCTTCGCTGCATGTAACGGTTAGCTACCCAGCAGGTGGGCTGCTGCCTCGCGCTGGGCACGAGCGAGTTTGGCTTCTTCTTCGGTCTGGCAGTCGGTGCAGACGCCCTGGTAGAGAACGTCGGCGCTGAAGAGGGCCATACCGTGGAAATCGCTGGGGGTCAGGCAGGGGGCTGAGCCCACGGCGCAGTCGACGTCCTCAACCTTGCCGCAACGTACGCAGAAGGCGTGGTGGTGGTTGTCGCCGGTGCGGGTTTCGTACAGGGCGGGGGTTCCGGGCGGTTCGAACTTGCGGAGCAGGTCGATGTCGGTCAGGTCCGCGAGAATGACGTAAACGGACTGGACTGTAATGGCGGGGATGCGCTCGCGTACGGCTTGCACAATGGTTTCTGTGGTGGAGTGCGGGTGGTCCTGCACTGCGTGGAGTACGGCGAGTCGTTGCTTGGTGACGCGGCGTCCTCGGGCGCGTAGGCCGGTGGTCCAGGCTTCCTCGAGCTGTTCGTCGCTCATGGGGGAGGGGACTGGCAGTCCGGTGAGGTGGGCGCATCCGGGGCCGGTTGTTTGTTGTTTTGGGATGGAGGTTGTCTTAACGTCTGTGGTGTTGTGTACGTCGGTCATGGTCCCATTCTACACGTTATTATGAGGAATTCATCATTATATTATTATGAATTCATAATAAATCCTTAGGGGGACTCAGCAGCGGCTCACCATTTTCGGTCCTCTTTCCAGTCCTCGAGGAACTGGTGGTATCTCCCGTTCCTGCGACGACCGATGCCGTACAATCGGGAACGAAGGACCGCGCAATGAAGGCGCGACCGATAAACCGTCAAGGAACCACCGGGGAGGGTACGAACGTGGTCTACAACTTCACGAACCCCATCTATATCCTGCTGATGGTTCTGCTCTTTGGTGCGCCCCTTGTAACTCCCGTTCTCTACGCCCACTACCGTAGCGTCAGGTCAGGATTCGACCTGGAGGGGCAAATTATGCTGGGGTTGCTCTTCATTATCTTTCTGGGAGCCTACGGCACCATCCTCATACTGGGTATCTTTCCTACCGCAACCGCGCAGGTTCTGGAGCAGGTGCCGCTCGTGACTATCCCCGGGGCTATTCCCTAGCCGTCCTGCCCCGTTCTGACGCTCTGGGTGAATCTGCCGCTTTTGGGGATGCGCCCGGCGGGCCGCTTCCGTATTCTGAAGAGTCAAGCGCGGTCTACCGCGCTGTCTATCCGCACTTTGGAGCTCAGGAGGTTCCTCATGCATCGTCACCACAATGGCCTTAAGACCACCCTGCTTATGGGGTCTATGGTGGGCCTTATGCTGCTCATCGGCGGTCTGCTGTCGGCAGCCTTTAAATCCTCGGCTTTCATCTGGATTATGGGCCTGCTGAGCCTGGGCGGCATCGCGTACACCTATTGGAACTCCGATAAGCTGGCTTTGCGTTCGATGAATGCTTACCCGGTCACTCGTGATGAGGTGCCGGTGCTTTATGACATTGTGGAGGAGCTCTCGCGTACTGCTGGCCAGCCGATGCCCCGCCTCTACGTGGCCCCCACGATGACTCCGAATGCTTTTGCAACCGGCCGTAATCCGCAGAATGCGGCCGTGTGCTGCACCGAGGGTATTTTGCAGCTGCTGGATGAGCGCGAGATGCGCGGCGTGCTCGGCCACGAGCTCATGCACGTGTACAACCGCGATATCCTCACGTCCTCTGTGGCCGCGGGCATTGCCTCCATTATTGGCATGATTGCCCAGGTGCTTTCTTTTGGCGCGATGTTCGGCGGCTCGAACCGCGACGATAACCGAGCCAACCCCCTCGCGGCGTTTGTGATTGCCATGCTGGCCCCGATTGCCACCCAGGTGATTCAGATGGCGATTAGTCGCACCCGCGAGTATGACGCGGACGAGGATGGCGCACGCCTGACTCGCGACCCCATCGCCCTGGCCTCCGCTCTGAATAAGCTTGAGCGCGGCGTCTCTCTATACCCGATGAATCCCGACGATCGTAGCACCCAGGCTGCAAGCGCCATGATGATTGCGAACCCCTTCGGTTCCCTGCAGAATGTGATGTCGACCCATCCTCCGATGGATCAGCGCATTGCGCGTCTGCAGCAGATGGCTCGTGAAATGGGTCAGTATTAGACCGTTCCCAGTACTGGACCGTTCGGCCCGCCTGGTCTTTCCAATAAACCCGCTGAGCCGGAAGATGACTTGGCGTGACGATTGTGACCCGCGATGATGGGTCGGCAGACAAAAAATCCTCGGGGTGACTACTGTGAAAGTAGCCACCCCGAGGATTTTTGCATTTCGGCTTCTAGCCCCTCCCCTCACCCCCAGCGGACGGGGGAGTGTATGAGCTTAGCGGTAGTTGACGAACTGGAGGTCGACGTCGAGGTCGGCGGACTTGAGCATGGCGATGACGTCCTGCAGATCGTCGCGAGACTTGGAGGAAACGCGCAGCTCATCGCCCTGGATGGTTGCCTTTACGCCCTTGGGGCCCTCTTCGCGGATCATCTTGGAGATTTTCTTGGCCTGGTCCTGTGCGATACCTTCTTTGATGGAGCACTCGATGCGGGTTTCCTTGCCGGATGCGTAGGGCTTGCCGGAGTCCAGGGACTTTAGGGAGATGCCGCGCTTGACCAGCTTGGACTGGAAGACGTCCAGTACGGCCAGGGCGCGCTCTTCGGCGTTGGCTTTGATGAGGATCTTGTCGCCGGAGTAGTCGATTTCGGCGCCGACGCCGCGGAAGTCGTAGCGCTGGGAGATTTCCTTCTGTGCCTGGTGCAGGGCGTTGGATACTTCCTGCTTGTCGACCTTGGAGACAACGTCGAACGAGGATTCGCTAGCCATGGGCTTTCCTTTCGTGAATGAGGTGCTACAGGCACCGGTTAGTACTAGCCTACCGGGTTGGTGGCTCTTGTTCACAGCTAACTATCAGAAATACGGGCCTGCTTTTTGGAGAGGGTTGTAATCCTGCAAACGGGTTAAAAATATGGGGTCGGTGACTCCACCTTACTGAAAGTCACCGGCCCCATGCTGCAGCCGTGCGTCATGTTCTCGAATCTACAGGGGAACAGACGCTGCCGTAATCTTACGAACCAGATGCGGCGGCTGCCACGGCCTCGCGAACGCGAGAACCGAGCTCAGGGTGAACGCTATCCCAGTATTGGAACGCGCGTTCACGAATCTCGTCGGAACGAACAGCACCTACGTGACCGGAGATGTTGCTGATCAGGCGTTCACGTTCTTCGTCGTTCATGGTTACCTCGTAGAGGGTGCGTGCCTGCGAGAAATCATCGTCATCCGGACGCAGGGTGTAGGCGGTGCGTACCAACTCGCCATCAGACTCCCAGCTGCCTTCGCCAGCGCGCTCCGCATCCGCATGCGGACCGCCCAGGCTGTTTGGTGCGTAAGTGGGAACGGAGGGGTCGTTGAAGTTGTAGCGCATCGAACCGTCATGTGAATAGTTGTTCACCGGCGCCGCGTGGGGTGCGTTCACCGGCAGCTGCGCGAAGTTGGTGCCGATGCGGTAGCGATGCGCATCCGGGTAGGAGAAGATACGACCGAGCAGCATCTTATCGGGTGAAGCCGCGATACCGGGCACAAAGTTCGAGGGGGAGAAGGCCGCCTGCTCGATCTCGGCGAAGAAGTTCTGCGGGTTGCGATCCAGCACCATGCGGCCCACCTTGATCAGCGGGTAATCCGAGTGCGGCCAAATCTTCGTCAGATCGAAGGGGTTAATACGGTAGGTCTTCGCGTCCTCGTAGGGCATAATCTGCATGTAGAGCGTCCAGGCGGGGTAGTCGCCACGCTCGATAGCCTCGCGCAAGTCGCGGCGGTGGAAGTCAGCATCCTTGCCCGCCATTTCATCGGCCTGAGCCTGGGTGAAGAACTCGTTGCCCTGCTCGGTCTTGAAGTGGTATTTAACCCAGAAGCGCTCGCCTTCGGAGTTAATCCACTGGTAGGTGTGCGAGCCGAAGCCATCCATATGGCGCAGGGTTCGGGGCAGGCCGCGGTCGCCCATCAGCCAGGTTACCTGATGCGCCGATGCCGGATTGAGGCTCCAGAAATCCCACTGCATGTCGTTATCGCGCAGACCCGAACCGGGCATACGCTTCTGCGAGTGGATAAAGTCGGGGAACTTGATGGCATCGCGAATGAAGAAGATAGGAGTGTTATTACCTACCAAGTCGTAGTTGCCTTCGGTGGTGTAAAATTTCACCGCGAAACCGCGGGGGTCACGCCAAGTATCGGGGGAACCGGATTCGCCAGCCACGGTCGAGAAACGAACCAGTAGCTCGGTTTTAACGCCCGGCTGAAAGAGCGCCGCACGGGTGTACTGCGAAACATCTTCGGTGGTTTCAAAGTAGCCGTATGCGCCGGTTCCCTTTGCGTGCACCACACGCTCGGGCACACGCTCACGGTTGAACTGAGCGAGCTTTTCAACAGCGTAAGCATCGTGCAGAACGATGGGACCATCGGCGCCCACGGTGAGCGAATGATCATCTGAAGCTACCGGCGTGCCAGTGCTCGTGGTGGTGTAAGAACCGGGATGAATGGGGTTCTGCGGGGTCTGATACATATTTGCTTCTCCTTGTGTTTTTGGTGATGCTATGTGGTTTTCGACGAGCATTCTTCCTGTTTTAGGGTGCAACTAACGAACACCAAGGCGCTGTTTCACGCCCGGAGTAAGGTTCGTTAGTGCTGAACGCTCGCTGCGGCTTGCACCTGGCTGTTCGCCAGTTCTGCTTCTGCCTCAGTTTGACAGTCTGCGCAGACGCCTCGATACAGTACATCTGCGCTGATAATCGCCATGCCGTGGAAGTCGTTGGGAGTTAGGCAGGGCGCTGAGCCGACAGCGCAGTCTACATCCTGAACTTTTCCGCAGCGAATGCAGAATGCGTGGTGATGGTTATCGCCCGTGCGTGTCTCGTAGAGCCTCGGGGTTCCCGGGGGCTCAAACTTACGCAGCATGTCGATATTCGTCAGATCCGTGAGGATCATATACACCGACTGCACGGTAATGGTAGGAATCTCTTGCCGCACAACGGTAACTATTTCCTCGGTATTGGCATGGGGATGAGCCTGAACCGCACGTAGAACAGCAAGCCGCTGTTTCGTGACCCTGCGCCCCTTAGCGCGCAAGTTTTGCGACCAAGATTCCGTGAGAAGTCCGGTCGCGGATTCTGCTGCCAACGGTAGCACGCCGGTGTGGGAGCATCCGTGAAGAGGGTGCTCGGGTTCCGGGTGTGCGTTCGTATCTAGGGGTTCGGTCATGAACGATACTCTACCGTTAATCTGACTTTTTCACAATTACAATTACGATAAATTCATAATAAGAGCCGTGTTTGGGGTACTTTCACCATGACCTCATGCACGTCTACAACCGCGATATTCTTACAAGCTCGGTGGCAGCCGGTATCGCAACCCTGATTACGGCGGCGGCACAGATTGTTGGTTTTGGCTCCATGATGGGCGGGAACCGTGAGCGCGGCGGCGGAAACTTTTTGAGCATAATCCTGATGTCGCTTCTGACTCCCATTGCTACGGCGGTTATTCAGATGGCTATCAGCCGCACCCGCGAATACGATGCCGATGAAGACGGTGCAAAGCTCACGGGCGATCCGATTGCGCTTGCCTCCGCCCTGAATAAGTTGGAGAAGGGTGTCTCGCTCTACCCAATGGATCCCAAGAATCAGCAGGTTGTGAATACCTCGGCCTCTATGATTGCGAACCCCTTCGGTGGCCTGAAGAACCTCATGTCTACTCACCCACCGATGGACAAGCGCATCGCCCGCCTGCAGCAGATGACGCGCGATAACGGTCAGCTATAAAACCTGCGTACGTGTTTGTCTTATAGATGGAAGGCGGGGCGGTTACCAAAAAACTGGTAACCGCCCCGCCTTAATAGTGCACTGATGCCGCGTGCACAGCAGAGGTATCTAGCGATAATTCACGAACTGCAGATCAACGTCAAGATCTGCGCCTTTAAGCAGTGAAATCACGCTCTGCAGATCGTCGCGAGACTTGGAGGAAACGCGCAGTTCATCGCCCTGGATGGTTGCCTTCACGCCCTTGGGGCCCTCCTCGCGGATCATCTTGGAGATTTTCTTGGCCTGGTCCTGAGCGATACCTTCTTTGATGGAGCACTCGATACGGGTTTCCTTGCCGGATGCGTAGGGCTTACCGGAATCCAGGGACTTTAGGGAGATGCCGCGCTTGACCAGCTTGGACTGGAAGACGTCCAGTACGGCCAGGGCGCGCTCTTCGGCGTTGGCTTTGATGAGGATCTTGTCGCCGGAGTAGTCGATTTCGGCGCCGACGCCGCGGAAGTCGTAGCGCTGGGAGATTTCCTTCTGTGCCTGGTGCAGGGCGTTGGATACTTCCTGCTTGTCGACCTTGGAGACAACGTCGAACGAGGATTCGCTAGCCATGGGCTTTCCTTTCGTGAATGAGGTGCTACAGGCACCGGTTAGTACTAGCCTACCGGGTTGGTGGCTCTTGTTCACAGCTAACTATCAGAAATACGGGCCTGTTTTACAGGTGTTGCTAACTTTAAAAGAGGACAATAGAGACATGACCACTCACAATCTGTCTGCGACGGACCCGCGTACGAGCGAGGAAGCTCGCGACCTGCAAACTCTTCTTTTCATCGATTTGCATACTTCGTTGGGTGCTGAGCCCGAGGGTATTCCTGAGGCGGAGCGTCTCGATGAATCTGAGCATCACGATATTCATCTCGACTTGCATGAGGAAGATGCTGAGCCCTCTGACTTTGAGGGTATTGGTATTACCCTGACGGAGCCTTCGCTCGTGGCTCGATTCCGCGGCGTTCGTCGCGATCTGGAGCGCGAGATTTCCGGTGGCATGTGCACGGTTGAGCAGGCGCGCCGCTACCTGGAGCACCTCGAGATTGTGCTGTTGCTTGAGCAGGATGGCGATATTCCCTCCCGTTCCTTCTAGGCTTTCTAGGCTGAAGACCTCCTGAGCTGCGGGTTGTGGCGTTTGCGATGTGTGTGGGGTTCAACCCTAGACTCAGTGCAAAGTATAACCTTCGTCACAAATCTGGCTCTGAAGTGTACACGGCTCGCAAACTACTGTAGAGTAGTCTCTGTTCGCGTGAGCGAGCAACTAGCACCTAGCTAGGCGGCAGGTTACCCGAGCGGCCAAAGGGGGCTGACTGTAAATCAGCTGGCACTGCCTACGGGGGTTCGAATCCCTCACCTGCCACTAATAGCCCGGTTACGAAAGTAGCCGGGCTTTTGTGTATCTAGAATCGGTACCTAAAACTAAGAGCTCGGTAGCGAGGTGTAGCGAGGCGCATGTGCGCAGTGCTCCTTATCGAAGCTCCTGTACGGCTTTCGCTTGCCGGGTAGCGCGCCTCCACAATTGGCTCCAGTAACCTTCACCGGAGTTCCCGCGACACGCCTAAAACTCGATAGAAACTACCGCGTAAAGAGCCAACTATGACGGCTACTTGTCATATCTTTCACAATGTTTGAATCCCAGGGCGAACAATTCGCGATTGGGGTCTCGAGGGTGTAGTTTTATCTCATGGCTACTATTGAAATTACTCAGCAGAACCTGACTGCAACCGTCGAGAGCAACGACATCGTCTTCCTGGATTTCTGGGCAGATTGGTGCGGTCCCTGCAAGCAGTTCTCCCCCGTCTATGAGGCGGCTTCGGAGAAGCACAGCGACATCGTTTTCGGCAAGGTTGACACCGAAGCCCAGGGTCAGCTCGCCCAGGCTGCGGGCATTACCTCCATTCCCACCATTATGGGCTTCCGTGGCGGTATCCTGGTGTACCAGCAGGCCGGCGCACTGCGCGAGGACCAGCTCGAGACCGTGATCAGCTCGATTCGCGAGCTCGACATGGACAAGGTCCGTGCAGAGATTGCAGCGGCTGAAGGTTCTGCAGAACAGAAGTAAGCTCAACCACGCATAAGAGCTTGAACGGGGCGTACCCACCGGAATAACCGGAGGGTACGCCCCGTTGTTTGTGCCTCAGCGAGCATTCAGCGCTCGCGGTGATCCTCAATGCTCATGCGTGCGCCGAAGCGCTGCTTCCAGAAGCCCGAAGCATACATATAACGCACCACGCGTTGCCGGTGCGGGCTGTACGGGGCGAGTAAGCTAATCATCCCCGCGTCATCGGTGCGGCGGCCGCTGAGCAGTTCGCCAACCGAGTGCGCCAGGTGGTAATCGCCCACGCTGATGGCATCCGGGTGCCCATACACGCGCTGGAGAGTTTCAGCGATGCTCCACGGGCCCACCCCGCGTAGCGTGTTGAGCGCCCGGGCCAGGGCTGTGACGTCGCCGGTGCCGGCGACCCGGGCGATAGCGGGGGCGGAGCGAGCGTAGGCGCGTACCGCATCGTAGCGGCTCTTATCCACGCCCGCCCGGTGCCAATCCCAGGTAGGGACAGCCGCCAGGGTGCGGGCCGTGGGGTAGACACGCAGGCCCTCGGGCTGATGGGGTAAGCCACTCACCGGAGCAGGTTCACCGTGCCGGTACAGAATCCACCGCAGAGCCCTGAAAGCTTCGGTCTGTGTGATACGTTGCTCCACGATGGCGTTGAGTACGTGCCGGTCCAGCTGGCCCGAGGCGCTCAGCCGCAGTCCGGGGTTAGCTCGCCAGGCGGTACGGATGCGCTCGGGGAGCTCCCCGAATGTGGGAAGGGAGGCGAAGTCCTCGAGGTGGTCGTGCAGTCCCAGCCAGTAGGTCATCTCATCGGCCAGGGCTTGTACGTCGTGGCGCGCTGCCAGCTGCCGGTCGGCAGCATCGTAGGAAGTCCAGATGCGAATGCGGACGGGGTGCATCAGCAGCCGGTGTAAGGACGGAAGAGCGGCTACCACGGAATCGGGAGAGCCCGTCGAGCTTTCGGGCAGGCGGTCCACGAAGAGCACCGCAGGAAAGTTATGCTTTGGCGTGCGGGCCGTTATCCAGATGCGCTCGGCTCCAGCCTCTCGGCTGAGTGCGCGGTAGGCAGGATCGCCCGCGCCTCGGCCCAGAACGCCTAGTGTCTGCGCCAGGTGCACGGGAACCTGCGGCTCGAGGATGACCTCGCAGGACTCTGGCATGAGAGTGCCCGGTAGGGCACGTGTGTTCGCGGGGGAGAGCGCGCGAATCGTCACGCGCGGTTCAGCGCGCAACGGTCCTGGGGCGTAGGGTAGGTGCGCCGCGGCCAGCGGGTGCAGGTTTGCGCCTGGCGCTGGAGGTAGCGGCCGGGTAATCGAGGAGGGTTGCGTGCTCACAGCACCAGTCTACGCGGCCAGCTCTGGGGCTTCGAGCGGGTGGGCTCGGCGATGGAGCGTCCCGGAGTCATGCGATACCCTAGAGTGATAAGGAATGTGTACAGTGCATCACGGGCCGGGCGGTAGAACCCGATACCTGATGGGTGCACGTCCGAGGGAAGGACGCTCATGGCATCGGAAGAGACGGAAGTAGCCGCGCAGAACGCGGCCCCAACGAAGCCTCGAGCCACCGGTAGCTCGGCCTCCCGATGGGGCATCCTCGCGGGCCTTCGCGAGCGCCTCAAGCGCATTCGTTTGATTGATTTGCTCCCCGGGTTGGTGCTGGGCGTGGCCGTCATGGCGCTGTACACCTACTATTCGCTGCAGCAGATTAAGCACTGGGTGACCCCCTCGTGGGACCTTGCAATCTTCACGCAGATGGCCCAGGCGTACTCGCACTTCTCCGCGCCAATCGTGCCGATTAAGGGGCCGGGTTTTAACCTCTGGGGCGATCACTTCCACCCCATCCTGGTGCTACTGGGGCCGATTTACGGGATGTTTCCTTCGCCTACGACCCTGCTCGTTGTGCAGAACGCCCTGATTGCGGCCGCCACGAGCGCCATTGTTTTCTTGACTCAGCGTGCCTTTGCCCTGGCCCGTGCCTCCCGAACCGGTGAGGGATCTGAACCGTCCCGGCTCCAACGGTTCGTGCCGACGCTAACGGGTCTTCTGCTCGGTGCCGCCTTTGCCTTGAGCTTTGGCGTGCAGCAGGCCGTCGCCGCGCAGTTCCACGAGGTGGCCTTCGCTGTGCCCCTGCTGACCGTGAGCCTGGGATACCTGGTGTTGGCCTCGCGCGTGAGTGATGGTGAACGAAACCGATACCTCGTTCGCGCCTGCTGGTGGGCCCTGCCCATCGCCTTCGTCAAGGAGGATATGGGCGTGACCGCGGCCGTCATCGGGTTTGTGATTCTGATTCGTAGCGGCTGGCTGGGCGTTGCGTACGATATTCTGCTACCCCGCCTCACTGAGGGGGAACCGGATTCGTTCCGCGTTCGCCTGCGTTCCCTATACCACTCCTGGGCCCGCACTCGCGCGGTAGCCGAGTCGAGCATGGTGGTTGTGTGGGGCATCTTCTGGTCGGTGGTCTCAATTGTCGTGATTCTGCCCTATTTCAACAGCGGTGGAACCTTTGACTACGCCGACAAGGTGAACGTTACCGCCGCCGTTGGGGACCCTTTCGGCTCCCTGATTCAGATGATGAATAACAACACGAAGATGGCGACTTTGGGCCTGTTGCTCATCACGGGTGCGGTGCTGTGGGTCAGCTCGCCTCTTGCGATGGTGGCCTTACCGACCATCGCGTGGCGTCTGCTCTCCACGATGGAGTCCTATTGGGCCAGCACTTGGCATTACTCTCTGGTACTGATGCCGGTCGTCTTCTGTGCCCTGCTGGATACCGTGCTGCGGATGCGTTACGGTACGGTTCCGGCCCGCAAACCCGCTGAGCTCTCCGAGGCCTCCGAAGCTCCCGTGGAGCCTTCTGGGCGCCGCCGCATCCAGGTCCGCAATCTGCCCGTGTGGGTTCTGCCGACCGTGGCGCTGTTCTTGGCTGTGTCCCCGATTTTTGTGGCGGGTTCTACGCAGCCGCTCGCTTCCCTGGCGAACTCGCAGTTTACCGACTCGTCGTTGACCTCCAGCGACCAGATGAAGCTTAAGGCCGTGCAGCAGGTACCCGAGGGTGTTACCGTGGCTTCAGATTTGTCTATCTTGACGCAACTGATTCCGGGCCGCACCGTCTACTGGATTGGTCACACCGGCGAGCCGGCCCCCGAGTATGTGGTGATTGACCGTCGCAATAACTCTTGGGGTGGTAATCCTCCGGCAAATGTGGCTCAGTACGCCGCTGACCGATACGGCCACTCCTACGCCAAGCACGCGAGCGTGGGAAGCATCGATATCGTACGCCGCGTCGACTAGCGGTGTTGTGGTTAGCGTCGGCACGTTCCGCCCTGCTTCGCGTTGTCCTCTGCATGAGGTGTTCAGCACCTTTTGGGGTGTTCTGTGCTGCCCTGCGGTACACTGTATAGACACGGGAACCCCCGATGAAGGTCTTGTGCGCACCGAGCACCCCAGGTGGTGCCGCTTCGAAAAGTGCGCCGTACTCACCATCACCGATTGATACGCCCCGCTTATTGCGGCCTCGCCGCGCGCGGGCTTCTCTGAACGATCTCTGGTCAAAGCCTCCTGACGCGTCTGCTGTTACAGACTGATACGCCATGCGGGTGAGGCCCCATGCCAGGAATACGTGACGCCTTATGTGAGCACAATTGACCGTACCCCTCTCCGATGCCGCGCGCCCCGGTGCGCGTTTTCGGCGCGGTAACGTACGAGTCCCCAATTGTGTAGCGAGAAATTCAAGACCGCTCCCAGCAGTAACCCTCACGCCCTCACTGTGCCCTCTGCGCCCTGTGCGAGGGGGCGGCCGGGCGTGTGCGGTGAAACCGTCGGCTGAACATACACGCCGGATGCATGTGGCTGGGCCGTGAAGGGGACACCCGGTAAGCGCCGAAGAGCGTGCGCTATCCACCCCTACCGTATAGAGGAAAAATTGACTGAGAATACCGCTACCCCGGCTGAGTTGAACGCCGAGGCAGAGACCGTTGTGACCGCTGAGAATACCGTTGAGACCACCGCCGCAGAAGAAACCCCGGCGGAGACTACCGTAGAAACCACCGCAGACGCCCCCGCCGAAAAGGCCGAGGAAGAGGGCGTGCGCTTTACCGACCTGGGCCTGGACGCCCGCGTTCTGGCAGCTCTGGAAGAGGTCGGCTACGAGAAGCCGTCCCCCATTCAGGAGCAGACCATCCCGCTGTTGCTCGAGGGCCGCGACGTGGTCGGTCTGGCGCAGACCGGTACCGGTAAGACTGCGGCCTTCGCGCTGCCCGCCCTCTCCCGCATGGCTGAGCTCGCCGACATCAACGGCGTCTCCCGCGACACCCAGGTGCTGGTCTTGGCCCCCACCCGCGAGCTGGCCCTGCAGGTTGCTGAGGCCTTCTCCTCCTATGCAACCCACATGGAGGACTTCACCGTGCTACCGATTTACGGTGGCTCCCCGTACGGCCCGCAGCTGGCCGGCCTGCGCCGCGGTGCCCAGGTTGTCGTCGGCACCCCCGGCCGCGTGATTGACCACCTGGAGAAGGGCTCCCTGGATTTGTCCAACCTGCAGTACCTGGTGCTGGACGAGGCCGACGAAATGCTTCGCATGGGCTTCGCCGAAGACGTGGAGAAGATCCTCGAAGGTACCCCTGACAGCAAGCAGGTGGCTCTGTTCTCCGCCACCATGCCCAACTCGATTCGCAAGATCGCTCAGCAGTACCTGACCGATCCGGTCGAGATTCGAGTGAAGGCTAAGACCACCACCAGCTCTAACATCTCTCAGCGCTACATGCAGGTCATGCACTCCCACAAGCTGGACGCCATGACTCGCGTGCTCGAGGTTGAGAACTACGACGGCATCATCGTCTTCGTGCGCACCAAGAAGGAAACCGAGGAAGTTGCCGACAAGCTGAAGGCACGCGGTTTTGCGGCAGCAGCGATTAACGGTGACATCCCCCAGCAGCTGCGTGAGCGCACCGTCGACGCCCTGCGTGACGGCCGCATCGACATCCTTGTGGCAACCGACGTGGCGGCACGTGGCCTGGACGTTGAGCGTATCTCCCTCGTCGTCAACTACGACATCCCTCACGACACCGAGTCTTACGTTCACCGTATTGGTCGTACCGGCCGTGCGGGTCGCGAAGGTGCCGCAATCCTGTTTGTTACCCCGCGTGAGAAGTACATGCTGCGTCAGATTGAGAAGGCAACCCGCCAGAAGGTCGAGCCGATGCACATGCCCACCGCAGAGGCAGTGAACGAGACCCGTAAGCAGCGTTTTGCTCAGCAGATTACTGAGACCATCGAGTCTGAGGACCTGAGCTTCTTCCGCCAGATTATTGAGGACTATGAGAGCGAGCACGACACCACCGCTGAGGATATTGCAGCTGCACTGGCTGTTATCGCCCAGCAGGGTCGCCCCTTCTTCTTGGATGAGGAAGAGGACATTGCCCGTAACTCTCGCCCCTTCTCCGATGATGATTCGGACCGCGGCGGCCGTAAGGGTAAGCGTGCACACAACGACGAGGGCATGGTCAACTACAAGCTGAACGTTGGTCGTTCCTCCCGCGTGACCGCAGGCGCTATTGTGGGTGCGCTGGCTAATGAGGGTGGTATTAAGGGCTCCCAGATTGGCTCGATTGATATCCGTCAGCACTTCACCATTGTGGGTCTGCCGCAGGCTGACCTGCCCCGCGACTTCTTCGATCGTCTGCGCGACACCAAGATTGCCGGCGAGTTCATCAACATTCGTAAGGACAACGGTCCTAAGGGTGGTGGACGCGGCTTCGGCGGTGGTCGCCGCGAGGGCGGTTACCGTGACTTCGATCGTCGCGAGGGCGGCCGCAACAACCGTCGCGATGGCTATCGCGGTAACCGTGACGGCGGCCGTGACTTCGGTGGTGACCGTGACTTCAAGCGTCGTGACGATCGCGGTGCTCGCCGTGATGACCGCGGTGGCCGCGAGTACGGCAATCGCGAGTTCGGCGGCCGCAATAACCGTCGCGACGATAACCGTCGCGATGGCTACCGCGGCGGCCGCGGCAAGCGCTACTAGACAGGCGTTGTAGCCCGGGAACCGTATCCCGCGCCGCGCGGCCGGAGCGTCGCGTAGCGCGGGGATCATCCCGAGGCATCCGACCGGTGGGGGAGCGAGTTATTCGCTTCCCCACCGGTCTTTTGCGTGTCTTGAGTGTCTGCCTGCGGTGGTGCGATAGGGCCCGTAGGGGGAGCGGGCACATGAGAATTAAAATGTGGCATAAGCCATACTATTCACGCTTGCGGGCACTCCTAAAGCCATGTATAGTTTTACCTGTTGCCCCGATAGCTCAGTGGTAGAGCGCCATCTTGGTAAGATGGAGGTCCCGGGATCGATTCCCGGTCGGGGCTCTGTCATTAGCCCGTTATGCGGCGTTAATGATGTGGCGGTGTAGCTCAGCTGGTTAGAGCGCACGACTCATAATCGTGAGGTCGACGGATCGAGCCCGTCCACCGCTACGCCCCGATAGCTCAGTGGTAGAGCGCCATCTTGGTAAGATGGAGGTCCCGGGATCGATTCCCGGTCGGGGCTCAGATAAGCCTGTCTCTTCGGAGGCAGGCTTTTTTGTTTGCCCAAAACCGGCTGATTACCCAAAATTGCTTGAGGGTATTCAGCTTCAGCAGGCCGTTGGAATCTAGAGACGGTGAAGCCCTCGAGAAATACCCTTCTCGGGGGCTTCACCGTTATCGGTTCGATGCGTTCTTGGACGCACCTATGTTTGTTTGGCCCTTCTAGGAGGCGCGACGCACCACCGGCAGCTGGGAGAACAGCTCGTAGGAGCGCAGGCGGTCCTTATGCTCCCAGGCCTCGGTCATGATGATGAGCTCATCGGCGCCGGTGCGCGCCACCAGGCCCTCGATGCGTGCCTGCGCGGTCGCGGGGGAACCGACGATTGCCTCGGCGGTCATGCGGTCGATGTGCATCTTCTCCATCTCGGTCCAGATAGCGTCCATGTCCTCTACCGGGGGTGCGAAAGACGTGCGGCCGCGCACCACACCCAGGAAGTGCTGTTGCTGGGTCGTGTACAGGTAGCGGGCTCGCTCGTCGGTATCGGCGAGCATCGCGGTCACACCAACCATGACATAGGGCTCGGCCAGATGCTCGGAGGGCTTGAAGTTCGCGCGGTAGGTATCGACGGCCTCCTGCAGCATGGTGGGAGCGAAGTGCGAGGCGAAGGCGTAGGGCAGACCCAGCTGCGCGGCAAGCTGCGCACCGAAGAGAGAGGAACCCAGGATGTACATGGGGACTTTCGAACCCTGCCCCGGGATAGCGTGCACGCGGTGCATGGGGGAGGGCTCACCCAGGAAACGCTGCAGCTGCTGGACCTCGGCGGGGAAGCTCATCGCGGCTGAGTCGTCGCGGCGCAGCGCGGCTGCGGTCATGGGGTCGGTGCCCGGCGCGCGGCCTAGACCCAGGTCGATGCGGCCCGGGTGGAAGGCATTGAGGGTGCCAAACTGTTCGGCCACCACGTAGGGGGCGTGGTTGGGTAGCATGATGCCGCCCGAGCCCACGCGGATGCGCTCGGTCGCGGCGGCAACCTCGGCCATGACCACGACGGTTGCGGAGGAGAGTAAGGAGCCGGCGTTGTGGTGCTCGGCCACCCAGAAACGCTCGTACCCGAAGGATTCGGCCGCGCGCGCCGCATCGATGGTGTTGAGCATCGTCTGGTGCTGGCTTTGGTCGGAGCGGTGCGGCATCAGGTCGAGGACTGAAATTTTTACGCTGGACGCCATGGTTCTTCTTTCTGTGTAAAGTATGGGACCTGTTTAGCCTACGCCTGCCGGGGCTGGAGGTGCATGGGTTCGCCGCACCCCTTCGCTAGAAGGTAAACAATGCTAAGAAATACTGCGCGCGTACTTTCTGCGCGTGTGTGCCGCCCAGATTCATTCTGTGCGTCCACTCTGCGTGCCCGGGCTGAACGCTGTGCATGGGGCCGGTAGACTGAAAGCATGAGCATTAACCCTGAGATTGTGGGCAGGGTCTATTCCGCCGAGGGCACCTACGCTGTCGGTCGAGAGAAGATCCGCGAGTTTGCCCGAGCAGTTCACGCTAAGCACCCCTTCCACTACGATGTCGAGTCCGCCCGCGCGGCCGGCTACGCAGACGTCATCGCCCCGCCGACTTTCGCCATCATCCTGGCGCAGGCTGCCGACGCGGCGCTCATCAACGACGAGTCCGCCGGTATCGATTTCTCGCGTGTCGTGCACGCCGACCAGCGCTTCACCCATCACCGCCCCATCGTGGCCGGTGACGAGCTGCACACCGAGGTTCACGTCGACTCCCTGCGCGTCATGGGCGCCGGAGCGATGCTGACCACCCGCGAGGAGATTACGGACGCCGCGGGTGAGCCCGTGGCCACCTGCATCTCGTCCCTGCTGGTCCGTGCCGAGGAGGAGAACTAATGGTGCGTTTCGAAAATCTTGAAAAGGGCCAGGAGATCGGTTCGCGTACCGTGGAGCTCTCCCGTGCGTCGCTGGTGCGTTACGCTGGCGCCTCCGGTGACTTCAACCCGATTCACTGGAATGAGCGTTTTGCCCAGTCGGTGGGGCTGTCCGGCGTGATTGCTCACGGCATGCTGACCATGGGCACCGCCGTGCAGCTCGTGAGCGACTGGGTGGGCGACCCCGGTGCGATTGTGGACTACCAGACTCGCTTTACCAAGCCTGTTCCCGTGGCGGATGCTCCCGGCGGCGAAAACCCTAACACCCCCACGAACACCCTGACTATTAGCGGTAAGGTGGGTGCCTTGAACGAGGAGGAGCGCACCGCCCGCATTGACCTGACCGTCACCGCTCGTGATGAGGAAGGCAAGGAGCAGAAGGTGCTGATGAAGAGCCAGGCTGTGGTTCGTCTCTCGGCATAGGGCTATTCGCGCTCGCAATAGTTTCCCTGAAGGCCCCGGCGCTACCCGATGCGGTGGTGTCGGGGTCTTTGCACGCTCGGCGGCTGGGGCGCGGAGTCGCCTTGCATGGGGAGATGCGGCAGAAATGAAGGCAAAATCACCATAAGGTTTATGTGACTTTAACGTGTGGCGGGTCTTGAGCCCGCACAATGCCCGCTATCCTTAACCTATGACTGAAAAGCTGTTGAGCGAACTGACCACCGCCCAGGTAGGCGGCCCCGCCAAGACCTACGTCCGTGCCACCTCCGAGGCAGAAATTATCGAAGCAGTCTCTGCCGCAGACGCCGCCGGCGACCCCGTCCTGATTGTCGGCGGAGGCTCCAACCTGCTGGTTTCCGATGAAGGCTTCAACGGAACCGTTGTGCACATCGCCTCCGAAGGCGTAGAGGTTCTGCCCATCCCCGCCTGTGGCGGTGCGAACGTGCGCGTGCAGGCTGGCACCATCTGGGACGACTTCGTGAAGCTCAGCATCGAGAATGAATGGGTTGGCCCCGCGGCTCTCTCCGGCATTCCCGGCACCGTGGGCGCAACCCCCGTGCAGAATGTCGGAGCATACGGCGTGGAGGTGGGCGAGTTTATCGCCTCCGTACGCACCTGGGACCGCGAAAAGAACACTCGGAAGACCTTCGCGAGCGCAGACCTGCGCTTCGGCTATCGCGACTCGGTGCTCAAGCGCGCAACCGTCAACGGCTCGCCCCGTTACGTGGTGCTGACCGTCGATTTCCAGTTCACTCTGGGTAGCCTCTCCTCCCCGATTAAGTATGCCGAGCTGGCTAAGAGCCTGGGCGTGGAGCCCGGTCAACGCGCCGACTCCGCGCTGGTGCGCCAGAAGGTCCTGGAATTGCGTGGCTCCAAGGGCATGGTGCTCAACCCTGAGGACCGTGACACCTTCTCGACCGGTTCGTTCTTCACCAACCCGATTGTGCCCCGCTCGACCCTGGAATCTCTGCCCGAAGGCGCCCCGAACTTCCCGGTCATGACTAAGGTCAACCCCTTCGGCCCCGGCACTGAGGATTCGGACCGCGTGAAGCTCTCGGCGGCCTGGCTGATTCAGCATGCGGGCTTCGACAAGGGCTTCGGTCTGGAGGGCGAGTCCCGCGAGATTGCTCAGGGCCGCGCAAGCCTGTCGACCAAGCACACCCTGGCAATTACGAACCGTGGCGGCGCCTCCGCCGAGGACATCTTCGCGATTGCTCGCGCTGTGCGTGACGGCGTGCGTGAGCGTTTTGGCGTGACCCTGGTGCCCGAGCCCGTCGTGGTCAACGGCGAAATCTAGAGCCATATTATATTGGCGATGCCCCGGCTCCGCTTCGTGTGAAGCGGAACCGGGGCATCGTGCGTTTACGGGGGAACGTTCATGGCGCCCGGAGCGGGCTCGGCCGGAAGCGACCGTGCCGGATGCAATCTAGTGAGGGTCGGCCGAGGGAGACTCGCCGGGGGTCGGTAGGCTCTGGCTCCGCGGAGGGGCTTCGTGGTCGGTAGCGGCGGGAGCTTCGGGCAGGTGCCGCACGAGTGCCTGCACGGCAGAGGGCACTAGCTCGCGGGGGCAGGGGGCGTGGAAGATTGGCTTGTGCCGCACGGGACGGTAGGGGAAGTATTCGGCGTCCTTGCGGGTGGACCAGACGATGTTGCCGAACTCATTCGGTGCGGGCGAGAGCACGTTGGCGTAGTAGGCGCGGGCCTCGCCGCCCGCGGATTCGTCCTGCTCAATGATGAGCGCGCGCACCATGCCGGCGGGAGTCTCCCAGCCCGTCTCGGCCCCGTCCGGGCGTGCGGAGGCGTTCAGATGTACAGCCTGCAGCCTGTCCTCGCGTTTGTCCGCGCGGGCCTCGCCGGGGGCCAGGGCCGTTGCCTGCACCGTGAGAGATGCGCAGAGGCCTTCGCAGAGGGCACGAATGAGCGCCATGCGGGCTGGGTAGGTGTCTGCGATGTCCCAGCCGAGCAGAGGGGGAGCGGAAGAAATCGCGGGGGAAGGATCCCCCTCTTCGGGCCGGGCCTCCTCACGCCGAGGCGTTCCGGGCGCATCCAGCGGCAGGTAGCCGCGGGCAATCAACCCGCGCTCCACGGCGCGACCGTCGCGCTGCTCCCAGAAGCTACGCGACGATACGCTGAAGAGAAGTTGCGCATCGCGCACCTGTACGGTGAGCACGAAGTCCTGCGGGTAGGAGTTCTTGTACCGGGGCCTCAACGCAATCGGCTTATCGGCGGGCCCGAAGTTTTCGGGCCAGTTCAGGTAGTAGCTCATGGCAGCCCCGTCGCCGCGATGCACAGTGAGCTCGCCGGGGAGCAGCTGGGCCTCGGGCGTTCCCGCGTGGCGGGTGGCTGCGTAGCGCTCGCTCACGGGCCAGGGCGTGAACTCTGTCCGGTAGGCGGTGGGTACAAAAGAATCAAGCATGGCGGACCCCTCACAGACGTATTCTAGGTCTTCAACCATTATGGCCCACAAGAACGCCGTGCCCTCCTGGCAAGTTGCGGGAGGGCACGGCGTGCGGGTTTACGGCGAATCGCGTTAGAGCGACTGGCCGCGGCGTTCAGGCAGGAAGAACACCGTGGTTGCGGCGGTCAGGAAGGCTAGCGCGAAGAGCGTGAACAGCAACGGGGTGCCGCCAAAGGCCACGAGCGGGGGCACGATGAGCGGTGCCGCGATGGAAGCTAGGCGTCCAATGCCGGCGGCCGCACCGGTGCCGGTGCCGCGCAGGTGAGTCGGGAAGACTTCCGGGCTCAGGGCGTAGAGTGCACCCCAGGCACCTAGGTTGAAGAAGGAGAGCAGGCAACCGGCGATGATGATGAATACGTCGGAGTGTGCTAGACCGTATCCTGCGGCAGCCAGTGCGGATCCAATCAGGAAGGCAGCCAGGGTGGCGCGGCGGCCCCACTTCTCAATCAGGTAGGCGGCTGCAGCGTAACCGGGTAGCTGCGCGAGGGTCATGATGAGCGTGAACGCGAAGGACTTGACCAGGCTGAAGCCCTGGGCGCTCAGCAGCGCCGGAATCCAGATAAAGGCGCCGTAGTAGGAGAGGTTAATGCAGAACCAGATGATGCACAGGGAGATGGTCTTGCGACGCTGACCCGTTGCCCAAATCGAGTGGACCTTAGCGGAGCCGGTGCTCTCCTCTGCGCCGTGCGCGGTGGCGTCCTCAGCCTTCACCGGCTGATTCTTGGATTGAGAGAAGAAGGCGGGGGATGCCTCAAAGCGCTCGACGATGCCGCGTGCCTGATCATGCTTGCCGACGGACTCCAGGAATCGTACGGACTCGGGGGCTCCGATGCGGATCACCAGCGAATAGATGGCGGGAATCAGGCCGATGGCCAGGGCCCAGCGCCAACCATTGGCTTGGGGAACGACGAACGTGCCGATAACTGCGGCCAGAATCCAGCCGACGGCCCAGAATGCTTCAAGAGCGACCACGACGCGGCCGCGGATGGAACGAGGTGAGAACTCGGAGATGAGTGTGGATGCCACGGGCAGCTCGGCGCCCAGACCCAGGCCAACCAGGAAACGGAAGACCAGTAGCAGTCCCAGTGAGGTGGACAGCGCGGAGGCGCCGGTCGCCAGACCGTAAATCAGCAGGGTGAGGGAGAAAATGTAGCGGCGGCCGAGCTTATCGGCGAGCAGGCCGCCGAAGGTTGCGCCGAGCGCCATGCCCACAAAACCGACGGAACCAAGCCAGGATGCTTCGGCGGGGCTGAGGTGCCATTCTTTGATGAGTGCGGCCATGACGAAGGAGATGAGGCCAACGTCCATGGCGTCTAGGGCCCAGCCGAGCCCCGAGATGCCCAGGAGCTTGCCGTGGGCGCGGGTGAAAGGAAGATTTTCGAGGCGTTCGTTGAGGGTGGGGGCGGTGTTGTGTTCCGGGTTGGACGCAGCGGCGCGGGTGCGGGGCGAGTCCGTTGATTCGGGGCGGGAGGAGGACACGGTGGTGGGTCGCTTCCTTAGTGTTTAGGCGTAATGCCGGGTGAATTGTTTCCTTTACAGTGTATAAAGGTATTTTCGACTTTAACACTATAGAAACGAAAAAAATTGAAGATAACAAAAAATCTCAAAGGTTAAGAAATCCTTCACAGCCCCCACCCAGCGACAGATGATATTCTCTAACCAGCCCGCCGCTTGGCGATACTCACCGCCCAACCCGTTTGGAAGGACCACCCCTGAAAACCCTCGAAGACGAAGTCAAGGAAAGCGAAACCAGCCGCTTTCACCGCTGGCTCGAAGCCCGCAAGGAACGCATGAACGCACATCCGGTCCTGCGGCACCTCTACAAGCCCCTCGTGATTGGTGTGGGTGCCTTCTGCTTTATTGCCGGCCTGATTATGCTCGTCACCCCCGGCCCCGGCTGGCTCTTCATCTTCATCGGCCTGGGCATCTGGGGCACCGAATTTACCTGGGCCCGCCGCGCCAACCGATTCATGAAGCACGTGGTGCTCACCGCCTGGTATCGCTACCGCGCCTGGCGCCAGCAACGTAAGGAACGCAAAGCCGCACGCTAGGCGGCTCAAACTCAATAGCGCTAATACCGGCTCCCACTCGCCGGCCTGATGTACATGGCAAAAGCCCTCGCTCCCATCCACACGGGATGGAAAGCGAGGGCTTTCGTATGTTCTAGTCAGCGAGCTTTAGAGCTTGCCCACGGCAATCTGCAGCATACGGCGAATCGGCTCGGCAGCACCCCACAGCAGCTGGTCACCCACGGTGAACGCGCTAATGTACTCAGGGCCCATCGCGAGCTTACGCACGCGGCCAACCGGGATCTCCAGGGAGCCGGACGCAGCCACCGGGGTCAGCTGCTCCATCGAAGCCTCACGCTCGTTCGGCACGAAGCGAACCCAGGGGTTATCCTCTGCGATGATGCGCTCAATCTCCTCCAGCGGCAGGTCCTTCTTGAGCTTGATGGTCAGTGCCTGAGAGTGCGAGCGCATCGCGGCGATACGGACGCACAGGCCGTCCATGGTTACCTTATCGTCGGCGGAACGGCCCAAAATCTTATTGGTCTCAACCTCGGCCTTCCACTCCTCACGAGACTGGCCGTTACCCAGGTCAGAATCAATCCAGGGAATCAGGGAGCCGGAGAGCGGCACACCGAACTGGGTAGAATCCAGCTCACCGGAGCGCTGCTTGGCCAGAACCTTGCGGTCAATGTCCAAGATTGCGGATGCAGGGTCGTCCAGCTCGGCGGACACCTCATTGCCCAGGTCCCGGAACTGTGCGAGCACTTCGCGCATGTGGCGGGCGCCGCCGCCGGAAGCAGCCTGGTAGGTCATGGAGGTTGCCCACTCGACCAGGTCGTTCTTGAAGAGGCCGCCCAAGCCCATCAGCAGGCAGGAGACGGTGCAGTTGCCGCCAATGTAGTCCTTAATGCCGGAAGCCAGACCGCGGTCGATGACGTCGCGGTTAATGGGGTCCAGCACGATGATGGAGTCATCGTTCATGCGCAAGGTGGAGGCGGCGTCAATCCACAGGCCGTCCCAGCCGGCTGCGCGCAACTTCGGGTGCACAGCCTCGGTGTAGCCACCGCCCTGAGCGGTCACAATAATCGAGTGCTTACGCAACTCGTCGATGTCGTATGCGTCCTTCAGTTCGGACGGCTCAAGAACACCGTCGAAGGTGGGCGCAGCGCCACCAACATTAGAGGTGGTGAAGAAGACGGGGGTAATGCCCTCGAAGTCGCCTTCCTCAACCATGCGCTTCATGAGGACGGAGCCCACCATGCCGCGCCAGCCAACAAAACCTACAGAGTCACCGGGATTAAAGTTCATGGTTCCCAGTGTACTCTCAGGATGAATGTTCCGGGATAACACCGTACAAAAAATCTGGTATTCGGAACAGACCACGTTGCGGAAGGCGCGGAGCTTATTTCGGAGCTTATCCCGGGGCGGGTTAAACGCTCAAACCCGCGGCACTTCGGGTGGAGTATCCGCGGGCTTGAGCTGCATGTTTAGGGGAGGCGTGTGAGCCTCTGGAACGAGAAGTACATGGGGTTCTTCGTACCCGACTCATCGAGCAGGTAGCCCTTCTCGCTATTCTCCCAGGCACTCTCGGAAGTTACCCGCCAGCACCCGTTCGGGGAGCCTGCCGCGCAACTTCCGTGAGAGTCAGCAAGCTGCAGTTCGGGTGCTCGCGTGTCACCGGTCATCTCGTTGCCTTCCTGGCAGTAGAAGAGCGTGCGCTCGACCGTTTCCACCCGGCCGAAGGCGGGTAGGTCGGTGCGGGAGAGCGCCTCCGCGTACACGGAACCGCCGCCAATAATCCAGGCATCAACCGCGGCAGTATCTGCGGTATCAGCATCTGCGGGAGCATCCTCAACCGGTGCACCCGCGGCGTCACGAGCCGCGTACAGTGCAGCATCCAGCGAGGGAACCCACAGGGCGCCATCACGCTCTTCAGCTTCAGAAACCGAACGGCTAATCACAATATTCGTACGGCCCGGCAGGGGACGGAAACGGGGCGGGAGAGACTCCCACGTGCGGCGACCCATAATCACCGGAGCGCCCAGCGTCACCTTCTTGAAGTGCGCCAAATCCTCCGGAGCGTACCAGGGCATATCCCCGTCACGACCAATGACGCCGGCGTCAGTTTGAGTCCAAATAGCGCCCAGACGATACATCATGCCTCCTTGCTACCTGCAACTAGACCGCAACCGGGGCGGCAATACCGGGGTGGTGCTTATAATCCACCAGCTCAAAGTCTTCGTACTCGTAATCGAAAATAGAAGGCTTCTTCGTCTTAATAACCAGCTTCGGGTACGGGTACGGCTCGCGCGGCGGGTAGGGGTTACCCTCCGGGTCGGTGCCGTAGCCCAGCTGCTTCTTCACCTGCTCCAGGTGGTTCGAGTAGATGTGGCAGTCGCCGCCGGTCCAGATGAAATCGCCCGGAACCATGCCCACCTCTTCGGCGATTAGGTAGGTCAACAGCGCGTAGGAGGCGATGTTGAAGGGCACGCCCAGGAACATGTCCGCGCTACGCTGGTACAGCTGGCAGGACAGTTCCTTCACACCGTCCGCGCGTTCGTGCACGTAGAACTGGAAGAGTGCGTGGCAGGGCGGCAACGCCATGTTGTCCACCTCGGCAGGGTTCCAGGCCGAAACAATATGGCGGCGCGAGCTCGGGTTATTCTTCAGCGAGTCGATGACCTTGGCAATCTGGTCAATCGTGCCGCCGTCGGGGGTCGGCCAGGAACGCCACTGCACGCCGTACACCGGGCCCAAATCACCGTTTTCGTCAGCCCACTCATCCCAGATGGTCACACCGCGCTCTTGCAACCAGCGAACGTTCGAGGAACCGCGCAGGAACCACAGCAGCTCAATAGCCACCGACTTAAAATGCACACGCTTGGTGGTAATCAGCGGGAACGACTCACGCAGATCAAAACGCATCTGACGGCCAAACACGCCGAAAGTGCCGGTGCCGGTGCGGTCAGAACGCTGGGCATCCGCCGCAATAGCGTCCTTGTTCTCCTCGAGGATGTCGCGCAGAAGATCTTCGTACGGGGTGGGGATGGGTGCGTCGCTCATGATGAACCTTCGTGGTAGTTCGTGCGGGAGGGCCTGGCACGGCTCGTGCCGGGCCGTCTATCCATTGTAGAAGCGCGAACGCGCCGAAGCATAAGAATCGGCGCGTTCGCAGTCAGACGTTAAAAGCGGAGGACTAATCCAGGGCCGGGCGCACCCGCTCCACCGAAACGATACGCGGGTTCTCACCCTCGGTCACCTGCAACACCAGGGCGTCACCGGGCTCCAGGTAAGGATTAGCATCCGGCAGGATATCGGCGGGCGACCCCTCCCACAGATACTCGCTTAGAACCTCCATGACGACCGGTAGCACGGGGCGGTGCGTACACAGCAACGAGGGCGCATCCTTCTCGAAGAGCGAAGTCACAGCGCGGGTCGTGCGCGCCGGGTGGCGCTGAGCGCCAGCCTCTGAAAGAGACTTCTTCTCCTTAATCGCCACGCCGTGCTCCACAGCGTAGGGGGTCACCGTCTGCAGGCAACGCAGCCACGGTGAGGAGAGAATTCGGCTGGGCGCCCAGGCGGCATAAAGACCGCTGGAGGCAAGAGCCTGGCGCTTGCCGGTGCCCGCTAGCGGACGGTCATCCTCGGCAGCAGCCCAGTGCGAACGCGGCTTAGCCTTCGCGTGGCGGGCAATGATGACGGGGCGGGTGCGTAGCGCATCCGCCTCACGCAGAGCCTCGAGGGAATCCAACGGGCCCAGGTCATCCCGATTGGTTAGCAGGGCACGGGCCACCTCGGGAGTCACCCAACGCAGCTCGTCCACTTCGCCCTCATCGGCGAGGGCACGAGCGCCCTCGGGAAGCTGAGCGGACCAGTAGAAGACATCCTTGGGACGGCCGCCCACGGGGTAGGAGGTGACGGCCAGCGGTACACCCAGGGTCACCTGCAGGCCCACTTCCTCACGAATCTCGCGGATCGCGGTCTCGGCGAGGGATTCGCCCGGGTCCTGCTTGCCCTTGGGCCAGGACCAGTCGTCATAGTTGGGGCGGTGGATGATGAGCACCTCGAAGATATCGTCGCGCACGCGCCAGATTAGTGCGCCGGCGGCAACGATTTCTGCGGTATTGGCGGGGGAACGATCGACGCTGTTCACCGCGTCGAAGCGTCGGGCCGAGTAGTAGATGGAGGAGGAATCCTGCGGGGCCATGTCTCTCTAGTCCTTGGTGGTTGGGTCTGCACGGCGCAGTGGAAGCGCCGGGTTCCGCGTCTTATTGTACGGGAGAAAAACCACAATCTGTCACCTCGACGTAACCTTCTGTTCACCTTTGCCTCTTAGAAGCGGGTACGGGAAGGGAAAAGACCCGCAGGGTAGCGAGGAGCCCCGCTCCCCACCGTACGGGGTGGGAAGCGGGGCTCCTCACAGAAAGCACGATACCGAGACCGGCCTAGACCTTATCCACGTTCTTACGCGAACGCGAACGCAGGTAGTAGGACTGCACGTCCTGCAGGGGCTTGCCCTCGCTATCGGTGTTGTGGCGGGTCCAGGTGCCATCCGCGGCCAGGTGCCAGGTACGCGAGGAATCACTCATGTAGGTAGTGAACATGTCGAGCAGGTACTTAATGTGGCGCGGATCCTTAATCTGCACAAGCGCCTCGATGCGACGGTCCAGGTTGCGGTGCATCATGTCAGCCGAGCCGATGTACACGACAGGTTCCCCCGCGTTTTCAAAGGCGAATACGCGCGAGTGCTCCAGGAATCGGCCCAGGATTGAGCGCACGCGAATGTTCTCGCTCAGACCGGGAACGCCGGGACGCAGGGCACAGATACCGCGCACGACCACATCCACCGGCACGCCCGCCTGGGAAGCACGGTAGAGCGAGTCGATGACGGCCTCGTCCACCATCGAGTTGCACTTAATCTGAATCTTGGCCGGCTTACCCGCCTGGTGATTCTCGATTTCATGGTCGATGCGCTCAATCAGGCCGCTACGCAGGGAACGGGGCGCGACCAGCAGCGACTTGTAGCTGGTCTTCGGGGCGTAGCCGGAGAGCTGATTGAACAGGCGTGAGACGTCCTCGCAAATCTGCTCGTCGCAGGTGATGATGCCCAGGTCCTCGTAGAAACGGGCCGTGGAGGGGTGGTAGTTACCGGTACCGATGTGGGCGTAACGACGCAGGTGGTCACCTTCGCGGCGCACCACCAGGGAGAGCTTGCAGTGCGTCTTCAGCCCCACGATGCCGTACACCACGTGCACGCCGGCGCGCTCAAGCTTGCGAGCCCACGAGATGTTGGCCTCTTCGTCGAAGCGGGCTTTAATCTCAACCAGCGCCACGACCTGCTTGCCAGCCTCCGCGGCTTCAATCAGGGCGTCCACGATGGGGGAGTCGCCACTGGTGCGGTACAGGGTCTGCTTGATGGCCTGTACTCGCGGGTCAGCGGCGGCCTGCGCCAGGAAAGCCTGCACGCTGGTGGCGAAGGAATCGTAGGGGTGGTGTAGCAGCACGTCGTGATCGCGGGCGGCGGCGAAGACATCCGCTGCCTTAGCGGTCTCTGCGGCATTGAGCCAGCGGGAAGTGTGAGCAATGTGCTTGGGGTAGTGCAGCGCCGGGCGGTTAGCGCGCACGATGGCGCCCAAGCCACGCAAATCCAGCGGGGCCGGCAGACGGTACACCTCGGACTCGTCGATGTTCAGTTCCGAAATCAGCAGGTCGAGGATGGTGGGATTAATAGTGTTCTCAACCTCCAAACGTACCGGCGGGCCGAAGCGGCGGCGCAGAAGCTCCTTCTCCAGGGCCTTCAGCAGGTTCTCGGCATCGTCCTCTTCCACCTCGAGGTCCTCGTTACGGGTCACGCGGAAGACGTGGTGCTCCACGACCTCCATGCCGGGGAAGAGCGTGTCGAGGTGCTCAGCGATGATGTCTTCGAGCGGAATGTAGCGGCTTTCACGGCCGGCCGTGTTGGCTGCGCGGGAGCCGTCCACAGAGACCATACGGTCCAGCTGATCGGGCACCTTAACGCGGGCGAAAAGCTCCTTGCCGGTCTGCGGGTTGCGTACCAACACCGCAAGGTTGAGTGAGAGACCCGAGATGTAAGGGAAGGGGTGCGCCGGGTCAACGGCCAGCGGGGTCAAAATCGGGAAGATATCGCGCATGAACTCCTGACGCAGACGCACCTTAGCGTCCATGTCCAAATCGTCCCAGCCTACGATGCGAATATTCTGCTCCTCCAGAGCGGGTAGCACCTGGTCGTGGAACACCTCGGCGTGGCGTTTCTGCAGCTTGTGGGCGCGCTCGGCAATTTCTTCCATCTGCTCTTCAGGGCTCAGGCCTGCGGCGGAGGGCACAGCCAAACCGGTGGCGATGCGGCGCTTCAGACCGGCCACACGCACCATGAAGAACTCGTCGAGGTTGGAAGCGACGATGGACAAGAAGTTCAGCCGCTCCAACAGGTACAGGTTCGGGTCCTCCGCCAGCTCCAGCACGCGGGTGTTGAAGTCGAGCCAGCTACTCTCGCGGTCGAAGAAACGCTCGGGCCCGAACTCTTCCTCCAGGCTGAAGTAGGATCGCTTCTCGCCCTTCTCGATGCGGTCGCCGCGGGAATCCGCACGCTCAATCTTGGAGATGTCGTTACCGATGTGGATAACGCCGGTCACGGGCGCCGGTTCGGCGGGCTTAGGTTTGGGCGTCTTATTCATACTGTTAGGGACGGGTACCATACTGTACTTCCTTTCCTGTGTGGTAGTGAGCTAAACCGGTGAGTGCGTCTGCAACGGTGCGCCGGAGTAGGGTCGGTAGGGGGCGAGACCTGATTGGCCTCGCCTGTGGGAGAACTAGGCGGGCTGACCGGGTGCGTACATGCGGTCCACCGTGGCCACGCTGAACCCCAGCGAGGTATACAGCGAGTAGGCCGCGGTGTTGTCGGCATCCACGTAGAGCTCGATGGCGTGCAGAGGCTCGCCCGACTCATCAGTAGCTGAGGCCAGGTAGGCCAGCGCTCGCAGGGTTAGGGAGCGGCCCAGGCCGCCTCCTTGAGAGCCTGGGTTTACACCCACAACGTAGATTTCACCGGCGGGAGAGAGCTCGCCGCTCACCTGTCCGGTCGGAATCTTGGTCCAGGTAAACGCCGCAATCGAAGCATCGTCCCCCTTCTCGGAGGCGATGAAGAAGCCCTCGGGCCGGAACCAATCGGAGCCGGTGCGCTCGCGCAAATCGGCCAGGGTGAGCTTGCCCTGCTCGGGGTGGTGTGCGAAGGCGGCGGCGTTGACCCGCAACCAGGGGAATTCGTCGGCATTCGTGTAGGTGCGCATCCGCAGGTTCTCGGGGAGGGCGCGCGCGTCGGAGCGCGCCACGAGGTCCTTGCGGGTGGCCCCGTCCAGCGGCAGAACCATTTTGTAGAGAACGCGTACCGGGCTGAACCCGTGCAGGGTTGCGAAGGCGTGCGCGGGGGTTTCGATTCCGGTGTCGTTGGCGCTTCCGTGCACCCAGAGGCGGTATCGCACGGCCTCCTCACCGAGCTGGCGGACGGCATACTCGAAGAACGCGCTACCGGCACCTCGACCGCGGTAGGTAGGCGCCACAGCCGCTTCGATGACGCCGCCGTCTTCGTCTGAGGCAGGGGTGAGGGCTACGAAGGCTGCTACGACGATGCCGTCATCTTCGGCCAGGAAGAGGTGGGGTGGGGTGAGGGTGCGCTCGCGCAGGGCCTTGGTGAGCTCGATGCGGGTCTGCTCGGAGAACGCCGAGACGCCGTCGTAGGACGCGACCTCGCGGGCAAAAGCATCGAAACGGTCCAGCAACTCGGCGGTGAGCACGGGTTCGGTGTAGACGAGGTCGGGTGAGGGAGGGAGCGTCTGACTGGGGGCCATCATTGCCTTCTTTCGTAGCCTTCTCCTTAACTCTACCGGGGAATATTGCTCTTTGAAGAGTTTGGTCTAGGTTACGAACGAATATGACGGGAGCCAACAGCGTTCCAGCCCGTTATGGGCCGGTTAACGGGCCGAGTTGAAGGAGTATCCCACGTTACGGACAGTCGAAATCATCTGCTCGTACTCGGTACCCAGCTTCGACCGCAGTCGACGCACGTGCACATCAACCGTGCGGGTGCCGCCGTAGTAGGAATCGTAGCCCCAGACCTCCGAGAGCAGCTGCGCGCGAGAAAAGACGCGGCCCGGGTGCATAGCCATGAATTTGAGGAGCTCAAACTCCTTGAAAGTCAGGTTGAGCGCGGCGCCAGAAAGGTGCGCCGAGTAGGCCTGCGTGTCAATCACTAGGTTGCCGGCCCGGATGATGCGTTCCTGGGTCGACTCGTCCTGCGGCTCAGCTTCGCTCACGATGGCCAGACGCAACCGGGCGTCCATCTCGGAGGGGGAAGCTTGGTCCGAAACGATATCGTCCACCTGCCAGGAGGAGGCGACTGCCGCCATTCCGCCCTCGTTAAGAAGCGCGATGAGAGGTAGCTGCAGGCCGGATGCGCGGAGCAACTGGGCGCTATGGCGGGCCTGAACGAGCGCGGTACGGGCATCCAAGATGATTAGGTCGAACCCCTGATCCTCGATAACCTTATGGGCCGTGTCAAGGGGGAAGAGCTGTACCCTGTGGCTGAGGAGGCTTAGGGAGGGAACGACGTCCTGGGTGGTGGTATCGCTGAGAAGTGCAATACGGTACACGTCCTCTCTCCCTTCCTGTGTCACGCGGTAGCTTTAATACAGTCTCTTCTAGTGTACCCGTCCGGGCCTTCACCGCCGGGATCGGTGCTTGCCTCCGGCGAAGGAGACGTTCCGTTGCTGGCCCCTCTTAGGCTCTTTTACGCGGGGGCGTGTGGTAGCTTTAAGGCATGGATAACAATCTTATGGCTCTCGAAGCTTTCTTCATGGTACTGATGGCTATCATCTCCGTGTGCATCGCAATCGGTGCTTTCGCGGTGTTGCGCGGCCTCTTCAGCGGCCAGAAGTAGTCTTCCAATAAGGGCAGAAGCACAAGCCTGACTTAGGGCATTGGGTGGTTCGCGAGCCACCCGCGCCAATGACGGCGTAAACCCCCGCACCGGTTTATCTGGGCGGGGGTTTCCTCTGTTCGTTCCCCTGGTCCTCTACGGGCGGCACGTCTCTGGGCCGCTGGCGAACTCCCGGCAATATCTCTACTCGCTGTCTACTCCGGCCGGTAAAATAGGGGTATGGCTATTGAAATCCCTTCCAACCTAACCCCTGAACTTGTCCCCTTCGCATGGCTCCTCGGCACCTGGGAAGGCACCGGAACCATGTGGTACGAGGGTCAGGAAAACACCCCCTTCGGCCAGATTATTACCTTCGAGCAGGATGGCCTGCCCTTCATCGAGTACCGCGCCGAATCCTTCCTCCTCGATGACGAGGGTAAGAAGCTCCGCCCCATCACCGTAGAGACCGGTTTCTGGCAGATTGACCGCCCCCTCACCGATGCTGACGGCGGCTTCGGCATCGTTCCCAAGGACGTTGTTCCCGCCTTCGCTGACGCTGAGAGCGTTGAGACCCTGCGTAACGAGGATGACGGCTTCTCCCTGCTCGCAACTATCGCCCACCCCGGCGGTATCAGCGAGAATTACGTGGGCATGGTCAAGGGCCCGGTCGTGCGCATGCAGACCGGCAACCTGCTCCGCGACGAAATTTCCCACGAGTACGCCGGTTCAGTGCGTCTGTGGGGCCTGGTCAACGGCAACCTCATGTGGGACTGGGAAATTGCGGATGCTGAGGGTAAATTGCACAAGCACGCTTCCGCTGAGCTACGTAAGACCTCCTCGATGACCGGCGACTCCCTGGGAACCTCGATGTTCGGTTCCCTGGATGGCGAAGAGCCCACCGGCGAGCCTTCCGATAAGCCCGCCGCCGAATAGTTCGTGTCAATCATCAGAGCCTGCCCCGCTCCACGGCGGGGTGGGTTCTTTTGCGTGAAAGGTATATTCTTCGTGACTGAATCTTTGACAGGTCCGACCCGGCATGAGACCGAGCAGAGCCGGACCGCACACCTCACGAGCCCCCTGCTTTCGGTGAGGGGCGCTTTCGCCGCCGGCGGCCCCGACGAGGGTGTAGCGGCCCACTACGGCGACCCCATCCACGAACAGCGAGCCCTGAGCCGGGACCGTTCCGCCGGGGCGGACGAACCCCTGGTAGTGGTGGACCGCTCATCCCTCGGTGTCGTGCGTGTGTCAGGCCCGGACCGCCTGACCTGGTTGACCTCCATCGCTTCGCAGATTCTGAGCGATATGAAGGCCGGTGACAGCCGCGAGTTTCTGCTGCTGACCCCGCAAGGACGCATCGAGTACGCCCCGGCTGCGATTGAAGACGGCGAGGCGCTTTGGCTCATTGTGGAGGGCTACCAGGCCCAGCCGCTCACTGATTACCTGAACCGCATGAAGTTCATGCTGCGCGTCGAGATTCAGAATCTCAGCGACGAGTACGCCGTGCTTGAGACGAGCCGCGATCCCCGCGGCGCCGAAAGCGTGCATCCTGCCCTGGCTGCCGCGCTTGCCGGCGCCTCCGTCGAAGGCCTGCCGGTGTGGGAAGACCCCTGGAACACTCCCGCCCCGGGAGGCTACCGCTATGACGAGGCCGGGGACGCACACCCGGGCGCTGACTACGTGCGCTTCTGGACGATCGTTCCCCGTGGGGTACTGAACGTTCTGGCGGAGAACCGCGAGGACGTGCGCCTCGCGGGCGTGTGGGCTGCCGAGGCCCTGCGCATCGAGGCCTGGCGCCCTCGCTACGCTACCGAAGTGGATGATAAGAGCATTCCGCAGGAACTGGATTACTCCCGCACCGCCGTGCACTTCGACAAGGGATGCTACAAGGGGCAGGAGACTGTGGCACGCGTGCACAACCTGGGCCGCCCGCCGCGCCGTCTGGTATTCCTGGACATCGACGGTTCGGAGCACACCCTACCTGCCGTTGGCAGTGAGCTTTTCGTGGAGGGCAAGGCCCGTCCGGTCGGCCGCATCACTTCGGTGGCGCTGCATCACGAGGCTGGGCCTATCGCCCTGGCCGTTATCAAACGCGGTGTCAATCCGAAGGCGCCCCTGCGCGCGGTGGACGGTGGGGACTTCCTTCCCGACGGTTCCCCGGCCCCGGCCACGGAGTATGCGGTGGCCCAGACGACCGTGGTTTCACCCGAGTCGGGTGAGGTGGCGCGCCGGTCTCTCTCCGGCCAGGAATTCTTGAAGCGCTAGGAACCGTTCCTCGGTTCTTTCTAGAAGCGTAGAAACCGCCGAGGCGGGCACTCGTGGTGAGTGCCCGCCTCGGCGGTTTTATGTAGAGGGTGCGGCTTAGCGGCCGAAGAGCACGGAGGCCTCGTCCCAGCGTTCCTGCGGCACGGACTTCAGACCAGCCAATGCCTCTTCGAGGGGTACGTACTTGATTTCGGTGCCCTGAACGGAGACCATCTTGCCCCACAGCTTCTGTGCAACCATATCCACTGCGCCCATGCCCAAGCGGGTTGCGAGCACACGGTCGTAGCCGGTGGGTGCGCCACCGCGCTGGATGTGGCCGAGGATGGTGTTACGGGTTTCGATGCCGGTCATGGCCTCGATCTCGTGGGTGATGTACTCACCGATACCACCGAGGCGGGGGCGGCCGTCCTTTTCGGTACCCTTGTTAGCCATGACGTCATCGAAGCCTTCGGGGATGAAACCTTCAGCGACAACGACTAGGGGAGAACGGCCACGGTCGTGTACTTCCTTGACCCATTCTGCAACCTGCTCCATGGAGACGGTCACTTCGGGAATCAGGATGGCGTGTGCGCCTGCAGCCATACCGGAGTGCAGTGCAATCCAACCGACGTGGCGGCCCATAACCTCTGCGACCATGCAACGGTGGTGCGATTCACCGGTGGTGCGGATGCGGTCCATGGCTTCGGTTGCGATGGAGACTGCGGTGTCGAAACCGAAGGTGTAGTCGGTTGCACGCAGGTCGTTGTCGATGGTCTTGGGAACACCGATGACGGGCAGGCCTGCGTCTGCCAGGCGCTTCGCACCTGCGAGGGTACCTTCACCACCGATAGCGACGATGGCGTCGATACCGTGACGCTCCATCATGATTTCGATGTTTTCGGGGCCACCGTTGGGGCCGTCGAAGGGGTTGGTGCGGGAGGTGCCGATGATGGTGCCGCCCTGGGATGCCAGGCCGCGGACCTTCTGACGGGGCAGATCTATGTAATCGCCCTCGACGACGCCGCGCCAACCGTCACGGAAGCCGACGAATTCGTAACCGTACTTCTTGACACCGTTAAGCACGGCACCTCGAATAACAGCGTTCAGGCCGGGGCAGTCGCCGCCGGAAGTAAGCAGACCGATCTTCATGTTGGCTCCTTGTGAATGTCTGCGCGTCGGGGGTGTGTTGCGCGCGTATATAACTATGGCCTCCACGAATCGGCATGCACGTGTGAGTGCCGCTCGGGAGGTCATTCTCTTAGTCTCTATTTTAGCGGGGTTTGGGGCGTGTGGGTAGTGGTGGATTGGGGTGGGAGTGGCCTCATCCCGGTATAAAAGTTCAGGTACTTTACACCCTCAGTCGGCATATTTTGAGCGGGTGCTTGTCGTATCCGCGCCCTGGCAACGAAGAGGCGCCCGGGGTCTGCCTCCACCACTGCGGTGGGGACGGGCCCCGGGCGCTCAAAAAATATTTAACGATTCGTGAAACGTATTCGTAAGAGGCGACTAATCGCGTGCGCGACCCAGCAGATTCTGCAGACGGGCTACGCCCTCGGCTAGGTCGTCATCTCCCAGAGCGTAGGAGAGTCGCAGGTAGCCGCTGGGGCCGAAGGCCTCACCGGGAACGACGGCGACTTCGGCCTTCTCGAGGATGAGCTCGGCGAGCTCGGCGCTGGTCTGGGGGCGTACGCCGTCAATCTCCTTGCCCAGCAGTTCGCGAACGTCAGGGTAGGCGTAGAACGCGCCGGTAGGCACGGGGCAGTGCACACCTTCGATGGCGTTGAGGCCTTCGACGATGGCGCGGCGGCGGCGATCGAAGGCTGCATGCATGACCTTCACGTCGTCCTGCGGGCCGGTCAGGGCGGCCAGAGCGGCACGCTGGGCGATGTTATTGACGTTGGAGGTCATGTGCGACTGCAGGTTAGAAGCCGCGGCAATCACGTCGCGCGGGCCGATCATCCAACCCACGCGCCAGCCGGTCATGGCGTAGGTCTTGGCCACGCCGTTGAGGATGACGCAGTGATCGGCCAGCTCGGGCACGGCCTTCAGGATTGAGACCGAGTCGGTGCCATCGTAGGTGAGGTGCTCGTAAATCTCATCGGTAAGAACGAAGATGCCTTTGCTCAGCGCCCACTCGCCAATAGCGCGGGTTTCCTCTTCGGTGTACACGGCACCGGTCGGGTTGGAGGGGGAGACGAAGATGAGTGCCTTGGTAGCGGGGGTGTAGGCTTCTTCGAGCTGCTCGACGGTGACCTTGTAGTGCTGGTCACTACCGGCAAAAACCTCGATGGGGTTACCGCCGGCCAGGCGGATGCACTCGGGGTAAGTGGTCCAGTAGGGAGCCGGCAGGAGTACGTCGTCACCCTCGTCGATGACCGTAGCAAAAGCCTGGTATACGGCCTGCTTGCCGCCGTTGGTCACGATGACCTGGGAGGGGTCGACCTCAACACCGGAGTCGCGCAGGGTCTTTTCCGCGATGGCCTTCTTCAGCTCGGGCAGACCGGAAGCGGGGGAGTAACGGAAGTTCTTGGGGTCCTTCAGCGCTTCGTGGGCAGCATCCACGATGTGTGCGGGGGTAGCAAAGTTGGGTTCGCCAGCGCCGAAGCCGATAACGGGGCGTCCTTGGGCCTTGAGTGCTTTGGCCTTTGCATCAACGGCAAGGGTTGCGGAGGGTGCGATGGCACCGATACGGCTGGAAATGCGCGCCATGGGGGCTCTCTTCTTTCTTATTGTGTGCGTTGCCGGGCAAAATGCCGGTGTAGTCGTAACCGGCGGGCCCGTCGGAGGGCGCACGGGTGCATCACCTCGTGCGTTCCTTGTGTGTTAAGATGCGTTCTCTTTTATAGGATACGGGCGCCGGCTGGGATAGGGGGCCTCTGGAAGAAGGAATGGACAGCCTTTTTCTGAAAAATATTGCGTTCTGGAGTTGCACGAGCGTATCGGCATGGTTTAGAGTTAGTTCTGCACCCGCAAGGGTGTAATTGTTTGCCCCTCTAAAGCCCACTGGCTTAGGAGGCAATGGAGGAGCGAACGAGTGAGAAGCAACTCTCACACCGAAGCTCAGGCTTCAAAGGGTGGTGGCTCAATTGGTAGAGCAGCGGTCTCCAAAACCGCAGGTTGCAGGTTCGAGTCCTGTCCGCCCTGCTCAAATTGCCTCAATAGATGATTGTACGCCCGCACTCCGGGCGTACTTTTTTAGATACAGAAAGGGGCAGAAGAAATGGCATCGTCTGCTACTGCCGCTCAGGCTGCTGAGTCTGGCGCATCCTCGAAGAGCGATCAGAAGCGCGGTTTCTTCGGCCGTATTTTTGCATTCCTCCGCGAAGTTATCGCGGAGTTGAAGAAGGTTACCACCCCCACCGGACGCGAGCTACTTGGTTACTTCCTTGCGGTTCTGCTGTTCGTTGTGGTGATGCTCCTGCTGATTTCTGGGCTGGATTATTTGTTTGGCCAGGGAGCATTCTGGATTTTTGGTAACGGAACGATTCAGCGTAATTAGGTCATCGACATTGGCCGCCCCCGGCGGGGTGTTGTGCCGAGTGTCATAATTTTTTCCGGATTATTGATTGGTGCTGTGTATGCAGTGCAGCCAGATCGTAAACGATAGAAAGTAGGAGCGACGTGTCCGAGCAGGAACTGGTATCCGAGATTGAAGAGGTCGAGGTAGCCGCTGCTGAGGCTGCCGAAGAGGTCGAGGCTGCTGAGCAGCTGGCCGAGGAGGCTACCGAGGTTGTTGAAGCAGCTGAGGAAGTCGACGCTCTGGAGGAATTCAAGTCGAAGCTACGCCGTCAGGTGGGCGACTGGTACGTGGTGCACACCTACTCGGGTTACGAGAACAAGGTGAAGACCGGTATCGAGACCCGTATCCAGAACCTTGAGGCCGAGGACGAGATCTTCGAGGTCCAGGTTCCCATGGAGACCGTGGTCGAGTTCAAGAACACCGTGAAGAAGACCATTCGTCGCGTGCGCGTTCCCGGCTACGTGCTGGTCCGTATGGAACTGACCGACCACTCGTGGGGCGTTGTGCGCCACACCCCGGGCGTGACCGGCTTTGTGGGCCAGGATGCATACAACCCGGTTCCGCTACGTATGGAGGAAGTCTTCGAGATGCTCCTGCCCGTCTTCGAGGAGCAGCAGCAGAGCCAGGGTCTGCCTGTCTCCAAGCCTGTCGTTGAGTCCGACTACACTGTGGGTGAGAACGTCCGCGTGAAGTCCGGCGCATTCGAGGGCATGGACGCCACCGTGTCTGAGATTAAGGCTGAGGCTCAGCAGATTGTCGTGATGATTTCCGTCTTCGGGCGAGACACCCCTGTGACCCTGAGCTTCACTGAGATCGAGAAAATCTAACGAGGTTGTAGAGTTCAACGTGAGCGATGAGCGAGCCCGGTACCCAAGAGGGGCCGGGCTCGCTCTGCGTTAACCCACCCCTTTTTGCGGCCCCGTCGCCAGTCGTTCACTCCAGCGCGCGCCTCCGATGTTAGCGAATACCGGTGAGCACTGGATTAAGTGGTGGATTAACGCTAGAATCTTAGTTTGTGTATGCGCACGTTACGCTTTCGTGCGTGCACACCGATGACCGCGCCACGGTCATCACCCTGCCGGCGTACGCTCCTGTGCGTCGGTTCCCAGCTAAGAAAAGGACCCTACATTGGCTCCCAAGAAGAAGGTCACTGGCCTCATTAAGCTGCAGATCCAGGCAGGCGCCGCTAACCCGGCTCCCCCCGTCGGCCCCGCACTGGGTTCGCACGGTGTGAACATCATGGAGTTCTGCAAGGCATACAACGCTGCAACCGAGTCGCAGCGCGGTAACATCATCCCCGTTGAGATTACCGTCTACGAGGATCGCTCCTTCACCTTCATCACCAAGACCCCTCCGGCTGCTCAGCTGATCAAGAAGGCTGCTGGCGTTGCTAAGGGTTCCGCTGTTCCTCACACCACCAAGGTTGGTTCGCTGACCGAGGCTCAGGTGCGCGAGATCGCAGAGACCAAGATGCCCGACCTGAACGCAAATGACCTGGATGCTGCATCCAAGATCATCGCGGGTACCGCTCGTTCCATGGGTATCACCGTCGAGTAATTTCGGCTAGTCCGAAGAGCCGAGTAATCGGCACCGTAGATTTTCTACACAGAACTTGTAAATGCCCGTCGAGTGACGGGATGTGGCAGAGCCGAGCGCGGCTCACGAGACCACAACTGCATAAGGAGAAAAGCAGATGGCAAAGCGCAGCAAGGCGTACAAGGCAGCTGTAGCCAAGATTGAAGAGGGTAAGCTCTACACCCCCGCTGAGGCAGTTGCCCTGGCGAAGGAGACCTCTTCCACCAAGACCGACGCAACCGTTGAGGTTGCAATGCGTCTGTCCGTTGACCCCCGTAAGGCAGACCAGATGGTTCGCGGTACCGTGAACCTGCCCCACGGCACCGGTAAGACCGCTCGCGTGGTCGTTATCGCAGCAGGCCCCAAGGCTGCTGAGGCTGAGGCAGCTGGCGCTGACTTCGTTGGTTCCGACGAGCTGATCGCAAAGATTGCTGGCGGCTGGACCGACTTCGACGCAGCGGTTGCAACCCCCGACATGATGGGTAAGGTTGGTCGCCTGGGTAAGATTCTGGGTCCCCGTAACCTGATGCCGAACCCCAAGACCGGTACCGTGACCATGGATGTTGCAAAGGCTGTTGCAGACATCAAGGGCGGCAAGATTGACTTCCGCGTTGACCGTAACTCCAACCTGCACTTCATCATCGGTAAGGCTTCCTTCACCGCTGAGCAGCTCGAGGAGAACTTCCAGGCAGCCCTGGAAGAGGTCAACCGTCTGAAGCCCTCTTCGGCTAAGGGCCGTTACATCTCCAAGGCAACTGTTGCTACCACCTTCGGCCCCGGTATCCCCGTTGATCCGGCTGCCGTTGCTGCCTAAGGTATGCACCTGTAGCGTCTAGCATTCGCTAGTGATCGCCCCCGACGTTTAGCCGTCGGGGGCGATTTTTTTTGTGCATGATTTTGTCTGTGTGAAGATTCAAAACACAGCGTGAAGATTCAAGACATTGCGTGAAGATTCAAGACATTGCGTGACCGGAATCGGTTAAAGTACGTCACGGATTTCCAGCTTATATAGGCTTAAAACATAGAATGATTTTCTGGTCCCTGGTTCCTATGGCGTTGCCCATGCCCCGGCACCGTCGAAACACATATTAGGGCTGCGTGCCCTCATCCTGCCCTACAACTATGAGAGGTAAAACCTAATGCCTTCTTCCCTTCAGAGCGAGCAGAGTGCCCGTCGGGGCCTTAGCGTACCGGTTAATTATTTTGCGGTGGCGCTGGGTACCGGCGCGTTGGGTGCTGCCTGGCGTACTGGCGCCTCGAAGGGGATGGCGCCTGATTGGGTGGGCGAGAGCATCCTGGCTTTTAACGCCGTGGTGTGGCTGCTCCTTGTGGGTTTTCTGGTTCACTCGGTGGTGAAGTACCGTGCGTGGGTGCGTGGTTTTTGGGAACATCCGGCGCGTACCTGCTTCTTTTCGCTGGTTCCGGCGACGACGGCGCAGGTGGGGGCTTCTCTCTATCCTTACGCCGAGGCGCCAGCTCTTACCTTGGTAACGCTGGGGGCGGTAGGTCAGCTGTATTTTGCGACTCACCGCATTGCTGGAACCTGGCGTGGTGGGTATGCTCCCGAGGCTGCTTCTCCGGTGCTGTATCTGCCGACTGTGGCCACGAATTTTGCGACGGCTACAGCCATGGGGTTCGTGGGTTGGCATGATATGGCCATGCTTTTCTTTGGTGCGGGTTTGATTTCGTGGTTCAGCATTGAGGCCGTGATCCTGAGTCGTCTGCGCACCCTGACTCCTTTACCTCGGGGGGAGCGTGGTGTCATCGGTATTCAGATGGCCCCGCCTTTTGTGGGTGGTAACGCCTACCTTGCGGCTAACGGTGGCACGGTGGATTGGTTCTTCCTGGTGCTGACCGGCTACGGCATTTTGCAGCTAATTTTCCTGATGCGGTTGCTCCCCTGGGCTCTTGAGGGAGGCTTCTCAATGAGCATGTGGGGTTTCTCCTTCGGTATGGCTTCTATGGCTGCGAGCGGTATTCGGCTGGTTTCTGTGGGCTCGCTGGGGCCGGTGGCCCCGGCGTTGACGGTAATCGGTACAGCTTTTCTTGTTTTCCTGTGGCTGGGCACGCTGTACTTGGCTGTCAAGGGGCGCCTGCTGGTGCGCCCGAGCTAGGCCGCTTGCCTGTGCGAAACCTGCCGTTTTATGACGTTTCTTATCTTGCGTGGGGTCGAGCGGAGGAACGAATCATCCATAATGAGGGAATGACTTCTGTACCTCCTCATCGCTCTTCTTCTGCTGCTCCCGGAGCTATCGCATCTGAGGAGTCCTTTGACGGGCTGCGCATCCGGGGTATTTCTAAAACTTTTGGGGCTAATACTACGGTTCTGCGTGAGATTGACCTGGATGTTCGGCCCGGCGAGATGATTTCGCTGGTGGGTTCTTCGGGCACCGGTAAGTCGACGCTGTTGCGTATTATTGCTGGGCTGGAGGATCCCACGACGGGTCGGGTAACCTACGGCGGTCAGCCTCTGGAGCGCGGCTCGGTGGGTGTGGTGTTTCAGCGCCCGATTCTGTACCCGCACCTGAGCGTGAAGGATAATATTCTCTTCCCTACGCGTTTGCGTGCTTTTTCGGGTGAGGCCAATATGGACTATTACCGCGAGTTGCTGGCCGCTCTGAAGCTTGAGGAGCTGGAGAACCGTAAGCCTTCGCAGCTGTCGGGTGGTCAGGCGCAGCGTGTGGGTATTGCGCGTGCTCTCATTCGTCGTGCCCCTGTGGTTCTTTTTGACGAGCCCCTGGCCAGTGTTGATGAGGAGATGAGTGCGAGTATCCGGGCCGACATTGTGCGTCTGCACGAGCGTTACGGTTTCACGGGTCTGTATGTGACTCACGATCAGAACGAGGCGCTCATGCTGGGTCATCGCGTGGCGGTGATGGATTCCGGCTACCTGGTGCAGGTGGATACTCCGGGCCGCCTGTTGGATTATCCTCACACTTTGCAGGTGGCGAAGCTGCTTTCGGCTCCTGCTCTGAATCTGCTGGATATTGAACCCGAAGCTTCTCTGCCTGCTGATTGCCGCCTGGCGATTCGTGCTTCTTCCTTCTATGAACTGGGTGAGGGAGATGCCGAACAATCGCACGGCGTCCTGTCGGCGCAGGTTCTGGGGCAGCGCCACCTGGTGGGTGGCATGCTCTACCGTGCGGCTCTGAGTGAGACTGCAACTTTGCCGGTGGCTTCGGAGCAGCTGGGGGAGGATGGTCACCCCGTGGAGCCCTCGAATGTTGAAGAGGCTGAATACTCGGTGCGGGTGCCGGCCGGTCAGGAGCTGGAATTCTTCGTTTCTGATGCTGAAGGAATCTCCCACGTAACCGGTAGTACGGTACGTCTGGCCGTCGCCCCGCAGCGGTGCTTCCTCTTCTCCGAGGGTAAGCGCTTCTACCTGGGCGAATAGGCTGATTGGCGTTGTGCTGAGGCCGATAGATCCCGCTGTTGGCGGGGGTTATGAGCTTTTTAAGTGATTAACCCCGCTTAATGGCGGGATTTTCTTGTTTTAACTTGCGACCTGTTCGAGAACCTGAGATGATAAACGAACCAAAGACCGCCGGTCTAGAACTATGTCCTTTATCCCCATCCCGGTGGAGGTCGAGGACAGGGTTCTGATAAGAGCTGATTTCCCTCAAGAAATCGCCGCCCGCGTAGGTGAACTCGAAGTGAATAGCCGATAACCCCTCGAGGGTTCCGTCTATCGTGCCTCGTACGCCTACGCGTCGAGGCATTTTTTATTGCTTGCAATAGTGCTTCGAGGCTCTACCGGCGACCTTACAAGAATCGGAAGAAGGAACTACCATGGCGACTCAGGAAAAGATCGCTGCAGTATCCGAGCTGAAGGAACTCTTCGAAGCTTCGAACGCAGTCATCCTGACCGAATACCGCGGTCTCACTGTTGCACAGCTCAAGGAGCTGCGTCGCGCACTCGGTGCAGAGACCGAATACGCCGTGGTGAAGAACACGCTGGCTGCTATCGCAGCTAAGGAAGCTGGCATCGACGCATTCGAAGGCCACCTCCACGGTCCCTCCGCACTGGCATTCATCAAGGGCGACCTGATTGATGCTGCTAAGGGCCTGCGTGACTTCGCCAAGGCTAACCCCCAGCTGATTGTGAAGAACGGTTACTACGAAGGTGCCGCTCTTTCCGAGGACGACGTCAAGCGTTACGCTGACCTGGAATCCCGCGAGGTTCTGCTGTCCAAGGTTGCAGGTGGCGCAAAGGCTGCCATCGCACGCATCGCACAGGTTGTGGACGCACTGCGCGTCAAGCTGGAGGAGCAGGAAGGCGCAGCTCCCGCTGCTGCCGAGGAGGCATCGGAAGAGGCATAAGCCCCTTTCGTGCTACTGCACCAGCGCTGAGATACTCAGCAGCGTGAACGCGAATATCGTGTAACGCACCCTAAATTTGACCGACCTTCGGGTAGGTACTGAAGATTTACACCGCGGACGTCAGTCCGCACCAGATAGTGAAGGAGCCAAACAATGGCTAAGCTGTCCATCGAAGAACTCATTGCAGCATTCAAGGAACTGTCCCTGGTTGAGGTTTCCGAGTTCGTTAAGGCATTCGAGGAAGAGTTCGACGTCACCGCAGCTGCTCCCGTTGCAGTTGTCGCAGGCGGCGCAGCAGGCGAGGCTGCTGAAGAGAAGTCCGAGTTCGACGTTGTCCTGGAGTCCGCTGGCGACAAGAAGATCGCAGTGATCAAGGAAGTTCGTGCCCTGACCTCCCTCGGCCTGAAGGAAGCAAAGGACCTGGTTGACGGCGCTCCCAAGACCCTGCTCGAGGGCGTTTCCAAGGAAGACGCTGAGAAGGCTAAGGAGCAGCTCGAGGCTGCCGGCGCATCCGTCACCCTCAAGTAATCGACTTCTTCTCGATTCTTACGCGGGCGGTACATCCTTAGGGATGTGCCGCCCTGCGGCATTTAACGGCCTCTGTGGTGCCTCTCTCCTCGGCCCGGTAGGGAGGCTCGGGGTGCCGTATGATGGGATGAGATAACCCAGACATTCTCCCTGACGAAAACGGATAAGACATGAGCGAGCAGAAGAAAAAGAATCAGAAGTCCTCGCCCCGCCCCGCCCGTGACCTGGCGGCGGAGGCTCAGCAGATTCTGGAGGCTTTTGGTGCCGGGGTTCGCGAAGATCGTGACTACCCCGCACTGCACCTGGCTCCTCCGGTAGGCCGCCTGAACGACCCGAACGGCCTTGTCTTTGATGGCAAGCGCTACCATGCTTTCTATCAGTACTCGCCTCTGCACCCCGAACGTATGGTGTACTGGCGTCACGCCGTGAGCGAGGATCTGACTCACTGGACCGATGAGGGTACCGCTCTGGTCCCGGACAGTCGTTATGACTCGCATGGTTGCTACTCGGGTTCTGGGATTAAGGTTCCCGGTGGTTTTGAGTTCTTCTACACCGGTAACGTCAAGGATTCCAAGGGTAACCGCGAGACGTACCAGATTCTTGCCACCGCGGGTGAGGACGCTAAGCCGACTCGCCAGTTGCCCCCGCTGATTTCTGGACCCGAGAAGGGCTACACCGCCCACTATCGTGATCCGCATGTGTTCCAGCGTGACGGCCGCTGGTGGATGGTCATTGGCGCGCAGCGCGAGGATTTGACCGGTGCCGTGGTGGTGTACACCTCTGAGGATCGCCGCGAGTGGACCTTCCGCGGGGAGATTGGCATTAAGGACAAGACCCTCAAGGGTAGTTATATGTTCGAGTGTCCCTCGTTGCTGACTCTGCGTGATGAGCTGACCGGTGAACTGCGTGACGTGCTGATTTTTAGTCCGCAGGGCCTAGAGCCGCTGGGGGAGAAGTACAACAACATCTTCCAGAGCGGTTACATCGTGGGCTCGCTGGATAACAAGACCCTCAAGTTTAAGGTGGAGACCCCCTTCACCGAGCTGGATGCAGGCTTCGAGTTCTACGCCCCGCAGACCATTTCGGGTACCGGCCTGAGCGCTGACCCGGAGGCGCCGCACACCGCAAGCGGCGATGCCCCGGTGATGATCGCCTGGCTCGGCAACGCGGATCAGGATGACCTGCCCTCGTGGAGCCACCGTTGGGTGCATATGTTCACCTACCCGCGTGAGCTGCACCTACGCAACGGCAAGATTTTCCAGCGTCCGGTTCCGCAGCTGAATGACGCGATGGAGATGAAGCCGCTGTACCGCGAGGAGGAGAAGGGTAAGCTCGTGGAGCTGAAGAATGCCTTGACCTTCCGTCTGCGCGGCCGTGTAAATGTGGCTGATGAGCGCGTGAAGCTGAAGATTAAGGACACCCACGGCGTGGCACTGAGTATTGTTCTGGATAAGGACTTTGTGCAGATGGACCGTGGCGGTACTCGCTACACCGAGGGTGGTAGCCTGCGCCGCCGCACCCTGAAGCGTTCGAAGATTCGCGAGTTTGACCTGCTGGTAGACGGTTCGGCTACCGAGCTGTACGTGGGCGGTAAGCTGGCCGCCTCCATGGGGACAGAGGTTATGACGGCTCGCACCTTCTTCAAGGGTGATAAGCGTCGTGTTCGTCTGACCGGTGGCGAGGTGCTGTCTCTGGAGTACGGCCGTCTCTAGGCCTTACCCTGGCTCTTCCATGGGCTGATGTTCGTGAGAGCCGAGCGGAAAGTAAATAAATGTGCCGGAGGGCTCACTCTCATGAGAGGGTGGGCCCTCGCTTTGCATTATTCCGCGTGATACCATGTTTTACACCTGATATGTCAAACGTATGACATATACGTGACATGCACACACAGACATATCGCCCCAACTCATTCACAAAGCATCATCCGGTGGTGCTCCAAACAAAGGAGAGCGAGCGTGGACCACAAGTCAGTGGCACAGCGCGTGCTGAAGGACGTCGGTGGCGCCGGCAATATCGTTGCAGCCGCGCACTGCGCAACCCGCCTTCGCCTCGTCCTGAAGAACCAGGATAAGGTCGACCAGGCAGCAATCGACAACGACGAAGACCTCAAGGGTAGCTTCCTCAATGCTGGCCAGTTCCAGATCATCGTCGGCCCAGGCGACGTCAACGAGGTGCACAAGTACCTGATCGCCGCTGGTGCACCCGAGGCGTCCAAGGACGACCTCAAGAGCATCGCCGCGAAGCAGGGTAACATTGTCTCCCGCTTCATCAAGACCATTGCCGACATCTTTGTTCCGCTCATCCCGGTGCTGGTCGGTGGCGGTATGCTGATGGCGCTCAATAGCCTCCTGACCTCTAAGGGTATTTTTGGTCCTCAGGCAGTTATTGAACTTTTCCCTGAGTGGGCTGACTTCGCGGATATCGTCAACCTGCTCTCCGCAGCTCCTTTCGCCTTCCTGCCCGTGTTGGTCGGCTTCTCCGCCACCAAGGTCTTTGGCGGTAACCCCTACCTGGGTCTGACCATGGGTGCCGCAATGGTATCCCCGGCCCTGATGAACGGCTACAAGGTCGCAGCATCCCTGGCGGGTGCTGAGGGCGCTGACCCCATGCAGTACTGGAACCTCTTCGGCCTGCAGGTTCAGCAGGCGGGCTACCAGGGCACTGTGTTGCCCATTATGCTGGTTGCCTTTATCCTCTCCCACATTGAGAAGTTCTTCCACAAGATTCTCAAGGGCACCATCGACTTCATCTTCACCCCGACCCTCACCATCCTCATCACCGGCTTCCTGACCTTCCTGCTCGTCGGTCCCCCGATGTTCCAGCTGGGCACCTGGCTGGGTGAAGGTATCAACTGGCTCTACACTGTTGCCGGCCCGCTCGGCGGTCTGATCTTCGGTACTGCTTACGCATTCATCGTGATGACCGGTATGCACCAGGCATTCCCGCCCATCGAGATGAGCCTGTGGGCTACCGGCGGTTCCTTCATCTTCGTGGTCGCCTCCATGTCTAACGTTGCACAGGGTGGTGCCGCAGCCGGTGTCGCGCTGACCACCAAGAACAAGAAGATTAAGGGTATTGCTTCGGCAGCCGCACCCTCCGCGTTCCTGGGCATTACCGAGCCCGCAATGTTCGGTGTGAACCTGGCTCTGCGCTGGCCCTTCTACATTGCAATTGTTTCCGCGGGTATTGGTTCGATGGTTACCTCTATTCTTGGAATTAAGGCGGGCAAGCTGGGTGCTGCTGGTTACCTTGGCTTCCCCTCGATTGAAGCAACCGTCGGTGCAGGTATCCCGGGCTTCTTGGGCTGCCTCGTCCTGACCACCGTCATCGCTTTCGTTGCCTCCTTCATCTGGGGTAAGAAGGTCGAGGCTGGCAACACCGAGGAAGCCGAGGCTCCTGCCGCTCCTGTAGCTACCGAAGCTTCCACCGAGGCTCCTTCGGCAGCTTCTGCTGAGACCTCCGGCGAAGGCGTTGAGCTGGGCGCTCACCTGGTGGGTACTGTGGTGCCTCTCGTAGACGTCAAGGACCCCACCTTCTCCTCCGGCGCGCTGGGCGCGGGCATCGCGGTCGAGCCTACCGAGGGTAAGCTCTACGCGCCGGCTGACGGCAAGATTACCGTCGCATTCCCGACCGGTCACGCTTATGGTTTGCGTACCGAGGACGGCCTGGACCTGCTGATGCACATTGGTATGGACACCGTGGAGCTGGACGGTCAGTGCTTCACCCCGAAGGTTGCTAAGGGCGACACCGTCAAGCGTGGCGACGTTATTGCTGAGTTTGATATTCCCGCTATTAAGGATGCCGGCTATCTGCTGGTAACCCCCATGGTGATTACCAACTCTAAGAAGGTGGCTACCTCGGTTGAAGATGCTCAGGTTTCGGGCGCTTCTGTGACTAATGCGGATTCGCTTCTGAAGGTTGCACTGAAGGCAAAGGCTAACGCATAGTCTGTACATTGAGTGAGTAGATAAACTCTCTGCTTTTGAACACCCTGTATCTTTCCCTTGGAATGATGCGGGGTGTTCATTTCTTTATGGAAAATTCGAATATAAGAAATGAATAAGTATTCGTATAAATTATGCATAATGGTGCAATATTTACTGACGGCGATCCATGCATACGTATGTAAAATGTCTTGATTAGGTATGATTCGTTAGCCAGGAGGACGGAATACAGCTAATATTTATGTAGACTTCAAGCTTTTGTAAAGGGTGAATATGTCCTCCGAATCCTATACCGTCCGTACCGCCGAACCTCACGAGTACTCGGAGGTAGTGGAGGTGCTCATCTCGGCCTTCGATGGCGACCCTGCCATGATGGCCATCATCGGTGGCAAAAACCGCCGAAAGGAGATGAAAAAGCTCCGCGCAATTATGACCCTGCAGGTTTACGGTAACTTCAAGGATCGCGGACGGATTGACGTCGCTCTGGATGATTCCTCGGGCAAGATCGTTGGTGTCTGCCTCTGGAATAACCCGGAGTCCCAGGAAGGGTCATTCCTTAACGAAATCAAGCAGGTTAGCGCCTACTACCGTGGGCTGGGGCCGATTACCCTGGTCCGGGCCATCATGATGGAGCTACATCTGCTCAAGTACCGCCCCTCGTACAAGCACTGGTATCTCTTCAATATTGGCGTGTTGGAGGGGCTGCGCGGCCGCGGTATTGGCACCAAACTCCTCGACTATGGCATTGCTCGTCTTGAGGGGTACCCAGCCTACCTCGAAGCATCGACCTATGACAGTGCTCGTCTCTATGAGCGCCGTGGATTCCTCTCCCTCGGACCGCTCCAAGGCGTCTTCTCGAAGGCCCATGCAGTGGGCATGGTGTACCCCGCAACCGGCCCCGCAGAGGTCGTCGCTCGCGCCGCCGCTCAGGCTTAACGTAACATTCTGGGTCTGACCCGGGTATTCAACAGCAAAGCCGTGCCCCGCCGCTCCATGCACATGGAGCGGCGGGGCACGGCTTTGCAAAACGCGGAAAGGCTATCACGGCTCGTCGGGCCTCAAGCCGTTCGGCTCTTTGGATGAGAGATTGGGAATGGCTCGTACGGTGCTCCCCAAATACAGTGTGACGGGGAGTATATCCCCGGGAAGATACGCGGAATCCCCGGGGACCGCGCTATTTGGCATCCCGGAGGTAACCGGGGCATCCTGCCTCTCGATGAGTCCCAGTAGGCGTTGAGTGGCCCGTCGAGCGATTTCCTCGATGGGCTGAATGACGGTTGCAAGTTCCGGCAGGAGTAGCCGAACGCTCTGCGTCCCGTCGTAACCAATTACCTGGAAATCTTCGGGAACGCGGATGTTGTGCGTGTGTGCCCACCCCAGGGCTAATGCGGCGTAGTTGTCGTTGGAGGCAAAGACCGCCTCCACGGGGTTGATGCTGTCAGTCCGTTCATCCAGGTAGCGATATAGCGTCTTGCGTTTATAGTCGAGGGATGAGTGAAAGCCAAGCTCTGCGAACTCAGGGGCCAGGCCCGCTTCAAGCATGGCTTCGCGGTAACCGCGTTGGCGCTCATTATGCTGGCTCAGGGTGGAGGTTACGTGCACAATTGTCCGGGCGCCCGTGGCGATAAGGTGCTCCGTGGCTGCGCGTGCGCCGCCGTAGTTATCGGAGCGGATGTTGGGGTAAAAACCGGTCTCGCGACGGTCTATCGTCACCAGGGGAGCCTGAGCGTGAGGTACGTTCACGAGCGCGTCTGAATGGGCGCCGCTAATGATGCCGTCCACCTGGTTGGCGAAGAGCATATCGAGATAGCGTTTCTCCTGCTCAGGGTGGTCTTCACTATTGCAGAGAATGACTCTGTACCCGGCCTCGGCCAGGTGGTTCTCGAGCTGGTACACCATCTCCCCGTAGAAGGGGTTGGCTACGGTGGGGAAGATAAGACCTACCGTCTGCGAGCGTTGACCCTGCAAGCTTCGGGCGATGGCGTTGGGGCGGTAGCCGAGTTGTTGGACGGCCTCGTGCACCTTGGTGCGGGTGGCTTCGCTCAGGTAGCCACGGTTGTTGAGCACGCGGGATACGGTAGTGGGGGAGACGCCCGCCAACGCGGCAACGTCACTGAGTTTAGGCTTCGCCACGGGGCTCCTTAATGGATGAATCAAGATATGCTAAACGATTGACATATCTCTACTAACTATACCCCCTGAAGGGTAGCCCTCTGACAACGCCGACCGCCGAATCAGCTCTCCCCTCCACCACGAAGCCCCCAGCAACAGGTTTAGAAAACCGGAATAATGCGCGCACGGGAACCCGCCGGATGCGCACCGCCAGTCACCGTGGAGTCATCAAGCACCGCAAAGTGCGTGGCGGCGGCCAGGGAAGACAGCATGTGCGAAGCCGACTTCGGTAGAGGGTAAGCAACGCCCTCGGTCACCCGGACGGGCACCAGACGAGTCGTCACAGCCTTGCGCAGCGTGGGAACATCCTCGGCAAGAACGGCCGTATCCGCCGCAGGCAGGGGCATGGAACGCAGGCCGGCCAGCAGAGGCGGCAGATAAGAATAAAGAGCTGTGTAGGCGGCCAGTGGGTTACCCGGAAGGCCCAGTACGAAACGCTGACGACCGGCATTCGGTCCGGTTTCGTGCACCGGCAGGCTCGCGGCCAGGGCCGGGTGGCCCGGACGCACATCTACAGACTCAAAGATATAGGTCGCCCCCAAATCGTTGAGAGCCTTACGCACCATATCCACGCCCGAGGTGCTCGAACCACCCGTAAACACCAGGATGCGCGCGGTAGAGGTCGTCAGAAAGGTCGAGAACTCGGACTCGACATCTGCCAGACGGGCCGAAGGGCGAACCTCGCATCCGGCCGCGGCGATGGCATGCTCCACGAAACCGCCGAAAGCGTCGCGCACCTGACCCGGGTCGGGTAAGCCAAAAGTAATCACCTCATTGCCGGTGAACGCGCAACGCACCGGGATGGGTGCATAGACGGGCAACTCGTCAAAACCGTTCGTGCCCAGGAACGCGGCCATTCGGGAGGAGATGCGCTCGCCGTGGCGAGCCAGGTAATCACCATGCTGCAACTCTACGCCAGCGAAACGAATATCAGTTCCTGCAGCAGGCGGTTCGAACCCTTCGGCCATCTCCAGGTAGTGGATGCTGGCGCGGGTATCCGCGGAGGCTAGGGAATCGGCTCCCTCGTAGTTGCTGGTGTGCTCCTCGCGCACGATAGCCTCGGTGCCTTCGGGAATGAGACCGCCGGTCAGAATCGGGGTGGCCTCGCCCGGACTAATCGGCACGGTCAGGCGGTGAATATTGGCTCGAGAATCCTCCGGATAGGAAGGCTGCACCAGACGCCAGGGCGGATTGCCCGCCACAGCGTAGCCGTCCATCGCGGAGGAGCTGTAGTGCGGCACCGGCATCATAGCGTGAACGTCTTCGGACAGGTAATGGTCAATCGTCGCCAAGAGGGGAAGAACCTCGGTCTTGGTGTCCGGGGCGGCCTGTGTGCCAGCGGCGTGCAGTAGCTCGCGCGCCTGATCCCATGAGACGGCGGGAATATGGTGGGACATGGTACCTCGTGTGTGCTGAAGCGGCCCAATGCGGCCGCGAAAGTATATGCCCGTGGTAGCGGGATGAATCTAGTAGCTAGACCACAGGGAAGTGGTGTACCCCAGCTGCTCCGCTTGCTCCCAGGTATCGACATCGGCGGTGTGCTGGGCGGAGAGCTCAACGCTGATCGGGTTGAGACGGCGCAGGAAGGAACGGACGGAGGCATCGGTGGTGCCCTCAGAGAATACCGAACGGATGCTCTTGTAACGGTAAATACCCACCAGCGGCTGGTAGATGCCCTCCGAAATCCCCCAGAAGCCCTCAGACGCGGAGGAGTTCTCTTCGGGGAGCGGAGGCTGGGTAGTTGCGTCACTGACCGCGGCGGTACGCATAAGTAGCTGTACCGCGGGAGCGATGCGCGGGGTATCAACGCCCAGAATGAGGCACCACTTCGGTGCGGGGGTGCTGGAATCCTCGCACTGGGCCGCCACACGTTCTAGGCCGGCGTGAATAGCCGCGGCCGGGCCGGAGAAGGGTGGGTCTTCTCGGGTGAGTAGAACGTCGGAGGGGACGGGCAGAGTATCGGGTCCGACCACAACTCGCGGCGAGGCTTGCCTCACGGCCTGCAGGGCGCAGTCAAGGAGCGTGCTCGTGCCGTCCGAGAGCGAGGCCTTGGGCACGTGCCCCAGACGGCTGGACTGTCCACCGGCCACGATAACCGCGGCGCAGGAGAACGCGGGATACTCGGGAAGAATCGGTGGGACCGCATCCGAGGGCATATAAGAATCGCTCATTCTAACCGCCCGCGAAGGGAGGAAGGACGTCAACTCGATCGCCATCGGTCAGCGGCGCGTCGGCATCAGAACGGGTGCCATTGATCAGAAAGGAACACTGCTCCATAACCTGCGCCAGGGTCAGGCCGGAGGGGGTGGTTCCTGTCAGCTCCCGGCCCAGGTGCGCGATGAGCGAGCCTAGAGTCGGCGAGTCAATTTCATTCGGGGCTACCGACAGCTCAGCGGTACCCGCCGCCGCGCGTGCGGCAGCAAAGAAATGAACCTGCATCATGCTCCTAATGCTATACGAGAGGGTGCGAAAAACAAGAGGAAGCCCGCGTCGGGGGAGGGGCTAGCCTCCGATGGCACTCATGGAGCGGCTTGCCTTGGCAAATTCCTCAATATCGAAATCTGCGTCTTCCTTGCCGTGAGCGCGGGGCTTGAACCACATACCTTCACGCCAGCGCAAGGCCAGTTCATCGTCCGTGGCGCCGGAGCGCAAGAGCTGCATGAGGTCGGTCTCAGTGTCGGAGAAGAGGCAGGAACGAATCTTGCCGTCGGCCGTCAGGCGGGTGCGGGTGCAGGCGCCACAGAAGGACTCGGTCACCGAAGCGATGATGCCCACGCGGCCCAGGGATTCGGTGCTGTCGACGGGGAACCCGGACTCATCCAGGGCAGTGCCGAGCGGGTAGACCTCCCACAGTCGGGCAGGAGAATCGCCGCGTGCTTCGCGTACTGAACCGAGCACGTAGGTGGCCGAAAGCTTCTCGCGAATCTCGGCGGCGGTGATGGTGCCCTCACGGGTCCAGCGGTTATCTGCGTCCAGAGGCATCTGCTCGATGAAGCGTAGCTGGTAGCCACCCTTGAGAGCCCACTCCAGGAGCTCCGGTGCCTGCCCATCGTTGAGTCCGGGCATCAGCACGGCATTAATCTTGATGGGCCACAGACCGGCTTCGGCAGCGCCGTCGATACCCTTGAGCACAGCCTCCAGCTTGTCGCGGCGGGTGAGTTCGGCAAAGGTTTCGCGGCAGATGGTGTCCAGCGAGACGTTGATGCGGGCTAGACCTGCCTCGGCGAGGGTAGCGGCGCGCTTGTCCAGGCCGATGCCGTTAGTCGTAATGGACAGAGGCACCTCGGGGTGCTTCTGATGGATGCGGGAGATAATGTCGACCAAATCTGCGCGAACGAGGGGTTCACCGCCTGTGAAGCGAATCTCTTCGACACCCAGTCGAGAGACAGCGATATCTGCAAGGCGTGCAATCTCCTCGGCCGAAAGTAAGTTTTCCTTGGGGAGCCACTGCAATCCATCGGCCGGCATGCAATAAATGCAACGAAGATTACATTTATCGGTTAATGAGATGCGAAGGTCAGTTGCGATGCGTCCCCATCGGTCGAGGAGCGGACCGCTGTTTGTAATATTTGGGAGCTTCCTCCGCGACTTTAGGGAGGTCTCAGATTTTTGAGGCGTCACAAAAGCAGCACCGTTGTTATCTACAGAAGATAAGGTGCTTAACAAAGGGCCCGCAATCAGCTGAGAGCGGGCGGAATCTGCCGTGTACGCCATGGAAAACCTATGTGGAAAATTAGTATATTTCGGGTAACAATATGATTATTCCACGTTCGAGGGCCCGTTACATAGTGTGTGAAGGGTAAGTTACACTCGCGGTGACCTAAAGAAGCCGCGATAACGTGCCATCGTGTACGCAAGCTAGGGGCGTACACAAATTGTCACAAAAGCCTCGCGTGGACCACCTCACCTTCATGCAACTAACACGACTAGTCCAAGGAAAAAATACTTTCATGAAGTCTCCTCTCGCCGCTCTCAGCGCGCTGGCTGCTGCAACCCTGGCTCTGACCGGTTGTGGTTCTTCCCAGGCCTCTTCCTCTTCGACCGCTTCGGTATCCGCAGCTTCTCAGGCATCCTCTGGCAAGATTCAGGTCTTCGCCGCAGCATCCCTGAACAACGCGGGTGCTGACCTGGAGAAGGCCTACGAAGCAGCTAACCCCGGTGTCGACATCACCTTCGTCTACGAGGGCTCCGCAAAGCTCGTCACCCAGATCGAGCAGGGTGCAACCCCCGACATGCTTATCACTGCAGACACCAAGAACATGGACAAGGCTAAGAAGCTGGGCGAGTTCTCCGGCTCCGATTCCACCGTTCTGGTCACCAACAAGCTGGTTCTGGTCACCGCTGAAGGTAACCCCGGCAAGATCAACAGCCTTGATGACCTGAAGAACACCAACGGCGTTGTTGCAGTCTGCAAGGAAGACGTTCCCTGCGGCACCCTGGCACACCAGGAACTGAAGAAGCACGACATCACCCTCAAGAACGCAACCACCGAGGGTAAGGTCACCGACGTGGCCACCAAGGTGTCCACCGGTAACGCCGATGCAGGCTTCATCTACACAACCGACCTCGCAGCAGCCAAGAAGAAGGGCACAAACCTCGGTTCTGTCGAGCTGCCCGACGTTGAGCCCAACGAGTACCCCGTAGCCCTGAGCAAGACCGGTGCATCTTCTGCCGTCGCTAAGAAGTTCAACGAGTGGCTGAAGACCTCCGCTGAGGCCAAGAAGATCCTCTCCGACTACGGCTTCAACACCACCACTAAGTAGTCTGTAAACGCTCACCCACTCACTCAGCGGTGAGTGGCTTGCGCAAAAATCCGGGATGCGGCGGTACCTTATAGAAGTGTGCCGCCGCATCCCGTCACGTCTTTTATTCTTCTAACCCGCGGGATGCCCCGCTCCCATTCACCGCCTCTGCAGCCCAACCTCTCACGAACCCATGTCTGTTCCTTCTCCTGCGCATCGTGCGCCGCGATCTTCGGCCCATCTTTTTGTATCGGTTCCTCGTTCCTTTACCATTCCGGCGTTCATCGGTCTTCTAGTAATTGCCGGCCCGCTCCTGGGGCTGTTCCTTAACGTGCCGTGGAGCCAACTCGGGACTGTATTTACTCCGCAAGTGATGGGCGCTGCTAACCTTTCGCTTTCGACGGCTGCCCTCTCCACCCTGATTTGCGGCCTTCTGGGCGCTCCCATCTCTCTGCTCCTTTCCAAGGTGCTGAATCGTTCACGCCTGCACCGTTTCGGTGCGGTCCTCTACGCCATCATCTACACTCCGGTGATTCTCTCCCCGGTGGTTTCTGGTCTGGGACTGCTCTTCTTCTGGGGCCGTAAAGGCCTGATTGGCTCGTATCTCTACCAGGCCGGTATTTCGATCCCCTTCACCTCGAACGCGGTGATTATTGCGCAGACCTTTGTGGCTCTTCCCTTCTTTGTGGCCACCGCGGTCACTACGTTGCAAGCTATTCCTCGCGAGTACGAGGAAATCGCACTGGTCGAGGGGGCCGGCCCGGCCGAGGTGACTTTTAAGGTGCTCCTACCCCTAGCAGCGCCCGGCCTTGCCACCGCTTTCCTGCTCTCCTTTGCTCGTGCGTTGGGTGAGTACGGCGCAACCGTTACCTTCGCTGGCAACGTGCAGGGTAAAACCCAGACCATTCCCCTCGCGATTGACCTGGCCATCAACAGTAGCGATCTCCCGAGTGCCCTGGGTAGTGCCCTCATCCTTATCAGCCTCTACCTGGGAATCTTCGGCGTGCTGGGCCTGGCTCGCACACTTAAGAAACTACGCGAGCGCCTCGGCTAGCTATGTTACGGGGGCGGCCCCTTAGGTGGAACTGTATTTACCCGCCCCCGCGTGCACCGTACACTGTTTATATCCGTATGTCGCACGATAGGAACCGCAATGATCGCTCCCGAGTTCAACGGAACTCCCAGCACCGAGGAATACCGCGCCTACCTGGCCCTTCTCCTGCGAGAGGTCTTCATCGGCACGGCGGAAACCGTTCCTCTTGATTATGCGGCAGGCCGAATCCTTGCGCAGGACGTTACCGCGCGTATGGACGTGCCCAGCTTCGACAACTCTCAGATGGATGGCTACGCGCTCACCGCGGCTGCTGTCGACCGTAAGGACCGCATCTTTACTGTCGGCCGCGAGATTCCTGCGGGTCGACCCCTGCAGCGTTCCCGCGCATCCGATGACCTGACCTACCCGATTATGACCGGCGCTCCCATTCCCAAAGGGTATGATGCGGTGATTCCCGTGGAACAGTCGGAACGTATTGAGTACCCCGACCTTCCCGAGTCTTTCGGCCGCCCTAGCGAGAAGATTAGGCTGGCTGCCGGTCGTGTTGGTCAGTTCGTGCGCCGCCGCGGTGAGGATGTGGTGACCGGCCAGGTGCTCGCCCGAGCCGGCGAGCGTGTCACCCCCGCCCTGCTGGGGGCACTCGCCTCCCAGGGCTACGCACGGTTGACTGTTGCGGCGGGACCCCGCGTGTTGGTATGCACCGGTGGTGATGAGATTCGCTCCGGTACGGCCGGTGAGGATAACGCCTCCCCGGACGACCTCGCACAGGGACAGATTTTTGACGCCAACGGTCCGATGCTCAGCGCCATGTTGCGTGAGGACGGCGCGACGGTTCGCCGCATTGGAATCGGCGATGATCCCGTTGAACTGCTATACCGTCTGACTGCCGAGTACGAGTCCTTTAAGCCGGACATCATTATTACGTCCGGCGGTATTAGCCACGGTAAGTACGAGGTTGTGCGTAACGCCATCGCTAAGGCGCACGAGGCAGACATTCTGGTACCCATCTCCTGGTTTGGTCATGTGAGCCAGCAGCCCGGTGGCCCTCAGGGCGTGAATGTGCTGGATTTCAAGGGGCACCGCGTTCCCATGATTTCCTTCCCCGGCAACCCCGTGAGTACCCTTATCTCCTATGCGCTGATTCTGCGCCCCTACCTGCGCGCCGGCGGCCCTTACGGTGTACCCCACGCGGTAGCTTCCGAGCAGGCCACCCTTGATAACGCGCCCCGCGGCGTGCTGGTGACCGACACTCCGCTTACTGCGCCGCCGGCTAAGCGCCAGTTCCTGCGCGGAACGCTCGCCATGGTGGAAACCGAGCCGGGTACCTACCGCGTGGAGCTGTATCCGGATGTTCTCTCCGGTTCGCACCTGTTGCATCGCGCCGCCCAGGCCGACGTGCTCATTGAGCTTTCCCCGGGCGTGACGTACACCGGGGGAGAGGCCGTACCTTACCACCGCATCCGCCTTACCGACGCTTAATAGATACCCTTTGAGATGTACCGGGGTGACCTGCCCGGTGCTTCATCGACGAATACGATACGTCGATGCGTAGATTCCAGGAGACATGATGACCTCTACCCCCGAACAGGACCTCACCCATGTGCGCGCCGACGGCTCGGCACATATGGTGGATGTGACGGAAAAGTCCGTAACCACTCGCACCGCGGTGGCTGAGGCGACCGTCCACACCCGTGCGGACGTCATCGAGAAGATTTTTGATGCCGACCTGCCCAAGGGCGATGCCCTGCCCGTAGCACGCGTTGCGGGAATCATGGGTGCTAAGCGCACTCCCGAGATTATTCCGCTCTGCCACCCGCTACCTTTGGGCAAGATTACGGTGGATTTTGAGCGTGGGCCCGATTTCGTGCGTATTGAGGCGTCCGTCAAGACTCGCGGTGTGACCGGCGTTGAGATGGAGGCGTTGACCGCGGTCTCTTCGGCTGCGCTGACCGTCTTTGACATGATTAAGGCCGTTGACAAGCACGCCGTGATTACCGATATTCGGGTTCTGGAGAAGAGCGGCGGTAAGTCCGGCGACTGGTCCGTGCGTGCAGACTCGTAGAATGAAGAAACGGGGCTGGCGTAGTGGTGCGCCGTCCCAAAGGAGGAAAGTATTCAATGAGCACCGACGATTTCACGATGCCCGAGAACCTGACCGGCCTGGTGATTGTTGCCTCGACGCGTGCGGCTCGCGGCATTTACGAGGATAAGTCCGGCCCCATCGCGGTGGAGTGGCTGCGCTCGCGTGGTTTCGAGACTCCGGACCCCGTGGTGATTGAGGACCGCGAGATTATCGATTACTTCAACAACCTGGTGGCTGAGGGGAAGAAGAACGGTAATTTGCCGACTTTTATCTTGACCAGCGGCGGCACCGGCCTGAACACCGATGACCAGACCGTGGAGGCCGTGCGCCCGCATCTGGATAAGGAAATCCCCGGTATCATGCATGCTTTCTGGATGAACGGGCTGAAGAATGTCTCTTCAGCTGTTCTCTCTCGCGGTGTGGCCGGTGTGATTGACCGCACCTTTGTGATGACCTTGCCGGGCTCGCGCGGCGGTGTGAAGGATGGCGTGACCACCCTGGACCCGCTGGTTGAGCACATTTGCCGCCAGATGGAGGACTACCATGACCACTAAGCCTAATGCTGATTCAGTGGCTCCTGCTGAGGCTCAGCTGGATCATTCTGGTGATCAGGGGGCTGAACCCAGCGGCTCGACCGTCATCTTCACCGATATTACCGAAGCCCCACTGGAGCCTCTGTACACCGCCGCGAAGACTGAGGTGATGACCGAGGCTATGGGCGCCCTCGTGATTTTCGACGGTATTGTGCGAAACCACGATCACGGTAGCGCGGTGCGCGGGCTATCGTACAGCGCGCATCCGCAGGCCCGCGAGTACATTGCTGAGGTGGCTGCTGAGGTGGCGGCTGAACTGGACGGTGTGCGTCTGTGGGCGGTACACCGCGTTGGTCCTATTGCCATCGGTGAGTCTGCTTTGACCGTGATGGCTGCAGCCGCTCACCGCGGCCGCGCTTTCGATGCCTGCGAGCTGGTGGCGGATCGGGTGAAGGCTCGTGTGCCCATCTGGAAGGAGCAGGAGTTGCTCGATGGAAGCATCGAGTGGGTTGGTGTGGACACCTCATCCTGCTAATCCGCAACTCTACATATTCTTATGTTTTCATATAAGCCTGCCAGAGAGGTATCCTCTGTGGCAGGCTTTCTTTTTCTCAATGTATTGCTTCGCTGAATGCCCCTCAGAAAGGATGCAGCAATGTCCCATGTCTCTTCGCGCGGCATCGAAGAACTCTCCAATGCTGAGCGTGCGTTTTACTCTCGTCAGCTGATTCTGCCCGAGATGGGGTACGAAGCTCAGCTGGCTCTCAAGGGTGCGCGCGTGGTGGTGCTGGGGGCTGGTGGCCTGGGCGCCCCCTCTCTGCTGTATCTGGCGGGTGCAGGTGTGGGGCATATCGTTGTGATTGATGACGACCGGGTGGATACTTCCAACCTGCATCGCCAAGTGATTCATACCTATGCCCGCGTGGGAAATTCTAAGGCTGAGTCGGCGGCAGAGTCACTTCGTGCCCTGAATCCTCATATTCGGGTTGATGCTGTGTGCGCGCGCCTGACTGCTGAGAACGCTGATGATTTGCTGTCTGGCGCGGATCTTGTGCTTGATGGTAGCGATAACTTTGAGTCGCGCTACCTGGTGTCGGATGCGGCGGCTCGAGCTGGTATTCCTCACGTGTGGGCTGCCATTCTTGGTTTTGACGCTCAGCTTAGTGTTTTCTGGGCTGGTCATGGTCCGGTGTACGAAGATCTTTATCCGCACGCTCCGGCGGAGGGAAGTGTGCCCTCGTGTAGTACTGCGGGGGTTGTGGGGGCCATGGCCGGTGTCGTGGGGGCTGCGATGGCTATGGAAGCGGTGAAGCTTTTGACGGGGGTGGGACGCCCCCTTATAGGTGAGGTAGGCCTATATTCTGCATTAGGTGGGAAGTGGGAATATATACCCCTTGTAGCTAGTGCGCAAGCTGAGCCTAAGAAAACCCCTAAATTACCTCGGAAAACGAGCGAGAAGCCCGAAAATTACGTAATAATTCGTAATATTCCAAATGATTTATCTGGCTCTTCTTCGCCTTCTTCCCCCTCTAGGGTGAGCGCTCAAGAGCTGAAATCGATGCCGGAGAGCGAAAAGATTGCCCTTTTGGATGTCCGGGAACGAGTCGAATTTGCTGCTTTTTCGATAGAGGGAGCAATCAATCTTCCCTTGACAGAGATTATGGAATCGTCCCGAAGGGGTGATTTAAAGGCGCTAATTGGGCGTAAAATCCCTCCAAATGCGCGAGAAATCGTTATCTACTGCACCGGATATACGAGAACGGTTGAAGCAGCGCGTGAGATAGCACCTCTGGAAGACCGTCCGGTACGTATGCTTGAAGGCGGAATTTCGGCCTGGCTTACGGTCTAAGGAACCTTTTGAATTCTTAATTAGATTAGGTTTTTATTCTGTATTTTCCATGCTGAGTTTCCGTTATATTGGGCAGTATGGAACAAGCATCACAGATTAAGGGCCCGGACGGCCCCCTTACCGATCAGCTGATTAAGTTCGGTAAGTTCTTCTCCCGCTGGGACGAGACTGACGACGGCCGCGCCGTCTTCCGTGAAGGCGGCCGCGAAGGTGACGCCTTCTACCGCGACCGTTGGAGCCACGATAAGGAAGTTCGCTCTACCCACGGCGTGAACTGCACCGGCTCCTGCTCCTGGAAGGTGTATGTCAAGGACGGCATCATCACCTGGGAGGCGCAGGAAACTGACTACCCCTCGGTCGGCCCCGATCGTCCCGAGTATGAGCCCCGTGGTTGCCCCCGCGGTGCGTCCTTCTCTTGGTACACCTACTCGCCCACCCGAGTGAAGTACCCCTACATTCGCGGTCCCTTGCTGGAGATGTACCGCGAGGCAAAGGCTATCCACAGCGACCCCGTGGATGCCTTCCACTCCATCGTGTCTGACCCCGCTAAGCGTTCCCGCTACGTGAATGCTCGCGGTAAGGGTGGTTTGGTGCGCTCGACTTGGGCTGAGGCTCTCGAGCTGATGGCTGCTGCCCACGTGCACACCATTAAGTACTATGGTCCTGACCGCAACACCGGCTTCACCCCGATTCCGGCAATGTCCATGGTCTCCTTCAGCGCGGGTGTTCGCTACATCCAGCTGATGGGCGGCGTGATGACCAGCTTCTACGACTGGTACGCCGACCTCCCCGTGGCCTCCCCGCAGGTCTTCGGTGACCAGACTGACGTGCCCGAGTCCGGTGACTGGTGGGACGCTGCGTACCTCATCATGTGGGGTGCGAACGTTCCGCTGACCCGCACCCCGGATGCCCACTGGGTCTCTGAGGTCCGTTACCGCGGTACCAAGGTTGTCACCGTGAGCCCTGACTACGCGGACAACACCAAGTTCGCTGACGAGTGGCTGCCCGCACAGGCAGGCACCGATGCCGCACTGGCAATGGCTATGGGCCACGTCATCCTCAAGGAGAACTACGTTGACCAGCGTGTCGAGTTCTTCGAGGACTTCTCCCTGACCTACACCGACCTTCCCTTCCTGGTCACCCTGGAAACCCGCGAAGATGGCGTGAAGGTTCCCTCTAAGTTCCTGACCGCTGCTAAGCTCGCTGGCGAGGCTGAGCAGGCTAACTCCGACTTCAAGCCTGTCATGATGGACCGCGAGACCGGTGAGGTCTTCGTTCCTAACGGCACCATGGGTCACCGCTACGCAGCCGAGGACCAGGGCAAGTGGAACCTGGACCTGCAGGGCCGCAAGCCGATTCTGTCAATCCGCGACCTGCCCCAGGGCGAGTCCGCTGCCGTCGAGATTAAGATGCCGACCTTCGACGACCCGAAGGGTCACGGCGACGTCATCACCCGTGGTGTGCCTGTTGCCTACGTTGAGGGCCACGAGGTCACCACTGTCTTCGACATCATGCTGGCACAGTACGGTGTTGGTCGTGAGGGTCTGCCTGGTACCTGGGCTAAGGACTACGACGACTGGAGCGTTCAGAACACCCCGGCATGGCAGGAGCCGATTACTTCTGTTCCCGCCGAGGCCGTTATCCGTATTGCCCGCGAGTTTGCCAAGAGCGCCCTGGATTCTGGTGGCCGTTCCATGGTGATTTTCGGTGCGGGTATCTGCCAGTGGTACCACGCTGACACCACCTACCGCGCTATCCTAGCCCTGCTGAACCTGACCGGCTGCCAGGGCCGTAACGGCGGCGGCTGGGCTCACTACGTGGGCCAGGAGAAGGCACGCCCGCTAACCGGTCTGACTAACATCGCAAACGCACTGGACTGGAGCCGTCCGCCGCGTCACATGATTGGTACCGGTTTCTGGTATATGCACACTGACCAGTTCCGTCAGGATGCATACTCCACCGACTACCTGCAGTCCCCGCTGGCTAAGGGCGAGTTGCGCAACGTTCACACCGCTGACGTCGTGGCACGCTCCACCCGCATGGGCTGGATGCCGTTCTACCCGCAGTTCCCCGAGAACTCGATGGATTTGGCTGACAAGGCAGAGCAGGCAGTGGCACGCGGCGAGGCATCCTCGAACGCGGACTACATTGCTCAGCGTCTGAACTCCGGTGACCTTGAGTTCTCTGTCGAGGACGTCGACAACCCCGTCAACTGGCCTCGTACTTTGACCCTGTGGCGTTCGAACCTCTTCGGTTCCTCTGCAAAGGGTGAGAGCTATTTCCTGAAGCACCTCGTCGGTAGCATGGACAACGTCCAGGGCGAGGACGCAGAGACCCACCCGAAGGAAGTTAAGTGGGTTGATGATGCTCCCCAGGGCAAGCTGGATTTGCTGGTCACTTCGGACTTCCGCATGACCTCCAGCACCCTGCTGTCTGACATCGTTCTGCCGACCGCTACCTGGTACGAGAAGCACGATATCTCCTCGACCGATATGCACCCGTTCCTGCACGCGTTCTCCCCGGCAATTGACCCGCCGTGGGAGGCAAAGACCGACCACGAGACCTTCAAGGCTCTCGCATTCGAGTTCTCTCGTATGGCGAAGAAGCACCTGGGCGTCCGTAAGGACATCGTCTCGGTCCCGCTGCTGCACGATACCCCGGGCCAGATTGCTCAGCCCGGTGGCCACGCACCTGACTGGAAGAACACTCCCGGTATGGTGGGCGTTCCCGGTAAGAACATGCCGAACTTCGTCACCGTTGAGCGTGACTACGGCGCACTGTACGACATGTACACCACCGTTGGCCCGCTGTTCGACAAGCTTGGCGCAACCACCAAGTACGTCACTTACGATCTGAAGCACGAAGTTGCCAAGATGGCCAAGGAATTCGGCGTGATGGACTCCGGTAAGGGTGCAGGTCGTCCCGCACTGGATACCGACGTGAAGATTGCCGAAGCCATCATGATGATTTCGGGTACTTCGAATGGTGAGGTCGCTGTTAAGGGCTTCAAGGAGCTCGAGAAGCAGACCGGTCTGCACCTGATGGACCTGGCAGAGGGTAACGAGGAACGTCGTATTACCTTCCCCATGACTCAGGCCGCTCCGCAGCCGGTGATGACCTCTCCCGAGTGGTCCGGTTCGGAGACCGGTGGTCGCCGTTACGCTCCGTTCACCGTCAACATCGAGAAGAAGAAGCCGTTCCACACCTTGACCGGCCGTATGCACTTCTTCCTCGACCACGACTGGATGCACGAGATGGGCGAGGCTCTGCCGATTTACCGTCCGCCGCTGGATATGACCGGCCTGTACAACGAGCCTGAGCTCGGTACGACCGATGGCGTTTCGGTTGCTGTTCGCTACTTGACCCCGCACAACAAGTGGGCTATCCACTCGCAGTACTTCGACAACCAGTACATGCTGAGCATGTTCCGTGGTGGTCCGGCGGCATGGATGAGCCCCCAGGATGCCGAGAAGATTGGTGTCAAGGATGGCGAATGGGTTGAGTGTGTGAACACTAACGGTGTCTTTGTGGGTCGTGCGGTTGTTTCGCACCGTATCCCCGAAGGTATCTCCTTCGTTTACCACGCTCAGGAGCGTATGGTTAGCCCGAAGTCTGAAGTCACCGGCAAGCGCGGTGGTATTCACAACTCGGTGACTCGTATTCTGCTGAAGCCCACCCACATGATTGGTGGCTACGCTCACCTGGCGTTCTCCTTCAACTATCTTGGACCGACCGGTAACCAGCGAGACATCGTTTCGTACATCCGCCGCCGTAAGTCCCAGGAGGTAACTTTCTAATGCGCGTTATGGCACAAGTTGCTATGGTGATGGCACTCGATAAGTGCATCGGCTGCCACACCTGCTCCGTGACCTGTAAGCAGGCATGGACGAACCGAGCCGGTACCGAGTACGTCTGGTTCAACAATGTGGAGACTCGTCCCGGTCAGGGTTACCCCCGCCGTTACGAGGACCAGGAAAAGTGGAAGGGCGGCTGGGTGCTGAACAAGCGCGGTCGTCTGGAGCTTAAGAGCGGTAACCGCTTCCAGAAGCTCTTCTCGATTTTCGCTTCCCCGATTCAGCCTGAGCTCAGCGACTACTACGAGCCCTGGACTTACGATTACCAGAACCTGACCACTGCTCCCCTCGGTGATGACTTCCCGGCCGCAAAGCCGGTCTCCCTCATCACCGGTGAGGACGCAAAGGTTCAGTGGGGTATGAACTGGGACGACAACCTGGCTGGTGCGACCGAGTACGGTCACCTGGACCCGCTGGTTGAGAAGGTTCGTAAGAAGGCTGAAGACAAGATTAAGTTCGAGTTCGAGCAGACCTTCATGTTCTACCTGCCCCGTATTTGTGAGCACTGCCTGAACCCCTCCTGCATGGCTTCCTGCCCCTCTGGCGCTATCTACAAGCGTGCCGAGGACGGTATCGTGCTGGTGGACCAGGACCGTTGCCGTGGTTGGCGTCAGTGCATCACCGGTTGCCCCTACAAGAAGGTGTACTTCAACCACAAGACGGGTAAGGCTGAGAAGTGTACCTTCTGCTACCCCCGTATTGAGGCCGGTATCCCGACCGTGTGTGCTGAGACCTGTGTGGGCCGTATGCGCTACATCGGTGTCTTCCTGTACGACGCAGACCGCGTGACCGAGGCTGCTTCGGTTCCGGACGAGAAGGACCTCTACGAGGCTCAGCTGTCGCTGATGCTCGATCCTTCTGACCCGGCCGTGATTGAGCAGGCACGTAAGAACGACATCCCCGATGCGTGGATTACTGCGGCTCAGAAGTCACCCGTGTACAAGCTGGCCAAGGAGTGGAAGGTGGCTTTGCCCCTGCACCCCGAGTACCGCACCATGCCGATGGTTTGGTACGTGCCGCCGCTGTCCCCGATTGTTGACCTGCTCAAGGAGCAGGGCCACGACGCTGAGAACAGCAACAACCTCTTCGGCGCTATTGAGGCTCTGCGTATTCCGGTGGAGTACCTGGCTGAGCTGTTCACCGCGGGTGACACCGAGGTTGTGACGAACGTTCTGCGTCGCCTGGCTGCGATGCGTTCGTACATGCGTGACATCAACCTTGGTGGCGAAGGCAACGAGGAAATTGCGCAGGCGGTTGGCATGACCGGTCAGCAGATTTACGAAATGTACCGTCTGATGGCTATCGCGAAGTACAACGAACGCTACGTCATTCCGAAGGCTCACATGGAGGATGCCCACAACCTCGAGGAAATGGGTTGCTCTCTGAGCGTGGATGGCGGACCCGGTATGTACGGCGATGCGTTCAACGACATGGAGGGTCGCCCGACCCCCGTGTCCACCGGTGTATACGAGGCTAACAACAAGGTCAGCTTGTTTAGCTGGGACGGTTCTTCCCGCCCCGACGGCCTCTTCCCGAATACCACCGGAAAGAAGTAATTAAGTGGCTGGATTCTTTTCCAAGCTCATGGGTAAGGCCGGTTCCGAGGCTCAGGCCTCGGAGCCGGCTCAGCCGGTGAATCCGTTCGATATCGATTACGGTCCCGGTGAGGACAAGGACTCGGTAATTTACCAGGTCAGCGCTATGCTCTTGGGCTATCCCGATGAGCAGATGCTGGAGGTGCTTCCTGAACTGGTCGCTATCACGGCGGCCACCGAGGATGAAGCTTTTATCGCAGCTGTTGATGCGATGCAGAAGTGGCTTACCTCCAAGGACCTGGAAGACGTGCAGTCCGAGTATGTGCAGGAATACGACCTTTCGCGTCGTCATTCCCTGCACCTGTCGTACTGGACCGATGGTGATACGCGTCGTCGCGGTGAGACTCTTCTGCGTTTCAAGCAGATGTACCGCGAGTCCGGTATGCTGACCGTTCTGAACGGTGAGCTTCCGGATTATCTGCCGTTGGTTCTCGAGTTTTGTGCGCTGGTTGATCGTCGTAAGGGTCGTTCGGCCCTGCAGGCATATCGCCCCTCCCTTGAGCTTCTCCGTCTTGCGATGAAGGACGGAAGCCTACCCCACTACGGGTTGTTGCAGAGCATCTGCGCGACTCTTCCCGGCATCTCTCCCGAGACTCAGGAAGAGGTCCAGCGGATGGCTGGCTACGGCCCGCCCGTCGAGACTGTTGGCCTGAACGGTTACGCTGATCATCAGCTGCTCCAGCAGGCGCAGGCTCGTTCTAACTAGTTTTATCCCTCGTGAGGAGACAACACGTGTACGTACTTGCTTCTGAGAACGCAGAACACGCTGCACACGCTGTAGCCGATCCGGGCGTCGTAGACATCCTGCTGTGGGGCGTTCTGCCCTATGTTGCGCTGGTCGTTCTGATTGGTGGCACCATTTGGCGTTACCGTACCGACCAGTATGGCTGGACGACCCGCTCGTCGCAGATTTACGAAGGCAAGTGGCTTCGCATCGGTTCGCCGCTGTTCCACTATGGCCTGGCCGCCGTCTTTATGGGCCACGTTGGTGGTCTGGTGGTCCCCAAGTTCCTGACTGACTTCGTCGTTTCGGATGAGACTTACCACATTGTGGCGCTAATCGCGGGTTCTGCCGCAGCTGTTGCCACCATTGTCGGTATGTTTATCTTGCTGGGTCGCCGCGCTACGAACTCTGAGGTTCGTGCGGCTACCACCCGCAATGACGTTTTCATGTATATCGTCCTGGTTCTGGTGATTCTCGCCGGTACCGCGGCTACCCTGATTTCGGCAGTGGACCCGTCGGGCGGTCTGCCCCCGGTCAATGGTCACCATGTTCACTTCAACTACCGTGAGACCATTGCCGTGTGGTTCCGTTCGCTGTTCTACTTCCACCCCGAGGTGGCCCTGATGGTGAACATCCCCGTGGCTTTCAAGATTCACATCGTCGTAGCTATGGTTCTGTTCATTATTTGGCCCTTCACCCGCCTGGTGCACGCACTGACTGTGCCTCTGCACTACGTATTCCGCCCCTACACCGTGTACCGCACCCGTGGCGGTCAGCGCGTTGGCGCACGTCGAGGCTGGGATCCGGTGGGTACTCTCCCGCGTGAGCGTGCCGACCGCTAATACACATATCCATATTGCAAAAGAGGAAATATGAGCACCCCTGTTGCACCGAGCTACGACCTGAAGAAGGGTCAGCTCTTTAACGTTCTGCTGGCAACCTTCGCCTCGACCATTGGTTTCTGGGCATGGACCATCGTCGGCCCGCTTGCAAAAATGTATGCCAAGCAGATGCACCTGGACGCTGGTATGACCAGTGTTCTGGTCGCCATGCCGATTTTTATCGGTGCTATCGGCCGTATTCCCATCGGCGGTCTGACTGACCGTTACGGTGGTCGTATTATGTTCACCATTGTTCTAGCTGTCAGCGCACCGCTGGTTCTGCTGGTGGGCGTGGCTGGTCAGATGAACTCGCTGCCCATGCTGCTGATTGTCTCCTTCTTCCTGGGTATTGCTGGTACCGTGTTCGCTGTGGGTATTCCCTTCAGCTCGGCATGGTATGACGTATCGAAGAAGGGCTTCGCAACCGGTGTGTTCGGTGCGGGCATGGTGGGTACTGCGGTTTCCGCATTCGCTACCCCCCGCCTGGTGCAGGGTATCGGTTACTTCCCGACTCACATCCTGATTGCTGTGATTTGTGCAGTAACCGCCGTGATTTCTTTCGTGTTCCTGAAGGATTCCCCGGCAACCATTGGCCGTGAGGTCACCCCGCTGATGCCGAAGATTATTCGCGCATTCAAGGTGAAGACCACTTGGCAGCTCTGCTTCCTCTACGCAGTTGTGTTCGGTGCCTTCGTGGCATTCTCGAACTACCTGCCCACTTACCTGAGCAACATCTACCACTTCGACGCTAATGACGCTGGTCTGCGTGCGGCTGGCTTTACCGCTGCCGCTGTGGTGGCTCGTCCCTTCGGTGGTGTTCTGGCTGATAAGTTCGGTCCGAAGATTATCTCCCTCATCTCCCTGGGCGGTGTGGTGATTCTGGCAGTTATTACCGCATTCCAGCCTAATGCTGAGCACGTGTACGGTGCTGTCTTCATCCTGATGGGTGCTCTGCTGGGTCTGGGCCACGGCTCGGTCTTCGGCTGGTTGGGTCGCGTTGCTGACCCGAAGAACGTTGGTGCGGTGTCCGGTGTGATTGCTGCTACTGGCGCGCTGGGTGGCTTCTTCCCGCCGCTGGTGATGGGTGCAACCTACAACCAGGAGCACAACAACTACTTCATCGGTCTGATGCTGCTGGCCGTGACCGCGTTCCTCGCCTTCCTGTCGGTATTCCTCGTGCCGCACGGTGGCAAGCCGGATCACGCTAAGAAGTAATCCATTGAAGATATTTAGATATTCCTCGTAAGAGGTATATCTGAGCTTGTTTTCATAGGGGCCCCGGTTCGTCCTCCCGGTCATGGGAGGAGGGACCGGGGCTTTGCTCTACCCGGTAGCTTCTATCCGGTATCGGGGGCGGGAGAATCTTATGGGGGTGCCAGGGGGAGAGGGGGGAAGACTTATCGTGTTCGGGTATGTCGAATCATGATAATGATGAGAAAAATACGCGGAGATGTGGGACACTTAAAGCGTTCGACTCGTCGCAATAGCGCGACGTGCCCCCTCTACGGTTTGCGCCGACCAATAGGAGAACCCTATGTCCTTTATTGATCGTCATCTCGGCCCCCGTTCCGCAGACGCAGAGCAGATGCTCGAAACCTTGGGATATTCTTCCCTGGACGCGCTGATGGACGCAGTTGTCCCCTCGCAGATTCGCCTTGACGGTGAGCTTCAGCTTCCCGCTCCGCTGTCGGAGCATGAGGCCCTTTCGAAGATTGCTGGCTACTCTGCTAAGAATAAGGTCCTGGCCCAGATGATTGGTGCCGGTTACTACGATGCTGTGACTCCCGCTGTCCTGCGTCGCAATATTCTGGAGAACCCTGGTTTCTACACCTCTTACACTCCTTACCAGGCTGAGATTTCTCAGGGTCGTCTGGAAGCTCTGCTGAACTTCCAGAACACTGTGATGGAGCTGACCGGTCTGGAGATTGCTAACTCTTCGCTGCTGGATGAGGCTTCTGCTGTCGCTGAAGCGGCTGTTATGATGCACCGTGCAAACCGCAAGGTGAAGAACGGTTTCTTCGCAATTGACTCTCGTTGCCTGCCTCAGGTTATTTCGGTGACTCGTGGCCGTGCGGAGATGCTGGGCATTCCCTTTGTTATCACCGATTTCTCCGAGGGCCTGCCTGAGGGCGATTTGTACGGCATTATCCTGGCTTACCCTGCACAGGATGGTGAAATCCGTGATATTGAACCGATTATCAAGGCCGCTAAGGAGCGCAACGCCCTGGTGACGGTGGATGCTGATTTGCTGGCTTTGACCCTGCTGAAGTCTCCCGGCGAGTTGGGTGCAGATATTGCTGTTGGTAACACTCAGCGCTTTGGCTTGCCCTTCTTCTTCGGTGGTCCGCATGCCGGTTACATGGCCGTTCACAAGGGTATGGAGCGTACCATGCCGGGTCGTCTGGTGGGTGTCTCGAAGGACCCGACCGGTAAGCCCGCTTACCGCCTGGCCCTGCAGACTCGCGAGCAGCACATTCGCCGTGAGAAGGCTACCTCTAATATCTGTACCGCTCAGGCGTTGCTGGCCATTGTTGCGGGTGCTTACGCGATGTACCACGGCCCCGAAGGTCTGCGCGCTATCGCGAACCGCCTGCACACGAGCGTTGCACGTGTGGCAACCGCTCTGGAGGCAGCAGGCTACAGCATTGCTCATGACACCTTCTTCGACACCATCGTGGTGGAAGCTCCCGGCCGTGCTGATGAGCTGGTCGCGAAGGCTCTGGAAGCTGGCGTGAACATCCGTCGCTTTGATGAGGACCGCGTAGGTATTTCTGTGGGTGAATCTCATGGTGAGGAGCTGCTGAAGTCCCTGGTCTCTGCTCTGGGCGGCACCCTCGGCGAGGCAGATCCGAAGTACGACCTGCCCTCCGACCTGCTGCGTACCGACGACTACATGCAGCACCCGGTTTTCCACAAGTACCGTTCCGAGACCGAGATGATGCGCTACCTGCGTCACCTGGCAGACAAGGACCTGGCCCTGGATCGCGCCATGATCCCGTTGGGCTCGTGCACCATGAAGCTGAATGCCGCAGCCGAGATGGAACCCATCTCCTGGCCCGGATTCGCTAACATCCACCCGCTGGTTCCCGAGGACCAGGCCGAGGGCTGGCACGACCTGATCAAGGACCTGTCGGATTGGTTGCTCGCTGTTACTGGTTACGACCAGATTTCGTTGCAGCCGAACTCGGGTGCTACCGGTGAGTATGCCGGCCTGCGCGCTATCCGCTCCTTCCACGAGGCCAACGGTGACCACGAACGCGATACCATTCTGATTCCGCTGTCTGCTCACGGTACCAATGCGGCGTCTGCTGCCCTGGCTGGCCTGAAGGTTGCCGGTGTCGCCACCGCAGAGGACGGCTCCATCGATGTTGATGATCTGAAGGTCAAGATTGAGAAGTATGGCCCCAAGGTCGCCGGCATCATGATTACCTATCCCTCCACCCACGGCGTGTTTGAGGAACAGGTTGTGGAGGTCTGCCAGCTGGTTCACGAGGCGGGCGGCCAGGTGTACCTGGACGGCGCAAACATGAACCCGCAGATGGGCTTCTCGCAGCCCGGTAAGTTCGGCGGCGACGTTTCGCACCTGAACCTGCACAAGACCTTCTCTATCCCGCACGGTGGTGGTGGCCCCGGTGTTGGCCCTCTGGCTGTGCGTGAGCACCTGGCAAAGTTCCTGCCCGGCGATGCTTACCGCGCTGACTCTGAGGGTAAGCTGCCGAACGATGCGGCTCTGCCGATTGCCCAGTCTTTCTACGGATCGGCGGGCGTCCTGCCCATCAGCTGGATGTATATCGCAATGTCCGGCGCTCCGGGTCTGAAGGATTCGGCTCAGTACTCCGTGCTGAACGCAAACTACATTGCGAAGAAGCTCAATGATAAGTACCCCGTGCTGTACACCGGCCCCGGCAGCCTGGTCGCTCACGAGTGCATCCTGGACCTGCGTCACCTGACCGATAAGTCTCACGTGACCGCTGAGGACGTCTGCAAGCGTCTGATGGACTACGGCTTCCACGCACCGACTCTGGCGTTCCCGGTTCCGGGCACCCTGATGGTGGAGCCGACTGAGTCCGAGTCGAAGGAAGAGCTTGACCGCTTTATCGAGGCGATGGAGACCATCTACGACGAGATTATCGAGGTTGCCGAGGGTAAGGTAGCCGTTGAGGATTCCGTCCTGCGCAATGCACCGCACACCGTTGACGTGGTCAGCGCAGACGAGTGGGATCGTGCGTACACTCGCACCCAGGCTGCCTTCCCGGTTCCGAGCCTGCGCGTTAATAAGTACTTCACTCCGGTGGGTCGTATTGACGGTGCCGGTGGTGACCGTAACTTCGTGTGCGAATGCCCTCCGATGGAGGCTTTCGACCTGGAAGCATAAGGAGCGTTTGACGCTCTAGGGGTGGCCACTCGGCTCACCCCGCCCCGTCCGTCTCCTTTGAGAGATGGGCGGGATTGGCTCCCTCTCTGGTCTCCTGCTGGAGAGGGGGCTTGAAACACAATGATTGCAATGACAGCACAAAGCTGTGCGTGAGGAGAATCTAATGTCCCCCAAGAAGACCTCCCTGTACCCGGTTCACGAGAAGCTGGGCGCATCCTTCACCGATTTCGGCGGCTGGGATATGCCCCTGAAGTACTCGAACGACGTCGCCGAGCACGAAGCCGTTCGTACCCGCGCCGGTATTTTTGACCTCTCTCACATGGGTGAGTTCCGTGTGACCGGTCCGGATGCCGCAGCATTCCTTGACTACGCTCTGGTCTCGAACATGTCCGTCCTGAAGGTCGGCAAGGCTAAGTACTCCATCCTGGTCAATGACAAGGGCGGTGTTATCGACGATCTAATCACCTACCGTCTGGGCGACGATGAGTTCATGGTTGTTCCTAACGCGGCCAACATCGACACTGATTACGCTGCCATGAGCGAGCGCATGGGCGACTTCAACGTTGAGTTCGTCAATGAGTCGGATCAGACCTCTTTGATTGCTGTTCAGGGCCCTCGCGCGGAGGAAATTCTGCTGGCAGCCGGTGCCTCTGACGAGGGTGCCGTGCGCGAGCTGAAGTACTACGCTTCGGTACCGCTGACCATCGCTGGTGTCGATGTGCTTCTGGCTCGCACCGGTTACACCGGTGAGGACGGCTTCGAGCTGTTCGTGCCGAACGAGCACGCTGTTGAGCTGTGGGACAAGCTGGTTGCCGCCGGTGAGCCCTTCGGTCTGACTCCCGCGGGTCTGGCATCCCGCGATTCCCTGCGTCTCGAGGCAGGTATGCCCCTGTACGGCCATGAGCTTGGCCTGGACATCACCCCCTTCGAGTCCGGCCTGGGTCGTCTGGTTGAGATTGCGCTGGAGAAGAAGGCCGCCGATTTCGTGGGCCGTCAGGCTCTGTCCGAGTTGGCGAAGGAAGATTCCCCTCGCATCCTGGTGGGTCTGAAGGCTCAGGCGAAGCGCCCTGCACGTGCCGGTTCCAAGTTGGTGGATGCTGAAGGTAACGAGGTTGGTGAGGTTACCTCCGGTATTCCTTCCCCGACCCTGGGCTACCCGGTTGCGATGGCTCTGGTGAACCGTGAGTTCTCGGAGCTCGGGTCCACCATTGACGTGGATATTCGCGGTAAGCGCGCCCCCTTCGACGTTGTGGCTTTGCCCTTCTACAAGCGTGAAAAGTAACGAAATATACTGCGTGAGGTAACTTCCGCAGAGCGAAAGGCGCCGTGTTTTCGAGAGGACGCGGCGCCTTCCGTGTGTTGGGACGGTAGTTGGGCCGAAGCAGCTGGGGGAGTGGGGGTATGAGGGCGTACCCTCACCTTAGTTTCTGCATCCTCAGAAGTGCGTTAGGATTAGAGCGGTTAGTCAAGGAGGACTGTCCGTTATCACTACCTCATATGAATTAGGTGGAATACCGAGCCTGGTAGTTTTCGGTGACCGGTGTTCCGTGAGACTGCGCCCTGCAGGGTGCAATAACTTCGAAGGACAGAACGTGGCGATCAATCAGAGCACTCCCAGTAGCGCCCAGAAGAAGGCGGAGGCCCTTCCCTACGACATCAGTGTTTTTGAGCTGTTCAGTATTGGCGTTGGCCCATCCAGCTCCCACACCGTAGGTCCCATGCGTGCGTCGAATCGTTTTGTGGCTGAGCTGATTGATGAAGGCCTGCTGGACCGCGTGACTGGCGTGCACATCGATTTGTACGGTTCGTTGGCCGCAACCGGTGCTGGTCACGGCACGATGAGTGCCGCGCTGAAGGGTCTGTGCGGCTTCGTTCCTGAGACGATTGATATTGCAGCTGCGGAGGCTATGATTGAGCGCAATAGCGTTGACGGCACCCTGCCTCTGGCTGGCTATCCTTCTTCCTCGTACGGCGTGAACGCTCCCGGCGGCGAGGAGAACAAGGTGTACGGTCCGGTGGTGCACTACCGTGAGATTGACATGACCTTGCGCCCTCTGACTGTTCTTCCGCGCCACACGAACGGCATGAAGATTGCCGCGTTTGCGGGGGAGGAGCTACTGCTGGAGCGTACCTATTACTCGATTGGCGGCGGCTTTATTGTTGAGGGGGATGAGGAAGCGACCGGTGGCGCCTCGCTCACGAACCCGCCCTACCCCTTCGGCTCGGGCGCCGAGCTCATTGAGATGGCGAACGAGGCAAGTATGTCGATTGCGCAGCTGAAGATGGCGAACGAGTGTTCGCTACGTACGGAGCAGGAGGTGCGCGCAGGCATCCTGCATATTTATCGCGTCATGAAGGAGTGCATTGGCTCCTCTCTGGCTCGTGTGGGATATTTGCCTGGTCCGCTGAAGGTGCGTTGCCGTGCGGGTGCGTGGCATCGTGACTTGATGGTGGAGGATCCCGGCAAGTCTCCGGAATTTGCGATTGACTGGGTAAACCTGATTGCCTTGGCGGTGAATGAGGAGAACGCGTTTGGTGGCCGTGTGGTGACGGCCCCGACAAACGGTGCATCCGGTATTATTCCGGCGGTTTTGCACTATGCGATGAACTACACCCCGGGTATTCGTCATTGCGGTCAGGCTGCTCGTGAGCAGGCAATTGTGGATTTCTTCCTGGCTTCGGCCGCCGTGGGTGTGCTGTATAAGAAGCGCGCCTCGATTTCTGGTGCTGAGGTTGGGTGCCAGGGCGAGGTGGGTAGCGCCAGCTCGATGGCTGCGGCCGGCTTGGCACAGGTGCTGGGTGGTACCCCCGAGCAGGTGGAGAACGCGGCCGAGATTGCTATGGAACATAATCTTGGCCTGACCTGTGATCCCGTTGGCGGGTTGGTGCAGATTCCGTGTATTGAGCGTAATGCGATGGCTGCGTCGAATGCTGTGACGGCCGCCCGTATGGCACTTCGCGGAGATGGCACGCACCGCGTGTCGCTGGATCAGGTGATTGAGACGATGCGCCAGACCGGCTTGGATATGTCGCACCGCTATAAGGAAACTTCGATGGGCGGCCTGGCCGTTAACGTGGTGGAGTGCTAGGTTCCTCGTGGTAGTTGGCGGGTTCTCAGGAGGGTAAACCGTTGAGAAGCAGCCGGCGACCACCCGCATAGGGTTCCTCTTTGGAGGGGTAGAAAGTGCATTTCGGTGTCAGGTTTGCACTCGCCCTTCGGGTGTGGTAGACAAAATAGATTTCTTCCTGTATCGTTAGTATTTACGCTTTCCCTAACCTTTGTGCCTTCATATAGCGGTGGGCACGGGCTGAAGGTGACGTTTTCCGTCCGACATCTGTAGCTTCGAGCACCGTTTATGCGGGGGCCGAGGTTGTCATGTCGCCGGTAAAGTCGCCGGGAGGCTGATTGCTAACAGACATGTCTGTGGAAGGATCCCCATTTTGGTCGCTTCGAGCACCTCTAACCATGACGCCGCTAACGGCGCAGAGAACGTCTCGCGCCGAATTTCATTCGCGAAGATTAATGAACCGCTGAAGGTTCCCAACCTGCTTGCTATCCAGACCGATAGCTTCGACCGCCTCGTGGGTAACGAGCGCTGGGCGGAGCGTCTGGAATCCGCGCAGGCTGCTGGTGACACCTCTGTTCCCGCACAGTCCGGTCTGGCTGAGATCTTTGAAGAGATTTCCCCGATTCGCGACTTCCAGGAGACCATGCAGCTCTCCTTCTCCGAGCCCGAGTTCGCCGACCCCAAGTACTCCGTTGAGGAGTGCAAGGATCGCGATGCAACCTACTCGGCACCGCTGTATATCAAGGCTGAATTCATGAACCTCACCACCGGTGAGGTCAAGCAGCAGACCCTGTTCATGGGCGACTTCCCCCTAATGACCGAGGCCGGTACCTTCGTGATTAACGGTACTGAGCGTGTGGTCGTCTCCCAGCTGGTGCGTTCCCCCGGCGCCTACTTCGAGAAGGCTCCGGACCGTACTTCCGATAAGGACATTTACTCGGCCCGCGTGATTCCCTCCCGCGGTGCATGGTTCGAGCTTGAGATTGATAAGCGCGACCAGGTGGGCGTGCGTCTGGACCGCAAGCGTAAGCAGTCCGTGACCGTTCTGCTCAAGGCTCTGGGTTGGACCGAGTCCAAGATTCTGGCCGAGTTCGGTCAGTACGACTCCATCCGTGCAACCCTCGAGAAGGACTCCGTCAAGGACCGCGACGAGGCCCTGCTGGACATTTACCGCAAGCTGCGCCCGGGTGAGCCCCCGACGGTTGAAGCTGCCCAGGCTCTGCTGGACAACATGTACTTCACCCCGCGCCGCTACGACCTGGCGAAGGTTGGCCGTTACAAGCTGAACCGTAAGCTGGGCGTGGACGTTCCCCTGGATTCCCCCGAGGCTTCCGTGCTCAGCCAGGACGACATCGCTCAGATGATTCGTTACCTCTGCGCTCTGCACGCTGGCGAGACCAGCATCCCGGGTGTGCGCGATGGCGAGGAAATCTCCCTGAAGGTCGACATCGACGATATCGACCACTTCGGTAACCGTCGTATCCGCACTGTGGGTGAGCTGATTGAAAACCAGATCCGTACTGGTCTGTCCCGTATGGAGCGTGTGGTTCGCGAGCGTATGACCACTCAGGACGTTGAAGCTATCACCCCGCAGTCCCTGGTGAACATTCGCCCCGTCGTGGCAGCTATCAAGGAGTTCTTCGGTACTTCTCAGCTGTCCCAGTTCATGGACCAGAACAACCCGCTGGCGGGTCTGACCCACAAGCGTCGTCTGTCTGCGCTGGGCCCGGGCGGTCTGTCCCGTGACCGTGCAGGTATGGAAGTGCGAGACGTGCACCCCTCGCACTACGGTCGTATGTGCCCCATTGAAACCCCTGAAGGCCCGAACATTGGTCTGATTGGTTCGCTGGCAACCTACGGTCGCATCAACTCCTTCGGTTTCATTGAGACCCCCTACCGCGTGGTGACCGATGGCCGCGTGAGCGATGAGGTCCGCTACCTGACCGCGGACGACGAGAAGTCCGTTGTTATCGCGCAGGCAAACGCACCGCTGAATCCGGACCGCACCTTCGCTGAGAACGAGGTTCTCTGCCGTGCAGGCGATGGTTCTGGTGAGGCTGTTCTGGCTGCTCCCGGTGCCGTTCAGTTCATGGACGTCTCCCCGCGTCAGATGGTGTCTGTGGCTACCGCCCTGATTCCTTACCTGGAGCACGACGACGCTAACCGAGCACTGATGGGTGCCAACATGCAGCGTCAGGCTGTGCCTCTGCTGGAGTCTGAGGCTCCCGTGGTGGGTACCGGTATGGAGAAGTACGCAGCACTGGACTCCGGTGACTCCGTGCTCGCGAAGAAGCCCGGTGTGGTTTCTTCCGTGGACGCTAAGACCGTTATTGTCCGTAACGACGACGGCTCTGTCTCCACCTACCCGATCATGAAGTTCTCCCGTTCGAACCCGGGTAACTGCTACAACCAGCGCGTTGTGGTGAAGGAAGGCCAGCGCGTCGAATACCGCGACGTTATTGCTGACGGCCCCTCCACCGACGGCGGCGAGTTGGCACTGGGTAAGAACCTGCTCGTGGCATACATGCCGTGGGAAGGCCTGAACTACGAGGATGCGATCATCCTCTCCCAGCGCATGGTTTCTGAGGACGTGCTGACCTCGATCCACATCGAGGAGCACGAGATTGACGCCCGCGACACCAAGCTGGGCCCCGAGGAGATTACCCGCGACATCCCGAACGTGTCCGAGGACGTTCTCTCGGCTCTGGACGAGCGCGGCATCATCCACATCGGTGCTGAGGTTGAGGCTGGCGACATCCTCGTCGGTAAGGTCACCCCCAAGGGCGAGACCGAGCTGACCCCCGAGGAGCGCCTGTTGCGCGCAATCTTCGGTGAGAAGTCTCGCGAGGTTCGCGACACCTCTCTGAAGGTTCCTCACGGCGAGTCCGGTACCGTCATCGGTATCCGCATCTTCGACCGCGAGAACAACGACGAGGACGATCTGCCCCCGGGCGTGAACCAGCTGGTCCGCGTGTACGTGGCTCAGAAGCGTAAGATTACCGACGGCGACAAGCTCGCGGGCCGCCACGGTAACAAGGGTGTTATTTCCAAGATTCTGCCGATTGAGGATATGCCCTTCCTGGAAGACGGTACCCCCGTGGACGTCATCCTGAACCCCCTGGGCGTGCCCGGTCGTATGAACATTGGTCAGGTTCTGGAAGTCCACACCGGTTGGCTGGCTAAGCAGGGTTGGAAGATTGAGGGCGAGCCCGAGTGGCTCAAGCACATGCCGAACTTCCCGAAGGAATCCGGCCCGACTCGCCTGGCAACCCCGGTGTTCGACGGCGCCCACGAGGACGAACTGTTCGACCTCATGGACCACTCGAACCCGAACCGCGACGGCGATCGTCTGATTAACCGCTCCGGTAAGGCACGTCTGATTGACGGCCGTTCCGGTGAGCCGTTCCCGGATCCGATTTCGGTGGGTTACCAGTACATCCTGAAGCTGCACCACCTGGTGGACGATAAGATTCACGCTCGTTCTACCGGTCCTTACTCGATGATTACCCAGCAGCCCCTGGGTGGTAAGGCTCAGTTTGGTGGTCAGCGCTTCGGGGAGATGGAAGTGTGGGCGCTGGAAGCATACGGCGCCGCATACACCCTGCAGGAAATCCTGACCGTCAAGTCCGATGACGTGGCGGGCCGTGTGAAGGTTTACGAGGCTATCGTGAAGGGCGAGAACATCCCTGAGCCGGGTATCCCCGAATCCTTCAAGGTTCTTATCAAGGAAATGCAGTCCCTGTGCCTGAACGTTGAGGTGCTCTCCACCGACGGCAAGATTATTGAGATGAGCGACTCGGAGGAAGAAGGCTTCCGGGCAGCAGAAGATATGGGCGTGAGCCTGACCCACGACGAGCCCAGCTCGGTCGACGAGGCATAAGCACCGCCTCCTTCTAGGGTGGGGAACCTCGCATGTGCTCGCGTGCGTTGTGAGGTTCCCGCCCGCTAACCCAAGTCTTCAGAAACTTACAGAAAGAGATTAGGACCGATATGTCCAACGAATCTTCGCTTGGTTTGATGCGAATTGGCCTTGCCACCGCCGACGACATCCGTCGTTGGTCCTTCGGTGAGGTTAAGAAGCCCGAGACCATCAACTACCGTACCCTGAAGCCCGAGAAGGACGGTCTCTTCGACGAGCGTATCTTCGGCCCCACTAAGGACTGGGAGTGCTACTGCGGTAAGTACAAGCGCGTGCGCTTCAAGGGTATTGTGTGTGAGCGCTGTGGCGTTGAGGTGACCCGTTCCAAGGTTCGTCGCGAGCGCATGGGCCACATTGAGCTGGCCGCTCCTGTGACCCACATTTGGTACTTCAAGGGTGTTCCCTCCCGTCTGGGCTACCTGCTGGATTTGGCTCCGAAGGACCTGGAGAAGGTCATCTACTTCGCTGCGTACATGATTACCAGCGTTGACGAGGAGGCTCGTCACGAGGACCTGCCCATGCTGCAGGCAGCTCACGACCGTGAGAAGCAGGAGCTTGAGGCCGCTCTGAACGCTGATGTGAACGCTATTAGCCGCGAGGTTGAGGCTGAGCTGGCTCGTATTGAGGCAGAGGGTGGTAGGAACCCTGAGAAGCGCAAGCTGCGCGATAACGCTGAGCGTCAGCTTGCTTCTGTCCGTAAGCGCTACGAGCGCGAGGCGGCTCACCTGGAGAGCGTGTGGGAGCGTTTCAAGTCCTTGAAGGTTGCTGACCTCGAGGGTAATGAGGCTCTGTACCGTTCCATGGTGGATAAGTACGGCATGTACTTTGAGGGCGCCATGGGTGCCGAGGCTATCAAGAAGCGTCTGGAGTCTTTCGACCTGGAAGCTGAGGCTGAGGCTCTTAAGGAGATTATTCAGACCGGTAAGGGTCAGAAGAAGACCCGTGCTTTGAAGCGTCTGAAGGTTGTTAACGCCTTCCTGACCACCAACAACTCCCCGCTGGGTATGGTTCTGGACGTTGTTCCGGTCATCCCGCCGGAGCTGCGCCCGATGGTTCAGCTGGATGGTGGCCGCTTTGCGACCTCCGACCTGAACGACCTGTACCGTCGCGTGATTAACCGTAACAACCGTCTGAAGCGTCTGCTGGAGCTGGGTGCTCCCGAGATCATCGTGAACAACGAGAAGCGTATGCTACAGGAAGCTGTGGACTCGCTCTTCGATAACGGCCGTCGTGGCCGTCCGGTGACCGGTCCCGGTAACCGTCCCCTGAAGTCCCTGTCGGATATGCTCAAGGGTAAGCAGGGTCGTTTCCGTCAGAACCTGCTGGGTAAGCGTGTGGACTACTCCGGTCGTTCCGTGATTGTGGTTGGTCCGCAACTGCAGATGCACCAGTGTGGTCTGCCTAAGCAGATGGCGCTGGAGCTCTTCAAGCCTTTCGTCATGAAGCGTCTGGTGGAACTGAGCCACGCTCAGAACATTAAGAGCGCTAAGCGTATGGTCGAGCGTTTCCGTCCGCAGGTTTGGGATGTTCTGGAAGAGGTTATCGCCGAGCACCCCGTGCTGCTGAACCGTGCACCTACCCTGCACCGTCTCGGTATTCAGGCGTTTGAGCCGAAGCTGGTTGAGGGTAAGGCTATTCAGCTACACCCGCTGGTCTGTTCTGCGTTCAACGCTGACTTCGATGGTGACCAGATGGCAGTTCACCTGCCGCTGTCTCCCGAGGCTCAGGCTGAGGCTCGCATCCTCATGCTGTCCTCGAACAACATCCTGAAGCCGTCGGATGGCCGTCCCGTGGCCGTTCCTTCGCAGGATATGATTATCGGTCTGTACCACCTGACTACTCCTCGCGATGGCCAGAAGAACGAGGGTCACGCTTTCTCCTCGGTTTCTGAGGCCCTGATGGCGATGGATCGCCACGAGATTGAGCTGTACACCAAGGTGAAGATTCTGATGGATGGCGATCAGTTTGTTGCTCCTGAGGGTTGGGAAGCTCCTGAGGGTTACAAGCCCGGCGACCCCGTACTGCTGGACTGCACCGTTGGCCAGATTCTGTTCAACCAGGCTCTGCCGAAGGACTACCCCTGGTTCACCGGTGTGGCAGATAAGAAGGGCCTGGGTAGCCTGATTAACGACCTGGCTGAGCGTTACCCGATGGACGTTGTGGCGCGTGCTCTGGATAACCTGAAGAACGCAGGTTTCTACTGGGCATCCCGTTCGGGTGTGACGGTGGCTGTCTCCGATATTGCTACTCCCTCTGAGAAGCCGGCGATTATGGAGCGCTATGAGAAGCAGGCTGCCGCAATTCAGGATGACTTCGAGATCGGTACTATTGACGATGAAGAGCGTCGTCAGGAGCTGATTAAGGTTTGGACCGAAGCTACCGACGTGGTGGCAGAGGCTATGCGTGAGAACCTGAGCTCTCACGGTGGTCTGAACACTATTTACCGTATGGTGACCTCTGGTGCACGTGGTAACTGGATGCAGGTCCGTCAGATTGCGGGTATCCGTGGTCTGGTGTCGAACCCGAAGGGCGAGATTATGCCCCGCCCGATTAAGTCTTCCTACCGTGAGGGCCTGTCGGTTCTGGAGTACTTCATCGCAACCCACGGTGCACGTAAGGGCCTGGCTGATACCGCACTGCGTACCGCTAACTCGGGTTATCTGACCCGTCGTCTGGTGGACGTGTCGCAGGACGTTATCGTTCGCGAGCACGACTGTGGCACTCGCCGCGGCCTGATGCTCCCGTTGGTTGACGCCGACGGTAACCTGCACCCGGACGTTGAGACTTCGATTCACGGTCGTACCCTCGCGGTGGACGTGAAGGACGAGGCCGGTAACGTTCTGGCTGAAGCCGGTGCTGATGTTTCCGATGAGCTCATCGAGAAGCTGTTCAAGGCTGGTGTGAAGGAAGTACGCGTTCGCTCGGTTCTGACCTGTGAGTCTGCTATCGGTGTGTGTGCTCTGTGCTACGGCCGTTCGATGGCTTCGAACGTTCTGGTTGATATCGGTGAGGCTGTTGGTATCATTGCGGCTCAATCGATTGGTGAGCCCGGTACCCAGCTGACCATGCGTACCTTCCACACCGGTGGTGTGGCGTCGGCAGACGATATTACTCAGGGTCTGCCCCGTATTCAGGAGTTGTTCGAGGCTCGTACCCCCAAGGGCGTCGCTCCGATTTCTGAGGTGTCCGGTCGCGTGACCATTGAGGATACCGAGAAGTCCTACAAGATTGTGGTGACCCCGGACGACGGTTCTGAGCCCCAGTCCTACACCGTTCTGCGCCGTGCAGCTTCCAAGTTGCAGAATGGCGATTACGTCCACGTTGGCGATCAGCTGGCTACCGGTTCTGTTGACCCGAAGGAGGTCCTGCGAATCCGCGGTCCTCGTGAGGCTCAGAAGCATCTGGTGAGCGAGGTCCAGGGCGTGTACAAGTCACAGGGTGTGGAAATCCACGACAAGCACGTCGAGGTAATCGTCCGCCAGATGCTGCGTCGCGTGACCGTGATTGAGTCCGGTGACACCGACCTTCTGCCGGGTGAGCTGGTTGATAACATCGTCTTCCAGACCGCAAACCGTAAGGCTCTGCTCGAGGGCAAGAAGCCTGCTGCTGGTCGTCCCGAGATGATGGGTATTACCAAGGCTTCGCTGGCTACCGAGTCCTGGCTGTCGGCGGCCTCCTTCCAGGAGACCACCCGCGTCCTGACTCAGGCAGCTATGGAGGCGAAGACCGACCCGCTGCTGGGCCTGAAGGAGAACGTGATTATCGGTAAGCTGGTTCCTGCCGGTACCGGTTTGGCGCGTTACAACGATATTGAGGTTGAGCCGAGCGCTCAGGCTACCGCTGAGCGTTTGCAGTCTCTGGACACCTTCGGCGGCGGTTACCCGAGTGCTTTCCAGATTGATAGCGAGGTGTACTCCTACGGCAATAACGGTGGTTTCCGCGCTGTTTCGCTGGATGAGTACGGTCGTGGCTTGGAGCTCTAAGCTTCCTGCTGCTTGCTAGGTCTGAAGCCTAAGCATCCGTAAAAGCGCGGATACTCGAGATTTCTCTCGGGTATCCGCGCTTTTGTATACCCCACGTGTAGATGGTTGGGGAGAGGGAGGTAATTCATTTTCTTGATTCACGATGGAATGGTTATGGTTGTGGTAACGGTGAAAATCTTTATGAATCTTGTATTTAGATTTGTTATGAGTGTGTCTTGAGACCTTTTTATTCAAAATATTTTGGGAATTCTGTTGAAAAAGAATCTGCCCGGAGAGAAAAATTCTTTTGGTTGTAAGTTTTGAGGGATATGGTAGGAGGCTTGGTTTGCTGAGTTTACTGGAGTAAGCGTCTATATATAGACAGCCTATTCGTTTTTGTTGATTGTCTTAAAAGAATAAATATTCTTTAAAATTTGAGTGTTTGGGCAATTGGAAAACGCTCTGACTTGGATTTACTCTTGAAGGCATGCAAATCACTCCAGTCACTTCCGGATCGGGGAGAAACAGCTTCACCCTGCATACTTCCGGCATTGCTCCATGTCCCTCATTTCAACAGGTGTTCGGATTCAATCCGGCGCCAAAGACCAAGAACTCTATAATTTCACGACTTGTAACGCCTAAACGGTCACTGGCACGTGTTGGTGCCGCCTGCCTCATTGCTGCCTCCACAATCTTGCCCTCGGGGCAGATGGCCATGGCCGCACCTGCGGCCCAGGCATCTCAATCCACGCCCTACCTGGTGGGTGCCGGTGCAGCTGATATCACCGGTGAGCCTGGTGAGGTAGGTTTCATGGGTTACGGTGACTCTTCGCAGAAGGGGAGCGGCGTGCATACTCGTCAGTATGCTCGTGCTTTTATTGCTGTGGATCGGGCCTCCGGCAAGCGTAACCTCATTGTCGTTCTGGACACTTTGACGAGTTGGCAGTCTCTGCGTGATGAGTTGGTTAAGCGTATTCGTGCCGAGTTCGGATCCCAGTACTCGGAGTCGAACATTATGATTACTGCGACTCACACCCATGCCACCCCGGGTGGTATCACCCATCAGAGCCTGTACAACATCACGACCCTGGGATTCCATCAGGACACCTTTAACGCCCAGGTGGAGGGCACTCTGAAGGCTGTGCGCCAGGCAACGAAGGACCTGGCCCCCGGTAACTTGACGGTCTCTACTTCGAAGCTCACGGGTGTGGGCGTTAACCGTTCTCGCGAGGCCTTTAACCGCGATTCGCAGGAGTTGCGGTCTAAGCTTCCGAACGGTACCGATCCGACCAATATGACCTTGCGTCTGGAGCGTAATGGTAAGACCCGCGCGGTGCTGAACTGGTACGCTTTGCATTCGACCTCGTTGACGTCGAAGAATACTCTGATTTCTAGCGATAATAAGGGGTATGCCGAGTACCTGTTGGAGAATCAGGATCACGGTGTCGACCGTAACGTTCCCGGTAGCGGTGACGGTTTCATTGCTGCTTTTGCAAACGCCAACGCCGGTGATGTTACCCCGAATACTTGGCTTAAGCCAGGTCAGGGACCTACCAAGGATGACCACCAGAACCTGAAGATTCAAGGGCAGAAGCAGGCGGATGCCGTCCGTACCCAGCTCAAGAACGCAGGTAACTCGGTGGGTACCGGTTTGGATTCGCGTATCTCCTACTTCAATTTCTCCGGCATGAATGTTGATGCTAAGTACACTGGAACCGGCCGGGCTGAGCGTACCTGCCAGGGCTTCCTGGGTACTCCGTTTGGTGCAGGATCTACCGAGGATGGCGGTGGTGGCTGGGATGTATATAAGGAAGGCTCGAGCCGTCCTTCCATCTTGGGCACTCTGGTTTTCACTCCGAGCGTTGCGCAGGCGCGATGCCAGCAGCCGAAGGGTATTCTCTTCGCTGCTAAGAATGGAACGATTATTCAGGAGAAGTTCCCCGTTCAGATTATGCGCTTCGGTGACTACTACCTACTGGGCATACCGGGTGAGTTTACCGGTGCGGTGGGTGTGCAGTATCGTCAGGATGCTGCAAAGCTCTTTGGTGTGCCTGAGTCGCATATTATCTTGCAGGGCTACACCAATGCTTATGACCACTATGTAACGACCCCTGAGGAATATGACTCGCAGCAGTATGAGGGTGGTGCTACCCTTTTTGGTCGCTATACCTCCAGCGCGTTCCGCCAGACGATTAATGTAGTTGGAACTTCGCTGAAGAATGGTTCTTCTCTGGGGATTGGTGATCGTCCGAATGATCGCCGTCCGGTCTCTAGTCTGCAGGGCAAGGTCGTCTACGATTCCCCCATGTTTGGTACGCGTTATGGCCAGGTGACCCAGCAACCTCAGGATGCTATAGCTGGCCGCGAGGAGGTTTCGGCTCGTTTTGTGGGTGCTCACCCGAATAACAATATCCATCACGATGGTAGCTACTTCGTGATTGAGCGTCGCGTGGGTAACACGTGGAAGTACTACACGGGCGATAACAACCCCGATACTTTCTTTGAGTGGAAGCGTATGGGTATTTCTGCTTCTCAGGTAACGGTTCGCTGGAAGGTACCTGCGAATACCCCAAAGGGTCAGTACCGTATCCGTTATTTCGGTACTGCGAAGAAGATTTCGGGTGTGAAGTCTAACTTTGAAGGCCAGACTCGCCAGTTCCAGGTTGTCTAAGCACTGACTGCTTTGGGATTGGGTAGTATTTACACCTTGTGCTGTATGTAAGAAGTCGCTAAGAATCTGATTTATGGTTCTTGGCGACTTCTTGCATGCCGGGCTAGCTGGGGGAGCTGGTATATGTGTAAGAATTGCAAGCATGTAATTTAAGTGGTGTAAATCAATAGGAGCTGCCTTCAATATCGGCTTAAAAGCGGAAAATCTGCGTAGTCTCGCTAGATTAAGCTGGGTTTAACCTGTATAGTCTTATGCGAAGTACTTGAGCTCGGTGTACTGGATCCACCCTCGGTGGGTTCCCTCGGGACTTTCCGAGGATGCGGGCAAACGAATCAATGGCAGTATGGATACCGTCCTTTGGCGTTGCTTTTTTGCTGACGCCTAAATGCCATTTTTACGTGTGCCCAAAAACTTTTTCGTCTTCGGATGAAAAGGAGACAGAACTCGCCGAGAGTTGAGGAACCTATAGAAACCAACCGGAGTGCCTAGCGCACCCGAGCGTTTCTGATAACCGAGAGCACCCATCCATCGTGATGGGGGCCAGTAAGTTTATACGGGTTTCTCTAACGAGAAACCTGATCAAGCAACGGAGAAAACGTGCCTACTATTCAGCAGCTGGTCCGTAAGGGCCGGACTCCCAAGGTCGTTAAGACCAAGGCGCCCGCACTGAAGGGCAACCCCATGAAGCGTGGCGTGTGCACCCGTGTGTACACCACCACCCCGAAGAAGCCGAACTCGGCACTGCGTAAGGTCGCTCGTGTCAAGCTCAACGGCGGCGTCGAGGTTACCGCATACATTCCCGGTGAGGGTCACAACCTGCAGGAGCACTCGATTGTGCTCGTTCGCGGTGGTCGTGTGAAGGACCTCCCCGGTGTTCGTTACAAGATCGTTCGTGGCGCTCTGGATACCCAGGGTGTTAAGGGTCGCGGCCAGGCTCGCTCCCGCTACGGCGCTAAGAAGGAGAAGAAGTAATGCCTCGTAAGGGTCCCGCTCCCAAGCGTCCCCTCGTAAACGATCCTGTTTACGGTTCTGCTCTGGTCACTCAGCTGATCAACAAGGTTCTGCTGGACGGTAAGAAGTCCGTTGCAGAGCGCATTGTCTACGGTGCCCTCGAGGGTGTCGAGAAGAAGACCGGTTCCGATCCGGTTGCAACTCTGAAGAAGGCTATGGACAACATCAAGCCTTCGCTCGAGGTCCGTTCCCGCCGCGTTGGCGGTGCAACCTACCAGGTTCCGGTTGAGGTTCGCCCCGGCCGTTCCACCGCTCTGGCTCTCCGCTGGCTCGTTGGCTTCTCCAAGCAGCGCCGCGAGAAGACCATGACTGAGCGTCTGATGAACGAGATCCTGGATGCATCTAACGGTCTCGGTGCCGCTGTGAAGCGTCGCGAAGACACCCACAAGATGGCCGAGTCCAACAAGGCCTTCGCACACTACCGCTGGTAATTCTCCGTTTAGAGCCTGCCGAGTCGAATCGAGTCGGCAGGCTTTCGGAGTATCTCATTTAGGGAGAATAACGTGGCACTTGACGTGTTCACCGACCTTAACAAGGTCCGCAACATCGGTATTATGGCGCATATTGACGCCGGTAAGACCACCACTACCGAACGCATCCTGTTCTACACCGGTATTAACCACAAGATCGGTGAGACCCACGATGGCGCATCGACCATGGACTGGATGGCTCAGGAGCAGGAGCGAGGTATTACTATTACCTCCGCAGCAACCACCTGCTTCTGGAAGGGTAACCAGATCAACATTATCGACACCCCCGGTCACGTCGACTTCACCGTTGAGGTTGAGCGCTCCCTGCGCGTCCTTGACGGCGCAGTTGCTGTGTTCGACGGCAAGGAAGGTGTTGAGCCTCAGTCTGAGACCGTGTGGCGTCAGGCTGACAAGTACGACGTCCCCCGTATCTGCTTCGTCAACAAGATGGACAAGATGGGTGCGGACTTCTACTTCACCGTTCAGACCATCATCGACCGCCTGGGTGCTCGCCCGCTGGTTGTCCAGCTTCCCATTGGTGCTGAGAGCGACTTCCTCGGCGTTGTGGACCTGCTCGAGATGAAGGCATACGTCTGGCCTGGCGACGCCAAGGGTGACGTGAGCATGGGTGCTTCTTACGAGGTTCAGGAGATTCCTGCTGACCTGGTCGAGAAGGCTGAGCAGTACCGTGCTGAGCTGGTTGAGGCTGTTGCCGAGTCGAGCGAAGAGCTCATGGAGAAGTACCTTGAAGAGGGCGAGCTGACCATCTCCGAGATTAAGGCTGGTATTCGCCAGCTCGTGATCGCAGGCGAGGCATTCCCCGTTCTCTGTGGTTCTGCATTCAAGAACCGCGGTGTTCAGCCCATGCTGGACGCTGTGATTGAGTACCTGCCCTCCCCGCTGGACGTTCCGGACGTCGTTGGCTCCAACCCCTCCAACGAGGAAGAGAAGCTGACCCGTAAGGCATCCGCTGACGAGCCTTTCGCAGCATTGGCCTTCAAGGTTGCGGCTCACCCGTTCTACGGTCAGCTGACCTACACCCGCGTGTACTCCGGTGTTGCAGCTCAGGGCCAGCAGGTTCTGAACTCCACCAAGGGTAAGAAGGAGCGTATCGGTAAGCTCTTCCAGATGCACTCCAACAAGGAGAACCCTGTTGAGGAGATTACCGCAGGTCACATTTACGCAGCAATCGGTCTGAAGGACACCACCACCGGTGACACTCTGTGCGACCCTGCACACCCGATTGTTCTCGAGTCGATGACCTTCCCCGACCCCGTGATCTTCGTGGCTATTGAGCCCAAGACCAAGGGTGACCAGGAGAAGATGTCCACCGCTATCCAGAAGCTCTCCGCTGAGGACCCCACCTTCACCGTTTCGCTGAACGAAGAAACCGGTCAGACCGAAATCGGTGGTATGGGTGAGTTGCACCTGGACATTATCGTTGACCGTATGAAGCGTGAGTTCAAGGTTGAGGCTAACGTTGGTAAGCCTCAGGTTGCATACCGTGAGACCATCAAGAAGGCAGTCGAGAAGGTCGACTACACCCACAAGAAGCAGACTGGTGGTTCCGGTCAGTTCGCAAAGGTGCAGGTTTCCTTCGAGCCTCTGCCCCTGGACGGCGAGGTTCTGTACGAGTTCGAGGACAAGGTCACCGGTGGCCGTGTGCCTCGCGAGTACATCCCCTCGGTGGATGCTGGTATCCAGGACGCCATGAAGTTCGGTGTCCTCGCTGGCTACCCGATGGTGGGCGTGAAGGCAACCCTGCTCGACGGTGCTTACCACGACGTCGACTCCTCCGAAATGGCGTTCAAGATTGCCGGTTCGATGGTCTTCAAGGAAGGCGCTAAGCGCGCTAACCCGGTCCTGCTCGAGCCGCTGATGGACGTTGAGGTTCGTACCCCCGAGGAGTACATGGGCGACGTGATCGGTGACCTGAACTCCCGCCGTGGCCAGGTTCGTTCCATGGAGGACGCTTCCGGCGTGAAGATCATTAAGGCTCTCGTACCGCTGACCGAGATGTTCGGTTACATTGGCGACCTGCGTGGTAAGACCCAGGGTCGTGCAGTGTTCTCGATGGCATTCGACAGCTACGGCGAGGTTCCCAAGAACGTCGCTGACGAGATCATTCAGAAGAGCCGCGGCGAGTAATTTTCGCAACTCACCCGTGGGCCACGGGGTAAAAACCCGTGGCCCACACCAAAATTTTTCCATTAAATCCATCATTGAGAGCATGGACAGTTTCATCTCTGCGGTGTAATCCGCTATTGTAGACGCTAGACCGTTTTATAACGGGATGCGCCGGAGCGAAGATCCGCGTGCATGTTTTCAATCGTTCTAGGAGGAACACTCTTGGCTAAGGCTAAGTTCGAGCGCTCCAAGCCTCACGTTAACGTCGGTACCATTGGTCACGTTGACCACGGTAAGACCACCCTGACCGCAGCAATCTCCAAGGTTCTGGCTGACAAGTACCCGGACCTGAACGAGAAGCGCGACTTCGGTATGATCGACTCCGCTCCCGAGGAGCGCCAGCGCGGTATTACCATTAACATTGCTCACATCGAGTACCAGACCGAGAAGCGCCACTACGCACACGTTGACGCTCCCGGCCACGCTGACTACGTCAAGAACATGATTACCGGTGCGGCTCAGATGGACGGCGCAATCCTCGTGGTTGCTGCTACCGACGGCCCCATGGCACAGACCCGCGAGCACGTTCTGCTCGCTCGCCAGGTTGGCGTCCCCACCCTGCTGGTTGCACTGAACAAGGCAGACATGGTTGACGACGAAGAGCTCCTCGACCTCGTCGAGATGGAGGTCCGTGACCTCCTCTCCTCGCAGGAGTTCGACGGCGACAACGCTCCCGTTATCCGTGTTTCCGCTCTGAAGGCTCTCGAAGGCGATCCCGAGTGGGTTGCTAAGATCGAGGAGCTCATGGACGCAGTCGACACCTACATTCCGGACCCCGTGCGTGAGAAGGACAAGCCCTTCCTCATGCCCATCGAGGACGTCTTCACCATCACCGGTCGTGGTACTGTGGTGACCGGCCGTGCAGAGCGCGGTACCCTGAAGGTGAACTCCGAGGTCGAGATTGTCGGTATCCGCCCGATTCAGAAGACCACCGTTACCGGTATCGAAATGTTCCACAAGCAGCTCGACGAGGCATGGGCAGGCGAGAACTGTGGTCTGCTGCTGCGTGGTCTGAAGCGTGACGACGTTGAGCGTGGCCAGGTTGTCGTGGAGCCGGGCTCCATCACCCCCCACACCGAGTTCGAGGCAAACGTCTACATCCTCTCCAAGGATGAGGGTGGCCGTCACAACCCCTTCTACTCCAACTACCGTCCTCAGTTCTACTTCCGTACCACTGACGTGACCGGCGTTATCACCCTCCCCGAGGGTACCGAGATGGTTATGCCCGGTGACAACACCGAGATGACCGTTGACCTGATTCAGCCCATCGCAATGGAAGAGGGCCTCGGCTTCGCTATCCGTGAGGGTGGCCGTACCGTTGGTTCGGGTCGAGTTACCAAGATCATCAAGTAATTGCCGTAAGTTTTACGACAATTCGCTGATGACCTGTCGGAGGGTTTTCTCCTCCACCAGGTAGCGATACTTAAGGACCTCCGCAGTTTTGCGGGGGTCCTTTCGTTATGCCCAAAACCAGCTTCGTAGTAGCTCTGTCGTAGCATTAGATGAAATTGCAGTCGGTCAAGAAGCACGATTGGGACTAGCAGTCCCTCGATGCGGCCTGAGCACTTAGAGAAATCGCGCAGAAAAATACCGGGGGAGGAAAAGCTAGAAGGTGCATAACCAGGCTGGGGCAAATCACGGATATATGCGGGCTTAGGAGGCGAATCTACGCTGGGACTGCAGACCCTACCGGTTTAGTCTCTTCAAGAACGAGAAGCATTGGAAGAGGGGGGCGAAAAAAGCGGTCCTCAGCCGTATGAAGCTGAGGACCGCTGGAAGGCCAGGCCGCCCCGGAGAGCACGGCTTACCGTGTACTTCTCAGGGTGTTAGTCAGGCGACGTCTCTACGCCGAGCGCCCGTTCCCTTCAGGAGCGGAGTAACCGCCACCGGGAGGTGGGGTCTGCGCCGATGGCATGGACTGGTTATTCACCAATCGCGGTACCTGTCCACTGGGAGACTGCCCAACATGTCCCTCAGTCAGGGGAAAAGCAGTAGCCTGAGAAACCGGAGCCTGTTGCACTGGAGCCGGCGGGATGCCGCTGTCATCCTCACGGCCACCTTGACGGGCCAGGAGCCTCCAAATGACACCGGCGATAAGAATCACCGAGATGATGAGCAGGAAGAGCGGGTTGAGGCCGTTGAGCGAAATGGCAAGATCCACCGTCACCAGTACTGCCGATACATATGCCCACGCCTTGGGGAGTACAAGACCGGCTAGGAGAGTCAGCCCGATACCCAGTACGAGGAGGATAACGTCGGGGCCCCCAGTTGGAATTCTCCAAAGCACCAGTGTCAGGAGTGCCTGAAGACCCAGAGCACAGTACAGGAGCGTAGACGATACCTGTTCATTGGCGGGACGACGCGCCGCCAGGTTCTTGAAAACGCCCACCGCAGCGATAGCGAGAACAATCAGGAGGGCAATCTCCAGCACTAGGACGACGCGAGGTGCATCAGAATAATGCAGCATCAGACGGGAGATGGAGAGGCAGAAGGCCGTCGTTGCGATAGTGGGTACCTGCTGTACTCGGCATACGGAAATCAGGCCCAGCGTGCTTAGGCCCCATAGGAGGGCGTTGAGTTCCGGATGAGTCGGGCTCAGCAGACCCATTAGCGTGGCAAAGTAGAGTACGACCAGTGCGGGAACCATCAGCAGATAGTTGCTCGGACCAAAAATACCCTGAGCCAGGGGGAGCCGAGGTGCAAACTGCGGGGAGGGTGAAGGCAGGGGCCCGTGCATCGGAAGAACAACGTTCCTAGAGCCCACCTGGACAACTATGGAAGGACGTACGTTAGAGTGTAGGGCGAAAATCTCTCGGGGGAGGAGAATCTTCAACATCCACAGAATAACGACAGCCAGAAGTGCGGAGTAGCCGAAGAACACAGCGCGGTCCGAGGGCGCCGGGACCCCGGAGACATTCCAGAGAGCAGTAATACAGAATGTGCATACGTTCAGAGAAGTACCAAGTTGCAGGTACGGAACCTTCAAGGTAACGCCAACACCCCAAACAGCAATTAGCAGAGCCGGAGCACCGACAGAGAGAAGAGGATCCTCAAGATACAGCAGACCGCCGATGAAAGCGCTGTAGCCGGCTGCCACCGTAAAGACTCCAGTTGCGATGTATAGTTCGGCAATACGGTGAGAGCGGGCATAAAGGAGAATGCTGTAGAGGGTTTGCGCAGCCATTAGAGCAACAAAGAAGAAATGGACAACTGTCGTCTTCACATCGTTGTTCATGGACAGAAGCAGTAGCGACCAGCAGATAGGCAGACGGGAAATAGTCAGGATTTCGGTGCGGATTGCCGAATGAGGAAGCACCGTAAGACCGAGCACCGCGTATAGCACCGTAACCAAGGTCGGGAGAACAGCGACCCACAGCATATACCCGGCAATATCCAAGGCACCCGTTATGACAGTGGCAAGGGCACCGCGGTAGTACAGGGTCCCAGCCAAGCCAATCAAAAGAAGCCCGTAGAGGCCAATACGAGTCAGAACCAACAGGGTGTAGCGCATATCGGTTCGGTCCGAAATGCCGAAGATACGTCCCAAGAGCAGAATAGCCAAAAGGCTGAGCAGAAGAATCGCTACGGAGAACATACCGAAGTAGGCCCAGAAGTGCTGGGCAATCATCTTGACGGTAATATCTACGAACATCGAGGCAAGCAACGATAGAGAACCCAGGAACAGGTAAGCCAGTCCCTCAGGGGTCCTCCGTAGACTCGGGACTCCCCGACTCTCGGCGGAGGGAAGAGCGAAGATGAGTAGACCCGCAAGCGCAAATACAAGTGCGAAGACCAGACGCATCTCAATGGGCTGCATGTCCGGGAAGAGAGTCGTCGCAAGCAGGAAGAAACCTAGCGCATATCCTAGGGTACTCATCATGGATCCCGCGAAGCGTAGCTTGACGTCGCCGCGGCTCAAAATATAGATGATGGTAGATGCACCAAAGAAGAGGTAGAAATCGCCCTGAGTGTTCCCGTCCGCGATATTAACCAAGAGGGCGATGCAGGGGAGAAGAGCTGAGAGGATTAGCAGTGCCATCGGTTGCAGAGCCTTACGGTAGGTGAGGCAGCTAATCAGATAGAGGATACCGATAACCCAGGAGGCGGGGAAGATCGTGTGACGGGTCTGAACGTACGGTAGAAGCTCGGCCCAGCCGCTTTCAACATAGGGGGAAGCTGTGGCGAGGGCGGCTACGAATGCACAGAAAAGGAAGAAGAGGCTGAAGCCTGCATCGTAGGTGGGAAGCCACCCGAACTTCTCGCGGGGTAGCTGATCGGCAGAAGAGCTCCAGGGAATTCTGGATACCATAGTCTCCTGAGGCTGGATGATGCGTTGTGCATTAGCCATAGTACGCACGCGGGGGACAAAGACGTACACAGAAATAAGGCTGATGACGAGTACGGTAATTGCAAAGATTGAGGGAGTCCAGACGATTTGGTTCAGCTCATCAGCAAATGCCAGGACAGCAATAAGCGGGTAGATTCGTGCCTGAACAAAGTAGTCAATCTTCCCCTCCATGCACAGGAAGAGGATAGCGTGGACAGACATCACCGTGAAGGCGATACCCATGTCCAGAGAGGACATCTCATAGGTAAAGAAGAAAATGGACGCCGCGGTGACCGGAACAAAAATTCGTGATGAATCAACGAGACCTTCGCGGATACCCCGCGGAACGGCTTCGGGAACGAAGTGAAGCACAAGTCCCAAGACAGCCGCTACGACCGTGAGGACAACGAAGTACCAGACGAAGGGGAGCTCAGCCACCCTCGTGGCGGCTAACGAATCTGAAATAAAGAAAGAAATTAGGAGATAGCCCATGACGCGGTTACGCATCAGGGTACATGCTCCAATAATTGCGGCGGTACCAACCAGAGAAGTGGTAAGCCAGATAAAACGGCCCTGATCCCAGATACCGAGGATATATGTGGCAATACCCGTGAGGGGGATGAAAGCCAAGCCAGTCGCGGTAAAGGAATAGGAAGCGATGCGCAGACGCTTCACGAAGCGGTAGGTCAGCAGGCCCGCGCTGTAAAAGACAACGGCCCCCAAGGCCAATGCGAGGACGCGAATTAGCGCCGTCTCGTCGGTTGAGGAAGTAACCGAGGTGATGAAAAGAGCTGCTGCTCCAATGAGCAGAAGCGAACCGATATACAGAACAATATTGAGGAAGAGATCCTCGCTCATCCGCTGAGGACGCGATGTCTGCTGAGAGTATATTTCTCCTCGGGCGACCTGCAACGATGCAGGGGAGGGAGGAAATGGTGCCTGCCCGTTATAGGGTTGGTCGATGGGGGAGTGCGTGTGAGTGGGTGCCCGGTGAGGTTGTGTCGGCTGAGACATGATTTCTCCTTAGGCTAAGTGGTATTTCTACCATACGAGTACTACTGGGTCTGAAAGTTATATTTCGAGGTATAAACTGCATGGAAAATACTGAAAATAGGTTTAGAGGTCCCTGTGAAGGATAGATGAACGATGGGGGCTGATGGCCGGTAGGGACCATCAGATCTTTTAAGTGTTCTTAACCACTTAATGATTGCTGGTATTGCGAGAACCCCTGAATATTTGAGAGAATTGACGACGTTGTCAAAGTGTCTATCTGTATCAGATAGGCCCACGTATGACCCGGTCCGAAGGATGACGGGACGAGTTTGTCTAGAATATAGACGACACGCCCGAGTTCGGGGGTCGGTACTCGGGCGGGGTGAGGAACCCGGCAAAGCCGGATTCAGTCCGTTCTGAGTGGCGCACGTGATGAATATATCGCGTTCCTTAAGCGCTATAACAAAGGAGCAAAAGCTCCGATACAGGGAATACATCAAGAAAGAGAGTCCGACAGATGGCGGGACAGAAAATCCGCATCCGTCTGAAGTCCTATGACCACGAGGTCATCGATTCTTCGGCACGGAAAATCGTCGAAACGGTCAAGGGCGCAGGCGCAACTGTAGTTGGCCCCGTGCCGCTGCCGACCGAGAAGAACGTCTACTGTGTTATTCGTTCTCCCCACAAGTACAAGGACAGCCGCGAGCACTTCGAGATGCGTACGCACAAGCGTCTGATCGACGTTGTTGATCCGACCCCCAAGGCTGTTGATGCCCTCATGCGTCTCGACCTGCCGGCAGACGTAAACATCGAGATCAAGCTGTAGAGGATCGCATCTAATGACTAACAAATTCGAGCGCCAGGTGAAGGGCCTGCTGGGCACCAAGCTCGGTATGACCCAGGTCTGGGACGAGGACGGCAAGTTTGTGCCCGTCACCGTCGTCAAGGCTGATTCTAACGTTGTTACCCAGATCCGTAACCAGGAGACTGACGGCTACGAGGCTGTTCAGATTGGTTTCGGTGCAATCGACTCTCGCAAGGTCACCAAGCCCCTGGCTGGTCACTTCGAGAAGGCCGGTGTTACCCCCCGACGCCACATCGTCGAACTGCGTACCGCAGATGCTTCTGAGTATTCCCTCGGTCAGGAACTGACCGTTGAGCTCTTCGAAGCAGGCCAGAAGGTCGACGTCGTTGGCAAGACCAAGGGTAAGGGCTTCGCAGGTGTTATGAAGCGTCACGGCTTCAAGGGTGTTGGCGCATCTCACGGTCAGCACAAGAACCACCGTAAGCCCGGTTCCATCGGTGGCGCATCCTACCCCGCACGCGTGTTCAAGGGTATGCGCATGGCTGGCCGTATGGGCGCAGCACGTCACACTACCTTGAACCTGACTATCCAGGGTGTGGACGCAGAGAACAATGTCCTGCTGATCAAGGGCGCAATCCCCGGTCCCAAGGGCGGCGTTGTTCTGGTTCGTACCGCTGTGAAGGGAGCCTAATACATCATGGCTGTTAAGACCCTTAAGGTAGACCTGCCCGCAGAGATTTTCGACGCGCAGGCATCCGTGCCCCTGCTGCACCAGGTTGTCGTTGCACAGCTCGCAGCAGCACGTCAGGGCACCCACAAGGCCAAGAACCGCGGCGAGGTTTCCGGTGCAGGCCGTAAGCCCTTCAAGCAGAAGGGTACCGGTAACGCACGTCAGGGCTCCATCCGTGCACCGCACATGACCGGCGGTGGCGTTGTTCACGGTCCGACTCCGCGTAACTACGCACAGCGCACCCCCAAGAAGATGATTGCCGCTGCACTGCGCGGTGCTCTCTCTGACCGCGCTCGTCACGACCGCGTCCACGTTGTCGAGAACTTCATCTCCGGTGAGACCCCCTCGACTAAGGCTGCAAAGGCTGCATTCGCAGCTATCACCGAGCGCAAGAACATCCTTCTTGTGATTGCTCGTGCAGAGGACGTTGTGGCTCTGTCCGCACGTAACCTGGAGAATGTCCACGTTCTGTACGTTGACCAGCTCAACACCTACGATGTGCTGGTTTCGGACGACGTGGTCTTCACCAAGGCAGCATTCGACGCGTTCGTTGCTGCAGCTCAGAAGAAGGAGGGCGCTAAGTAATGAGCGTTTCCACCAAGTCTGTATACGACGTGATTATTGCTCCCGTCGTCTCCGAGAAGAGCTACGGTCAGCTCGACGAAGGTAAGTACACCTTCGAGGTCGCTACCGATTCCAACAAGCTGGAAATCAAGCAGGCCATCGAGAAGATCTTTGACGTCAAGGTTGCTTCCGTCAACACCATCAACCGTCAGGGCAAGCGCAAGCGCACCCGTTTCGGTTGGGGCGCTCGCAAGAACACCAAGCGTGCGATTGTGACCCTTAAGGAAGGCACCATCGACATCTTCGGCGGTCCGCAGGCATAAGCCCCGCGGAGACCACTTTAACGAAGGAAGAAATATCTAAATGGGTATTCGTAAGTACAAGCCGACGACCCCGGGTCGCCGCGGTTCGAGCGTTGCTGATTTCGCAGAGATCACCCGCTCCACCCCGGAAAAGTCCCTGCTTCGTCCGCTTCACAAGACCGGCGGCCGTAACAACACTGGCCGCATCACCACCCGTCACAAGGGTGGCGGCCACAAGCGCCAGTACCGTCTGATCGACTTCCGTCGTCACGACAAGGACGGCGTTGACGCACGCGTTGCACACATCGAGTACGATCCTAACCGTACCGCACGCATCGCACTGCTGCACTACGTCGATGGTTCCAAGCGTTACATCATCGCTCCGAACAAGCTCGCTCAGGGCGACATCGTCGAGTCCGGTCCCGCAGCCGACATCAAGCCCGGCAACAACCTGCCCCTGCGCAACATCCCGGTTGGTACCGTGATTCACTGCGTCGAGCTCCGCCCCGGTGGCGGCGCAAAGCTGGCACGTTCCGCTGGTGCTTCTGTCCAGCTGGTTGCTAAGGAAGGCAAGTACGGCCAGCTCCGTCTGCCCTCCGGCGAAATCCGCAACGTGGATGTTCGCTGCCGCGCAACCGTGGGCGAGGTCGGCAACGCCGAGCAGTCCAACATCAACTGGGGTAAGGCTGGCCGTAACCGCTGGAAGGGCATCCGCCCGACCGTCCGTGGTGTGGTCATGAACCCGGTTGACCACCCGCACGGTGGTGGTGAAGGTAAGACCTCCGGTGGTCGTCACCCGGTTAACCCCAATGGTAAGCCCGAGGGTCGTACCCGTCGTCCCAACAAGGAAAGCGACAAGCTCATCGTTCGTCGCCGTCGTACTGGCAAGAAGCGCTAAGGAGCCTGAAACATGCCTCGTAGTTTGAAGAAGGGCCCTTTCGTTGATCAGCACCTCTACCTGAAGGTTGCAGCTCAGAACGAGAAGGGCACCAAGAACGTAATTAAGACTTGGTCGCGTCGCTCGATGATTATCCCCGACATGCTCGGTCACACCATCGCAGTGTACGACGGTCGCAAGCACGTGCCGGTGTTCATCACCGAGTCGATGGTTGGTCACAAGCTCGGCGAGTTTGCTCCGACCCGCACTTTCCGCAGCCATGTGAAGGACGACCGTAAGGGCAAGCGTCGCTAATCGGTTCACACCGATAAGCTAACGTTTCCCTTTCGGCAATAGACGAAAGAGAGATAGGCAATGGAAGCCAAGGCATCAGCGCGTTTCGTTCGCGTTACGCCTATGAAGGCCCGCCGTGTCGTCAACCTGATCCGTGGTAAGCAGGCGGAAGAGGCTCTGGCGATTCTGAAGTTCGCCCCCCAGGCAGCTTCGGAACCGGTATACAAGATCGTTGCTTCGGCAGTAGCTAACGCTCGTCAGAAGGCAACCCAGCAGGGTCTGCCCTTCCGCGAGGAAGAGCTGTTCATTAGCGAAGCATTCGTGAACGAAGGCCCGACCATGAAGCGCATTCAGCCCCGCGCTCAGGGTCGTGCATACCGAATCAACAAGCGCACCAGCCACATCACCGTGGTAGTTGCTACCCCGGAGAAGGAGGAGGACCGCTAAATGGGTCAGAAAATTCACCCGAACGGTTTCCGACTGGGCATCACCACGGACCACGTCTCCAAGTGGTTCGCTGATTCCAACAAGCCTGGCGAGCGTTACGCAGACTTCGTCCGTGAGGACGTGAAGATCCGCGAGCTGCTGGCAAAGAACCTGGATCGCGCAGGCGTTGCAAAGGTCGAGATTGAGCGTACCCGTGACCGTGTACGTGTGGACATCCACACCGCTCGTCCCGGTATCGTGATTGGCCGTCGTGGCGCAGAAGCGGACCGCATCCGCGGTGAGCTCGAGAAGCTCACCGGCAAGCAGATTCAGCTGAACATCCTCGAGGTTGCTAACCCCGACCTCTCTGCTCAGCTGGTTGCACAGAGCATCGCAGAGCAGCTCGCATCGCGTGTTGCATTCCGCCGTGCAATGAAGAAGGCAATCCAGTCCGCACAGCGTGCAGGCGCAAAGGGTATTCGTATCCAGTGCTCCGGCCGTCTGGGTGGTGCTGAAATGTCCCGTTCCGAGTTCTATCGCGAAGGCCGTGTGCCCCTGCACACCCTGCGTGCAAACATCGACTACGGCTTCTTCGAGGCCAAGACCACCTTCGGCCGTATCGGCGTGAAGGTCTGGATCTACAAGGGCGACCTGACCGACAAGGAGCTGGCAGCTCAGCAGGCAGCAAACAACCGCCGTGGCAACCGCCGCGATGGTGACCGCCGCCGCCAGGGCAACCGTGGTCCTCGTCGCGAGCGCCGCAACGAGAACGCTTCGGCAAAGGTCGAGGCCAAGACTGCAGAGAACGGTGAGGCATAAATGCTTATTCCCCGTCGAGTAAAGTACCGTAAGCAGCACCACCCCAAGCGTAGTGGTCTCGCAAAGGGCGGCACCGAAGTTAGCTTCGGTGAGTGGGGCATCCAGGCCCTGACCCCCGCATACGTGACCAACCGCCAGATTGAGGCTGCACGTATTGCAATGACCCGTTACATCAAGCGTGGCGGTAAGGTCTGGATTAACATTTACCCGGACCGCCCCCTGACCAAGAAGCCCGCTGAAACCCGTATGGGTTCCGGTAAGGGCTCGCCCGAGTGGTGGGTCGCAAATGTCAAGCCGGGTCGAGTCATGTTTGAACTCGCCGGTGTGTCCGAAGAGGTGGCTCGCGAGGCAATGCGCCTGGCAATCCACAAGCTCCCGATGAAGGCACGTATTGTGCGTCGCCGTGAAGGTGGTGAATAAGCGAGATGGCAGTAGGCTCCAAGGACCTGAGCATCGAGAAGCTCGCAGCACTCTCTAACGAGGATCTGGTTGCAAAGCTGAGCGAAGCGAAGAAGGAACTCTTCAACATCCGCTTCCAGGAAGTCACCGGTCAGGCTAATGCAGGTCGTCGTCGCACTATTAAGCGCGACATTGCACGTATCTACACCGTGCTGCGTGAGCGCGAGCTCGGTATTCGTCCCGCAACTGAAGGTGAGTCCAAGTGAGTGAAGTAAAGAACGAAGAGCGCGGCTACCGTAAGACCCGCCGCGGCTACGTTGTCTCCGACAAGATGGACAAGACCGTTGTCGTCGAGGTCGAGGACCACGTGAAGCACGCTCTGTACGGCAAGGTTGTTCGCCGTAGCTCCAAGATCAAGGCACACGATGAGCAGAACGCTGCAGGCATCGGTGACCTCGTTCTGATTGCAGAGACCCGTCCGCTGTCCGCTTCCAAGCGTTGGCGCATCGTGGAGATTCTGGAGAAGGCTAAGTAAGCCTTTCTGCAGAATTATCTGCTAGAGCAATGATGGCCCCTCTCCCACATCTGTGGGGGAGGGGCCATTGCTATGCCTTTTGAAGGTGAAACATTGCTGGTTATGAGACGTCATAATTGGAGAATCGCCGTCATATATAGAAACTGTACTTTTACAGAGCCTAGTTTATGTAGTGGTTAAATAGCGATTTGACCTGGGCAAATACGGGAAAAGCCTTCTAACGCGGATTGTAAGTGGGTAGCAGATAGTAGGGATGGCTTAGATAAAACTGAAAATAAGTTGAAAAGCCTCAGCAAGGATACTTATCATCGACTCTATGAGTGGTTAGTTATACCTTGCTTATATAGTAGGGATAACAGAGCACCTAATCCGGAGGTTGCACGACCTTTGGAGAAGTATCATCAACACATCATTGAGGATTACCATGACTTCTTCCCCTAAGCCCTCGCACAAGCTGCTCGCTGTCGCCAGCGCCCTTTCCGTCATCGCAGGCTCTTTTGCTACCGTTCCCGCTACCTTTGCGGTAAACGTCTCCGTATCCGTTCCCGGCGGGAATTCCCAGAACTCCACTGAGGAATGCCGCCACATTGCAGTGAGCGCTACCCAGTACCAGGGCCTGCCCGGCCAGTACCAGCTGGCATACTCGGCAGCAACCTCCTCCCTCTACACTTCCTTCTCCTCCGGACGCCCGCCGGTATTGACCGGTGGCGTCGGCACCTGGAACGTTGCATCCGCCCCGGCCCTCACCACTGTCTACCAGTTTCCGACCACGGACTTTATTGCACGTGGCGCTACCGCACCGACCGGTAAGCAGATTGAATCTCCCTACGGTATTGCCTACGACGAAGCAACCGGATACGTATGGGTGACCCAGACCCGCGTCAACAAGGTATCTGTCTTCGATCCCGCGACCAATAAGATTATCTGGAGCAGCGCAGAAGGTGACGTTAACCACCCCCGCGAGGTACGCGTCGACCCCTCCAGCGGCAAGGTCTTTGTATCTGGCTCCGGTGGCATTAGCGTCTTCGACACCACCCTGCACGCCCTGGTCAAGAAGATTGAATTCACCGACGCCAAGGGCGAATCTGATATCGCAATGAACATGCACGTGGACTCCACCGACGGCAAACTCTATGTGCCTTCCCTGAGTGCCGGCACCCTGAAGGTGATTGACACCAAGAGCTACGAGGTCGAGAAGACCATTCAGCTGCACAAGGAAAATGCTGAAGCTGCTCTGAATGCCTCGGACGTCACTATTGACAAGTCCTTGAAGGAAATCTACGTCAGCTCCCAGGGCGACCGTAAGGGCACTAACTCCGCTATCACTGTCTACGACCTGGAAACTGGTGCCTACAAGAAGACCATTCCTTTTGGTAGCCAGGCCCTTGCCCTTGCCTCCGACGAAGCCCGTGACCTGCTGTACGTGACCGATTACGGCACCGGCAACGTCGGTGTTGTTGATGCACGAACCGGCACCGTTGTTTCTCAGGTGTCTACCGGTGCGACCAGCGGCGCAAATGACGTGTTGGTTACTCCCGATGGGTCGGCTTATGCCGTGGCTCGAAGCGCCGAGGCTGCCTCCCCGATCGAGACCAACTACACCATCGACCCTGCTACCGGCGAATACCGAACCTCCAGCACCGAACCCAAGGGCAAGGATAACGCTGACAGCCCGATTACTCCCGGTGTCATGGTAAAGCTCAACACCACCGTTGAAACCACCGCGAAGCCTGCTGCACAGACTTCTTCTGAAGAATTGGTGAAGACCTATGCCGACGGTGCTAAGCTCTACGCCGTGAAGGACTGGACCACCGGTGAAACCCTGAAGTTGCGTGGTGAAGGCTTCAAGACTCAGGACGGTTCAAAGGGCTCCGTACTCGCAGTTAAGCTGAACAAGGGCACCATCTCTGCCAAGGCAGAGCCGAAGCTGGAAGGCGCCGAAGCGAACAGCTCGGGCGTATGGGCCTACATCAAGGCTGATGAGAACGGTAACTTCACTGCGACTATTGACCGCCCGACTGTTGCCAACTCCAACCTGCAGGAAGAGCTCAAGACCGGCGATAAGGTAGCTATTTATCTGCTCTCCGGCTCGCTGACCGAGAACGATAACGCACGTGGCGGCGTGGCAGTCGAGTACACCTTCACGACTGAGAACCAGCCGAAGAAGGAAGAAGCTAAGAACGCTCCTGTGACTCCCTCGGTTCCCCAGCCCCCCGCACCGGCAGATTCGAAGGACCAGGCTAAAGACCAGGACGGTAATGACCAGTCCAAGGCTCCTGCAGATTCCCTGAAGCCTGAGACCCCGAAGAATGACAATGGCGCCTCGAAGGTTGCTACCTCTTCGTCGCAGAACATCTCTTCTTCAAACGGTTCCGATTCTTCGAAGTCTGCTAAGCCTTCGCTAGCTAACACCGGTGCCTCCGGGGTATTGATTGCATCCGGCCTGGGCATTCTGGCTCTGATTGCAGGTGCCAGCGTTCTGGTGGCGCGTCGTCGCAAAGCATAAACGTCTATGGGGGTATTCTCTACTCGGTGCTTTTCTTACGGAGTAGAGGTGCAGGCTCCTATTGCTGGTGTGCGTAAGCCCTAAATACGTTAGGGGCGGTTCCCTTCTACGTGAAGGGAACCGCCCCTAACGTATGTCCGGAGGGATTGACATGTTCCGGGTAAAAAAAGAAAACCCGCACCGAGGTGCGGGCTTAATGGTCAAAGCGAGGTTCGGTCCCTAGACAAACGGATTAGCGAGGAAAAAGGGACCCAAGAAATCTGTCCGATAAGGACCGAACCTCTTGTTTGACGCATGCGTCTCTTCTATTATGGTACATCTCGCTGAATTTCGCATCTTCAGAGAGGATTTTTGGCAAAAAACTTGGTTTTTAAAAAAATCACCCCAAATTTCTAAACTTTTTGGCTGATTTTTGCAGAAAATGGGGGTATTGCGAGCCGTTATCTGAAGAAATATTACGAAATCTCTATCGGAAAACTTCCTTCCTCCTGCTGTCGTAGCGGTGCAGGAGGACAACGACGCCATCATAGTCGGGGCTTTCGGCGCGGTCGTATCTTTCAGATGTCTCTAAAACGTACGAGCTAGATAATGGGGGATATCTCCCGGGCACCAACCCTCCAGCGTATGATGTAGAACAATATAGAACGGTATAAGACTCGTAACCCATCACTATGCAGGCGCGGTGCAACGGGTCTTTGGATACCTGACCTACCTGCAAGACCTCCGGAGGAGAAATGTCTCAGCCAAATAACGAGCCGCAACAGAGCGCCTCATGCGTTCGCCATACTGTGGAACGACGTCCCGGTCTAGCGGGACATTATCAGATTGCCTATAACCCTGAGCGGAATACGCTCTTTGTGACCGGTAGCTTCAACCATACAAAGACTCACGGTACGCTGTGCGCCACTCTTGCACGCTTGAATGCCTGTACCTTGGAGACCGAGCTTACCGCCTTTCTGCCTGTGATTGAGGACCATAACCCCGGCCAGGAAGGCCTCTACCAAATTCAGGCCGCCTACGGGTTAGCCCTCGATAACCCGCGTGGCCTCGTATGGACCGGAGGCACCCGAACTCAGTCAGTCACTGCGTATTCGCAGGACGACTTCTCGCTCGTGTGGGATTCACGCTCCGAAGGCATCGAGATGCTTACCCCGCGTGAGCTATATGTGGCTCCCGATGGGTCTGTGCTCGTAACCGGCGCCGGTGGTTACCAGGTTATTTCTGTTGATGATAGGGGAGAGCGCGTCGTCAGCCCTCTGCAGGATTTTGGTCCCGCAATGCTGCTCGGTCCCATCGCTGATGAGGAACGGGGCCTACTGTATGTCCCGAATATCATCAAGGACGAAATCTGGGTGATTGATCTAAAGACTTGGAAACGGATCGACGTTTTCCCTGTGCACGGTGGTCAGGATGCTGAAGCAGTCGTCATGGTGCACGGTGCAGAGATCGACCCAGTTCGCGGTGAGCTTTATATTTCGGCGCAGGGAGCTGGAGGTAAGAATTCGGGCCTATATATTCTGAGCCTGGAAGGTGAGCAGCTGGCATATATACCCTTTGGTCGCATGCCCACCGACATCCTCTTCAATTCGAAGCGTCACTTGCTTTACGTTGCGGATTTTGGCGGTAAGGGAGAACCTTCCATCGCTGGGGGCGGCACCATCACTGTGGTTGCTCCTCTGACTCGCGAAGTTGTCGAGACGATTCAGGTGGCTCCTACCCGTATCAATCATCAGGTTCTACTCTCAGATGGCTCGGTAATTGCTATTGACAAGGCTGGAGACTATCCGGCAGCTGCCGTACCCTACGTGCTAGACGCTCGTAGTGGTCGATATTACGAGGCGAAGAACGAAGTGCGACCTGGAGAGGCTCCGAATCCTATCATGCGTGACGGGTTGGCTCGTGTGCGTGGTGCAGAGGAATAGGTAGAATGTCTCGAAGTTCTGGCCCACCGAAGAAAATTTGATTGAGGGCCCGCGTTTTTGCATCCATGGAGAGACGGAGGCACCTGTGTGAAACACGCTCGTGGGGCAAAGAAAATGGGCTGAAAGCCCAATGTCTTTAAAGTATCCTCGGCAAGCCTGTCACGGAACGCATTAAAACGTAGTAAGATATGAGTATCTACCACCTTTGTTTGACACATCGAGCGGTAGATTTCTCGAGGCCCCTTCAGTTTCTTATGCGTCAGGAACTACACGAAGGGGCCTCCTGCTTTAAGCGTCAAATAAGATTCTCTTTTCTGGGCCTGGTGTTCCCACGGGACTTGCTCGCAACGGCACAGCAAGTCGGGTGCAGCAAGACAGAGGTAAAAGAGATGCTATTCATGTTTATAAAACCCTTGCAATGCATCGCTGGTTCCTGTAGAGTATTAAGACTGTGCGGCTGTATCCAAATAGCCGCGCAACCACGGGCTTCTCGTGCCAGTGCATAATGCCGCTACTTACGGGTGGATACGCCCGCTTCACGCGGGTCCAAATGCTTCTGGCATGGGTTTGCCCCAGGCGTTTCCGCTAACCCCTTCCACAGAGATGGGGCCCGGGGCGTCAACCAATCCCGTAAAAATGTTCCGCAAGGCTGGCTCGCGCCTAAAGCGAGTCGGAACCGGCGAGACGACAGGAGAAATATGATTCAGCAGGAGTCGCGACTGAAGGTCGCCGATAACACTGGTGCGAAGGAAATCCTGACCATCCGTGTTCTCGGTGGTTCCTCGCGTCGCTACGCAGGCATTGGCGACATCATTGTCGCAACCGTCAAGGATGCAATTCCCGGCGGTACCGTAAAGAAGGGTGACGTTGTCAAGGCAGTCGTCGTCCGCACCAAGAAGGAAACCCGTCGTCCCGACGGCTCCTACATCAAGTTCGACGAGAACTCCGCAGTGATCCTGAAGAACACTGATGGTGATCCCCGTGGTACCCGTATCTTCGGCCCTGTGGGTCGTGAGCTTCGCGACAAGAAGTTCATGAAGATCGTTTCGCTGGCTCCGGAGGTGCTCTAATTCATGGCTAAGATCAAGTCCGGCGACCTGGTTCAGGTTATTTCCGGTGCAGATAAGGGCAAGCAGGGCAAGGTTCTGAAGGTTCTCCCCAAGGAAAACCGCGTGATTGTTGAGGGCGTTAAGGTCGTCACCAAGCACACCAAGGCTAACCCCCTGACCGGCGCAGCAGGCGGCATTCAGAAGGTTGAGGCACCGATCCACGTTTCTAACGTTGCGATTGTTGACCCCGAGACCAAGAAGCCGACCCGTGTTGGTTTCCGCCTCGAGACTGTAGAGCGTGACGGCAAGGAGCGCACCGTTCGCGTGCGCGTTGCTAAGCGTTCGGGTAAGGACATCTAATGACCGAAACCAAGATCACCCCCCGCTTCAAGACCAAGTACGCTGAGGTCGTCGTTCCCGCTCTGCAGGAAGAGTTCAAGTACGAGAACGTCATGCAGACCCCGAAGATCGTTAAGGTCGTCGTAAACATGGGTGTTGGCGAGGCAGCTCGCGACGCAAAGCTCATGGATGGTGCTATCCGCGATCTCACCGCAATCACCGGTCAGAAGCCGATTGTTACCCGCGCTAAGAAGTCCATCGCACAGTTCAAGCTGCGCGAGGGTATGCCCATCGGTGCACACGTCACCCTGCGTGGCGACCGCATGTGGGAATTCCTGGACCGCCTCGTCACCCTGGCGTTGCCCCGAATCCGCGACTTCCGCGGCCTCTCGGACCGCCAGTTTGACGGTAACGGTAACTACACCTTTGGTCTGACCGAGCAGTCCATGTTCCACGAAATCGATCAGGACTCGATCGACCGCGTGCGTGGTATGGACATCACCGTGGTGACCTCCGCGAAGACCGACGACGAGGGCCGTGCCATTCTGAAGGCACTGGGCTTCCCGTTCAAGACCAAGTAACGACTACGTTGTAGGTCCAGACCCCGTTACCGCGGGGTAGGGAAACCACAACGAGGAAGGGCACAAGCCCACAATGACTATGACTGATCCGGTCGCAGATATGCTGACCCGTTTGCGCAACGCAAACTCCGCATACCACGACACCGTATCCATGCCCTACTCCAAGCTGAAGTCTCGCATCGCCGAGATTCTGAAGGCTGAGGGTTACATCGCCGACGTTAAGGTTGAGGATGCAAAGGTCGGCAAGACCCTGACCCTCGTCCTCAAGTACGGTCCGTCCCGCGAGCGTTCTATCGCTGGCGTACGTCGTATTTCCAAGCCGGGCCTGCGTACTTACGCAAAGTCCACCAACCTGCCCCAGGTTCTGGGTGGCCTCGGCATCGCAATCCTGTCCACCTCTTCGGGTCTGCTGACTGACAAGCAGGCTGCGAAGAAGGGTGTGGGCGGCGAAGTCATCGCTTACATCTGGTAGTCGGTTAGAAGAGAAAGGAAGAGAATAATGTCACGTATTGGACGTCTCCCCATCTCGGTTCCCGCCGGCGTTGAGGTTAAGGTCGATGGCAACCTGGTCACCGTTAAGGGCGCAAAGGGTGAGCTTTCCCACAAGGTTGCTTCCCCCATCACTGTCGCTCTGAACGACAACGAGATCGTCGTGTCTCGTCCCAACGATGAGCGCCTGTCTCGCTCGCTGCACGGTCTGACTCGTACCCTGATTCAGAACCTGATTATTGGCGTGACCTCCGGCTACGAGAAGAAGCTGGAAATCGTCGGTACCGGTTACCGTGTGACCCCGAAGGGCAACGACCTGGAGTTCGCTCTGGGTTACTCCCACCCGATCAACATCACCGCTCCCGAAGGTATTACCTTTGCAGTGGAGGGTGCTAACAAGCTGACCGTGTCGGGTATCGACAAGCAGCTCGTTGGTCAGGTTGCAGCAAACATTCGTGGTCTGCGTAAGCCCGACCCCTACAAGGGCAAGGGTATCCGCTACGCAGGTGAGCACATCCGCCGCAAGGTCGGAAAGGCTGGTAAGTAAACATGGCTATCAAGTCGAAGGCAGCGCAGCGTGCACGTCGTCACGCTCGCATCCGCAAGTACGTTTCGGGTACCGCTGCGCGTCCGCGCCTGTGCGTCACCCGTTCGACCCGTCACATGTTCGTTCAGGTTATCGACGATGTCAAGGGCGTGACCCTGGCATCCGCTTCCACCATGGAAGCAGAGCTGCGTGCAGCTGACCTGGACAAGACCGCTAAGGCAAAGCGCGTTGGTGAGCTCGTTGCAGAGCGCGCCAAGGCGGCAGGCGTTGAGGCAGTCGTGTTCGACCGCGGTGGTAACAAGTACCACGGCCGTGTTGCAGCCGTTGCTGACGGTGCACGCGAAGGGGGTCTTGCACTCTAATGAGCGAGCAGAACGTAAAGGAAACTCAGGTGAGCGAAGCAGTAGTAGCTGAAACCGCTGAGACCTCCAACCAGCGCGAGGAGCGCCGCAACAACCGCGGCGAGCGTCGTGGCCGTGGTGAGCGCCGTAACAACCGCGCTCGCGAGGAGGAGAAGGACAAGTACATCGAGCGCGTTGTGACTATCAACCGCGTTTCCAAGGTCGTCAAGGGTGGTCGTCGCTTCAGCTTCACCGCACTGGTCGTCGTTGGTGACGGTAACGGCCTGGTCGGCGTTGGCTACGGTAAGGCTAAGGAAGTTCCCGCAGCAATCTCCAAGGGTGTCGAGGAAGCAAAGAAGAACTTCTTCCGCGTTCCCCGCATCGAGGGTCGCACCATCCCGCACCGCGTGCAGGGTGAGGCAGCTGCAGGTGTTGTGATGCTCCGCCCGGCAACCGCTGGTACCGGTGTTATCGCAGGTGGCCCCGTGCGTGCAGTACTCGAGTGTGCAGGCATTCACGACGTGCTGTCCAAGTCGCTCGGTTCCTCGAACCAGATCAACATCGTTCACGCAACCGTTGCAGCACTCAAGCAGCTTGAGGAGCCTCTGGCAGTGGCAGCCCGCCGTGGCCTGCCCACCGACGAGGTTATCCCCAGCTACCTGCGCAACACCAAGTCTGAGAAGGCAGGTGCGTAGTAATGGCCAAGCGTATTCAGCCCAGCGACGCAAAGCTGGAAATCACCCAGGTCAAGTCCTATGTTGGTCAGAAGCAGAACATGCGCGACACCCTGCGTTCCCTGGGCCTCAAGCGCCCCGGTAACAAGGTTGTTCGCACTGCTGACCCCGTCACCGTTGGCATGGTTAACACCGTTGCTCACCTGGTGAAGGTTGAGGAGGTCAAGTAAAGATGGCAGAAGCTATCAAGATTCACGATCTGCGCCCGGCACCGGGTGCCCGCAAGGCAAAGACCCGCGTTGGCCGCGGTGAAGGCTCCAAGGGTAAGACCGCAGGTCGCGGTACCAAGGGTACCAAGGCACGTTACCAGGTTCGTGCAGGCTTTGAAGGCGGCCAGTTGCCGCTGCACATGCGCCTGCCGAAGCTGCGCGGCTTCAAGAACCCCTTCCGCACCGAGTACCAGGTTGTTAACCTGGACCGCATCCAGGAACTGTTCCCCAACGGTGGCGACGTCACCGTCGAGGCACTGGTTGCTAAGGGTGCCGTTCGTAAGAACGAGCTCGTGAAGGTTCTGGGCAGCGGCGAAATCTCCGTCAAGGTGAACGTTGTTGTCGACAAGGCATCGGCTTCCGCTATTGAGAAGATCGAGGCCGCTGGCGGTTCTGTAACCGTTAAGTAGTCTTAGCTACTGAAAGCCCCCGCTCGAATACTTCGAGCGGGGGCTTTCGCATGAAAAATCATTCCAATAGTTATATATAGCTGATTTAGCATGTATATATAGGTTAGATGGGGTGCTTTAACAGGGCCTAGGAGGTAAAAATCACGCTAGAAGAATATAAAACGTGCATATTCTGGTGAGAAGTTATCTTTCGCCCGCCTAAACACGATAGACTGGAAGATGTGTTTACTGCGCCCTAAAACTCTTTGAGGGGGAAGGGCGCCCAGAGATTTACAGGAGGACATGTGCTGAGCGCAGTGGGGCGAGTCTTTAAGACTGCCGATTTGCGGCGTAAGCTGCTGTTTACCCTGGCAATGATTGTGCTGTACCGTTTGGGTACCTTTATCCCCGCACCGGGTGTTTCCTATGGAAACGTGCAACAGTGTCTTGAATCCAACACTACCAGTGGCGGTGTCTACGATATTGTGAACCTTTTCAGCGGTGGTGCACTGCTGCAGCTGTCAATCTTTGCCCTCGGCGTGATGCCGTATATTACTGCGTCCATTATCATTCAGTTGCTGCGTGTGGTCATCCCGCGGTTCCAGGAGCTACATGAAGAGGGCGCTCAAGGTCAGGCAAAGCTAACGCAGTACACCCGTTACCTCACCATCGCCCTCGCATTGCTGAACGCTACCACCATCGTCTCGATGGCGCGCTCCGGCGTTCTGCTGGGCAACTGCCCCGGTATCATTCCGCAGGACGACGTGATGCACATTCTGCTCATCATCGTCACCCTGTGTGCTGGTACCACCGTCATCATGTGGATGGGTGAGCAGATTACCGAGCACGGCGTGGGTAATGGTATGTCTCTGCTGATTTTCACCTCTATCGCCTCCTCATTCCCGAACGCTCTGGGTTCCATTCAGCGAACCCACGGTTGGGGAATCTTTGCAGCCGTCTGCGGTATCGGCCTCGTCGTGATGCTTGCCGTGGTGTACGTGGAACAGTCGGTCCGCCGTATCCCAGTGCAGTACGCCAAGCGTATGATTGGTCGCCGCACTATCGGCGGAACCAGCACGTACATCCCGTTGAAGGTCAACATGGCTGGCGTGATTCCGCTGATTTTTGCCTCCTCCCTGTTGACCTTGCCCGGACTGCTGGCCCAGTTCAACACCCCCACCAACGGCTCAACCCCGCCGGACTGGGTGAACTGGATTAATGCGTACCTGGTGCGTGGCGACCACCCGCTGTACATCGTTCTCTACTTCTTCATGATTATTGGTTTCGCCTACTTCTACGTGGCGGTCACCTTTGACCCGGTTGAGGTCGCAGATAACATGAAGAAGTACGGTGGCTTTATCCCCGGTATCCGTGCGGGCAAGCCGACCGAGCGTTACCTCAGCTATGTGCTTAACCGCATCACCCTGCCCGGTGCGCTTTATCTGGGTGTCATCTCCATGATTCCTCTTGTTGCGCTGATTCTCTTCAACGCAAACCAGAATTTCCCGTTCGGTGGCGCGTCGCTGCTGATCGTGGTGGGTGTTGGTCTTGATACTCTCAAGCAGATTAACGCCCAGCTCCAACAACGAAACTACGAAGGATTGCTCCGATGAACCGTCTGCTCATCGTTGGCCCTCCCGGTGCCGGTAAGGGTACCCAGGCCGTCAAGATTGCTGAAGCACTGAAGATTCCCGCCATCTCCACCGGCGACATCTTCCGCAAGAATATTAAGGAAGAGACCGAGCTCGGTAAGGAAGCGAAGTCGTACATCGACTCCGGCAACCTGGTCCCCGACTCCGTCACCAACAACATGGTGCGTGCCCGCCTGGACGAGGGTGACGTCTCCAACGGCTTCCTGCTGGATGGCTACCCCCGCAACACCGCGCAGGTGCACGAGCTTGACTCCATCCTGGAAGCCAAAGGCGAGAAGATTGACCGCGTCCTGCTGCTGGTTGCCGACAATGACGAGCTGGTTGAGCGTCTGCTCAACCGCGCCGCTGAGCAGGGCCGCACCGATGACAACGAAGAGGTCATTCGTCACCGTCTGAAGGTCTATGAAGAAGAGACCGCACCGCTGATTGCGGTTTACCGTGAGCGCGGTATCGTCAAGGAAGTGAACGGCCTGGGCGAAATCGCCGAGGTGACCGAGCGTATCCTCGACGCACTGAAGTAACCCTTTGCTGTACCCCCGCGATTGTGGTGCTTGATGCATCACAGAGACTTGCGGGGGTACAGTGCTGTCTGTAGAGTTCTAAGCTTGGGCATGTAGCCCTCAACCCAGAAGGAGCCGCATCGTGGCACGAGTCGAAATCAAAACCAACGCACAGCTTCAGCAGATGGCCCGTGCTGGGGTCATCACCAGCCGCGCTCTTGATGCGGCTGTCGTCGCCGCACGCCCCGGCGTAACCACAGCCGAGGTGGACGCCGCCTTCGAGCGCACCATGGTGGAGCTGGGAGGCACCTCTAACTTCTACGGGTACTACGATTACCCGGCTACTGTGTGCACCTCCGTCAACCACGAGGTTGTGCATGGTATCCCCGGCGACTACGTTCTGAAGGACGGCGATATCCTTTCGATTGATGGTGGTGCGTACGTGATTGACCCCGCCACCAACCGTCAGTGGCATGGTGATTCGGCGCGTACCGTCCTGATTGGCAATGCGAGCGAAGCCCGCGCTGAGCTGTCCGCCGTAACTCGTGAAGCTATGTGGCACGGTATTGCCGCATTGGCTACGGCAAAGAAGGTCGGTGAAATCGGCCTGGCTATCGAGGCGTATGTCACCGAGGAGTACGGCGATAAGTACGGCATCATTGAAGACTACGTGGGCCACGGCATCGGTTCGCAGATGCACATGGCACCCGATGTTCTGAACTATGCGGTGCGTGACTTGGGGCCCCGAATCAAACCCGGTATGGCCCTTGCTATCGAACCGATGCTCGTCACCGGGTCCATCGAGACTAAGGTTCTCTCGGACGACTGGACGGTCGTGACGGTGGACGGTTCCGACGCCTGCCAGTGGGAGCACTCTGTGGCCGTACACAGTGACGGAATCTGGGTCCTGACTGCAGAAGATGGTGGCGCAAGCGAGCTGGCTCGTTTCGGCATCACCCCCGTGCCTATCCCCGCCTAATATAGTCGCCGGCGGGCAGCAAGCCCGCGCGACGCATCTCAAGCATCAACCACACAGGAAGAAGCTCCATGAGCGAAACTCTTACCGGGTGCGAGAAGACCGAGTCCACCTCGACGAAGGTGCCGGTAGAAATCTCCACCACCCGCCCCAAGCCTGGGCAGATTACTCTCAAAGCTCCGCGCCGTACGAAGCCGCCGAAGCATATTGCGGATTTCGATATGGCCGGTCGCCGCGAGTTTCTGAAGGAACTGGGTTACCAACCTTTCCGCGCCTCCCAGCTGTCGAAGCACTATTTTGAGCGTCTGGTGACCGACCCCGCAGAGATGACTGATTTGCCCGCCAAGGAACGCGAACAGATGGTTGCACAGGCCATGCCCCGGTTGCTGACTCCGGTGCGCACGCTGGAGGCTGACGGTGGGGATACCATCAAGGTGGTGCACCGCCTCTTTGACGGCGCTTTGATCGAGTCGGTCATTATGCGTTACGACAACCGCGTGACCATGTGTATTTCATCACAGGCAGGATGCGGCATGAACTGCCCCTTCTGCGCCACCGGACAGCAAGGCCTGACGCGCAACCTTTCCACCGCTGAAATTGTGGAGCAGGTGGTGGCCGGTGCCCGCTACCTGAAGCAGATGAAGGGCCTTGAGGAAGCCGAGGGAGGTAGCGAAGATACCCGTCCTCTGCGCGTTTCCAATATTGTGTTTATGGGTATGGGTGAGGCGCTCGCTAACTACAAGTCGACGATGGGTGCTATCCACCGTCTGATTGATCCGGCTCCGGAGGGGTTGGGTATCTCGGCGCGCGGTTTGACGATGTCGACCGTGGGCCTGGTTCCGGGTATCCGTAAGTTCGAGATGGAGAAGCTACCCATCACTCTGGCTCTGTCCCTGCATGCACCGGATGATGAACTGCGCGACGAACTGATTCCGATTAACCAGCGGTGGAAGGTCGATGAGACTCTGGATGCCGCCTACGACTACTACCGCACGACCGGTCGTCGTATCTCGATTGAGTACGCGCTGATTCGCGATATTAATGACCAGGGTTGGCGCGCCGATTTGCTGGGTAAGAAGCTGGCGCAGCGCGGCCGTGGTTGGGTGCATGTGAACCCGATTCCGTTGAACCCGACTCCCGGTTCGAAGTGGACGGCTTCTCGTAAGGGTGTGGAGCAGAACTTCGTGGAGCGCCTGCGAGCTCATGGTATTCCGACTACGATTCGTGATACTCGTGGCTCTGATATTGATGGTGCTTGTGGCCAGCTTGCCGCTAAGGAAGAAGAGTAGCAGCTGTGTGTACAGGGCGGTACCCTTCACCCTTGGAAGGTGTCAAGGCGTTTTCTGAGAACTACTCGGGATAAAGCCGAGTGGGGGAGGGGCGCCGCCCTTTTGTCTTCTATGGATTTGTGATGCGCGGGATGCCTGGCTTCTTTGGGCTGTGGGTTAAGTGCTAGATGCCATAAATATCACGGTTGTTTTTAAAGATGATTTGCCGTAGAGTTAAGAGTTGGTTGTTTATGCCGATGTGAAGTGCGTCTTAAAACGCCTGCATCTCACCTAGGTGAGCTCATAAACAGAAGATACATTTGTCCGGAGCATCTGTTTCGGGCACCGACGTTAGCGGAGGATATGGCTAAGAAAGACGGCGTCATCGAGATCGAAGGCTCTGTGGTTGAAGCTCTGCCCAACGCGATGTTCCGTGTTGAGCTGGATAATGGCCACAAGGTTCTCGCACACATCTCGGGCAAGATGCGTCAGCACTATATTCGAATCCTGCCTGAGGACCGAGTGGTAGTGGAACTGAGCCCCTACGACCTTTCCCGAGGTCGTATCGTCTACCGTTACAAGTAAACCCGAGATAAACGTCGCCCTCTGGCGGCGTTTAAATCGTGTTCAAAGGGATAAATAGTTCCCCAACGTAAGTGAGGGAACCTCTTATCTCGCCAGTAATCAAGTTGCAATCAAAAGGAATGCGATGAAGGTCAAGCCGAGCGTTAAGCCGATCTGCGATAAGTGCAAGGTGATCCGCCGTCACGGTGTGGTCATGGTGATCTGCGAAAACCCGCGCCACAAGCAGCGCCAGGGCTAATCCCTAGTAGCTGACTTCATAGCCGCCCACGGGCGGAATTGTCATAGGCACCGCTCCGAAGCGACACCTCAATGGGTGACTTCGGATACCTCCGGACTCAGAGGCCGGGGACCGGGTTAGAACAATCCGGGCAGTGATGCTATAGACCTCTGGAAAACAACAAGGAGAAGCCAGTATGGCACGTCTCGCTGGAGTTGATATTCCCCGCGAAAAGCGCGTGGAAGTTGCTCTCACTTACATCTACGGCGTGGGTAAGACCCGTGCACACGAAACCCTCGCTGCTACCGGCGTCAACCCTGACACCCGCGTCAAGGACCTGACCGACCAGGAGCTCGTGGCACTTCGTGACTTCATCGAAGGCAACTACAAGGTTGAAGGTGATCTTCGCCGCGAGGTTGCAGCTGACATCCGCCGCAAGGTCGAAATCGGCTCCTACCAGGGTCTGCGTCACCGCCGCGGCCTGCCGGTTCACGGTCAGCGCACCAAGACCAACGCACGTACCCGTAAGGGCCCGAAGCGTACCGTCGCAGGTAAGAAGAAGTAAGACACGTTGCTTTGTTGGGTATTCTTACCCGGCCAACGTATTAGTAAACCTTTGTAGGAGAATCAAAAATGCCTCCCAAGACTCGCGCTGCGGCAGCTCGTAAGACCAACCGCCGCAAGGTTAGCAAGAACATCGTTGCTGGTCAGGCTCACATCAAGTCGACCTTCAACAACACCATCGTCTCCATCACCGATCCCACCGGTGCAGTGATTTCCTGGTCCTCCGCTGGCGACATGGGCTTCAAGGGCTCCCGTAAGTCCACCCCCTACGCCGCTCAGCTGGCTGCTGAGGCCGCTGCAAACCGCGCCAAGGAGCACGGCGTCCGCAAGGTCGACGTCTTCGTTAAGGGCCCCGGTTCCGGCCGCGAAACCGCAATCCGTTCCCTGCAGGCTGCAGGCCTCGAGGTCGGTTCGATTCAGGACGTTACCCCCGTTGCACACAACGGTTGCCGTCCTCCGAAGCGTCGCCGCGTCTAATTAGGTTTCGACCTAATCTCTCGACGGGTGTGCTCCGTTTGGAGATGCACCCGGAGAGCACAGACACCCGTCTGCTTCCTAAGATATGTTTTCCCCAACCTGTGGGCTCATATAGCGGAGCTCACCGAAAGGAAACAAAGTGCTCATTGCACAGCGCCCCACTCTGACTGAAGAGGTCGTAGCGCCCAACCGCTCGCGCTTCACCATCGAGCCTCTGGAGCCCGGTTTCGGCTACACCATGGGTAACTCCCTCCGCCGTACTCTGCTGTCCTCCATTCCCGGCGCCGCTGTTACCAGCGTCCGCATCGATGGTGTACTGCACGAGTTCAGCACTGTTCCCGGCGTGACCGAGGACGTCACCGAGATCATCTTGAACATCAAGAAGCTCTCCATCTCTTCTGAGAACGACGAGCCCGTCGTAGCCTACCTGCGCAAGCAGGGCGAAGGTGAACTGACCGCAGGCGACATCGAGGTTCCCGCCGGTGTGGAGATTCACAACCCGGATCTGCACCTGGCAACCCTGAACGCCTCGGCAAACTTCAACGCTGAGCTGGTTATTGAGCGTGGTCGCGGTTACGTGACCGCTGCACAGAACAAGGTCGGCGACGGCGAGATTGGCCGTATCCCGGTTGACTCCATCTACTCTCCGGTTCTGAAGGTTACCTTCAGCGTGAACGCAACCCGTGTTGAGCAGCGCACCGACTTCGACAGCCTGACCCTGGACGTCGAGACCAAGGAAGCCATCGCACCGCGTGACGCTGTTGCCTCTGCCGGCAGCACCCTGGTCGAGCTCTTCGGCCTGGCCCGCGAGCTGAACATTGCTGCTGAGGGTATCGAAGTTGGCCCGTCGCCCGCCGACGAGTCTATGGCCGCTGATCTGGCTCAGCCGATCGAGGACCTGAACATGTCCGTCCGCTCCTACAACTGCCTTAAGCGCGAGGGTATCCACACCGTGGGTGAGCTCGTGACCCGCAGTGAAGCTGACCTGATGGACATTCGTAACTTTGGTGCTAAGTCCATTGATGAAGTCAAGGCAAAGCTCATCGAGCTCGGCCTGGCTCTGAAGGATTCCCCTCCCGGTTTTGAGCCTGCCGCACGCCCGCTTGATGACGAAGACGGTTCCGGCGAATAATTTCGGCCGAATAGTTCACCCGGTTCCCCCGGGATCAGTCAAACTTGATTCCCTAAGAGGCTCCGCTGTTGGGGCGTTAGGGAACGCAACTATGGAGAAATAAATATGCCTACTCCCACTAAGGGTCCCCGCCTCGGCGGTTCCCCGACCCACGAGCGCCACATGCTCAACAACCTGTCGGCGCAGCTGTTCCAGCACAAGCGCATCACCACCACCCTGACCAAGGCAAAGCGCCTGCGTCCGGTGGCTGAGCGTTTCATCACCTTCGGTAAGAAGGGCGACCTGGCTGCTCGCCGTCGCGTGCTGCGTTCCATCGCCGACAAGTCCGTCGTGCATGAGCTCTTCACCGTCATTGCTCCCGCAATGGCAGAGCGCCCCGGTGGTTACACCCGCATCATCAAGATTGGTAACCGCAAGGGTGACAACGCTCCCATGGCTGTTATCGAGCTCGTGATGGAGCCCGTAGCATCCAAGGGCGCCGTTGCTGAGGCAACCAAGGTTGCTGAGAAGGCAGCAGAGGCTCCTAAGGCTGAGGCCCCCAAGGCTGAGGCCCCCAAGGCTGAGGTTGCTGAGGGTCTGCCCGCCGGTTCCCACGCACCCCTGGAATCCGGCGAGGCTCCCGAGGGCTTCGAGGTTAAGGGTAACTCCGACTCCATGAAGTACCACGTGCCCGGTTCCCGCTGGTACTCCAGCACCAAGGCTGAGATCTGGTTCGACTCTGCAGAGTCGGCAGAGGCTGCAGGTTACGCCCCCGCAGGTGGCGCAGCAGCTCAGAAGGTTTCCAAGTAATCAGGATTCCTCTGACGTAGGCCTAGCCTAAATATTGTTGATCCGCCGTCCGCTTCTGCGGGCGGCGGATTGGCGTATCTGCACCTGACCAACGCATCCTGGAACTCCTCCCACGAACGCACCGACCATCGAAAGGCACCCATGCTCAACATATCAGAGGGCATACTCGAAAACAGCTCTGCCGAAAGGCCTCAAGTGGCTGCGCACCGTGTACGCATCGATTGTGCCTACGACGGTTCTCTTTTCAGTGGCTGGGCCGCTCAGCCGCACTTGGTTACTGTGCAAGGGGTGCTCGAGAGTGCATTGGAGCTTATTTTGCGTAGCCCGCATCGAGTGGTGGTCGCCGGTCGGACCGACGCCGGAGTTCACGCCGAGGCCCAGACTGTGCACTGCGACTTGACTGAAGTCGACTGGGATCGATTAAAGGGACGTACTGGGGACGATGATCCGGCTCCTGCGCTGGTCCGTCGCTTGCAGGGTGCTCTGCGGCGTTGTCTTTATGACGCGGAGGAGCGTCTCGGACTCCCGAAAACTCTTACAGGTATTTTGCAGGGGGCGGTTCAGGTGCATTCGGTAACTGAGGTGCCTTTTGACTTTGATGCGCGTTTTTCAGCCACGGGTCGCCGCTACGTGTACCGCATTGCTGACGGGAGCGCCAACGGCGTAAACCCTCTGCACCGCACCTATACCTGGGCTGTTGCAGAGCCGTTGGATTGTAAGCAGCTTAATGAGGCCGCAACTCAACTATTAGGTCTGCGTGACTTCCTTTCTTTCTGCAAACCGCGCGAGGGCGCGACCACGATCCGTGAGCTACGGGAGCTGAGCTTTACTCGCAACGACAACGGGATTATCGAGGTGCGAGTGGTTGCTGACGCTTTTTGCCACCATATGGTGCGTTCCCTCGTTGGTGCCCTGGTTCTGTATGGTACGGGCAAACGCGATGGGGTTTGGCTGCGTGAGCGGATTGAGAACCCTGGGCGTGAGGCTTCCTTAACGTTGGCGCCTCCGCACGCTTTGGCTCTGGCTGAGATTTACTACCCGCATCCTGAGCTATACGGAACGCAGGCTGAGAGGGCTCGCTCTCGACGTGAGGAAAGTGAGCTGGGCTGACGGTATGTAGCGTGGGGGAGTACCCCTTAATGAGGCTGTCGGGCCTTAAAATCCCCGTCTGAATTACACGAGTGAGATTTAAAACGTGTTTAAAGCTAAAAACCCTGATTTTTAAGGCGGAGGCGGTGGATTAAGCACTTCGTGTCCTGTATAGTCTTGATATGTTGTGCGTGTTCTACCCGAGCGCGCTCTAACCGCTGTCTAGTTGCAGGACGTTAAGGCGGTCTAGAGTACGGGTGGAACGGGCGGCAGCTCGGTCCTCACCCGGGTGTTCGTCATGCACGTAAGTAAAAGGCGCGATACCCAACTAAGCGCCGTATGTACATTTCGAGACAAAGGCCAATATTTTGCGCACTTATACTCCTAAGCCCGGCGAAGTCGAGCGCCAGTGGCACGTCATTGACGCCACCGACGTTGTTCTCGGCCGCCTCGCAAGCCAGACCGCTATCCTGCTGCGCGGTAAGCACAAGCCGACTTTTGCTCCCCACGTTGACACCGGTGACTTCGTGATCATCGTGAACGCTGAGAAGGTCGCCCTGACCGGTGCAAAGCTTGAGCAGAAGCGTGCGTACCGTCACTCGGGTTACCCCGGCGGTCTGAAGTCCGTGAACTACGCAGAGCTGCTTGAGACCAACCCCGTTCGTGCGGTTGAGAAGGCTGTCAAGGGCATGCTGCCCAAGAACAAGCTTGCTGCACAGCAGCTCAAGAAGCTGAAGGTCTACGCTGGCCCCGAGCACCCGCACGCGGCACAGCAGCCCAAGACCTACGAATTCAACCAGGTCGCCCAGTAATTCGGGCCTACGAAGAAACAATAGGAGAAATCGTGGCTCAGAACGAAGAGCAGATCGTAGTCGAGGAAGAGCTGACCAGCTACACCTCGGAGTCCGCTGCCCCCGCAGCGGCTAAGGCAGCACGCCCGGCCCTGACTGTTGCAGGCGCAGCAGTTGGTCGCCGCAAGGAAGCAGTGGCACGCGTTCGCGTTGTGCCCGGTTCCGGCAACTGGACCATCAACGGCCGTAGCCTGGACGACTACTTCCCCAACAAGCTGCACCAGCAGGACGTCAACCAGCCCTTCAAGCTCCTGGAGCTTGAGGGTGCATACGACGTCATCGCACGCATCAACGGTGGTGGCCCCTCCGGCCAGGCAGGTGCTCTGCGCCTGGGTATTGCTCGTGCACTGAACGAGATTGACCGCGAGAACAACCGCCCCGCACTGAAGAAGGCTGGCTACCTGACCCGTGACGCACGCGTCATTGAGCGTAAGAAGGCTGGTCTTAAGAAGGCACGCAAGGCTTCGCAGTTCTCCAAGCGTTAATCGCTGGTTTTTACGAAGCGTACGCCCCGTCTCTCTCTGGAGAGCGGGGCGTTTTGCGTACCTGGAGTGAAAATCTGCGGGCTGAATGATGACGTGTTTTGCCGCTAGCTCTTGTCCGGCTTCATCTATAAGGGCTATAGGGTGCTCCTAACTGTTACGTTTGGTACATTGTGCGCCTGCCGGTAGAGTTAAAACGTCAAAGCAGACAGGAAGAAAAGAGAACCCATGGCAGAGCTGAATCCCTCCACCGAGCCCGCAGAGCAGACTGCGTCGGCTCCCCAGGTTGAGGCTCCCCACCACACTGACGGCGCATCCGCCACTCATACCACCGCCGAAAAGAAGCACGCCATCAAGGAGGCCCTGAAGCCGCAGGCACGTCGCACTTCGGTTGTTGAGGACTATGCAGCAGAACTGGACGAGATGGCCTCGCTAACCCGTGCGCTGAATAAGAAGGACGACGAAACTTCGCAGGCATGGAAGAAGGGCTACCCCTACGACACCAAGCTCAGCCGCAAGGCATACGAGAAGGAAAAGCGAGCTCTGCAGATTGAGCTGCTGAAGCTGCAGCTCTGGGCTAAGTCTACTGGCCAGAAGATTCTGATTATCTTCGAGGGCCGCGATGCCGCCGGTAAGGGCGGCTCCATTAAGCGTTTCACTGAACACCTGAACCCGCGCGGTGCCCGCGTTGTCGCGCTGGAAAAGCCGACCGACATCGAGCAGACCCAGTGGTACTTCCAGCGTTACATCAAGCACCTGCCCTCCGGCGGTGAAATCGTTCTGATGGACCGCTCCTGGTACAACCGTGCTGGCGTTGAGCGCGTCATGGGCTACTGCACTCAGGCACAGTATTTCGAATTCATGCGCGAAGTTCCCGACCTGGAGCGTATGCTGGTGAACTCCGGTATCCGCATCATCAAGTTCTGGTTCTCCGTCACCCGCGAGGAACAGCTGGCACGCTTCACCTCCCGCCGTACCGACCCGGTGCGCCAGTGGAAGCTTTCCCCCACCGATCTGGCTTCCCTGGACAAGTGGGACGATTACACCGCGGCGAAGGAAGCAATGTTCTTCTACACCCACACCGGTGACGCCCCCTGGACCGTTATCAAGTCTAACGACAAGAAGCGTGCCCGCCTCGAAGCGATGCGTTACGTCCTGACCCAGTTCGACTACACCTCCAAGGATGAAGCAGTCGTGGGCGATTTGGATCCGCTGATTGTTCGTTCCGCATCGGATGTTTTCGAAGATGAGTCGGGAGATTCTCCCGACGGTTTCCCCGTCGTCAAGTAACCGGGGGCCGGCGTAAAGGCTGGGACTTTCCTTTTCGAAGGGTGAGCTTTTGGCCGAGCCTGAGGCATCCATTCGCACCATGCAGCATATAGAATGTCCGTTTCCGTTCCTTGTAGGTCGGGAACGGACATTCTGTTATGTAGGGGGAGAGAGAAACCTTCAATCATCAGCGGCGTGGGGGAAGCCTCTAACTTCGCGCCTACCTGAGGAATAACTATTAGCGCACTGAAAATCACTGTCGCATCTCGGAAAATTGCGGTGTATACCCGCAGAGAAACTTACGCGCATCGTAAAATAAAAGGGTGACTGAACGACTTTTTGGAACCGACGGCGTACGCGGTCTGGCAAACGATGTAATTACTCCCTCCCTGGCCCTGGAGCTCGCGCAGGCGGCCTCCATTGTGCTGGGCTTTGATACGGTGGAAGAAGGGGTACGTCCCCGAGCCGTGATTGCTAACGACTCCCGCTCATCGGCTGACTTTATTGTGTCGGCAATGAAGGCAGGCTTCGCTAGCGCAGGTGTTGACGTGCTGGACGCGGGTATTGTTCCCACTCCCGCAGCAGCGTACCTGGTGGCACACACCGGTGCTGACTTTGGCGTGATGATTTCTGCATCGCACAACCCCGCTGCAGACAACGGTATTAAGTTCCTGGCTCGTGGTGGCCAGAAGCTGGAGGACTCCGTTGAGGACGCTATCGAGCGCGTCTACCGTGAGAAGGCCTTCCGTTACCCGACTGGTGGTGCCGTGGGTGCCGTCAAGCCCTTGGAGAATGGCACCGAAGCTTACGTGAAGCACCTGGTCTCTACCCTCTCCGAGGATAAGCCTCTGGCCGGTATGAAGATTGTTCTGGACTGCGCAAATGGTGCGGCATACGCGGCTTCTCCCGCAGCCTTTGAAGCTCTGGGCGCTGAGGTGATTGCTCTGGCCGTAGATCCCAACGGCACCAACATCAACGATGGTGTGGGATCGACCCACCCCGAGAAGCTGCAGGCTGCTGTGGTTGAGCACGGTGCAAACCTCGGTATTGCCCACGATGGCGACTCAGATCGTTGCCAGGCGGTGGACGAGAAGGGCAGCCTGGTAGATGGCGACCAGATTATGGCAATCCTCGCCGTAGCAGCTAAGCGCGAAGGTAAGCTCGCCAAGGACACCCTCGTCGCAACCGTGATGAGCAGCCTGGGCTTGGAACTGTACCTGCGTGAGCACGGCATTAACCTTGAGCGTACTGCGGTGGGTGACCGTTACGTCCTCGAGTCGATGCGCGAGCACGGTTACAACCTGGGCGGTGAGCAGTCCGGCCACGTTATCATGAGCGATTACGCTACCACCGGTGACGGCGTGCTGACCGGTGTCCAGCTGGCCGCAGAGGTGGCCCATAGCGGCCAGACTCTTTCCGAGCTGGCGTCCCGTATGCAGCCCACCCCGCAGCGTCTTATCAACGTCAAGGGTGTGGACCGTGCCGCTGTCAAGACCAATGAGGCGCTTGCTTCCGCTGTGACCGAAGCTGAAGGCGTACTGGGCGAGAGCGGTCGCGTGCTGTTGCGTGCATCTGGCACCGAGCCCCTGGTCCGCGTGATGGTTGAAGCTGCAACTCAGGAGCAGGCTGATGAGGTTGCTCAGCAGCTGGCAGACGTTGTGGCTAAGGAACTGGCGCTCTGAGCCTTACATAGCTTATTGGGCCCGTGGGCTGAAACGACTTTCTGTTTCGGTCCACGGGCTTTTACCTTGCCTACTGAGATCTGAAATTGCGTGTAGCAGACACGAAAAGGCCCCCGCATCCTGATGGATACGGGGGCCTAAATTAGTGGAGGTGGTGTGGAGGCTACTTCTTAGCCAGAGCGTCGCGAATCTCCTTGAGGAGCTCGAGCTCGGTCTCTTCCTCTTCTTCCTCTTTCTCGACCTTGTTCTTTGCTGCCAGCTCGGTCAGCTTCTGGACGGGCACAACAACTGCGAAGTACACAGCAGCTGCGATCAGGATGAAGTTAACAACAGCGGTCAGGAACACGCCAACCTTGACCTGGTCAAAGACCAGGAACTCGTCGAAGTTGGGGGACTTCACCAGCATCGAGATGGCGGGCATCAGGACGGACTGGACGAGTGCGTTCACCACAGCGGTGAAGGCGGTACCCATAATCAGACCAACTGCGAGGTCGATGACGTTACCGCGGATTAGAAAATCTTTAAAACCCTTAAGCATGAGATATAGAATAGCGGCTAATCAATGTTCAAAATAACAATTTATGGGAAAATTTTCACCGTAAAGTATGTGTTTTTCTTCACATAATACGGTTGTTGAGGTTCAACTTAAGGTTTGGGGCACACTAAATGGGAAGAAGAAGTCACTCGCGGCAGTAAACGAGCCTTTAAAGAGCTCAAGAGCATCTTAGAAACAGCGAGAAAAGACCGGATGCCTCCTTGGCCCTCATCGGAAAAATGAATATTCCCATGGGGCCGAAAATAGAAAACATCCTATGAAGCATAATCGGGGGCAGCGCCGGTTCCCAAGAACTCCTCCAAGGTGTTGGCTCCGGAAGCAACGTACCGGGCGGTGAGGTCCTTCCCTAAATAGCGATAATGCCAAGGCTCAAAGAGATACCCCGTTACGGCCTGCTGGCCCTTGGGGAAACGGAGGATAAACCCGTAGTTTTGAGCGTTCTTTGCCAGCCAGCGTCCAGCCCGAGTGTCTTCGTAGCACTCCTCCAGACGGCATCCCTCGGGAGAAGAAAAATCAATGGCAAGTCCGGTCTGATGCTCCGAATAACCGGGGCGAGCCGAGAGCTGATCCGCCACCTTTTGGCCATTGACCGAGACCCAGTGCTGATAGGTCTGTTGCTGCACCGCGTAGGATCGGTATGCGCTTGAGACCGTGAGGGTGACACCCTCAGCCTTAGCCGCGTCCATCATGGTTCGTGCGGCCTGCGCTGCTTCGGCTCGCAATTGCTGACCCTCAAAATCCACCAGATCACTCGGTGCCCAATCCTTCCGGGCGAAGGGACGCATCTTATTCACCAGACACTGCAAAGACTCGGGCGATGACTCCACACTTGGACGAGCGGCCGCCGGAGAGGCAGAAGCGGCCTTCGATGCCGATGGGGAGCCGGTCGGCGTCGCGCTCGCGGTCTGGGTGGCGGGGCTTTCAGAGGGTGAGGTGAAGGGAGAAACGCTCGGCGACGAGGTAGGAGATGAGCCCGTAGAAGACGCAGAATGGCCCTTAGCACCTTGGGCGCCGCAGGCTGCCAGTAAAGCCGCACCGGCAGAACCCACTGCCGCGCTCAGAACTGCACGGCGAGTTATGACCCTGTGAAGAGACGAAGAATAGTGATGATGCGGGTGAGATTCCACGGGGGCTCCTGAAGACAATTATTCGTACGTATCGTGCTATGCGGAATGGGCTAATTCTTGCGTAGAAGCACCTGATCCACCGTGTGCTTGGGACCCTTCTGAAGAATAAGGTGGGCGCGAGCACGGGTAGGCAAGATGTTTTGTACGAGGTTTGGCTCGTTCACGCTTTTCCAAATGCCGGTTGCCACTTCTGCTGCCTGCTCATCACTAAGTTCGGCATACCGCTTGAAATAGGATTCGGGATTCGTAAAAGCGGAAGAACGTAGAGCCAGAAAACGGTCGACATACCAGCGTTCAATATCCTCGGTATGCGCATCCACATAGATGGAAAAATCAAAGAAATCGCTGAGCGTCAGATCGGAAGTTTCCGGGCCTTCTGCGTGTGAAGGCGCAAGGACGTTCAAACCCTCGAGAATGAGGACGTCCGGGGTCGTCACCTCAATGCGTTCGTCGGGGATGATGTCATAGTACAGATGCGAGTATTTCGGCGCTGTGACGCGTTCTGCACCCGCCTTCACACGCGACACAAATTCCAGTAGGGCCCGGCGGTCGTAAGACTCAGGGAAACCTTTGCGGTGCATAATGCCGCGTCGCTGTAGCTCCGCCTTGGGGTAGAGAAAACCGTCTGTCGTCACTAACTGAACGTTCGGGGTGGAAGGCCAGCGGCTCAAAAGCGCCTGGAGAATACGTGCCGTGGTTGATTTTCCGACCGCGACCGAGCCTGCTACGCCGATAATGAATGGCACCCGACGCTGCGACAGATGCAGAAAATCATTCGTCATATGGTTTAGAGAAGATGCCGCGGTGACGTAAAGGTTCAGAAGGCGTGAAATCGGCAGGTAGATACGCTGAACCTCTTCGAGATCAACCGTCTCGCCCAGGCCGCGCAGGGATTCAATCTCCTCTGCGCTGAGGGGAACGGAAATCTCATCGGCTAGGTGCGACCAGCGAGAACGATCGAGGCACATGAAACGATCATCACCGGAAAAATACGATGCAGAGCTCATTTATATAAGTGTACGAACTTTGAGCTCTTCTGGAAAATGCAGTTGCCTAAAATCCTGGGAAGAAAGCCCCAAAGGAAAAGGCGACTATAGGATAAAAGAGAATAAAAAGAAGTGCGGAAAAATAAGTCTCAACGTGATGAATAACAGATTTTCATCCTGCGCGGATGGCCTGAAGCATGAGATAAACTTATAGCATGTGTGGAATCGTAGGATATGTAGGTCTGGACACTGCTCCGGACGGTAACAAGTTTGATCACAACGCATACGATGTGGTCCTCGAAGGTCTGCGCCGTCAGGAATACCGCGGCTATGACTCTGCCGGCGTGGCACTGGTGTGCCCCGACGGTATCGAATTCCGTAAAAAGGCAGGTAAGCTCCTGAACCTCGAGAACGAGGTTAAGGAACACCCCCTGCCGGAATCCCAGATTGGTATCGGTCACACCCGTTGGGCAACCCACGGTGGACCCACCGACGTCAACGCTCACCCCCACGTTGTTGATAACGGCCGTCTTGCCGTCGTCCACAACGGTATTATCGAAAACTTTGCAGAACTGCGCGCCGAGCTGCTCGCCGAAGGCGTGGAGTTCACTTCTCAGACTGACACTGAGGTAGCTGCTGCAACTATCGCAAGCATCTACAACAAGCTCGGTACCGGTGACCTCACCGAGGCCATGCGCATTGCCTCCAACCGCCTCGAGGGTGCCTTCACCATCCTGGCTATCCACGCCGACCACCCGGACCGTGTCGTGGCAACCCGCCGCAACTCCCCGCTGGTGATTGGTCTGGGTCGTAATGAGAACTTCCTCGGTTCGGACGTCTCCGCGTTCATTGACTACACCAAGGAAGCCGTGGAGATGGGTCAGGACCAGATTGTGACCATCACCGCAACCGACTACTCGATTATCGATTTCGAAGGCAACCCCGCCGAGGGCAAGCCCTTCCACATCGAGTGGGACGCCGCCGCAGCTGAAAAGGGCGGCTACAACTCCTTCATGGAAAAGGAAATCCACGAGCAGCCCACCGCCGTTGAACAGACCCTCATGGGCCGCCTTGACGAGAACGGTAACCTGACTCTTGACGAGCTGAACATCGACGACTCGGTGTTGCGCTCGATCGACAAGATTATCGTGGTTGCCTGCGGTACCGCCGCATACGCGGGCCAGGTGGCACGCTACGCCATCGAGCACTGGTGCCGTATCCCCACCGAGGTTGAGCTCGCCCACGAGTTCCGCTACCGCGACCCGATTGTGAACGAGAAGACCCTGATTGTGGCTCTCTCGCAGTCCGGCGAAACCATGGACACCCTGATGGCTGTGCGTCACGCACGCGAACAGGGCGCAAAGGTTATTTCCATCTGCAACACCCACGGTTCGACCCTGCCCCGCGAATCCGACGCCGCGCTGTACACCCACGCCGGCCCCGAAATCGCAGTGGCTTCGACCAAGGCATTCCTGGCACAGATTACCGCCGCATACCTGCTCGGCCTATACCTGGCACAGCTGCGTGGTAATAAGTACAAGGATGAAATCGCCTCGATTCTCTCCGAGCTGCAGCAGATGCCTGAGAAGATTCAGAAGGTCATCGGCAACGATGCACCGGTCAAGGAACTGGGCGTCGAGATGAAGGATGCCTCCTCCGTTATCTTCCTCGGCCGCCACGTGGGCTTCCCCGTCGCAATGGAAGGCGCTCTCAAGCTTAAGGAGATCACCTACATCCACGCAGAGGGCTTCGCCGCAGGCGAGCTCAAGCACGGCCCGATCGCTCTGATCGACGAGGGTCAGCCCGTAATTATTGTGGTTCCCTCCGCAACCGGCCGCGACTCCCTGCACGGCAAGGTCGTCTCCAACATCCAGGAAGTGCGCGCTCGCGGCGCCTTCACCATCGTCATCGCCGAGGAAGGCGACGAAGCAGTCAAGCCCTATGCAGACCGCCTCATCACCGTCCCGGCATGCCCCTCGCTGCTGCAGCCGCTGCTGGCCACCGTGCCCCTGCAGATTTTCGCCTGTGCACTGGCTGAGGCTAAGGGCCTGGACGTTGACCAGCCGCGTAACCTCGCAAAGTCCGTGACCGTGGAGTAACCGCACGGTTCGAACGATGCTCGCTTGGGTGGTGGTTGAGTTCCCTCGGGAACCCAACCACCACCCTTTGCGTTTATCCCAACGATGAGCACAGGAAACGCGCGGAGGAACCGAGCAGGAACATCAGAAGACTTGAAACGCGTCATATTTGACGCTTAGCCGCGCAGAAGCGTGGAAGCTCGCTAGACTTAAAACAAGAGAAGCCGCAACGACCGCGGCCGTAGTACCTGCCAAGGGAAGAGGCACCTCATGATTATGGGAATCGGCGTAGATACCGTCAATATTGAGCGTTTCGAGCGGATTATTACCGAAACACCGGCCTTCGTACGCCGCATTTTCACCCCCAACGAGCGAAGCCGCAACGTGCGTTCCCAAGCCGTACGATTCGCCGCTAAGGAAGCCGTTGCCAAGGTCCTCGGAGCGCCCGCCGGACTCAACTGGCAGGACTGCGAAGTCGCCACCGCCGAAAGCGGGCAGCCCTACCTCATTATTCGCGGCACCATCGCCCGCCGCGCCCGAGAGCTCGGAATCAACCGCATCCACCTTTCGCTCACTCACGACGAGCCCATGGCTATCGCCATCGCTACCGCAGAGTATCTGAGTGACGCCGAGCTGGAGCACCTGCGGAAGTTCAACCCCGAAAGCTACCGGCTCAGCGTCATCACCGAAACCTCCGCCGACGAAGCATAGAAGAAGATTCTTTGCACCCTCGTCAATCCCAGAATCCACTCGCCGCGCCCCGCGGCACCCTGGTCCATCCGTCGCCACTAAGGAGACAGCAATGAAGCTCATCTACACCGCATCCCAGATTCGCGATGCGGAAAAGCCCTACATCGAGGCGCCCGACTACGATGGCTACCTCATGCAACGTGCCGCCGATGCGGTCGCCACCGAAGCCATCGACCTGTTGGACGGCCGACAGGGTGCTTCTGTGCTACTGCTCGTTGGCCCGGGCAACAACGGGTCCGACACCGTTTACGCGGGTGCTCGACTGAGTACTAGCGGGTACAAGGTGGACGCCGTGGTCTTTGAATCCAACGAAAAGAACCTTGAGCTCATCGCTCGCGAAGGCGGTGAAGGAACGTGCGTGCTCGACCCTGCTAAGGCCCTGGAGCATGTAAAAGATTACGACCTCATCATCGACGGTATCCTCGGAACCGGCTCGAGCGGGGCCGTTCGAGGAGAAGCAGGGGAGTTCCTACGTACCCTGTGCGCAACCCAGAAGAAGGGGCGCCTCGGCCGGGTGCTTGCCGTCGATACCCCCTCCGGCATCGACAATAACCGAGGTACCGTGCACGAACCCGTCCTGCGCGCTGACCGCACCGTCACCTTCATCGGCCGTAAGCTACCGCTCGGAACCATCCACAGTGAGTACGCCGGCGACGTAAAGCTCTACACCCTGGGCGTGCCGGAAGCCCTCAATCGCTTCAAGCCCGCTATGCGCGTCATGGAACGGCAGGACTTCCGCGATACCCTCGAGGTTCCCAACGCCCACTCCCATAAGTACACTCGCGGGGTGCTCGGTATGCTCACCGGCAGCCTCGAATACCCTGGCGCAGCTCTGATGAGTGTGCGCGCTGCGCTCAACTGCGGCGTGGGCATGGTGCGTTTTGGCACGAACTCCCATGAGCTACGCCAGCTCATGATTGCCCACAACCCCGAAGCGGTCTACTTCTCAGGAACCCCCGCCGTACAGAGGGTGACCGTATGGGCTGGTGGCTCCGGGGCCGGTCACGATTCGCTGGATAAGAACCGCCACCTGCTACACGCACCGGAGCCCGCTATTCTGGACGCCGGTGCCTGCGACCTGGCCGCTGAATACCTGGCCACCGGCAAGCGCCTCGGCCCGCACAAGATCCTGACCCCGCACGCTGGCGAGCTTGAACGGTTCCTGCGTATTGTGCATCAGGTTGCCCCCGGTGATTGGGCTACACATCTGGGGGATGCCATCGTACCCAGCCGCCGCGATATCGACGCCGAGCCCTTCCGCTGGGCGCGTGCCGCCTCCGAGCTTTCCGGTGCAACCGTCATGCTCAAAGGTGGATACACGATTATCGCGGCTCCCAACGGTGCCACCTACAGTGTGGCGGGTGGAACCCCCTGGCTGGCCACCGCCGGTAGCGGAGACACCCTCACCGGTATCTACGGCGCTCTGCTGGCCCAGACCATCGCCGTGCTTAACACCAGCGACGAGCCCGTCGAAGTGTGCACCTACTCCGCAGTAGGCGCCCTGGCCGTCTACCTGCACGGGCAGGCCGCCCGAGCCAGCGTCACCGGAAACGCTACGGGCCCCCTGGATGGGCCCGCACCCGCTACCCGCGTGGCCCAGATGCTGCCCGAGGTAATCGCGCGACTCCTCGCCGACTAGCCCTCGCAACCCAGAAGAAGCTCTCAAGAAGCCCTCCACCCAAAGAGGTTGGGCTCTCAAATCCGGTTTGAATGTGGCAGATGAGCACAAAAGGGGCGTGAACCCATTAACAATGGATTCACGCCCCTTCAACATGCTTTATTGTTCAGCGCATAATGCCGAAGTTGCCTGTGCCGGGACAACCTCTCTAGAGCGACATACACTCAGTGGAAGAAAACCCACAGCGTATCTTAGTATGCGCCTTCCTTCGCAAAGACCGCACGGACGGTACGAAGGAGAATGATGAAGTCGCCAGTCAGAGACCAGTTCTCAACGTAGTAGAGATCCAAGCGAACCGACTCCTCCCACGAGAGATCGCTACGGCCCGACACCTGCCACAGACCCGTAATACCGGGCTTCACCAGCAGACGACGGTACGCGATGTCCTCGTACTGCTCAACCTCTTCCACCAGCGGGGGACGGGGTCCCACCAGTGACATATCGCCGATGAACACATTCCACAACTGGGGTAGCTCGTCAATCGAGTACTTGCGAATGAACTTGCCGACGGGGGTGATGCGCGGGTCATCCTTCATCTTAAAGAGCACGCCATTACCTTCGTTCTGCTCCATGAGGCGCTTCTTGACCTCTTCAGCATCGGTGCGCATGGAACGGAACTTCACCATCTTGAAAAGCTCACCGTTCAGACCCACACGGCTCTGCAAGAAGAATACCGGCCCGCCATCACGCTTAACCATGAGCGCAACCACCACGAACAACGGGGACAACAGAATCAGACCCAGGCCCGAAGCAACAACGTCCACGACACGTTTGAAGAACGCCGACAGACCGGTGATACGCGGGGTCGACACGTGCACCAGCGGCAGGCCGTTCAACGGCTGCATATGCATACGGGGGCCAGCAATGTCGGTCGTAGCGGGAGCCATAATCAGCGAGATATGGGCATCCGCGAGCTTCCAACCCAGCAGACGCACCTGATCCGGGCTCAGGTGATGACCGTTCGTCACGGCGACCATGTGAATGTCGTTATCACGAATGGCATCCATAATGTCGGTCGGAGAGGTGCTGTAGCCAAGCACCGGAATCGGCGCACCGGCCACGGTAGTACCGGGAGTGAAACCAGGCAGATAGAACGCGGCGGGGGAGAGGCCGGAAGCAACCACACCCTCCAGATTCTTGTACAGGTGCTGGCCGGTCGTCACATCAGAAATAATCATGACGCGAGTCAATGCACGACCATGGATACGGGAACGCACCAGGCCCTGACGAATCATCCAACGCTCAATGAGCAGAAAGAGAAGACCCAGCGGGTAAGCAATCAACAGGTACATGCGGGTGACGTCAATCTTGAGGAAGAACGCCAGAATAATAAGCCCGCAGAAGAAATAGGTGGTGCCGCGTGTAATGAGACGGTATTCCTCAGTGCCAAGGCCCATGATGCGCAGGCTACGAGAGCCATTGAGCTGAAGGATAATCCACCAGCCGATAACCATGCCGACGCCCAGGAAAATGTAATCCAGAGCGGGCACTCGGCCGTCCAGAATATTAATGGGCCAGACGTTGACATAGGGCAGGTCTGCGTTTTCTAAGCCAAAACGAATGAGGTGGGCAGCGAGAACCGCTAGGGTGATAGACGCAAGGTCACCCAGGTAGAGGGCGCGCTGAACCTTCGGGTGCCAACTTCGCCGAACGACGAAGTCTGCGCCCCACATTTTTTTGAGACGATCTTGTACTTTCAACGGTGTAATCTTCCCCGGAAATTTGTCCTGTGCTGCGGACAGAGAGCGGCGAATAGGCACGTTTACCCCTAAATATCGGTGCAAGGAGCCGTATTCTTGTCTTTGTCTGTTGAATGAGTGAACAGTAACCGTGCTGAGTAAATGTTGGCAGGGATTACGGTAAAGGCGCTGGTGAGGCGCCTATTGGAGCGTTGTATCGAGCAAAAAGCGCAACAACGTGTTCCGTAAACTATTCTACGGGTTTATGGGTCTTCCGTCTCTAGGAACAAAGGCGATATCTGTTGCCCACAGTAATGAAATCAATCACAAAGCGCGGCAGATGTATAAGCTTTCTCGATATGAGGTCGACGCAAGGCAGACGCTACATATAACATCCGTGTTGATCTTTGTGCGGAGGAATTTTAAAGTCGCCTTACAAGCCCTCTCGTAGCACTTAAAACGTGAGAAACAGCGACGATATACGATGCCCCGAACCTCGTCAGACAGAAGCCTGCAGATCCGGGGCATCGAGCCGCACACGGTAGCCCGACCGGAGGGGCGGGACGCGATGACAGCGGCGAGAACATACTAGGGACGCTCTACTCAGGGGCGCTCAAGACCAGCACGGTCCAGGATGAAGTCAATCATCGGCTCATAACGGCGCGGCGGGACGTTATCGTCCATCGGCACGCACACCGGCAAATCACCCTGTTCGGCGGCCACAAACAGACCCGGATCGTTGCAATCGGCGATACCAATCGTCAGCAGCTTGCGAGTCGACGAAGCGTAGCCGGCCATGCCGTGATCAGAAACCACAAGATCGGGAACCACGCCGCGGGCCTGCAACTGGTCTAGGGCGATGCGCATCGGACCGGGGAAATGCGTGTGCTGCAGGTTGCCGTACTGCTCGAACATCACGACGTCCATAATCTGACGGACATCGCCGTCCAAGAAGTGCTCACCCTCCTCAATCTGAAGGACCTCAGCACCCGCGGCACGAGCCGCTGCGGCCAGCACCGCATAAATGGGGAACAGGCCCGCGGGGTGACCGGTCGCAAACAGGATGCGGGAACCTGCGCGCACCGCCTCACCAAAAATGCGGGCGTACTCCTCCAAGGCACTGATGCATTGCTCGGCCCCAATCGTGTCCTGGCCGTGCGTGCGGGAGCGGTCGGGGTTCAGGCCGGCACGGCGAACCATTACCTCAAACACGGAGTCGTAATCCCAATCGCGGGTCCACTGCACACCAAACTCAAGGTGCTCGTTGCCATCGAGGAAACCCTGAATGTGGTCCAGATTGTTTTCGCGCGGGGTCGCCACCTCACCGGTGATACGCGCGGAATTGAGGTAGGCGGCGAATTCATCGCGGCTCATGGAGAAAGACATTAAAACTCCTCACAAATGAAAGACAAAAATTACTGTGAAATATCCTGATGTACTTCAGCATAAGCTTCAAGGGTCTTACGTGCCGTCTGATCCCAACCCATCGTGCGAGCACGCGCCGCGGCATTCGCACCCAAAGAGTGACGCAGATATGGTGCACGCACCAGACGCTCAATAGCCACCGCCCAACGTTGCGGAGTACGAGGCGTCACCAGCAGGCCCGTGCGGTGGTTCTCTACCGCAAAGCGCAAGCCATCAGCATCCGTAGCGAGCACTGCGGCACCGCACGCCTGCGCCTCCAGAGCGACCAGACCAAAGGTCTCAGATGACGATGGGGACGCCACAATATCGGCAGCACGGAAAATATTCGCCAACTCAGACGCAGGAACCGGGTCCTTCAAATGCACCCGATTTCCCACGCCCAGCTCAACTGCGCGCGCCAGCAGTCGACGCTCATAATCCGAATCGGAGCGACCAATAATATCCACATCCACCTGCAAATCATCGGGGAGTAGCGCGAGCGCCTCTACCAGCAGATGTGGGCCCTTCAGCGGCTGAGGCCGGCCGGCAAAAACAATGCGGCAGCGAGTCTCCGAGGTGTCATTGAGCGGATGCACACCAGGAATTGTATGGAAGATTGACGTATCAACACCCGGCGGGATAATGGCAAGCTTCTGCGCATCCGTACCGTAGTACTCACCCATCTGCTGAGCCTCCAGGGGAGTATTCACAACCACTCGGCTCGCATAGCTACTCATGAGTTGCTCAGCGCGGTAGCGTTCCTCCGGTTCAGGTGCCTCGCCTTCGCCGCGGCGTGCATCTTTAGCGGCAGCTGTCGTATGGGGCGTAAAGAGAACAGGAGTAGGAAACCCGATGCCCTGAACAGACCAGAGCTCAGAAGCGCGAGCAGCAGCCTGGCCAGACAACCAATAATGGGCATGAATAATATCGGGGGCGTGTAACGCCTGCTCCACACAAGCTTGCGCGAACTCATCCGTAACCTTAGCCAATTCATTCTTGGAAAGGCCACGAGCTGTGGGAAGGTCAATACTGTGGCGAACAATACGCGTACCGCGCTTGGGAGGCTGACGGTAGGGCGAGTCAGCCGGAAGCGCCTCACCGCGATCCAGAGTGAAAACCTCAACCCGCAGCTCAGGATCCAGCTCCAGCATGGCATGCACCGAACGAGCAATATAGACGTTCATGCCGCCGGCATCCCCGCTACCGGGTTGCGCGAAGGGGTCGGTGTGCATCGAGTACACGTGAACCGTTCGGATTGCCTCGGGGTTACTCATCGACGCTTTCCTCTCTATAGCACAGTTCAAAGACCTACCCGCCTAGTGTATCGCGACAGGACTTTCGCACGCCGGGAGGTCTAGAATTTAGTACAGACCAGCCGCCCCTCGGCGGCCCACGAAAGATCCCCCATGAGAAAGACCTCGACGGATATGACCCACCCCTCCGAGCAGCATGTCGCACCGCTGTACTGCCCGCCCTGCACCCCCGAACACGAGGAACGCACCGCGTACATTGACCTCGACGCCATCGAACACAACGTGCGCCGCCTCAAGGAGCTGATTGGCCCCCGCGTGCTTATCGCCATCGTCAAGGCAGACGCCTACGGCCACGGCGCCTACCCGGTGGCTCGTTCCGCCCTGGCTGCCGGGGCTGACATGCTCGGCCTCGTGCACGTCAACGAGGCTCTGGAACTGCGTGCCGACGGCATCGACGCACCCCTAATCGCCTGGTTGCACACCCCCTCCACCGACTTTGACGCGGCCTTGCGTGAGGGTGTGCGCCTGGGTGTCTCCGGCTGGGACCTGGAGGCGGTTGCCGCCGCCGCCGAACGTACCGGCGAGCGCGCTATCGTACACCTGAAGGCTGACACCGGCCTGGGCCGCAACGGCGCCACGGTTGAAGAGTGGCCGGCCCTCGTAGCCCGTGCCGCCCAGCTGGAACGAGAAGGTCTGGTTCGCGTGGAGGGAATCTTTAGCCACCTGGCCGTAGCTGACGAGCCCCTCCGCTCCGAAACCGCGGAGCAGCTGAAAGTTCTGGAAGGCTTCGTTGCCCAGGCTAAGGGGGCAGGCCTGACCCCCGAGCTCGTGCACCTGGCCAACTCTCCCGCAACCCTGACCGCCGCCCTGGACGGCTGGCAGGCCGACGAGGGCCTGCTCGTCGACGGCGTGCGCTGCGGCCTGGCCCTCTACGGCCTCTCCCCGCTGCCGGGAGTCACTTCTGAGGACCTGGGTTTGAAGCCCGTCATGACTGTGGGTAGCTACATCGCCAACGTGAAGGAAGTTCCGGCAGGCCAGGGCGTTTCCTACGGCCTGCGTTACCACACCGAGAAGCCCACGACCCTGGCTCTGGTGCCCCTCGGCTACGCCGACGGCGTGCCCCGTATCGCTGAGAATGCGCCGGTGCGTATCTACCCCGGAGCACAGTCCGCGGAGGGTGGGCGCATCCCCGAGGGCCCGGAGGGTAAGACCTACCGAGTGGTGGGCCGTATTGCCATGGACCAGATGGTGGTCGACCTGGGCGAGGCGGGCCTGAGCAACCCCGAGTACGGGTACCTGGGCGCCCCGGTGGTCCTCTTCGGCGCCGGCGAGAACCCTCCTGTCGAGGAGTGGGCTGAGGCGGCACAGACCATTAACTACGAGATTGTGACTCGCATTTCGTACCGTGTGCCGCGCGTGTACGTGGGTGGTTCCTGGGTAGAGGCCGACCTGGCCGAGCTCTTGGGCACCGGGACCGCCGAAACTGTGAACGAGGAACACGAGGGCTAGATTATGTCTGAGTATGTCTCCGCCGCCCTCGACCTGGACGTGACCGGGCCCGAACATACCCGCCGCCTGGCGCTCGCCCTGGCCGATTGCCTCAAAGCCGGGGACGTGCTCCTGCTCTCCGGTGAGCTTGGCGCGGGCAAGACCACGTTTACTCGTTCCCTGGGGGAGGGGCTGGGGGTGCGCGAGGGTGTTATCTCCCCGACTTTTGTGCTCTCGCGCGTGCATCCGAACCTGCCGGAGGGCCCCCGCCCCGGTGGCCCCGACCTGGTGCACGTGGACGCCTACCGTCTCTCCAGTGCCGAGGAGCTTGACGACCTGGACTTGGAGTTTTCCCTGCCGCGATCGGTGACCGTCATTGAGTGGGGCCGTGACAAGGCTGAGCACCTGAGCGATTCTCGTCTGGAGCTGGACTTTACTCGCCTGACCGGTGCGGATGCGCGCTTCGCCTACTCCGGTGCTGAAGAGTTCAGCTGGGATGATGAAGCTGAGGGCGCGACCGAGGAGGGCGCAGCCGGTGAGGTTCTCGAGGACCTCGAAGCGGATGTGCCCGAGCCTCGCCTGCTGCGCGTACGAGCCTTCGGTCCTCGCTGGGAGCATGCTTTCGACGCTCTGAAAGAGGCCCTGCAGAGCGCCTAGAGCCCGCGCGCTAGAATGATAGGGTGCTAGTACTTGCCCTTGATTCATCCGCCACCGCATCCGTGGTGCTTGCCCGCGTGCACGGCTCCGAAGCCGGTGCGTCCTTTGACATTCTGGCCCGCTTCGAGAGCGAAGACACTCGCTCCCATGCCGAAGTCATGGCCCCCTTCGCTCGCGCCGCCCTGCAGGAGGCCGGGGTGCGCGGCGAGGATCTGGACGCGATTCTGACCGGTACCGGGCCCGGCCCCTTTACCGGCCTGCGCGCCGGTATAGTTACCGCGCGCGCCCTGGGTTTTGCCTGGTCCGTGCCCGTGTACGGCATGATGAGTCTGACCGCCCTGGCTGAGCGCGCCCACCGAGAATGGGTATCCGTTCAGGACGGGGCAACCGAGGGAACCGGCGGGGCAGAAGACGCTGAGCTGCTGGTCGCTTCCGACGCACGCCGCCGCGAAGTGTACTCCGCACGCTACCGCGTCAACGCCGAGGGCTACAGCCTGGTGGACGGGCCGACCGTGAGCCCCGCCTCCGAGATCCTGCCCGGTGAAGGCCCCTCCTATGCGTACGGCTACGGTGCCGGCCTGTACGCCGAGACCCTCGAAGAGCACGGCTGGACTATTGTGGGCTCTGCCCGCGAGGTTCACCCGCACGCCGAATACCTGGTTGCCGCCGCGGCGCGCTTGGGCGTAGAGAACCTGAGCGAGGACACCTCCGCCCTGTACCTGCGCGACTCGGATGCAAAGGTCCCCGCGGCGATGCTCGCCCGCCAGCAGAAGCAAACCGCACAGGCTGCCGCGCAGAAGGAGAGCTAGATGAGCGCTCCTGAACATATCGTGCGGGATGATTTAGCTCTAGGTGCTCGCCTGCGCGTTGCCGAACTACCTGACGTGCAGGCCATGCACCGCATGGAGACCACCTTATTCCCCGCCGACGCCTGGAACATCGACATGTTCCTTGAAGAGCTAACCCACCCGACCCGCACCTACTACATGCTTGAGCTGCCGGTGGAGGACCCGGAAAGTGACGAGGGCGGCTGGCGTGCCATCGGCTACTGCGGAACCATGGTCGTTGCCGACACCGCCGATGTCCAAACCATCGGCGTACTCCCCGAGTATGAGGGCCACGGTTTCGGTCGTGCCATGCTTGAGCAGATGCACGAGCGTGCCCGCGAGCAGGGTGCTGAGCGCATCCTGCTGGAGGTGCGTGCCGACAACCCGCGCGCCCAGCACCTCTACGAGCGCAATGGCTACCGTGCGATTCATGTGCGCCGCCGTTACTACGAGGATGGAACTGACGCCATCATTATGGAATGTGCGTTCTAAATATCACGGTATTTTCCGGCAGTAGTGGGCCGTATTCCGGTAACCTCTACACCACAACATCTACACAATACTAGGCGCGGACCGCGCAACAGAAAGATAGGCTATGAGCACTCGCGAACCCCTTGTTCTGGGTATCGAATCCTCCTGCGATGAGACCGGTATCGGCATTGTGCGCGGTGCACAGTTGCTCAGCAACACGATTTCTTCCTCCATGGAGGAGCATGTGCGCTTTGGTGGAGTAATCCCTGAAATTGCCTCCCGCGCCCACCTGGACGCCATGATTCCCGCTCTCAAAGCGGCCCTCACCGAAGCAGACATTACCCTCGACGAGGTAGATGCTATCGCCGTGACTGCGGGCCCCGGCCTGGCTGGCGCACTCATGGTTGGTGTCTCCGCGGCGAAGGCGCTCGCTATTGCCACCGGCAAGCCCCTCTACGGCATTAACCACCTGGTCGCCCACGTTGGCGTGGGTCTGCTCGAGGATAACGGCACCGAAGACGGCTCCGACCTGCTGGCGAATGCAGGCTCCGGTGGTCTGGGTGCGCTGCTGGTTTCTGGCGGTCATACCGAAATCCTGCAGGTGCGAGATATTACCTCCGATGTGCGTCTGCTCGGTGCAACCCTCGACGATGCCGCAGGTGAAGCCTACGACAAAGTGGCCCGCCTGCTCGGCCTCAACTACCCGGGCGGTCCCGCCATTGACCGCGCGGCAGCCGAAGGCAACCGCAACGCCTTCGTGTTCCCGCGCGGACTGTCGAACCGCAAGTTCATGGGCACCGCCGAGAACCCCGGTGAACACCGCTACGACTTCTCCTTCTCGGGCCTGAAGACCGCCGTGGCGCGCGTGATTGAAAGTTTTGAAGCGGCCGGTGAAGAGGTCCCGGTTGCCGATATCGCAGCCTCCTTCCAGGAAGCGGTCGTGGATGTCATCACAAAGAAGGCCATGCTGGCCTGCCGCGAGCAGGGCATGAAGACCCTGCTGCTTGGCGGTGGCGTGGCGGCTAATTCGCGTCTGCGTGAGCTGCTTGCGGCCCGATGCGCCTCCGAGGGGGTACGCCTGATTATTCCGAAGTTCACCCTGTGCACCGATAACGGCGCGATGGTGGCGGCCCTGGGCGCCCGCCTGGTGGCCGCTGGCCGTAAGCCCTCGGGCGTGGACTTTACGACGGATTCTTCTCTTCCGGTGACCACGGTCTGTTTCTAAGCGGGCTACCTCTGAAATAGCTACTTCCGCAGGGATTATTAGCGCGAGCGTGTTCATGCGGCTCACCTCGAAAATACCTACAGAAATGCCTCAGCACAGTCTCGCTAAGGACTGCGCCGAGGCATTTCTGTATTTCAAGCTTTAGTTGTTTCAAGCTTTAGATGCGGGGGAGCGGGTCTAACGTAGCGCTCGCGCACGGGACTGGGCAGCAACATCCAGCGCCACCTCACGCAGAGAGCTGGTTCTCTCAAAGACCGCACGCTGACGATCCGCGCCCGTACCCTCGGCGAGGATGCGGCGCACCTGCGCCAGCTCCACCTCGCAGTCAAGGTCGCGGGCCACCGGCTCTAGCTCGGGTAGCAGCAGCTCGAAGTCCTCACGCAGGGTGCGCTGTACCGGCTCGTTAGAGACCACGATTTTGGCCTCCAGGCCGTAGCGAGCCACGCGCCACTTATTCTCCTGCGCGTGCCAGGGGGCCAGCACCTCGGGCTTGTTGCCAGCCTCGATGCGGCGGGAGAAGTACTCCACCAGACACTGGGTGAAGGCCACGATTGCGGCAATATCCGGTAGCGAGGCCATACCGTCGCAGTAGCGCATCTCGACTGTGCCGTAGCGCGGAACCGGGCGTACATCCCAGCGGTCCTCGCTCGGGTCGTTAATAACGTCGGTCGCCACGAGCGAGTTCAGGTATTCGCAGTACTGCTCCCAAGTGTCGAAGTGGAAGGGTAAGCCGTTGGTCGGCAGCTGCTGGTAGAGCTGGGTGCGGTGCGAGGCGTACCCGGTGTCGATGCTCTCCCAGTACGGGGAGGAGCAGGAGAGCGCCAGCAGGTGCGGCCCGTAGTTCGTGAGCGCGTCAATAAGCGGTAGGACCTTGTCGCGAGAATCCACGCCGACGTGCACGTGTACACCGAAAATGACCATGTGGCGGCCCCAATATTGGGCGCGCTCCACGACGCGCCGATAGCGTTCTTTGGCCACGACGGGCTGTTCGGCCCAGCGGGAGAACGGGTGGGTACCGGCCGGGTAGAACTCGATGCCCAGCCCATCGGTAATCTCGCGAATGGTGTCGGTCAGCTCCTGCAACTGGCGGCAGGCCTGCGCCACGGTCGTGCAGATGCCGGTGATGACCTCGATGGTATTCTCCAGGAATTCCCCGGTCACGTGCGCCCGGTCGGAGGCAGGCTCCAGCAGCTCGGGGCGGCGCTCGCGCAGGATGCCGAGCACCTCTGCGGCGCGCTGGGTCAGTTCGCCGCTTTCACGGTCGATGAGTGCAATCTCCCATTCCACGCCGAGGGTGGACTGAGGGGAGGAAGCAAAGTCGATCATAGGACCTTTCCTGCGTTTGGAATTAGAGTCGTGCAAATGCCGACTGCGGAAGCGATATCGGTGAGCTCTGCCCGGCCGGTGAGGTCCGGCTTGGCGGGGGCGGGGAGCGCCGTTGTCGGGCACCCTATCTAGTGTACGGTCTGACGGTGCTCAACGCCCTGTCGAGTGCAGAATCCGAACGGGAATCGTCACGAATCGTCACGAAGTGTAACCCTCGCCGCCCGGAGGCTGGGAGACTCGAGGGCTGGGATCACGGGGCCGGGTGCCCAAGGCCGGGTGAGGCTAGAGGGGTTGCACGTGCCAGCCAACGCGGCGGGAGTCCCTGCCTGAACCGATGCGCGTGAAGACCAGCGTTGCCGGGTGGTATGAGGACTCCTGTGCACCAGTAGAAGAATTAGCGTTCTTTTTCTGTTTCTTCTTGGAGGGCTTAGAACCCGCCGAACCCAGCAGGTGCGCACGCATCTGCTCGGGAACAATATCCACGCCACGCTTCTTAATCGTCAGCGCGGTAAAACCCTGTTCGCGTACCCAACGCTTCAGCTGCTTCTCCTGCAGGGGAATCTCCTCCAGCACCTCGTAGCAGGCGACTAGCGGATGATCCACCGGCTCGGCGGAACGCAGGTACGCCAGGTGCTCATCCAGCAGCTGTGCGCCGATGCTCTGCGCAAACTCCGCCACCAGGTGCGAGCGCACGATCGCGGGGGCGGGTTCCAGCAGGTACTCGCCCGGCTGCGGCAGGGACACGGGAACCTCCACGCTCTGCGCGGCCTCGGCAGCTGTGAGGGCGCTGCGGAAGCTCACCGCCTCGTAGGACGGTAGCAGGTCGGCAACCTCGTCGGTTGCCTCGGCTGCGGACGATACCTTGTCAGCGGGGTCAGCGGGCAGTTCGTGCACCGAGGTCGCGGTGCGGGCCACGCCCTCCTGCGCCAGCGCATTAAACCAGAGGACGAGCTCGGCGAGGGAACTCTCCGACTGAATCCATTCCGCCTCAACGCGCGGGGTGGGGTTCGCCTCCGAGGCAATGTCCTCGGGGGAGGGGATGCCCTCGTGCGGAAAACCCGGCCCCAGCTTCACGCCCATCGGCACGCCGGTGCGCGCCAGGCCCAGCACGAACGAAAACGGTGGCGAGAACGCCTCCGGGTCAAACAGTCGCTCCGTCTGCGCCTTCTTCGCGCCGCGCAGCTCGCGGCGGGCCGGGTCCAGCCACAGGATGGCGGGGGAGGCGCCCGCACCATCGGTGAGGAGGGCCTCCGCACCCGTACCGCTGGCGGGGGCATAGGCGGTAATATCGCCCGAGTACACGCGTGCCCGCGGGCAGAACGCCAGGTTTGCCGCGGCGAACGAGGCGGTCAGCGGATCGAGCTCCACCGCCACGGCGGAACCGCGGGCCGCGGCGTAGACGGCGGTATCAGAGCCGATGCCGCACCCCAGATCGGCCACGAGGCCCGGAACCCGCGCGAGGCGGTCGGCGCGGTAATGCGCAATCACCGGGCGGGTGGCTTGCTCGGAGGCCTCCTGTGTGAGCATGAGCGTGCGGGCGCGCTCGCCGAACTTGGCGCGTGCACGGGCGCGAGCCTGCGCGAGGGAGATGATGGCGGAGGACTCCTCGGGGCTAAATCCGTGCGAACGCAGGGAGGTGACGGCCCCGAGGGTATCGGAACCCAACGGATAGAGTTCGTCGGCCGCCGCGAGCGCACGATCGTTGAGGGGTAGCGGAGGGGCGGGAGAAAAACCGAGCGGGGATTCTCCTGTCGGAAGAGCTTCGGGGGATGCGTTAGGGGTGTGGGGCATGTCCCCATTTTACGGGCCTTTGTCCGGGGAATTATGCCCCCTGCAGGAGCCCGCACGCCGGGCCGTTCAAACCCGGTGCCGGCCCCTGTTCGCCTTGCGGTGAAACGCTCCGGAGGAGGGCGGGTTTTCTTGACCGAAAGCACCGGTGAAACTAGAGTTGAGGTAGCACTCGAGACGGCCTTCGGGCGCATCACCGCGCCGCCGTCTCGCATCAAACGTTAATCCACAATCCGGAGGAACCGATTATGGCCATCAAGCCGCTGGAAGACCGCGTCGTTATCAAGATCGAACAGGCTGAGCAGACCACCGCATCCGGTCTGGTCATCCCCGAGACTGCGAAGGAAAAGCCGCAGGAAGCACGCGTTGTCGCCGTTGGTCCGGGCCGCGTGGATGAGAAGGGCAACCGCATTCCCGTAGACATCAAGGAAGGCGACGTTGTCGTGTTCTCCCGCTACGGTGGCACCGAGGTCAAGTACCAGGGCGAAGAGTACCTGATTCTCTCCGCACGCGACGTCCTGGCAATCGTCGACTAATACTTTCAGATGCTCATGCGCCGTACCGCTCATCCGGTACGGCGCATGAGCTATCATCTGCCCCTCATTTCCTTTCTGTGACGCACTAGGAGTAGCGAACACATGGCTAAGCAGCTTGAATTCAACGATGCAGCCCGCAAGTCCCTGCAGGCTGGCGTCGATAAGCTGGCAAACGCGGTCAAGGTAACCCTTGGCCCGCGCGGGCGCAATGTTGTGCTCGACAAGCAGTGGGGCGCGCCCGTCATCACCAACGACGGCGTGTCCATTGCCCGCGAAATTGAACTGGATGACCCGTACGAGAACCTGGGCGCCCAGCTGGCGAAGGAAGTCGCCACCAAGACCAACGATGTTGCCGGTGACGGCACCACCACCGCAACTGTGCTCGCACAGGCGCTGGTGAACGAGGGCCTGCGCAACGTGACCAGTGGCGCGGCTCCCGCGGACGTCAAGCGCGGCATCGAGGCGGCTGTGGAGGCTGTCTCCGCACGCCTGCTTGAGAACGCACGCCCCGTGCAGGGCCCCGAGGTAGCGCACGTTGCCGCTATCTCCGCCCAGTCCGAGCAGATTGGTGAGCTGCTGGCTCGCGCCTTCGAGAAGGTCGGCCAGGACGGCGTCATCACCATCGAGGACGGCTCCTCCACCGAGATTGAGCTGGAGATTACCGAGGGCATGCAGTTCGACAAGGGCTACCTCTCGCCCTCCTTCGTCACCGATGCTGAGCGCGGCGAAGCAGTGCTGGAGAACAGCCTCGTGCTGCTCTACCAGGGCAAGATTTCCACCATCGCAGAGATCATGCCCGTGCTTGAGAAGATTGTTCAGGCGAAGAAGCCGCTGACCATCATCGCAGAAGACGTTGACGGTGAGGCGCTCTCCGCACTGGTCGTGAACAAGCTGCGCGGCACCATCAACGTGGTGGCTCTGAAGGCCCCCGGTTTCGGTGACCGCCGCAAGGCCATCATGCAGGACCTTGCGATTCTGACCGGCGGTACCGTCGTGACCGGCGAGCTCGGCATCGACCTGCCGCAGGTCACCCTGGAGCACCTGGGCTCGGCACGCCGCGTGACCGTGACCAAGTCCCACACCACCATCGTGGACGGCGGCGGCGACCCTGAGGCCATCGAGGACCGCGTGCAGCAGCTGCGCCGCGAAATTGAGCGCGTGGACTCCGAATGGGACCGCGAGAAACTCAAGGAGCGCCTGGCTAAGCTGGCCGGCGGCGTGGGCGTCATTAAGGTCGGTGCCGCAACCGAGGTTGAGGCGAAGGAACGCAAGCACCGCATTGAGGACGCTGTCTCCTCCACCCGTGCCGCCCTGGAAGAGGGCATCGTTTCCGGTGGCGGTTCCGCGCTGGTCCACGCCCTGAAGGCGCTGGACGGCCTGGAGCTGGATAACCACGACGCAAACGTGGGCGTGCAGATTGTTCGCCGCGCCCTGGTTCAGCCGCTACGCTGGATTGCGGAGAACGCCGGCGAGGACGGCTACGTCATCGTCTCCAAGGTATCCGAGCTGCCCGTGGGTCACGGCTTCAACGCCAAGACCGGCGAGTACGTGGACCTCATCGAAGCCGGTGTGATTGACCCGGTGAAGGTGACCCGTTCGGCCCTGCAGAACGCTTCCTCCATCGCGGCTCTGGTGCTGACCACCGAGACCCTGGTGGTTGAGAAGCCCGAAGAAACTGAAGAAGACTAAATAACGAGTGTGCCCGGTGCTACCGACCTCTCCGTGAGGTGGTGGTACCGGGCACTCGCTATCCGTTCAATGCCGTAGCATCGGGGCCTTCGCGTGCAAGAACCCTGCGCCTGTCACCAATCTTCGGGCGGCTCGGTATCTTCCGAGCGAAGAAACCCTAAGCGGCTTATCATAGAAGGTAGACTGTCCGTTTCCACACCCTCCGGAGCATCCGGCGGATGCGTCCCGCGCCGAACCCGTGCGGGCCGCCGCCCGGTACCCGCGCCGGGGGAGTGGGGTACACACCGTGACACCGTATAAAGCGCTTCCCCACGGCAAAATCGCACCGGCGAAGCACACCATCCGAAAGGTAGACAATGACCATCCCCACCGCTCTGTCCGAGGATCCCTTCGGCTTCACCGGCCTGACCTACGACGATGTGCTGCTGCTGCCCGGCAACACCGACGTCATTCCTTCCGAGGCTGACACCTCCACTCGCCTGTCCAAGCGCATTAACCTGAACATTCCCATCATTTCTGCGGCTATGGATACCGTGACCGATTCCGCTATGGCCATTGCTATGGCGCGCCTGGGCGGCCTCGGCGTGATTCACCGTAACCTTTCCATCGAGGACCAGGCCGCACACGTTGACCGTGTGAAGCGTTCCGAGTCCGGCATGATCATTAACCCCGTCACTATCGGCGCTGACGCAACCATCGCTGAATATGACCAGATTTGTGGCTACTACAAGGTGTCCGGTCTGCCCGTCGTCAGCGAAGAGGGTGTGTTGGAAGGTATCATCACCAACCGCGATATTCGCTACATGTCTCGCGGCGACTATGAGAACATTCGCGTTCGCGACATCATGACTCCCATGCCGCTGGTGACCGCACGCCCCGGCGTTTCCAAGGATGAGGCTTTTGCCCTGCTCTCGCACAACAAGATTGAGCGTCTGCCCCTCGTGGACGAGGCCGGCAAGCTGGCCGGTCTGATCACCCTCAAGGACTTCGTGAAGACTGAGCAGTACCCCCGCGCCACCAAGGACGAGGACGGCCGCCTGCGCGCAGGTGCCGCTATTGGCTTCTTCGGTGACGGCTACGAGCGCGCCATGACCCTGGTTGAGGCCGGTGTGGACGCCCTCTTCGTGGATACCGCAAACGGCCACTCCCAGGGCGTGCTGGACATGATTGCTCGCCTGAAGAAGGACCCCGCCGCCGCACACGTGGACGTTATCGGTGGCCAGGCCGCAACCCGCCAGGGTGCCCAGGCCATCATCGATGCCGGTGCCGACGCCGTGAAGGTTGGCGTGGGCCCGGGCTCCATCTGCACCACCCGCATCATTGCGGGTGTGGGCGTGCCCCAGGTGACCGCGGTTAACGAGGCCGCTAAGGCAGCTATTCCCGCCGGCATCCCGGTGATTGCTGACGGCGGTATGCAGTACTCCGGTGAGATTGGCAAGGCCTTGGTGGCTGGCGCCGACTCCGTGATGCTCGGCTCCCTGCTGGCAGGCACCACCGAGTCCCCCGGCGATCTGATTCTTGTGAACGGCAAGCAGTTCAAGGCGTACCGCGGTATGGGTTCGCTGGGCGCTATGCAGACTCGCGGCCGCCACAAGTCCTTCTCGAAGGACCGTTACTTCCAGGCCGATGTTTCCAGCGAGGAGAAGCTGATTCCCGAGGGTATCGAGGGTCAGGTTCCCTTCCGCGGCCCGCTGTCCGCCGTGATTCACCAGCTCGAAGGCGGCCTGCGTCAGACCATGTTCTACGTTGGTTCGCGCACCATCGAAGAGCTCAAGAACAAGGGCCAGTTCGTGCGCATCACCCCCGCGGGCTTGAAGGAATCGCACCCGCACGACATCACGATGACCGTTGAGGCGCCGAACTACCGCCGCTAAGACGCATCACCAACGATGATTCGCCGCACGGCGTACACCGTGCGCCGTTGAGCCCGTCCCGTGCCCTCCCGGGTGCAGGGCGGGCATCGGTGCGAATGACGCCCGGCGGCACCCCTCAAACCGAATTCGAAAGGATTCACCCCATGTCTGAAATTCAGATTGGCCTCTCCAAGAGCGCCCGACCCACCTACTCCCTGGACGATGTGGCGCTGGTACCCACCCGCCGTACCCGTGACCGCCGCGACGTCGATACCTCCTGGCAGATTGACGCCTTCAAGTTCGACACCCCGATTATTGGTGCGCCCATGGACTCGGTCATGTCCCCGGCGACCGCCATTGCACTGGGTAAGCTGGGTGGCCTGGGCGTGCTGAACCTCGAGGGCCTGTGGACCCGCTACGAGGACCCGCAGCCGCTACTCGACGAGATTGTTGAGCTGCCCGAGGCGGACCCCGCCTCCGCAACCACCCGCATGCAGCAGATCTACTCCGAGCCGATTAAGCCGGAACTGATCACTGCACGCCTGGAAGAGATTCGTGACTCCGGCGTGGTTGTTGCTGGTTCCCTGAGCCCGCAGAACACCCAGGAGCACTACGAGACTGTGGTGAAGGCGGGTGTTGAGCTGTTCGTCATCCGTGGTGCCTCCGTCTCTGCTGAGCACATTTCGACCTCGCATGAGCCGCTGAACCTGAAGAAGTTCATCTACGAGCTCGACGTTCCGGTCATCGTTGGTGGTGTGGCCGGCTACTCGCAGGCTAAGCACCTGATGCGTACCGGTGCGGCTGGCGTGCTTGTGGGCTTCGGCGGCGGTTCTGCACAGACTACCCGCCAGGGTCTGGGCATCTCCGCACCGATGGCAACCGCTATCGCCGACGTGGCAGCGGCACGTTCGGACTACCTGGATGAGTCTGGCGGCCGTTACGTACACGTGATCGCTGACGGTTCCCTGGGCCGCTCCGGCGACATGGTGAAGGCTCTCGCACTGGGCGCTGACGCTGTCATGCTGGGCGCTCCGCTGGCTCGCGCATCTGAGGCTCCCGGCCAGGGCTGGTACTGGGGTAACGAGGCGCACTCGCTGGACTTCCCGCGCGGCGTGCGCACCCCGCTGGGTGTTGTCGGCTCCCTGGAGGAGGTCCTGTACGGTCCTTCGCACCACGTGAACGGCACCAGCAACATTGTCGGTGCGCTCAAGCGCGCAATGGCTAACTGCGGTTACCTGGACCTGAAGAAGTTCCAGAAGGCAGAACTGACAGTGGTTCCCTCGTACCGCGGCTAATGTAGCTTCATGAATCACCGCCCGGTGGTTGGCAGGTTTTGGTCTGCCGGTCGCCGGGCGGTGCTTTCTTATACTGGCTGTCTTTATGAGGTGGAATGACCGGCGAAGCGAGGAATAGTTCCCGCGCCACGGGCGTTCAAGCTCACACCGCGATAGCGTAAAATAGATATAACCCCGCGCAAGTGCGCGGATTAGCACCAACACGTTGAGGTAATTTTCGTGACCAATTCTGTGAACCTGGACCAGCTCGAAGAGCGTCCCGTCCTGGTGGTAGATTACGGTGCACAGTACGCGCAGCTCATCGCTCGTCGCGTGCGTGAAGCCGGCATCTACTCCGAAATCGTCCCCCACTCCATGAGCACCGAGAAGATACTCGCCAAGAACCCGGCAGCCATTGTGCTCTCCGGTGGCCCCTCCTCGGTCTACGCCGATGGCGCACCCAAGGGCGACAAGGCCCTTTTCGAAGCTGGCGTGCCGATCTTCGGTATCTGCTACGGCTTCCAGGTCATGGCCCAGACCCTCGGCGGCACCGTCGCCCAGACCGGTCTGCGCGAATACGGCGCAACCGACGCTGTGGTCTGCGCTGAGAACTCTTCCTTCCTCACCGGCACCCCCACTACCCAGAACGTGTGGATGTCTCACGGTGACTCCGTGACCGAAGCCCCCGAAGGCTTCGAGGTACTGGCAAAGACCCCCGGCGCATCCGTGGCAGCATTCGTGGACGAGTCCCGCAAGCTCGGCGGCGTGCAGTGGCACCCCGAGGTGAAGCACTCCGACTACGGCCAGGCCGCTCTGGAGAACTTCCTCTACAATGTGGCAGGCCTGAAGCCCACCTGGTCCACCAACAACATTATCGAAGAGCAGGTCGCAAAGATTCGCGAGCAGGTCGGTAGCGACCGCGTCATCTGCGCACTCTCCGGCGGTGTTGACTCCTCCGTGGCAGCAGCACTGGTGCACAAGGCTGTGGGCGACCAGCTCACCTGCTTCTTCATCGACCACGGTCTGCTCCGTGAAGGCGAGCGTGAACAGGTCGAGCAGGACTACGCAGCCTCCATGGGTATCAAGGTCATCACCATCGACGAGTCGGAGCGTTTCCTCTCCGCGCTCGAGGGTGTCACCGAGCCCGAGGCGAAGCGTAAGGCTATCGGCCGCGAGTTCATCCGCTCCTTCGAAGAGGCACAGCGCAAGCTGATTGCTGAAGCGGGCGAAGAGGGTGCAGACATCAAGTTCCTGGTCCAGGGCACCCTGTACCCGGACGTTGTCGAGTCCGGCGGCGGCGACGGTACCGCAAACATTAAGAGCCACCACAACGTAGGCGGCCTCCCCGACGACCTGACCTTCGAACTGGTTGAGCCGCTGCGCACCCTGTTCAAGGACGAGGTCCGCGCTATCGGTCGTGAGCTCGGCGTTCCCGAGAAGATTGTGGCACGTCAGCCGTTCCCCGGCCCCGGCCTGGGCATCCGCATTGTCGGCGAGGTTAACCGCGAAAACCTGGAGACTCTGCGTGCCGCTGACGCTATCGTGCGTGAAGAGCTGACCGCAGCAGGTCAGGACGAGCACATCTGGCAGTGCCCCGTGGTTCTGCTGGCTGGCGTTCGCTCCGTGGGCGTTCAGGGTGACGGCCGTACTTACGGCCACCCGATTGTTCTGCGCCCGGTCTCTTCGGAAGACGCAATGACCGCTGGCTGGTCGCGCCTGCCGTACGACCTGCTGGCTAAGATCTCGAACCGTATTACCAACGAGGTCAAGGACATTAACCGAGTGGTGCTGGACGTTACCTCCAAGCCCCCGGGAACCATTGAGTGGGAGTAATCCCGCTTTGGGCTACCTAGCTTTGTAGCGGGGAGCCCATAAAGAAAGCCGCCCGGTGCATCCGAACGTGGATGCGCCGGGCGGCTTCTTTGTGAGTATGTACGTTGCAGATGCCAGGGATGAACGAAATATAATGTGCTTATGCATGCTTCGTCTGACATGCGCAGAGCACTAACCTAATGTCATAAGGAGGGCTAAAGATGTTAAAAGCTGATAACGAGCACATTCAAAAGCAAGAGCATGAATCCTCCATCTATGAGTTTTTCGTCAGTTTTCCTGCCCTTGCAGATGACGCAAACTGTTCTGAAGAAATCCCCGTGGCGGAACGTTCTGCCTCGCAGCGCTCTGTCCCGGACTTTTAGCTTATAAGTAAGCCGCCCGGTGCATCCGAACGTGGATGCGCCGGGCGGCTCCTTATATACAAGCGTCATAGAGGCAAACAGGGCAGATATTTTTGTGTCGATATAACGAAAATCGACTACCCACATAAGTTGAGAATCTCAAGAAAACATATTCCAAAACGCCCTAAACACTATACGAAGAAATACAACACGTTAGTGCGGATGATTCGGGTGACGAATCGAATCACGCCAATGAGCGTTCGACCCCAACCCAAAGTGCAATGCGAAGAACGTGCCAAAGCAACAGAAACCAAAAGCGCACGCCATGTACACGCCATAGGTCAGCATCATGAGCTCAGAATCATGGCTCACGCCAGAAGCAACATTCAACGCCAACGAGACACCCAGAATCACCAGCCATGCAGCGCTCGCAGCCGCAATCACCCACGAGATAACACTGAGCACCGGGTGAGGAACCATAAACGTCCGCTTAGGGCCACTCACCGGCGTTACAAGTGCAGTAGAAGCTGTGGCAGGCTCAGCAACCATAGGTGAAGAACTTGCCACCGAAGATTCCAATGAAGAACGCCACGGAACATGCACACCAGCGTGCTGACCGTGAGCCTTCACAGAAGACTTAGCAGAGCGGTGGGGAGACCCACCAGACTCAGACAAAGAGGAACGATGCGGCTGCTGCATTGTGGGCTCCTGGATGTACGACCTCGCGAAAAGAAGAAACAGCAGAGTATCTTATGACGCGAAAAAATGAGTATCAGCGATAGATCGAAAGAGCATGAGGGAACATATTCTTCCTACACTCAAGATTAGGGGCGAATCGTATAAAAAACGAAGCCACAAGAGAATATGATGCAATATGACACAAAAACCAGGAATCCATAGAGCAGAAATCATAGATTCTACCCTAAAAGTTCGAGGTAGGGTTATTACATAACACCCGGTCGCGAAATGGGCGGCAGAACTTCTAGCAATAGCGAAAGGAACGAGCATGGGAATCCTCCTCCCACTCCTTTACTTGAGCCTAGGTATTGGACTCGCGCTACTGCTACCCGAACGCTGGGGAACCCGCCTCAAAGAAGACGCATCAACCCTCATAACGCGCTGGATTATCCCCACCGTCATCATCTACACCGTCGCCACCAGTCGCCCTGAGCTTTTCTTCGTTGCCGCATCCACCATGGTGTTGATGGCCCTTGGCGTGCTCGGTGCCGGACGCATCACCGGTGACCCCGTGCAGAAGCTCGCCTTCGTCTACCTAAATGCGGGACTCTTCGGCATCCCCGTGGTTGCCGGATTCTGGGGTGAGGAAGCCGTGCGCGTGTACATTGGCGCGTATATCGGCAACTCCATTATGGGCAATATTCTGGGAACCTCACTGCTGCGAGGCGACTCCAAGGGCGGCTCCAACGGCGCCCCCGGGGCAGGCGACCACCCTGCACCGGATGCTCAAGCCTCTAGAAGCCACAACGGAACCCTCCGCACAGTACTGCAAGGACTGCGCACCAGCCCACCCGTCATCGCCGTGGTGCTCGGACTACTCTGCCTACCTGCAGGGCCGTTCCTGAGCCAGCACGGGGCCGGTTTCTACCGGGTGCTGACCTGGGTGTTCAGCTTTATCGGGCTGATCGTGTTGGGCATGTGGCTCGCCGCCGCCAAACTACACCGTGCAGACCTGACCCGCGCTACCGGATGGGCACTCCTGCGCGTCGTACTCGTGAGCCTCTACAGCGCTGGTGTGCTCGCACTTGCCCGCTGGGCGCACGATACGGCGGGCGTACACTTTGACCAGCTGCTCGCCCACCCTCAGGTCATCTTTCTTTTAGGGGCTCTGCCGCCAGCCGCCAATATCGTGATTCTGGAGACCCACTACCGGCATGAGGGTACTGCCGCCCCGGTTATTGCTGCCGGGGCAGTCGTCAGCCTAGGAATGATAGCGCTCGCCGTGCCGATCCTGCAGCTCGTCTTCGCCAGCTAACTTTTGAGCTGACAGCACCAAAAAATACACGGGTACAGCAAGGAGGGCGGGGCATACGCCTCACCCTCCTTGCTGTCTATAACACTATCGACGAGCGGGAACACTCAAAGCAACTCCCACACAGACACCCACAGACACCGCGTTTAGCGTACGATGTGGTACACCTTCGCCTCGTAGGGGCGCAGGGTCGAACCCGCGTCGTCCTTGTAGTTGGAGCTCACCAGCTCAACACGAGCACCAGCCTCAGCAAGCACAGCGAAGTCACGCTCCTGCTCCTCGGCGGTGAAGTTCGAAACAACCAGCAGAGACTCGTTCGCGGGGCTACCGTCGGCACCACCGGTACGGGTGTACGCATACACAGCCTCGTCCTCATCGTGGGGAACCTGAACCGAATCCACCGGAGCGAAGGACGCGTACACCATCAGGTCCTTCAGCTCGCCGCGGCGCAGGTTGACCAAGTGCTGGTAGTGGTAGAACACCGAATCGGGATCGGCCAGAACTGCCTCGGCGTTGATTTCGGGGTAGTTCGGGTTCACGTTAATCCAGGTGGTCACACCCTCGGGGCTGAAGCCGGCGTTTGCCGAAGCATCCCACTGAACCGGGGTACGAGCGTTGTCGCGGCCCTTAATGTAGATAGCCTGCATCGCCTCTTCGTGGCTCAGACGCTTGTGGTCCACGTGCATGTCCTCGTAGAAGCGGATCGAGTCACCATCGCGGTAATCCTCAATCGAATCGAACTTCACGTTGGTCATGCCCAGCTCTTCACCCTGGTAAATGTACGGAGTGCCCTGCATGAAGTGCAGGGTGGTTGCCAGCTGCTTAGCGGACAGGGTTCGGAACTCATCCGAATCGTTACCGAAACGGGAAACCACGCGCGGCTGGTCGTGGTTGTTCCAGTACAGCGAACCCCAAGCGTTACCCTCCAGGGTGGTCTGCCAGTCGTTCAGGATGCGCTTAAGCTCGGTCAGCTTGTACGGCGCGTAGGACCACTTGCCGCCCAGCTTGCCGTTCGGGTCGTTATCCACGCCCATGTGATCGAAGTGGAAGATCATGTTCAGCTCACCGGTGTGGTAGCCGGCCCACAGCTTAGCGTCCTCGGGGCTGGTTGCGCTGGTCTCACCCACGGTCATCACGTCGTAGCGGCTGAAGGTCTCGCGGGTGAGCTCCTTCATCCACGGGTGCACCATGGTGCCGTTCGTAATGACGAACGGAATCGAGGAAGTGTGCTTCTCGTAGTCGGTGGAGGGGTCATCCGGGTAGCCCTCGGGCTTAGAGATGATGTTGATAGCGTCCAGGCGGAAGCCGTCAACGCCCTTGTCCAGCCACCAGCGGACCATGGAGTACAGGTCCTCGCGAACCTTCTCGTTCTCCCAGTTCAGGTCGGGCTGTTCCTTGAAGAAGATGTGCAGGTAGAACTGGCCGGTTGCCTCGTCCCACTCCCATGCCGGGCCGCCGAACTCGGACGCCCAGTTGTTCGGAGGAATCGGGTTGCCGTCCTCGTCGAAGCCCTTCGGGTCCTTCCAAATGTAGTAGTCGCGGTAGGGGTTGTCCTTAGAGGAGCGGGATTCCTTGAACCAGGGGTGCTCATCGGAGGTGTGGTTTGCGACCAGGTCCATGAGGATTTTGATGCCGTGCTTGTGAGCGGTCTCAAGCATCTCGTCGAAGTCTTCCATGGTGCCGAAGTCACTCATGATGGCGAAGTAGTCGGAGATGTCGTAGCCGTTGTCCACGTTCGGCGAGTCGAACACGGGGGAGAGCCAGATGACGTTGATGCCCAGCTTAGCCAGGTACGGCAGCTTCTCGGTGATGCCCTTCAGGTCACCGATGCCGTCGCCGTTCGCGTCGTTGAAGGAGCGGGGGTACACCTGGTACACCACGGCTTCCTTCCACCACTGGCGACCTTCGTAGGAGGGAACCTCGTATGCCTCGGAGTTGCTCATAATTGCCTTTCTGTACCGGCGGGTTACGCCGAAGAGGAAAAAGGTGTCTGTGATTGAAGTATAGGGCGAAGGGGGACCGGAATGTCCGTTTCTGGTCCCCCTCCGCGCAGGATATGGGGCGTGCTTACTCAGCGTTACCGAAGAGGTAGACCTTCGCTTCGTAGGGACGCAGCAGGGTGCCCTCGTCAGTGAACTCGCGGTTCTCGTCGCGGTAGTTCGAGCTAATCAGCTTCGGAGCGTTCTCGATAGCCTTCAGCTCAGTCGGGGAGAGCGCCTGCGAGTTGGTCAGCACCACCGAATCCAGGTTGCCGCCCGCGTAGTTCAGCTGAACGGTGTCATCGGTGAAGTTCGCGACGACCAGCAGGGCGCGCTCGCCGGATGCGGCAGCATCCTCGTCGGAGTTCACGCGCAGGTAGGCGTAGACCTGATCATCTTCCTCATCCAGCAGGCGGTACTCGCCGGTCAGAACAATCGGGTGCTCATGACGTAGCTTAATCAGGTCGCGGTAGTGGTAGAACACCGAATCCTGGTCTGCCAGCTCTGCCTCTGCGTTGATCTCGGTGTACCGCGGGTTCAGCTTCAGCCACGGGGTGCCGGAGGTGAAGCCCGCGTTCTCGCCGGCGGTCCACTGCATGGGGGTGCGTGCGTTGTCGCGGCCGGAGGCGCTGATGTAGCGTAGCATGTCCTCAGCGGAGACTCGGCCTGACTCTTCAACATACTTGCGCCAGGAGTCGTGAATCTCCAGGTCGTTGTAGTCCTTCACATCGTCGAAGAAGACGTTGGTCATGCCCAGCTCTTCACCCTGGTAGATGTAGGGGGTGCCCTGCATCAGGTGCAGCACGGTGCCCAGCATCTTGGCGCTGACGGTGCGGTACTCGGGGGAGTCGTTACCGAAACGGGAGACGGTGCGCGGCTGGTCGTGGTTGTTCCAGTACAGGGAGTTCCAGCCGCGGCCGTGCAGGCCCTCCTGCCAGTGGGTGAGGACCTTCTTGAGGTCAACCAGGTTGAAGCGGCGGTCGGACCACTTGCCGGTCACGCCGCCCTCGGAGGCGTCCACATCCATGTGCTCGAACTGGAAGACCATCTGCAGCTCGTTGCGGTCGAAACCGGTGTAGAGTGCGGCGTCGTCCACGGTTACGCAGGGAGTTTCACCCACGGTCATGACCGGGTACTTGCTGAGGACCTCGCGGTTCATTTCCTGCAGGAATTCGTGCACGCGCGGGCCGTTAGCTGCGACAGCCAGGGAGTTGTCGAGGCCACCGGCCAGTACTGCCGGGTCCTCGGGGAAAGAAAGGTCCTTGGAAATCAGGTTGATGACGTCCATGCGGAAGCCGTCCACACCCTTGTCGAGCCAGAAGCGCATGATGTCGTAGACCTCTTCGCGGACCTTCGGGTTCTCCCAGTTCAAGTCGGGCTGCTTGATAGAGAAGTAGTGCAGGTAAAACTGGCCGGTCGCCTCGTCCCATTCCCATACGGAGGGGCTGAAGCAGGAAATCCAGTTGTTCGGCGGAATCGGGTTGCCGTCCTCATCGAAACCTTTGGGGTCGCGCCAGATGTAGTAGTCGCGGTAGGGGTTGTCCTTGGAAGAACGCGCCTGCTTGAACCATTCGTGCTCGTCGGAGCTGTGGTTGACGACCAGGTCCATCATGAGCTTGATGCCATGCTCGTGCGCGGTGGCGAGCAGCTCGTCGAAGTCTTCCATGGTGCCGAACTCCGTCATGATGGCGCGGTAGTCGGAGATGTCGTAGCCGTTGTCGTCGTTCGGGGAGGCGTAGATGGGGGAGAGCCACAGCACCTCGATGCCGAGGTCTGCCAGGTACGGGATCTTCTCGGTGATGCCGGGCAGGTCACCGATGCCGTCGCCGTTGGAGTCGTTGAAAGAGCGGGGGTAAATCTGGTAGACCACCGGTTCCTGCCACCACTGGGTCTGGGTCGTCATGGGGGTTCCCTCCTTTGGGGTAGATGAGTGTTGTGTGGTTTGCCCTGCTGGGGTGAGGGCTGTTAAGGCTTGGGGTCTTTAAGACAGCTGGTCGAGGGGCTTCAGGACGCTCTCCGGTGCCCAGCTTGCGGGGTCAATCTCCAGGAGCAGACCGCTGTGGTCGGAGATCGCCTCGGGGGAGTTATCTCGGAAGACAACCGCGTGGGATGCCACGTCGACCATGCGATCAGCGAAGACGAAGTCGATGCGCTTGGCGTCCGAAGAGCCTTCCCAACCGGCAATTTCGCGGTGGACGGTGTTCTCGCCTTCGGCGTGCTTAGCGATGGTGCGGGTGTCGATCAGGCCGGTGGAGGTTACGAAAGCGTAGCCCTCGTCAGGCAGGTGGGCGGCGGAGTTGAAGTCGCCGCCGAGCAATACGGGCGCGGTGAGGGCGCATTCTGCCAGAGCGTGCGAGAGTCGGATGAACTCCTGAGCGAAGAGGGGCTCGCCGTCGAAGTCCCACCAGGACATGTGGGTGGTGGCGCACCAGAAAGGACCGGAGGGGGTCTCGATGAGGGCGGCCTGTGCGGCTCGACGCTGCACCTGGAAGTAGGTGTAGTCGGGAGACATCTCGATGGGCCTGATGCCGCGAATCGGTAGGCGCGAGAGGATGGCCACGCACTCGTCGTAGCGCTCCCAACCGAGGTGAGTTTCGGTGAGGGTCCACTCGTAGCGGGCGCCGAGTGCCTCCAGTGCGCGTACGAGGAGTAGAGCGTAGTTATCTTCGCGGACTGGGATGCCCGCACCGCCGCGGAAGTTGAGGGGCTCCTTCACCACGGGGGTCGAGGTGAGCTGGTTGACTTCCTGCAGGGCGATAACGTCCACCTGCTGATCAACGATGAACTGCGCGAGGGTGCGAATCTTGTCAATCTGATGGATTTCGCACCAGCTGTGGGTGTTGAGGGTGAGGAAACGCATATATATAAGTTTCGATTGAGTTTCGGGTAGGGATACGGGGGCGCGCCGGATGATTCTCTCGGTGGATACTCTGAATGGTGGAGGACGGTCTCCGATTGCGCGAGTATGTTTATGCTATCGACTCTGTGCCTTGGCAGATAGGCGAAAATTCCGATTATTCCCCAGTATTTTTACCCGGTGCCGGGATATGTTTCAGGTTGTGAAAAACTCTTTCAGAACTGCTCTTCGGGTGCCTACCACTCGGAGTGAAGTGGCATTATTATTTCTGTCCAAAACACATTCGGCATTTAGCGCGCGCAGTCGTGTGGTGTGTATCTCATACACTTTCAATGGTGTTTATAAAGATGCGATAGCCCTGGCGGGCAAAGACCGCCCGCCCCATGCGCCCGCTCACTCGACAACCCGAAAGGGCATATAGCCTCATGATGGAAAAAGTACAGAGGTTCGGCTCTGCCATGCTGGCACCCGTGCTTCTCTTCGCATTTGCTGGCCTCGCGGTTGGTATTGCGATCATTGCACAGAACGGCGAATTGATTCCCCTCGCCGCAGATAAGAACAGCCCCTGGAACCACTTCTGGTCTGTTTGGGAGTCCGGCGCATGGACCGTCTTCAACCAGATGGAACTGCTCTTCGTAATTGGTCTGCCTATTGCACTGGCAAAGACCGCTAACGCACGTGCAGTGATGGAAGCTGCCATGGTCTACCTGACCTTCAACTACTTCGTTGGCACCATGCTCAAGGTATGGGGCAAGGGCGGCACCGGTTTCTTCGACCTGGACTACACCACCGACATCTCTAAGAGCGCGGCAGGTACCGGTCTGAAGATGATTGCCGGTATCAAGACCATGGACACCGGTATCTTCGGTGCCATCATCATCTCCGCAATCGTGGTGTGGGCTCACAACCGCTGGTTCGACAAGAAGCTACCCGACTTCCTCGGCATTTTCCAGGGTTCCCAGTTCGTGTACGGTGCATGCTTCTTCTTGATGATGCCCGTGGCATTCCTGTTCTCCTGGCTGTGGCCCTACGCTCAGCACGGCATCTCCTCCCTGCAGGGCTTCTTCATCGCATCCGGCGCTATCGGTGTGTGGGTTTACACCTTCCTCGAGCGCTTCCTGATTCCGACCGGTCTGCACCACTTCATCTACTCCCCGTTCGTCTTCGGTAACGTTGTCACCCCGAACGGTATTGCTAAGGACTGGCCGACTCACCTGACCGAGTTTGCTAAGAGCAACAAGCCCCTGAAGGAACTGTTCCCCGGTGGTGGCTTCGCACTGCACGGTAACTCCAAGGTCTTCGCACCCATCGGTATTGCAGCAGCGTTCTACACCACTGCTCGTCCCGAGAAGCGCAAGGAAGTTCTCGCTCTGATGATTCCCGTCTGCCTCACCGCGATTCTGATCGGTATCACGGAGCCTCTCGAGTTCACCTTCCTGTTCCTGGCACCCCCGCTGTTCCTGGTCCACGCTTTCCTGGCAGCATCCATGGCAGCAATCATGTACCAGCTGGGTCTGGTCGGTTACATGGGTGGCGGTCTGTTGGACTTCCTGTTCCAGAACTGGATTCCGCTGTGGTCCAACCACTCCGGCACCTACCTCATGCAGATTGGTGTGGGCCTGTGCTTCACCGTCCTGTACTTCCTGATCTTCCGCTTCATGATTCTGAAGTTCGACTTCAAGACCCCCGGTCGTGAAGAGGACGGCGGCGAGACCAAGCTCTACAGTAAGGCAGAGTACAAGGCAGCTAAGGCCGCTGAGAAGAACGGCGGCGCAGCAGCTGTCGCCGCCGAAGACGCCGACCTGTACGCACCCCGCGCGGCTGGCTTCCTTGAGCTGCTCGGTGGCGCAGACAACATCACCACCGTGAACAACTGCGCAACCCGCCTGCGTGTCTCCGTGGCTGATGAGTCTCTGGTCAACACCTCGGATGCAGAGTTCAAGAGCGCTGGCGCCCTGGGTATTGTTCGTAAGGGTAAGGCATTCCAGGTGATTGTTGGTATGGATGTTCCTCAGGTCCGCGAGCGTTTCGAGACCATGGTGAACAGCTCCAAGACCAACGTCTAGAGCCTCTCATAGATACTCGTCGCGTAGGTTTACGCATCGGGTAATGAAATAATCCGCTTCGCCGGCGGTACCGGATACACCCGGTACCGCCGGCGAAGCTGTGTATATCCATCCCGTCAGGCTCTTACGCGGGTCTCTCGTGGAGGGCTTCGCGTGAGCGGGAACATCACGGCAGAACCGGGCTGCGGAATCTGAAGCGTGTACTATTTATATATTGCTCACCATCGGATTCAGGAGCTCTGAGTGGACCTACAAGACGTCGTGAATGCGAATCAGCACCGGTTCAGTGAAACTGAACGGGAAATTTTGGCCTTCATGCTGGAGAACGAAGAATTTGTCGCGGAGTCGACGATCAATTCTTTGGCTCACAAAACTTACACCTCGACCAGCTCAATTATTCGATTGACGAAGAAGCTGAACTTTTCGGGATTTGCTGAGCTGAAGTACTTCATTAAGTCTTCCCTTAGCCGTAGTGAGCCCTTCAACCCCCGCTTCATTGAGAGTGGCCGTGAGGATATTCAGCGTACCTACGACTACCTCGACCACATGGAGCTGAGCGGCCTGCTTAAACGCATCTATGAGGCACGCACCGTCTACTGCTTCGGCACCGGTTACGCCCAGCGTAACGCTGTGCAGGAGTTCGCTAAGTCCATGCAGGCTTGTGGCAAATTCTGCCATGTGATTCCGGCGCGCAACGAGTTCGAGAGCGCTATGAACACCATGACTCAGGACGACGTGGTGATTATTGTGTCGTTCTCAGGGCAGACCGAGAACATGCGCGAGCACATCAAGATGCTGTCGCTGCGGCGCATTCCGATGGTCGCGGTCACCGCAATTGGCGTGAACTATATGTCCTCGCACGCCGAATACTCTTTGCATTATCAGGCGACCCCCACCCACATCAGCACTCAGCGTAAGCCTTACCACTCGTTTGTGGCCCTCTGGGTGGTGCTGGATTATGTGGTGCGTCGCTACATTGAGTACTCCGAAACTGCGCGCCGTGAATCTCTCACGCAGCAGGCTGAGGATGTCCTCGACGGAGGCTCTGGGGCCACCCCGTAACCGTGCCACTCTGTAACTGTGGGCGCACATTGCCTGGAGTCACCGCTTTTACTTCCGTTGGCCTGAATCTACTTCCTGAATCAACCCTGAAAGAGACACCTTCGTGACCGCAATCCTGGCGCTGATTGATAACTCCGAGAAGATGCGTAAGTACCTTTTCTGGTACCTCATGATCATTCCCGCTCTCCTCTTTGTGTGGATTGCCGTGGGTGCGGCAAACTCCCAGATGAGCTTTCAAGATGCGATGAAGATTCCCTTCTTCACGGTTGCCTTCATGAATGGGTGCCTGAGCCTGCTGCTGGGCGGTACCCTTAAGTTTGCGGGAATCGAGAATGAGCGCACTGAGCGAGCCTATTCGCTGTACCTGGCCATTCTGCTGGCTGTTATTGGTAACCTGCCCGGTGCGCTCCTCTCTTTCTTCCTCTACCGTTCCCTGCGCCTGGGTAACCTGGAAGGCGAGCTTGCTCCCAGGTACCGTTGGGCCCTGCTGGCGGCCATGATTTTTTATGTCATGGTGGCTCTGGTACTCACCGTGGCTAATCTCTCTATGACGCTGGGCTAGGCCGTCGTCGTAGGTTGAAGAATTTTTGAGCGCGAGGACCGCTCACGAAGCACCCCTGGATTGCGCGCACAGCCGTGCGTCACACTGACATACAAGGATAGTCGAGACGTGAATCACACTCCTGATTCTGTTCACATGCAGAACACCGACGGAACCCCGAGCGATACCGCCGAGGCGCCCGTCGCATCGGCGAACCCCGAAGAACAGGCGCAACCCGCCGAAGCGACCGAACCCGAGCCGAACATCACCGAGCTGCCCCCGCACCTGAACCCCGCCCACGAGGACTTTGACCCCTCGACGGGGCTTGAACGCTGGGCCGAACAGATGGACGTCTACACCGGCCCCGACGCGATGCTCGACTTCAACCAGGTCGACTACGTGCACATCGACCTGTCGGATGCGAATCCCTCCGGCCTGGCGCAGCTACTCGCCGGACGTAAAACCCGCCTCTCCACGATTCTGCGCGACAAGTCGCAGCTGGAGGCCGGCATGCGCTCCGCACGCACCCTGCGCACCAAGATTTACGAGCTTGCCACCGACCACGGACTGGACTCCGGTTACTTCGTGGCGGGTACCGCCTCCTGGCTTTCGCACGACACCCGCGAGGCCGCCGCAGCCTACGAGAAGCGCTTTATCGCGCCGATTCTCATGGCGCCGCTGAGCATCACCCCGCACCCGAAGGACGACGATTTCGAGCTGCGCCTAGCCGGTTCTGCGCGTCTGAACCCCGCTATGGTCCGCCAGATCAAGCAGGAATACGGCATCGACCTGGGCACCATGGATGTGGCCCAGCTGGCGAACTCCATGTCTCGATTGGATCCCGAGCCGGTCATCGAGCGTATGCGCGCCTCCGCCGGCCGTATTCCGGGCATGACCATTGAGTCGAAGTATTTCATCTCCACCTTTGCCGACCTGAAGGAAAGCCTCGGTGAGCTACCCCATACCGCCATCACCCCGCTGGTTCGTGACCTGGCGGCGCTGAAGGTGCCCGGTGTGAAGCCGCGCGAGCTGAACGCCCACAACCTGCAGCAGCCTCTGGATCAGCGCGACCCGGCAGAGGAAATGCTCCTGCTCGATGCGGACGCAAACGCTCAGGACATTATCGATACCGCGGTGAGCGGCTTCTCTTTCACGGTGACTGCGGCCCCCGGCACCGAGCCGCTGCGTACCGCCGTGAATATTGCCTCCGCCCTGATTGGGCGCGGTAAGTCCGTACTCGTCGTGGGCGAGAAGCGCTCCACCCTTGCCGAGTTCTCAGCCCTGCTCAACCGCACCGGTATCGATAGCTTGCGCTACGACCTGCTGGCCGAACACGACTCTGAGGGTCAGCGCGCCGAATTTATCCGCGCCATCGTCCGTAACGAAAGCGCCGAGGAACCAAACTCCGAGGACCTCAACGACGAACTGCGCACCACCCGCCAGACTCTTATCGACCACACCCACGCCCTGCTCACGAAGGACCCGCAGTGGCAGGTTTCGGTGTACGCCGCCCTGCAGCGTCTGGCCGAGCTGACCGCATCCGAGGACGGACCGGCTACCCGCGTGCGCTTTGACCGCCCCATGCTGGACTCTCTCCTGGAGCGTGACCAGGTGCGTGCCGAGCTGGTGCGCCTGGGTGAGATTGACGGGTTTGCGGCGACCTCGCGCACTTCGCCGTGGTATCGCGCTCGCCTGGTCAATGACGACGAGGCCGCCGATGCCTACGCCCTGGTCATTACCCTGAAGTCCTCCCTGCTGAACCTGCGCGAGGCCATGAACCGCATGAGCGCCATGTTGGGTCTGCGCCCGGGCCGTACGATTGCAGAGTGGGAGTCGCAGCTGGCGATTCTGATGCGCATCCGTGAGACGCTTAAGCGTTTCCGCGCCGATGTGTACGACCGTCCCGTGACCGATTTGATTGCCGCAACCGCTTCGGGCGCGTGGCGTCGTGAGAACGGCATCGAGATGAGCAGTATGCAGCGTTCCCGCCTGCGCCGCGCCGCGAAGGAATACATCCTGCCCGGTGTGAACATCGGGGATCTGCACGAACAGCTCAAGATTGTGCAGACCGAACGGGCCGAGTGGATTCGCCACATCGAGGCGCCCCGTACCCCGCAGATTCCGCAGAACCTGGAGCAGCTGGCTGACGCCCTGAACTCCCTGGTGTCCGAGTTGGCGGGCCTAGGCATCGTGCTTGCCGATACGGTCGAAGGTACCGACTTTGTGCGTACCGACCTGGACGCCCTAGACGCCCGCCTGGATGCCCTCATGGCTGACCGCGTCTTGCTCATGACGCTGCCTGAGCGTGATGCTCTCCAGCAGAAGCTGCACGAGCGCGGCCTGTCCGAGTTACTGGATGACCTGTACGCTCGTCAGGTACCCACCGAGACGGTAGCCGCTGAGCTGGAGCTTGCCTGGTGGCAGTCTGCTTTGGAGTTCCTGCTGGAACGCCACGAGGGTAAGCTGCTGGACGGCGACCGTCTGCGAGACACCGAGTCCCGCTTCCGCCGCGCCGACTACGCCCACATGACCAGCGCCCCTGCGCGTCTGCTGGCGAAGATGGCCCGCGTGTGGACTGACCGCATCGAATCCGAGCACGATCAGGCGGCGTACCTGAAGAGCCAGCTGCGCGGCTACGAGTTCGTGCTCGAGGAGTTGCTGACGCACGCTCCCGTCATGGCACGCACTTTGCTGCCCTTGTGGACTGCCAGCCCCTTCGCCCTGGCCCGTAAGGTACCGGCCTCGATGCGCTTTGACGCGGCCATCCTACTGGATTCTGAATCCACCCCGTTGGCAGCCAACCTGCCGGCCATTACCCGCGCTGACCAGGTGATTGCCCTGGGAGACCCGCACTCGGGGTACCCCTCGCCGTTTATCGTGTCCGCCCCAACTTTTGGTGCGCCGGACCCCGCCGATGAGCAGCTGGACAGTACCTTCGACGTGCTTGCTACGGTACTGCCGAACCGCACCTTGGCCATGTTGCACCGCAGCGTGGACCCGGTGATTCTTGATTACCTGAACCGTGAATTCTATGGTTCGCAGCTGCACGCTGCCCCGGTGAGCCGCGCCTCCGCGCAGCCGGCTGCAACCCTGACCGTGGAATACATCGACACCCGCGGCAAGGTGAGTGATAACGCGAACCTCGATTCGCCCGGTGTGGAGGTCGAGCGCGTCACGAACCTGGTTCTGGAGCATGCCTACCGCACCCCGGACCGTTCCCTTGCGGTCGTGACGGCCAGCCCCAAGCACGCTCAGCGCGTGGCCGAATCGGTACGTCACGCCCTGAGCCTGTACCCGCAACTCGCCCCGTTCTTTGCCGCCGGCGAGGAGTCTTTCCGTGTGGTCGATCTGACTCGTGCCGAGACCCTTGAACGCGATACCGTGATCTTCTCGCTAGGCGTGGGACGCGCCCGCCTGGGTCAGGCCTCCTATGACCTGGGTCAGCTCTCTGCCGAGCACGGCCGTCAGGGCTTCGTTGTGGCGCTGACTCGCGCTCGCCGCGCCCTGCGCATCGTCTCGTGCATCGACCCGACCGAGCTGGACCCGCAGAAGCTACACCACGGCGCGGTCGACTTCTACCATCTGCTGCGCGAGCACGCGGAACGACAGGCTCGAGAAGAGGCCGAGGCGAAGGCCCAGCGCGTGCCCGAAACTCTGCCGCGCAACGCCTTCCTGGCTACTGACGAGCAGGAAACCCCCGATTTGGGCGATTGGTTGCTCAACGACTTGGTGATGCGTCTGCAGGCCCGCGGCATACGCGTGACGCAGGGCGAGGGTGACATCGCGTTGATTGCGCACGCCCCTGAAAAGCTTGTGGCTGAGCCGGTGCCTGCCCTGGGTGTGGCTCCCATGGTTTCCTCCAGCCCGAGTGCCCCCGCCGCGATGCCTCTGGTGGCTTGTTCCGACGGTGAGCAGAACTATGCGCGGGCCTCGGTGCGTGAGCGTACGCGTTTGTTGCCTGAGCGCCTGAGCCGCACCGGCTGGAACTACATCACGCTAGGCACTTTGGAGGTCTTCTCCGATCCGGACGGCGTGGTGGCGCGCATCCTGCACTACCTGGACATGGATGAGGATGCTGAGGTCCGTGGCTAGCTATTCGCCGGTACCTAAACCCCGACGCGGTAACCGCCGCGTGAGCGGGGGCGGAACTGTGGGAGGAGCCGAACCCCGTATTGCGGGTCTGGACCCGTTGTCGGAGGCGTCCACCGCCGCGGCCCCTGGCGACCGGTCGGCCGCGCCAAAAACTGCCGGCTCCGGTGGCGGATTGCAGAAGAAGCGTGCCGCGCGTCGTGCCGCGCAGCCCCTTACTCCCGAGGAGAAAGAGCGGCTGGAGTGGATGCGCCAGCAGCGTCCCCCGCATTGGGGTAATAACATTGTCTAGGCTTCGTCGGCCCCCAGGTCGTGAATTGTAGCTTGATACACGCTAGGGCGGCGGGTACTCATTTGAGTGCCCGCCGCCCTAGCGTGTTGCTGATTTATCGCGTTCTGCGATAGCTATTTTGAGTTCTTATCGGTGCTGTAGAAGCCGGAGCCCTTGAAGGTAATGCCCACGGTGTTGTAGCGCTTGCGCAGGGTTTCCTGACCACATTTGGGGCAGACTCGCAGGGCGTCGTCGCTAAAGGACTGGCGCTGTTCAAATACGTGATTGCAATTCTTACACTGGTAAACGTAAACCGGCATAACTTCCTTCGCCCATTGATATTTCGTTGATTACGGTTAATCGCGTGGTTTGAGTGTACCGCTTTTATATCGTGAGGGGGTATTTTGTTGTCTTCTCAGGAGAAAATACTCTTCTATGGGCGATGCTTCCATTATGAGGGGTTCTGTGGGGTGTGTTCTGCCGGCTGGTAGGTGCCTTCTTCGGTCAGGATGACGGGCAGGACGCTGTCCCAGCGGTCGTAGGGAATGGTTTCGTAGATTTCCTCGGCGAAGACGATGCCGAGGGTTCTCTCGCGTAGTTGTTCTTCGCTCAGTAGAGGGATAATCCGGTCGTAGTAGCCGCCTCCTTGGCCGAGACGACGCCCGGTCGCATCGTAGGCGAGGGCGGGGATGAGGTGCATATCGGCTTCGATGAATGCCTGCACGTCGTGTTCCTCGCCCTCAGGTTCGGGGATTCCCATGGGGCTGCGGGGGTGTTCAATGGTGGGATCCCACTCAACCCAAGCGAGGGTGCGGCGGGGACGGACGACCGGCACGATGATGCGGTGTCCGGCCTCGTGCAGGCGGGTGAGAGCTTCGGTGATGGGTGGTTCCGAGGGGGTGGGGAGGTATGCGGCGACTGTGCCGGGGGAGTGCAGACGGTTTTGTGTTTCGCGCAGTATGTTTTCGGTGAAAAGGTTCTGCATTTGCTGTTGGCCAGCGGGGCCGCGCTCGCTACGGGCGATGAGGCGACGCGGGCGGATCTGTGAACGGAGGATGTTCTTATCGAGGGAGATGTCCTCAGCGCTGGCTCCTGAGTCGGAGGTGCTGGTGGCTATGGCGGTGTTGAAATGCATGGGGGTCCCATCGTCGTTGCGGGGGGGGGGCAGGAGATGCCTTGGGGTGAGTCATAATCCTGGTGGGTGAGCCTCACACTTCACATGTAGTGAAGATTTGTGAAGGGGCGCACAGCTTTTAGTATAGGACGGTTTAAAGCATAGAACGGTGTGCTAATCTTTTGATATTTTCGGCATACGCACAAGCTTATATGTAGTTAATCACGTTAAGGATTTTTCATGTCATAGTTTCATAGATTCGGCCTAAGTACTTTACAACTTAGGGTATTCTTGTGGCATGGCTACTGAAATTAAGTCTGTTACTAAGGCGGTTATTCCTGCCGCCGGTCTGGGCACTCGATTCCTGCCCGCCACGAAGGCCACCCCGAAGGAAATGCTCCCCGTTGTTGATCGCCCCGCGATTCAGTATGTCGTGGAGGAAGCTGTTCGTGCCGGCCTGCACGATGTTCTGATGATTACCGGTCGCAACAAGCGCGCTCTGGAGGACCACTTCGATCGTGTTCCCGTTCTGGAACGCCAGCTCGCTGAGCAGGGTAAGGACGCTCTGTTGGCATCGGTTGTTGAGACTAACGAGCTTGGTAGCGACCTGCACTATGTGCGCCAGGGCGACCCGAAGGGTCTGGGCCACGCTGTGTTGCGTGCGAAGCGTCACGTGGGTGACGAGGCTTTTGCTGTTCTGCTCGGTGACGACCTGATTGATGAAAAGGAAGATTTGCTCTCTCGCATGGTGGAGGTCCAGGAGCGTACCGGCGGTTCCGTTGTTGCTCTGATGGAGGTTCCCCGTGAGGCAATTTCGGCTTATGGTGCTGCCGCTATTGAGGCAGTCGAGGGCGAAGACGGCTTCGTCAAGGTCACCGGTCTGGTAGAGAAGCCTGCAGCTGATGAGGCTCCCTCGAACTACGCTGTGATTGGCCGTTATGTTCTGAGCCCGAAGGTGTTTGAGGTTCTGGAGAATACCGCTCCGGGTCGTGGCAACGAGATTCAGTTGACCGACGCTCTGCAGACCCTGGCTCAGGGCGATGGCGAAGGTGAAGGTGTCTACGGTGTGGTCTTCTCTGGCCGTCGTTTCGACACTGGCGATAAGCTCTCTTACCTGAAGGCTAACGTGATTCTTGCTTCTGAGCGTCCCGAGTTTGGCGATGACCTGCGCGCTTGGCTGAAGGATTTCGTGGCCGAGAACTGCTAAGGCTGTTCTTCCATAACACCTGATGCACCCCGGTTGGGGGGTATCAATCACCAAATACGCTGAGGGAGGCGTTCCTTGTCGGCTTGCCGAGTAGGGGCGCCTTCCTCAATTTATTTGGTTGCTCTGTCTGATGGGGAGATGGAGTGACTAATACGTGCGCAATATTGCGCATAACGTTGTGTATGCCGTCCGGGGTATATGCGCTCATCCATCCCGTTTTTACCCTGTATGGAAAGAAACGGGAATATAAGGGTATGATTTAAATCTAGGGATTTAGGGACGATAGAGGGCGACCTGACATGACGTTGTTGAACGCCTCGGGTGTATTGGTAATTCTGACCGTGATTTTGCTGCTGTGGTTTGTGCCCAGGAGCCTGCGTCGCGCACCCGTCGGCCACACGGTTGAGCCCGAACGACCTCTGATTAGCGCCGAACGCACCCCCGAAGATATTCTCGCCTCTGCCGGCGTGCTACTGAACGAATCTGAGGCGTACCAGTCCTCTGACCACGCCGTAGCGCCGGGTACTTCCCTGCCTTCTTCTGCTCTTCCGCGTTCCTCTTCTTCCTCGCACGCCGTGGGGGATAGTGCGGCGCCCCAAACGGCGTCCATCTCGCAGATTCGGGATTCTTCTCCTGTGGCCCCGTACACGGGTGAGATTCCCATGGTAGAAGAGCCCAAGCAATCCCTGCTTTCCTCTCTTGATACGTCGACCCCTTCGGGTGTGGCCTACTTGGTGGCTGCTGGAGCCGGTGTGGCCGCCGTGCTGTGCCTGCTTTTGGCTCTTTTTGGTCTGATGCCTTGGGCATGGTTCGTGATTTTTGCCGTACTGGGTGGTGTGGCCTGGGGGGCGGGTCGTTTTGGTCTGGCCGATGCCCTGCGTCAGCGTCTTGATCGTCGCGAATCTGAAGATGATAACGATGACGAGCAATCTGGCATCGACGGTGATGATGAGCGGCATAACCGCGAAACCCTTGAACGTGAAACCGAAGAGTCTGCCCCGGTTGATGGCGAGCGTCCCGCGCAGGCCTCCGCGCCCAAGGCTTCCGGTGCGCAGTCTACCCGCCGTGCCGGTTCTTCTGAGGAGTCGTTCCCGAAGCCCCCGGCTCCTGTCGCCGAGTCCCGTACGCAGGAGCCCCGAGTGCAGGAATCCCGAACCGCTGAGAACGCTGATTCTACGCAGGATGCACCGGCCCACCGCCAGGTGGAGGCGCGCCCTGCCGCTGCGGTTACGCGCCACGCACAGCATCCGGGGCGACGCCCCCAACGTTCGAGCCGATTCCAGCCCATTCGCCGCGGTAGTGTGCTCTTCGATCAGGAGAGCGGTAGTGGCTCTGCCTCTCAGGCGGCACCCCGTGCTACTGAGCCCAAGCCTTCGGGTGAACAGGTAGTGGCAGCTCAGCCCGTCCCGCCCGTGCAACCCACTCAGCAGGTAGCACTTCAGCAGGCCCCGCGTGTTGCTCCTCGGGTCGAATCCGCGGAGCAGGTGGCTGTGCATCGGGCGGCCCCCGCTCGAGAATCTGAGCCGCATGTGCCGACCGAGTTCTCCGCTCCTCGTTCTGCTGCCGCTTCGCAGGAGCGCCTGGCGGTTCAGCCGGCTCCGCAGGCAGTGCGTTCGGATCAGCCGGCGGCCCGTCCGGCTCTGCGTGATGGTTCCCCGGTGCGCCCTGCGGCTCAGCAGGCTCCCGCCCCGGTTCCGGAGGAGATTCCGTTGCCGGACGTTCTGGATGATTCTGAGTTCGACGCCCTGGATATCGCCTCGTTGAGCAACCCCGCAACCCAGCAGGGCTCGTCGCTTGGTGCATCCGGCCGTGCGGGAAGCCGCCATCCCGGTGGTGGGTCTTCGTTTGAGGCGGTCAGCAACACCTGGAACCCTGTGCAGCTGCCGAAGCCTCTGAGTGCCCTGCACCGCGAGAATGACGAAAAGAACTCCAAGAAGTAGTGAGATAGACTCCGGTGGCGTGCGATGTGGATGTGGGCATTGCCGAGAAGCCTCTGAGAATCTCCGAAAATGAATGTCCCGAAGGATAGAGTCCTTCGGGACATTCGTTGTATTCGGGGGTGTGTCGCCGTGACTATTCGGGGGATGTGGGCAAAAAGAAAGGGAGCCCCGTCCGTGGGGCTCCCTTTCCAGCATCACACACAGGAAGAAAGTCTTCTAGACCGATCGGGGAGGCCTTCCCACAAGGCCAACCCCATTCGGTAATAAAAATATAACCTAATTCGAGAGTGTACACAAACCGAAAATGGCGACAGCCCGTCACTAAACCAAGGTTGCCCTAAATAAAATCCGGGCCGTTGTTGGGAAGAGCGGGGTATTGTAGGGTAGTAAAAATCTTTAAAAAATTTTTGAGAAACATGCCGAAACCCTTCGATATCTCTCGAGACCCCTCGAGACTCGTTGTGTGTAGGTATTGGACCCCGGCAGAAAAGGGGGCTTCGCTATGGGCTTTGTCTTATGGGCTTTGCTAGAAAGCAATAATTGCCGAATCGCTATGGGACATCTGCTCACGCTTCATGTGTGACCCTCTGCCGAGGCAATGCATGTCATGAAATAGCCCCGTTTACTCTCTGGGAGAATTGGTGACGCCGTTCATGAGAGAATAACCGGATGAAAGAATGGATTAACTCTCTACCGATTGAGGTTGCCCTACTCTTCATGTGGATTGTGGGAATTGTTCGCACCTGCCTGGTCTATTGGGCTGCAGCCCTGACCGCGAAGGGGAGCGCACGCCTCCACCGTATCCGCGAGGCAATGGAACGTCCCCTGTACCGCAAGGCTCGCGCCTTCATTAACCGTTGGGGCGTTATCGCCGTGCCTCTGTGCTTTCTGACCGTGGGTTTTCAGACGGCTGTCATCATCACCACCGGTTTTACCCGTATGCCCCTACGCCGCTGGATCCCCGCGATGCTGATCGGCACCCTCATGTGGGCCGCCATCTACACCACGATTGGCTTCGCCATTCTCGCCGCCCTCGGCCTGGAGCCCTGGATGTTCCCTGTAGCCCTGGCCTTCGTGGTGGCTTGTGCGGTCATCATCTCTGTGGTGCGTGAGAAGCGCATCGACCGCAAGGGTACAGCTGAAGACCTCACCCAGCGCGACTAACCTCGCTGGGCGAATGTGCTAGCGTGGAGGGATGAGTTCAACCGACACCTCCACCGCAGGCACTCCTGAGCAGCCTCCCGTAGCTACCGCAGAGTATCGCGAAGACCGCGCGGAGCAGGCAGTACTCCTCGATGCGGCCGATACAGAAAAGCCCTCCGAGGCGCCTACCCGCGTGTATCTGCACCCCGAGCAACTGGCCATGATTCAGACCCCGGAGGCTCTGCCCGTGCCGGTTCTGCAACGCTCGGCCCTGCGCGTGAGCTACGTGCCCGGCATTATGCCCGGCAAGTGGTTCAACCGCTGGCACGAACGCTATGGCGACCGCGTGCCTCTGGCGGAGGTGCCGGTGCGCGAGGCGCGCGGCCTGGACTCCCTGCACCAGAACCTGCAGCTGATCGAACCCGAGCTCGCGGAGAGCCTCGAATCGGCGGGCCCCGCAGAGAACGCGGAACCCGCGCCCTTCGAGCGGCTGGACATTCCCGAGAACCCCTTCGCCCACATGAGCATCCTGCGCCCCTATCGTGAACCGGCCAGCACCGACGGCGAGAAGTACCACAGCATCCGTCTTTACGAGGAGCTACCCGTGGTTATCCTGCCGACGGATCATGTGCTCACCGTGCTCGATGAGGTGCCCGTGGCCGAGCTGGCTGAGGAGTTCCTGCTCCAGCCCGCCTCCGATATTCCTGCTTATGAGGAGGTGTCTCGCTCCTGGCGTGAAAGCTCCGGCCGTATTGTGCCCGAGGGTCTGAACGATCAGGAGACTATCGAGCTGGTGGCCGCCGGTGTGGGTCTGTACATCGTGCCCATGTCTATCGCGCGTTTCTATCACCGCAAGGACCTCACTTACCGTCCCGTGCCCGAGCTGGACACCTACCCGGTGCACCTGGTCTGGCCGCGCGCGCCCAAGGGCGAACCACGCCCCGAGGAACTTGAGGATCTCCTGCAGGACTTTATTGGCATTGTGCGCGGGCGTACCGCCAGCAGTGATCGCGGTACCGAAACCCGCCAGGCCCGCGCTGAACGCGTGGCCGCGGAGAAGGCCAAGGCTAAAGCGAAGGCTCGAGCCGCTAATGCACGCCGCGAGGCACGCGATAAGAAGCGAGCCAATGCTAAGAAGAACGGTAATGCCCGACAGCACGCCCGTCAGACTTCCCAGGCCGCTTCGGCGCGCCGGGGTAAGAAGCGCTAGGCGGTAAAATCGAACCATGGCATTATCAATGGAAACCCGACCAGCTGCCTACGCGGTCATCATCGAGCAGGGTAAGTTGCTCATGACCCACTGGGTGCCCGAAGACCGGAATCTCAGCCCCCTCTGGTCCCTGCCCGGCGGCGGTATGGAACCGGGCGAGCAGGCCGATGAGACGGCGCTGCGCGAGACCCTTGAAGAGACCGGATACAGCGTCGCTATCGAGGATATCTTGGGTGTGCACGCCGGCCATTTTCCGGTGCGTTCGCCCCAAAAAGACCCGGATGCGTTGCCCTTCTGCGCTCTGCGGGTGGTTTTCCGCGCCCACGTTGTCACCGGTGAACTGCGCCACGAGGTGAACGGGTCCTCCGACACCGCGCGCTGGGTGCCCATCGCCGAACTCGATACGATTCGCTACGGCACGCTCATCGACGAGGTTGCTTCCATGATGGGGTACACCAACGCCGCGAGCTGGGCCCGAGAATACCGCGAATTTCTCGCTGATGAGAACGCCAGGAAGCTCACCTCATGACCCGCCCCGCCCTAACCCGCCGCGCCTTGCTGGGCTCTGTGGCGCTTGCCCCGTTGCTAGCCACCTGCTCCACCCATGACGCAACGCCGCAGGTGGACCCCTCCGCGCCCGCCTACGGTACTTTGCGTATTGGCTATGGCGTATTGCGCGAGATGCACGCCGTAGCTCACGTGTACGCTCAGGCTCTGCGGAGGGTCGGCTACACTGTCGAACTGGTTGAAACGGACCATAGCCGTCGCCAGGCCTTGCGCGCCCTCCTCGCGCCCTCGGGACGCCCGGAAAACACCGGAACCGAATCGACTGCCCCCGAAGTGAACAAGGTTGAAGCCACCGCCGCCTACGAGGCGCTACCCGCAGACCGCGGCACCGCTTCTGGCCAGGCTCAGAACATCAAACCGCTGGATATCGTCATCGACTACAGCGGTGACCTGCTACTCTACCTGACCGATGATGGTAAGCTCAGCCCTGCCGCCGTGCAGAATGAGCGTGTGGCAGCCTCGGTAACCGCCTCCGCTGCCGCTGCCGGGGTGACCCTACCCCCGGCCCCCACGCAGAACCCCAGCGTTACCCCCAGCGACGCGGATTCTGGCAGCGGAACGAACGGCGGGGCTTCCGGTACCGCAAGCCCCTCCGCGGGTTCTTCGACCGACTCAACGGCCACCGCATCGGCAACCCGCTCGACGGACCCCATCAATTTGCGCGCCATGACCACCACCGACATGACCAATGCCATCTCGCGCATCCTGCCTGAGGGGCTGAACCTGCTGAACGGTGCCGGCGCCACCAACCGTGACGTGCTGGTCACCACCCGCGCTGTCAGCGCCCGCCACAAGCTCACCTCACTGGCTGGCCTGCGCGATGTGCACGCCGCCCTGGGCTTTTCCATTCCTGATAGTTATTCGACGGGGACCTACGGCATCGAGTCGTTGCGTAGCCTTTATCGCTACACGGCCCGCACCGTCAAACAGCAGAATGACCCTGCCGAGCGTGTACGTTCCCTCACCGATGACAGTGTGCAGGTGAGCCTGCTACATAGCGTGAACCCTGCTATTGACGATAATCGTCTGGTCGTGCTGGAGGACCCTTCCAGCGCCATGTTGCAGCAGCAATTGGTGCCGATTATTCGTCGTACCTTGCCAGATAGCGCTCGTAACGCGATTAACCGCGTATCATCTACACTAGACACGGGTAACCTCTCGTTCCTGCTGCAGCTCACCAGCGGATCCAACCCCATCGCCGATGACGACGCAGCGCAATTCATTTTGGATCACCCTAGAAAGTAAAACATCATGACGAAGTACCGTCAGTCCTCCCGACTGAACAACGTCCTCTACGATATTCGCGGACCGATTCTGGACGAGGCGAACCGCATGGAAGCGATGGGCCACCGCATCCTGAAGCTGAACATCGGCAACCCCGCCCCCTTCGGGTTTGAGGCGCCGGACGCGATCATGATGGATATTATTCGTCACCTGCCCGAAACCCAGGGTTACTCCGATTCTCGCGGCCTGTACTCCGCACGTACCGCCATCGTGCAGCACTACCAGAACCGCGGCATCATGAACCTGGATACCGACTCCGTCTACCTGGGTAACGGTGTGTCGGAGCTGATTCCGATGACCCTGCAGGCGCTCTGCGAGCCCGGCGACGAGATTCTGATTCCGATGCCTGACTACCCGCTGTGGACCGCCTCCACCGCGCTGGTGGGCGGCAAGCCCGTGCACTACCTCTGCGACGAGGAAAACAACTGGTACCCCGACATCGAAGACATCAAGTCGAAGATTACCGAGCGCACTAAGGGCATCGTGGTGATTAACCCGAATAACCCGACCGGTGCCGTCTACCCGCGCTCGATTCTGAAGCAGATTGTTGATGTGGCTCGCGAACACGGCTTGGTCGTGTTCTCCGACGAAATCTACGAGAAGATTGTTTACGATGGCGCAGAAGCCATCAACATGGCCTCCCTGACCGGCGATGACGTGCTCTGCCTGACCTTCTCTGGCCTGTCTAAGGCCTACCGCGTGTGCGGTTACCGTGCGGGTTGGGTGGCCATCACCGGCCCGAAGAAGGACGCCTCCAGCTATCTGGAAGGTATCCACCTGCTCGCCTCGATGCGTCTGTGTGCTAACGTGCCGGCACAGCACGCGGTGCAGACCGCGCTGGGCGGCTACCAGTCCATCAACGAGCTGATTGCTCCCGGTGGCCGTCTGTATGAGCAGCGCACCCTGGCCCACAAGATGCTCAACGAGATTGACGGCATCAGCTGCACTCCCGCCGATGGCGCGCTGTACCTGTTCCCGAAGATTGACATTGAGCGCTTCGATATTACTGACGACGAGCAGTTCGTGCTCGATCTGCTCAAGAGCCAGAAGATTCTCTTCAGCCACGGCCGAGCCTTCAACTGGAAGGATCCCGACCACTTCCGCCTGGTGTTCCTGCCCGATACGCAGACCCTCACCAGCGCCCTGGAGCGTCTGGGTAACTTCATGGCCGATTACAAGCAGAAGCACTAGCGAGGGGTATCTCTCGCTGGCCGTGTAGCTAACCCTGTAGCTAACCCTACTGGCGCATAAATGGTCTGCCCCGCAGTTCAAGATGAGCTGCGGGGCAGACCATTTTTATGGGTGCAAATGTAGCTGGGATAGCGCGCTTAGTTGGCTACGGGATTCTGCTCGCCGCGCACCGCGTTCAGGCGCTCCTGCGCGCCCTTCAGCCAGGCTTCGCATCGGGCGGCCAGGGCTTCGCCGCGCTCCCACAGGGCAATCGAGGTTTCCAGGTCGCTGGTGCCAGACTCCAGCTGGCGCACGACCTGCTCCAGCTCGGCACGAGCCTGCTCGTAGCCGAGGGTTTCGACGGGTGCGCCCAGCTCGGCGCTGTTGAAGCTAATGTTCTCGCTCATTGAGGAACCTTTCAGAGATAAAAAACTTGGGGTAAAACTTAGGGGTATCGAGGTTTAGGAGATGTTTGAGGGAGCCGTGGAGGTCACGGTCGCCTGCGCCGAACCTGCCGCCGCACGCACCGTGATCTGCTCGCCCTCACTTAGGGATGAAGCGTCACGCACAATAGCGCCCGCCGAATCCTGCACGATGGAGTAGCCGCGGCTGAGGGTCTGGGCGGGGGAGAGGGAACGCACGCGCGCAATGGTGTGTTCCAACGTTCCGGACTCTCGCTCGAGGCGGTGCTCGGTGGCCCGCAGGGCGCGTTCGCGCAGGCGATTCACCTCCTCCACACGCATGAGCAGGGAGGACTCCGGATGGGTGAACACCGGGCGGCTTCGCAGCTGCGCGATGTAGCTCATCTGCATACCCACATAGCCGAGCACCGCGCGGTCCAAGCGGGCGCGCGCCTCGGTGATGCGGGCGGTTTCCTCCGAAATATCGGGCACAATACGCTTACCCGCATCGGTGGGGGTGGAAGCACGTAAATCGGCGACCGCATCGAGGATGGGGGAGTCCGCCTCGTGACCGATTGCCGAGACCACCGGGGTGACGGCGGCCGCGACGGCTCGGATGAGGGACTCCTCAGAGAAGGGGAGCAGGTCCTCGAAGGAGCCGCCGCCTCGGGCGATAACGATGACGTCCACCTCCGGGTGCGCGTCCAGCTCCGCGAGGGCCGCAATGACCTCAGCCGCCGCACCTTCACCCTGCACGCGGGTGTTGCGCACCTCGAAGGTCACGCCGGGCCAGCGTAGGGAGGCGTTGCGGATAACGTCCTTCTCAGCATCGGAGTCGCGACCGGTAATCAGGCCCACGCGGTTGGGAAGCATAGGCAACGGCTTCTTGCGGGCGTCGGCGAACAGCCCCTCGGCGGCGAGTTGCTCACGCAGACGCTGCAGCTGCTCGTGCAGGTTGCCGGTGCCGACCGCGTACACCTCCTTACCGATGAGGGAGAGCTTGCCGTTCTTCCACAGGCTCGGCTTGGCGCGGGTGACGATGCGCGAGCCCACGGTCACGTCGGCGGCGAGGCCGCTGCCGGCGCGGCCGAAGAGCGCGAGGGTGAAGGAAAAATCCTCCTGAACGTCCTTGAGCTCCATGAAGACGTTGCCTCCGCGGCCGTTGAGCGAGGCGACCTGCGCCTCAACCCATAGCTCGGGAACCTTGTCCACATAGTTTTTGAGGTTCTGCGCGAGCAGCGCAAGGGGCCAGGGGTTGGTGGCGGTGGTTTCCTGCGACTTCGCGGGAAGCTGCCGCTCGTGCACGGGCGGCACCACGAGCGCCGGCCGTGCCGCGGAGGGGTTGTAGAAATTCATATTCCTATTGTTACCGATAAGCCAATTTTCTGCCCGCCGGCCGGTGATGGGCTCCGAGCAAACGAAACGGGGAGCGGGCGAATCCCTCAGCTTCTGGCGCATTCTTATCCCGTCGCCTCGTGCCCATAATGCTGAGACGGTACGCTAGGCTCATGCGTTCACCAGATCACCACAACGCCACTCGCAACCTGGACGAGGAAGAGACCTCGCTCCTGCAACCCACGCGGGTGATGCCTGCATCGGGCTATCCGTCGACCCCTAGCGGGTTGCCAAGCCCCGCCCCGCAGCCCGTGGCGGCCCCTCCAGCGCACGCACCCGCTGCGGCGGGTCTGCGTACGGTCCTCGCCCTCCTGCTGAGCCTACTCGCGGTGCTGTGCGCCCTGGGCGCCACAGGCGGCGCCTGGGTGAAGGCAAATATCGCCTCCGAGATTGGTTTTTCAGAGATTTCAGCGAACCTGGCCCGCGATCAGCAGCTGGCCACCCGTATCGCTGACGGCGCGGTGGAAGACCTCATGAAGAGTGAAGCTATGACGACCTTCCTCGACGGCACCCGCGCGAGCGGCCTATACTCCATTCTGGTGAAGCCCACCGAAAACGGGATTCGCTCCACGCTCAACCGCGCCGCCGGTGAGCTCTCAAAAACTGATGAATACCGAAGTCTCTGGCGCGATATCGCGGAAGAGACTCGACGGTACAACCTGAGTCACGACGGCCCCGCCGTCATTGTGCTTACGCCCTTCTACCGGGCCCTGGACGAGAAGGTCGGCTCATTCGGCTCCTTCGACCCGGACCTGACGCGCATCGGCCCCGAGACCCTGAACATTGACCGGGTCCGGGACGGCGCGGCCCAGGGGAGTGCGACGCAGGACAGTGATTGGGTAGTCCACTCGGCAATTAAACGCGTCGCTGCCATCGGGCAGGCCACCGGAACTCTAATTGTTCTGGCGGCCATCCTGCTCTTCGTAGCCGTCCTGATTGCGCCTCGCCGCCGCGTGCTGGTGCCGGTCGCCTCCGCCCTGCTGTACGCCCTGGCCTGCTGGGGTGCCGCCTCCTGGCTGGGTGCCCAGACCCCCGCCTCCCTGGGAGTCACTAGCCGTAGTGCTGCTGGAACCGCGCTGATCGACGGGGCGTGGAACGTGACCCAGCCCTCGGTTACATCCCATCTGGGGGCTGCGGCGAGCTACGGTCTCGCTGCGACGGTTATCCTGCTACTGGTGGGGATTCTCATGCGTCTGGTCCACCTGGGCCGCACCGCTGCGAGCGATGCCACAGTCATCACACACTAAAAGTCCGAACAACGTAGGATAGTAACCATGTCCACTGAAACTATTGCCCTGGGCCTGCCGCCCGTTCCTCGCGAACGTCGCAGCCGCGCCGACATCGAAGCCGCCGCGCCCGTAAACGGCGAGAAGAAAGTCCTGCTGGCCACTCCTCGTGGTTACTGCGCCGGCGTTGACCGCGCCGTGATTGCCGTTGAGAAGGCCCTGGAGCACTACGGTGCGCCCGTCTACGTGCGTAAGCAGATTGTTCACAACCGCCACGTGGTGGAGACCCTCGAGAAGCAGGGTGCCATCTTCGTGGATGAGGTGGACGAGGTCCCGGAAGGCTCCGTGACAGTGTTCTCGGCTCACGGCGTGTCCCCCGCGGTGGTGGCTGCGGCCGGCAAGCGCTCGCTGAACACGATTGACGCGACCTGCCCGCTGGTGAACAAGGTGCACCGCGAGGCTGTGCGTTTTGCGAAGCAGGACTACGACATTCTGCTGATCGGCCACACCGGCCATGAAGAGGTCGAGGGTACCGCCGGCGAGGCGCCCGAGCACATCCAGATTGTGAACTCGCCCGATGAGGTGGACCAGGTGACCGTCCGCGATCCCGAGAAGGTCGTGTGGATTTCTCAGACCACCCTGTCGGTGGATGAGACCCTGGAAACCGTGGCGCGTCTGCGTGAGCGTTTCCCCTCCCTGCAGGATCCGCCCTCGGACGACATCTGCTACGCAACCTCCAACCGCCAGGGCGCTATCAAGGAGATTGCTCCGCGCGCCGACCTGGTGATTGTGGTGGGTTCGGCGAACTCCTCAAACTCCGTGCGCCTGAAGGAAGTTGCACTCGAATACGGCGCCAAGCGCGCCGAGCGTGTGGACTTCGCACACCAGGTGGACGAGTCCTGGTTCGAGGGTGTGGCAACCGTGGGCCTGACCTCCGGCGCGTCCGTGCCCGAGGTTCTGGTTCAGGAAGTGCTGGCACTGCTGGCCGAGTACGGCTACAGCACCATCGAAGAGGTGGAGACCGCGAAGGAAGACATCCTCTTCTCCCTGCCGAAGGAACTGCGCTCCGCCCTGAAGAATGACGAGAACGTGGGCCGCCAGCTCGGTGGCCGCGGCGCTAAGCCGACTCGCTAAAGGTTCGCTCAAGAGCTTTAAGATCCCCGTATCTTCTCCCGTTTGGGAGCGGATACGGGGATCTTTGTATCTGCTGTGCAGGATGCGCGGGTAGAGGGGACGCATAGCTTCGCGCTCACGCTACGCGGGGGAGTGCCCCCTCTGCGGCGCTGGGGGTGCTTCGAGGACGGAGCCCCCGCTTCGCATGACCGCCTCCGCCGCTACGTGGTCTCGCTACGCGGGGTTTTTCGTGCCTGAGGATGCATGAATAGAGATGCTTGCGCAGCTTTACGGTCTCGCTACGCGGGGGAGTGCCCCCTCTGCGGCGCTGGGGCGCCTTGAGGACGGAGCCCCCGCTTCGCATGACCGACCGCGACGCTCGCATGTCCTCAACTCATGACATTTGTCATGGGCAGGTCATGACACTCTGTACCGCATCGGCGCGAGAACCGGCGGTGTAATAGAACCATGAACACCGCAGCACTTCAGAACAGCAAGCACAACACCGCAGAAACCGTTGTTTCTGCCCGCTCCTTCCGCCAGGTTTTCTCCACCCGTGCGGCAGGCACCGTGGTCGCCGTCGACTCGATTGACCTGACCGTCAAGCGCGGCGAAATCATCGCTCTGCTCGGCCCCAACGGTGCAGGTAAGACCACCCTCATCGACATGATTCTTGGTCTGACCCAGCCCAGCGGCGGCGAGTTGAGCGTCTTCGGTCGTAGCGCCTCCGAGGCGGCACGCGCCGGTCTACTCGGCGCGGTGCAGCAGACCGGTGGCCTGCTCAAGGACCTGACGATTCGCGCCACGGTCGAGATGATTGCGGCGCTGTACCCCAAGCCCATTGACGTGGATGAGGTACTCGCTTGCGCCGACCTGACCGATATCGCTAAGCGTAAGGTTGGCAAGTGCTCGGGTGGTCAGCAGCAGCGTCTGCGTTACGCCCTAGCGACTATGCACTCGCCGGAACTGCTGATCCTGGACGAGCCGACCGCCGGCATGGACGTGAATGCGCGCCGCACCTTCTGGGAGCGTATGGAAACCATCGCCGAGCGTGGAACAACCATTCTTTTTGCGACGCACTACCTGGAAGAAGCACAGAACTTCGCCCAGCGCATCGTGCTCATGGCCTCCGGCTCCATCATCGCTGACGGCTCCTCCGACGAGATTCGCGCCCTGACCGGTCACCGCCACCTTTCCTTCCTCGCACCCGCACCCATCACCGACCTGGATGTGCCGGTCGAGGTGACTGAAGAGTCCGGCGGGTACCGCCACCGCATCTCCGTACTGGAGATTGAGCAGGTACTGCGCACTCTGCTGAACAACTACAGCATCACCGACCTGGAGGTCACCAAGCCCTCCCTGGACGAGTCCTTCACCCTGCTGACCGAACAGGCCGCCGCCTCCAAGGCATCCGAAGCCTAAACACTATAGACCGCCTTAACACCACACGCCGCCGCTACACACCTCAAGGAAAACATCATGCTCCGCTACGCACTCTACGACATCCGCGCTTCTATCCTCTCGACCGACCGTTTCTTCTTCGGCGTGGCACTGCCCATCGTCTTCTTCTTGCTCTTTGGCGCGATGCAGGACTACTCCTCCCAGCAGATGGGTGACGGCAACGTAGCGGCCTACGTCATGATTGGCATGGCGCTGTACGGTGCCGTGCAGAACACCGTGGCGATTAGTGGCAGCACCGTCACCGAGCTCTCCAGCGGCTGGAATCGCCAGCTGGCGCTGACCCCGCTGACCACCGGCAAGTACTTGGGCGCGAAGGCGCTGACCGCCCTGGTGATTTCTGCGGTGCCGGTGATTGCGGTGAACATTGTGGGTATGTTCACCGGTGTTGAGATCCCTGTGAACCAGCAGCTTGCCGCCGGCGCGCTGACGGTGCTGTGCGGTCTGGTGTTCGCCTTCTACGGCATCATGATGGGTCTGCTGATTCGTAACGAGAACGCCGTGTCCATTGCGAACGGTCTGCTGGTGATTATGAGTTTCTTTGGTACCGTGTTCTCCCCACTGAGCACCGACCTGCTGAAGTATGCCCGCTTCACCCCGCTGTACGGTGCCGCAGAGATTGCCCGCTACCCCTTCAGCGCAGGTCAGACCATTATTCTGGGCGGCGAGGACTGGTTCGTGACCGAGCCGCTCTGGTACGCAGTGGTGAGCCTGGTCGTCTGGGCGGCTATCTTCCTGGGTGTTTCTGCCCTGCTGATGCGCCGCGCAACCCGCCGCTAAATGCTTCTTCCTGCCGCAGCCTTGAATCCTGAGGCTGCGGCGGAAGCCGTATCCACTCACACTGCTCCTGCTAACACTGCCGCTACTGACACCGCCGCACCGGTGGTATCTGCACCCGTGGCACCTGGACCCCTGGCACCTGCACGTTAGGCTAGAACCATGACCGAAACCCACCCGCACAACACTGACCAGGCCCGCGCCGTGAACGGACTGACCAGCGCAGAGAACGAGGCGGCACCCTCCGCCGCGAAGCGAACCCTGGGCAAGCACCGCTTCCGCTTCCTCCACCGCGAACGCCGCGGCAGCGTGAACTGGCTGGCACTGGGCTTTAGCGCCCCGTGGCTGGTGTTTCTGCTCATGCCGCTGGACAGCTTCCTCACCACCCCGGAGCTGGCGCCGGTGCGCTGGGCCGGTGTGGCCCTGGTGGCACTGTTCGCGGTGGTGAACTGCTCGGCGTACGCGGTGCCGTGGCTGGTGCCGGTCGCCTCCACGGTGCGCCGAAGCGTCATCTGGACGCTACTGATGGCTCTGCCTGTGGCTGGCCTGACGGCGCTGCGGCTGGAGTCGGCGTATGTGGTGTTCTTGTCGTTCAGCATGTACTTTGTTGCGTTCTGGATTTTTGGCACGATCGCCCCGTACCCCCTGCGCTTGGGTGTAGCGGCGACGATTGCCCTGGTCTGCTGGCTAATTTTTATGGTGGGCACCGGTTTTGACGTCACCGCGCACGGCGGCATTTCCCTCTTTATTGGTGCACCCATGGTGGGCATACTGGGCTTCTCCTACCTGATCGAGCTGGGCGAACGTGCGGATGTAGCTCGTGCCTCCCTGGCGCTCTCCGAGGAACGTGAAGAGATCGCCCGCGACGTGCACGACGTGCTCGGCCACTCCCTGACCGTCATCACCCTCAAAGCTGAGCTGGCGCAGCGCCTGCTGGAGATTGACCCCGCCCGCGCCGGCGCCGAGATGGAAGCAATCGCGCAGCTGTCCCGCGCATCCCTGGCGGAGGTTCGTTCAACCGTGACGCGCCTGCGTGTGCCCGACTTCTCGGGTGAGATTGAGGGTGCGGGTCGTGCCCTGCAGACCGCCGGTATCCGCGCCGAGCTACCGGAGGCTCAGAGCGCGCTCGCGGTGGCTGGTGTGAACGCGAAGCTGTTCTCATGGGTTCTGCGTGAGGCGGTCACGAACATGGTGCGCCACTCGGACGCGAATGCGGCGCGGGTGCGTCTGAGCGCAACCGGCCTGGATATCCTCGATAATGGCGTGGGTGTGGGCGATGCGCGCGGTAACGGCCTGACGGGTATGGCTCAGCGTGTGGCGGCCTCCGGCGGTAGCGTGGTGATTGAGGCGGCGCCCGAGCAGTGGCTGGCAGAGAATCCGAACCCGGCCTGTGGGGTGGGTACGCGCATCCGTGTGAGCATGGACGGTGACACCTCACTGCTGTAAATAGGTGCTGTAGATTGTGGAACTTGGCGCCGCGCCCTGGGCGGGGGAGCTACCCGCCCCTGTATGGTGGTGGTAGACAACCTCATGCGGTTGTTCTGCCCGCCGTTATCATCCCGTCTTCGCCCCTTGGGAGGCTCCTATGATTCGTGTTCTGCTTGCTGACGATCAGCAGCTCATCCGTGAGGCTCTTGCCGCTCTGCTGGGTCTGGAGGTTGACCTGCAGATTGTGGGTCAGGTCGGTAACGGTGATGAGGTGTTGGGTGCTGTCGCCTTGTTGAAGCCGGATGTGGTGTTGCTGGATGTGCAGATGCCCGGTACTTTGCTGGCTGATGGTATTGAAGCGGCTGCGGCGCTGCGTGATGCGGGTGCGGTGAGTGAGTCGGGTGAGCCGGTGCGTACGCTGATTGTGACGACGTTTGGCCGCCCGGGCTATGTGCGCCGTGCTTTGGAGGCTGGTGCGAGTGGTTTCGTGGTGAAGGATACGGGTGCTCGCCAGTTGGCGGAGGCGATTCGTCGTGTGCATGCGGGGTTGCGTGTGGTGGATCCGTCGTTGGCGGCGGATTCTTTGGTGACGGGTGCTTCTCCGTTGACGGAGCGTGAGGCGCAGGTGCTGCGTGAGGCGGCGTCGGGTGGTACGGCTCAGCAGATTGCCTCGGAGCTTTTTCTCTCCTCGGGTACGGTGCGCAACTACCTGTCGGCGGCGATGGCGAAGACGGGTGCGTCGACTCGTCAGGATGCGGTGCGTATCGCCACGGAGAACGGCTGGCTCTAGCCCGCTGCTCTCATCAACCCGGGCGACTCCTGCGCGAACACGGTAGAATGGTAGTGTCTATGCCCGCAGGCGCCCCGCACCCGTTTCTTCTTGAGACCGACGGTGCCGCGCTTGGAAACGGGCACCATTTTCGCCCTGTGCCCGCCCGCACCCGCCGCACCACGTACGCGGCGCATCCTGATCGTATGGCGGCACATGATTCGAAGGAAAACTTGTGGCTCTAACTATCGGCATTGTTGGCCTGCCTAACGTGGGCAAGTCCACCCTGTTCAACGCTCTGACCGGCAACACTGTGCTGGCGGCTAACTACCCGTTCGCGACTATTGATCCGAACGTGGGCGTGGTGAACCTGCCGGATGCGCGTCTGAACCGTCTGGCTGAGATTTTTGGTTCGGAGCGTATTCTGCCTGCGACTGTTTCGTTCGTTGATATTGCGGGTATTGTGAAGGGCGCTTCCGAGGGTGAGGGCCTGGGTAACAAATTCCTCGCGAATATTCGTGAGGCGCACGCTATTGCACAGGTTGTGCGTGCGTTTGATGACCCGGACGTCATTCACGTGGACGGCAAGGTTGACCCCGCCTCCGATATGGAGACCATTAACACTGAGCTGATTCTGGCTGACCTGCAGACTTTGGAGAACGCTATTCCGCGTCTGGAGAAGGCTGTGAAGATTAAGAAGGGTGACGCCGCTCAGCTGGAGACTTATAAGACCGCGCAGAATATCCTGGAGGATGGTGAAACCATCATTTCTCGTGCGAAGGACGCGAAGCTGGAGCTGGCTCATTTGAAGGAGCTGAACCTGCTGACTGCTAAGCCGTTCATTTACGTGTTCAACGCGGATGAGGGCATTCTGGCGTCTGAGGAGAAGCAGCAGGAGCTGCGTGACATGGTGGCGCCGGCTGAGGCTGTGTTCTTGGATGCGAAGCTGGAGGCTGATCTGGTGGAGCTGTCTGAGGAGGAGGCTCGCGAGATGCTGGAGATGAACGGTCAGGATGAGTCTGGCCTTGACCAGCTGGCTCGTGTGGGCTTCTCGACTCTGGGTTTGCAGACTTATCTGACTGCTGGCCCGAAGGAGGCTCGCGCCTGGACTATTTACAAGGGTGATACTGCGCCGCAGGCTGCTGGCGTGATTCACTCTGATTTTGAGCGCGGCTTCATTAAGGCTGAGGTTGTGTCGTTCAAGGACCTGGATGAGGCTGGCTCCATGGCGGAGGCGAAGGCTCGCGGTAGGGTCCGTATGGAGGGCAAGGACTACATCATGCAGGACGGCGACGTGGTGGAGTTCCGCTTCAACGTCTAAAGCTGGCGGGTCGATAGGACTTTGAGAATCCGGTGACGGAGGGATGACGAAATTCATCTCACTGTCACCGGATTTTTTGTACCCTTAGATTGTAATGTAAACCGCTAATTGAATAAGGTGATTTGTCTGAGGTGGTTCTAGGGGAAGCGGGGTATATTATTTTCGAATGAAATAAATGGGTGAAAATGAGTTAACCCGTTGTCGTCAATTTTGACTTATAGTTGAAAGATTTATAGGTAACGCATTGGATTGTTTCATTGTAGAATTTTGAGAGTATTTATTTGGAGGATATGTTGTTGGATAAACCTTTGAATCTCGCGGAGAAAAATGAGTGGTTAGGCGAATGGAGTATACCAGATGCTTTTGAAGGAAAGGTTTTGGGGAGCCTGAAACATGATGGATCTGGCGGTATAACTCTTGAGCTGTATATTGATTCTCGGAATAGTGAATTTGTAGCCAGAAACTATGAAGTTATACATGGAACTTCTGGAGCGCAAGAGATTACTCTTTTGGGTGTAAGGGCTGGCCTTAATCTTAAATCTATTCCTGCAAGGTTTCCTCATCGTGTCTCATATAAAGTTGATTCTGTAATTATTGGAGCTCATGTGGAAAATCGGGACTATGAAGCATTTAGTAAGTTACGTGTTTCGATTGAAGATACTAACTGCTGGAATGGAGCTTCTGAGATTTCATCTAGAATCCCAACGCATAGTGTCGATGATTCGGAAGAGTACGGTGTTTTCGTCGTAAAAAATAATCCTGTCCCTGTAGAAGTTGATGGAAAAATATATCAAATCGTATCGGGGGACGTGAGTACTTCTGTTGACTTTAAAAAAGGTGAAAGCTCTGGAAATTTGCGCGTGCAAGATTTCTGGGAAGTTAGCTCGCCTTCGCTATTTTCTCTCGACAAAGCTTTGGGAGAAGTGAAGATACTTCAGGACTTATTGTCTTTTGCAACTTGTCGTGCTGCGGGAGTTATCTGGATTCAGCTTGAGGTTGCTGGGACAGAAAGCGAACTTCCTAACGGTACGCCTTTACCCCCTCGTCGGGTTGACGTGATTTCCTCACTAATGGGAATTGGGAAATATGATTTAGAATGTATTGACCCTCGCCGTTTTCTGTTTACGTGCGAATCAATCCCTTTTGAACTTATAGTACCTAGATGGATTGGTCTTTATAGGGATATGCGAGTTTCAATTAATATGATTATGGCTCAGATTTTTGCACCTATGCCATTTGTTGAAAATAGTCTTCTGATGGTTACTGGAACCGCTGAAGTGTTGCATAAAAACCTCAATATTTCTGATACGATGTATCTGAAAGGGCGTCTTGTTGAGCTTGCATCGACGTTTATTAAGGATGCTTCACCGCTGTTGATTCCTGATATTCCGTATTGGGCGAGTAGAACTGTGAAAGCTCGGAATAAACTTACTCATGAGGGAACAACTGATGAACATTCGGTTGATGAGCTACTTGCGATAATCAAAGTAACAAGAGCAGTTATAACTCTTGCTGTCCTGGAGAAGCTTGAAATCTCTGGCGAGCATCAGAAATGTGTAGTAGATAGGCATCCTCAATTTATCGAAACAGCTAGGGATGCTAGAGATTGGCTTACCCCTCCACCGGAAGAAATAACTGAGGAAAAACAAAACAATACTGATGCATGATGACGTGGTGGAGTTCCGCTTCAACGTCTAAGCGGTAAAAACATAAAAGCGGAGCCCCGCACTACAGTTTGTAGTGCGGGGCTCCGCCCTATTAATCCTCGCGCGCCACAACAGGCAGCCGCCCGAGTTTAAGCCTTATCGACCGGGATTAGTCGTCAGCACCAACCATCACGTTAGACGCCTTAATCACTGCGTACGCGGTCTCGCCAACCTTCAGACCCAGTTCCTTAATGGACTCGTTGGTGATCGAAGCGGAGATAACAACCTCCGGAGCGATCTCAATCTTAACGATGCCGTTAGTCGCACCCTCAGTAATTTCAACAACCTTGCCAGCGAACTGGTTACGTGCAGAAAGCTTCATGAAGTCGTGCCTTTCACTACTCAAAACGTACAAATACTCTAAGCACTCTACACACCGCCGCCACTCAGAAGCACCTTCCAACCGAAATATTACGCATAAACCATGCAAATTTTATTTTCGGCTTCACCCACACCCTAAACCCACCCCAAAAGACCGGCAAAAACCAGCCCCACACATGCGGATCACACCCGCCAAATGGTATAGTCAGCACGAACGCGAGAACCCTCGCACCCTCCACCCTCGCACCCCCTGCCTGGCTGACGCGCGCCCACACGCCGCAGCCACCCACCGTAGGGGAGCGGCGCATCCGCACAGACAGAATCAGCACAGATCGAAGAAGGAACCATGAGCGAAAACCTCAACGAAATTGAAGCACCCGCCTGCCCCGAATGCAACGAAAACTACACCTACGAAATGGGTGAACTCTGGGCATGCCCCATGTGCGGCCACGAATGGGAACGCACCGCAGCAGACGAAACCGAAGAAGAAGCAGGCACCAAGGTTCTCGACTCCGTCGGTAACGAGCTCGTCGACGGCGACTCCGTCACCATCGTCAAGGGCCTGAAAGTCAAGGGCGGCGCAGACATCAAGGCAGGCACCAAGGTGCGCGGCATCCGCCTGCTCGAATCCCCCGTCAACGGCCACGATATTGAGGCGAAGGTCCCCGGCGCAGGCCAGATGTACCTGAAGTCCTCCGTCGTCAAGAAGGCATAAGCGAAGGCGATAGAAGCTAAAAACATAAAACGCCTCCTGTGAGGTGCAGAAAAGGCGGCACCTCCCGCACTAGCTCACGCTAGGGGAGGTGCCGCCTTTGTATATGAGGGACTCCGCGAGCCCTCAATATGTCGAATCGTTACTTCCTGCCGGTCATGCCCAGGTACAGGGAAATGGTCAGCATCGCCGCGAAGACCGAAAGAATCCAGCGCATCCAGTCGATGCCTGCGGTCGCGGCAACGCCCAGCTGAACTGCCGCCCAGTTACCGACAGCCGCACCGATAGCGCCGCAGACAATGGTCCAAAGAATCGAAATGTTCTGGCGGCCTCGCATGAAGAATCGTGCAATCACGCCGATAATCGCGCCGGTAATAATGGTGCCGATAAGAGCGTCCATTGTTGTCTCCAAAGGTTGTACACCTGCCGCGGTGACAGGTGATGTGTTAGTTCCAGTGTAGGCAATGGTCGTTACGGAAAGCTTAATAGTAGGTATGTTAAAGTAAACGGCACCTCAATGTTTTACGTGTAAAACACTGAGGTGCCGTTCCCAACGAAGGAAGCGACTACTTCGACTTACGCCAAATCTTCAGAGCGCTACAAATCATCGGCAGTTGCAGGGGCAGACGGCCGTACGCAATAGCCTTACGCTGAGTGGACTGCTTACGCGCATCCACAGCCATCTGAATGTTTGCGGGGAACACTGCAACAAACAGCAGAGCAGCCACCAAGCCACCGAGGCGGCGGGTCTTCTCGTTGGCCAGCAGAGCGGCGGTACCCAGCTCAGCTACACCAGAACCGTGGGTGTATGCGTGAGGCGGGCCGGGCAGGTACTTCGGAATGATCGAGTCGAAGGGCTGAGGGGCTGCAAAGTGTAGCGCACCCATGAATGCGAGGGCGCGAGCCATACGAGTTGCCGAGCGCTCAACATTATATTCTTTCTTCTTAAAAATACTCATGCCCCCATTATGCGCCCGTCACGGGCATATTCTTGCCTGCAAAGCTACTTTAGCGATGCGCGTTTGGCAGTCTAAAATGCGGACAATATCAACAAAACAGGCATGTAATGTTCAAAAGACAGTACAATCGGAACTAACAACACCGCGCGCGGACAATACTCTGCTCGCCTTTCCCCTCGGGAAAACAGGCGAAATGAGTAGAGCACCGGGTGTTTTCAGAACAATCAGAGGAGTACACCATGAAGAAGATTCTGTTCATCGCTATCCTGGCAGGCGCTGCATACTTCGGCTACAAGAAGTTCGCTGCCTAAACAGTTAGCCCTCGGGCACTCTACATATCCTTAAGCAACGAAAACCCGCCGTCTCACATATGTCACCATATGCGAGACGGCGGGTTTTTCGTATACCCAGCTTGTGCGCCTCAAGCGCGTAAACCTATGGACGCGCGCAACCTATGAGGTGAACAGGCTACTCGCTCGGCGGAACCTCACCAGTCATCACAACCTTGTTTTGCGAAGAGCTCCAGCTGAACTCTGCCGTCGTGCGGCCGCTCGCGTTGGCCGGGTTCTCGTCATCCTTCATGTAGCGGTAGGTCACGCTAATCGAGCTGTCAGAAACACGGGTAATGGAAGGCGAGAACGAGTACGGCTCATAGGTTGCCGTACCAATAAACTTGCCGTAGTGGAAGAGCAGAATATGGTGGGCCATCGAAGAGATGCAACAATCAGACGGGGATGAGCCCGGAATCGCATCAATCCACGACAGCTCGGCGCAGGGATCGAAGCCTTCATACGTGCGGGAAACGTTCGTCCACTGGTCCCACTTGCTCTTGTTCTTCATCTCGCTCAGAGCCTTCGAGACCGTGGAAGAAGCCGACACGGTGGAGCAGCTGGAGCTCTTCTTATCGCCCGCGGAATCAGACTTCGCGGGAACGGTCGTAACGCTCGGCTCGGGGTTCACCGTAATCGTCACCACCGACGGAGCCGGAGCGGGCGAAGAAGCAGAAGCAGAAGCGCTCGGCGAGGGTGAAGCCGAAGCCGTGGGGAAAAGAGCCGAGGAGGAGCTCGGCGAAGCCGAAGCGGATGCGCTGCCAGAAGAAGACACCACAGTGCCCGAAACAGCAGAGTCAGTACTTGCCGAGCAGGACGTCACCACAAGAGCTAGAGCGGCACCCAACGCGGGTAGAGTCAAAGCGGTACGGCCGGTGAAGCGGCGGCGAGTAGAAGACATGGGTACTCCTGAAGATACGCGGCAACGCGCATCGGTGCTGGTCATGAAGCGAATAGTGAACTTGTCCAGTATAGGGAAAAAGAGGCAAACACGTGGTGCGCGCGGTCAGTGCCGTCCGTTACCGTGGAGCTACCGACCGGGCTCCCCGCTAGACAGCTGCTACAGCAGAGCCAGAGGAAGCGAAGCATCGTAGCGGGAAATCAGCTATGCGGAAACTCCACCCGCTAGATCCTGTATCCCCTTGCACACCCGCCGCATCCAAGGGACAATGAAGGCATGGCTGAAGTAACTCTACAGAATGAACTCGTAATCCACACCAACGGTGACCTGCCCGCAGTCGGCGCAAAGCTACCCGAATTCTCGGTTCTCGCGGCTGATCTCTCCGAGATTTCCTCCGCAGATTTCGCAGGTAAGAACCTGGTGCTGAACATCTTCCCCTCCGTCGACACCGGTGTTTGCGCAACCAGCGTCCGCACCTTCAACAAGCAGGCTGCAGGCCTGGAGAACACCGTCGTGCTGTGCGTCTCCAACGACCTGCCCTTCGCAATCGGCCGTTTCTGCGCAGCCGAGGGTATTGAAAACGTTCAGACCTCCTCCGCTTTCCGCTCCTCCTTCGGTGAGGACTTCGGCGTGAAGCTCGTGGACGGCCCCCTGGCTGGTCTGCTGGCACGCTCCGTGGTTGTTGTGAACCCCGCCGGTGAGGTTGTCTACACCGAGCTGGTTCCCGAAACTACCAACGAGCCTAACTACGAGGCAGCACTCGCCGCCATCAAGTAGCCTCCATTTCGTTCGCCTCGCGAATGAGCAATTGAATCCCAACGCCCCGGCGCGCATACCCCTGGTTTGCGCCCGGGGTGCTTTAAAATGGTGATGACCGCCGCGCGGTTATTTCTCTCGCGCGGTGCACGACACAACAGATACGAACGCTACACCGTACGAATACGGTCTCACCTCACACATGCGGCTGGCGACAGCGTAACGCCCCACCTACCCGAAGTTACCGGGTGGGTGGGGCGTTTTCTATGGCCGAGCTTAGGATGAAGGAGACTCTGACGCCTCTTCATCAGCTACGAGCATATGATCCGGGAGGGTGCCCCGGCGCTTCGCCACCACAAAACGAGAGACAAGTAGTAGCAGGTACACCACCATAGAAATCAGTAGCATCGACTGAGGCGCCAACACCAAACCAACGGCCGCAGACACACCTGCAATAGCCGCGGTGGTATGGTCTTTTGAGCTCTGATAAGCATCGATGGCGAGCACCGCAAAGAGCGCCGTCATCACAAAATCGACGCCCTTGAGCTCGCTCAAGAAGCTTGCACCCAGCACATAGCCGAGCGTTGCACTCGTCAACACGCTTAGATGCAGGCCCACATGAATCCATAAAATACGGGAGGCGCGCAACTGGTGACGATCCGGGCCTGTATTGAGCGCATACGCCTCATCGATGAGCGTGTACACGGTGTAGAACTTCGCCAAACCGCCACGCACCCGCTCAATCGGATACGAGAGACCATACATGAGGTGGCGTGAATTAATGAGCAGAGTCATCACGGCGATAGAGAACAGTGAAGCATGATTCGACACCATATCGATCAGCACGAACTCTACTGAGCCAGCAAAAACAACGGCAGGTAGCAGAGGCGCTACCCAGAACGGCAGATGGTAACTGTGGACAAGCACTCCCAAACCAATACCGACAAAGAACAAACCCAGCATAATGACGCCGGCTACGCGCATCGCCTCAGCGAAGCCACTCCCACGCTGCTGTTGCGAGTCCGAAGAGTCCCTGGGCGCCTCAACCACGGGAATCATGCCGGTCAGCGGAAGCGCAGAAGCAATCACCTGATCCACCTGTTGTTGAGTTGCCTGCTGAGGTGTTGCCTGGCTCGCCTGCTGCGGTGCGGGCTGAGAAGAAACGTCGGGGGAAGAAGCAGAATTCTTAGAGATGCTCATCGTGTGCCCCTAAAAAACCCAGTTAGCGAGCACAACGCAGGTGACGGTGCCGGCCACCATGCTCAGCACCATGTTCTTACGCCACAGGTGCACGCCCACGGTCACCACCAGGCCCGCCAGGTACGGTGCCGCCGTAGCGAACGACGAATAATTGATCTTTGCCACCGCATAGATGGCCAGTAGCGCCACCGCGCCGAGCGGAATCCAGTGGCTGAGCGCATCCAACAGTTCGGAGCCAGCCAGAGCCTTCTTCAGACCGAAGGGGAGCAGACGCAACAGAAAAGTAATGCCAGCAGCAACGAACACCGCAGCAAGAATATATTCGGTGGTTACTTCACTGTTCATGAAGATTTTCTCTTTCTGCACTACCCCCAAGGAGTCGCGAGTGGCAGGACGCGAACGGCGGGAATTGCACGGTTGCCGTTCTGCCAGAGCCGTTCTGCCGGTGCCGCGAAAACATCCGCGAAAGAAAAGGGTAGGGAGAGCCCACTCATAGAGAAGGCGTTAAGTAGTGCGGTAGGTACGTGAGTTGATGAAAGCCGCGAATAGTGAGGCGGAGGGGCGTTCCTCCTGTGCGAGAGCAGGCATTTTAGTTGTGCGCGTCGCTAGTTCTCGCATGACCTCGGGTGATGCCGCTCCCGGTGCGGTGTTACTCCGGGGCGGCACAGCGTTCTGCGTCGCTAGTTTCCTTAGCGGTGTCTTTCATCTGAGTCATGGGTACCTCAACCTCTGGGGGCCTCCGTGCAGGTTCGCACGTGGAGGCGTCTTTCGAATCCTAGAAATAGAAAGAGGGGAGAGCTGTGCTCTTCATCTATCCTAACGGGTTTTAAGCACATATGTAACGTTCTTACTGCTGTGTGGAAGTGGGCGCATCAGCGGTAGTGGTGGTGTCGCTGCTCTCGGCTGCTTCTCCATACACAGTACGATGCGGCAGGGTGCCGCGGCGCTTCGCTACCGGGAAGCGCGCCAACAGCAACACCACATACGAACCCAATGCCACCACCAGGAATGAGGACGGCACAAAAATTAGGGCTACCGTGGCAGAAATTGCCACAAATAGTGCTGCCACACGATCCGGGTTGGTACGGTAGCCGTCCATGGCAAGCACCGTGAAGAGCGCTGCCATCACAAAATCAACGCCCTTCAAATCGCTCAAGAAGCTTGCACCGAGCACATACCCGAGGATTACGCTCAGAATCCATGAGACGTAAATCAGCGCGTTCACCCCCAGGATGCGTGCACCGGAACGCTCATTGCGGTCAGGGCCGGAGTTGAGAGCAAACGCCTCATCACAGAGAGTGTGAATGGCGAAAAGCTTCGCCCAGAAACCCTTAATCCTGTGCAGAGGATAGGAGATGCCGTACACCAGGTGGCGGGCATTCACGAGGAACACCGTCAACGCGATTGAGGCAATAGAAGCACCACCAGAAATCATGCCCACCATCAAAAACTCCACCGACCCTGCATAGACCAGTGAAGAAATCAGCGGTGCCGTCCAAAAAGGCATATGGTGCGCGCTCAAAACAACACCCAAACCCAAACCCAGCACCGCGATACCGAGCATCACCACGGAAGAATCCGCCATAGCCAGACGGATATCATTCTGCGTGTTCGTACGCTCAGCGCCGGGGGTCTGTGCCATAAAAGAGTTCCTTGTGTGCGTTGTGCTCTTCAAAAAATCTGCTGTGTGCGCGAGAGGCCTCGAAGCTCCGCCGCGGTTTTCCAGTGTATAGGAGCGCTTGGCTGACCGTCGAGAAAAAGAGTCTGGGAATAAAATATGAGAAATACGCTTATAGTCAGTGACACTAAACAGCGCGGCGCTGAATAACCTAGCGACCGTGCAGACAACCCGAAAGGATCCTCAATGGCTGAGCAGAACAACGCCTCCCAGAACACCGAAGAGAAGAAGAAGGTGTACGAGCGCCAGCAGGAACGCCGCGAACTCGACAACTACCGTCAGACCAAGATCGAGCGCATCGACCGCCTGCGCTACCGTGCCTACGGCGCCAACGGCGCAACCCTCGAATTCGGTGTGGGTGAGGGGCTGCTAACCCCCGTCGAGCTGCTACTCGCCGCGATTGCCGGCTGCTCCTCCGTGGATGTGGACGCGGGCACCTCCCGTCGCTCCACCCCCGAGGTGTTCGAGGTGCTCGCCTCGGCACTGAAGCAGACCGAGGACGGTGCGGTGCGCCTCGACGACGTTGAGGTGGACTTTGACGTGCGCTTCCCTGAGGATGAGCAGGGTGCCAAGGCGCAGAAGATGGTGGACCGTCTGATTCAGCTCAGCGAGCAGAAGGACTGCACCGTCTCCCGCACCGTGGAGCACCCCACGAACGTTTCCTTCCATAACCTGGCAGACTAAATAAGCTGGGTGAGCTAAAAGCCTGATGTGCAACCCTCCGGCGCTGTTTGTGATGAAGCAGCGCGGGAGGGTTTTTCTGTGTTCTTGTGGTTTTGGGGTGGAAAAGGGCGGGGAAAGCGGGTAGCATTGAGCCTCAGATTAGGAAAACTTACGATACGTAAGAAATCCTTAAGATTGAAGATTTCTTAACTCCGGGCACAACCTTCAGCAGCCGCACCAGCGGCAAAGCTAGGCTGACTAGTCGGCAGATAAGCCACCTAGCGAACGCACGAAGCAATAGCCTCAGAAAGAAGACTTGATATGGCACAGCCTACAGAGACTTCCGGCGCTGCATCGGAAGCCATCCCCGCGGAGGGTGAGCTCAAACGAGGCCTCTCCGCCCGACACATGCAGATGATCGCAATCGGTGGCGCAATCGGCACCGGCCTCTTCGTTGCCTCCGGTAAGACTATCTCCACCGCCGGCCCCGGCGGCGCAATCCTCGCCTACGCTCTCATCGGCGTCATGGTGCTCTTCCTCATGCAGTCCCTCGGTGAAATGGCCGCACACCTGCCCGTGCCCGGCGCCTTCCAGACCTACGCGGCACGCTACGTGTCCCCGTCCTTTGGATTCGCCATGGGCTGGAACTACTGGTTCAACTGGGCAATTACCGTGGCCGCCGAGCTCGTCGCCGTCGGTGAAGTGATGAGGTACTGGTTGCCGGATGTGCCCTCCTGGGTTTGGGCGGCAGGATTCCTCGTGCTGCTGACCGGCATCAACGCCCTCTCGGCACGCTCCTATGGTGAGAGCGAGTTCTGGCTGGCTACCATCAAGGTCGTGACCGTGGTCGTCTTCCTGATTGCCGGTATCGCCATGATTTTTGGTGTCCTGGGTGGTAACTCCCCGGGCGTCTCCAACTGGACCGTGGGTGAGGCACCCTTCGTGGGAGGCGCCCCCGCCGTGCTGGCCATCTTCATGGTTGCTGGCTTCTCCTTCCAAGGCACCGAAATGATTGGTGTGGCAGCGGGTGAATCCAAGAACCCCCGCCGCGATGTGCCCCGCGCGCTTACCAGCGTGTTCTGGCGCATTATGCTCTTCTACATCGGTGCGATGGTCGTCATCGGCTTCCTGATTCCCTACACTGACCCGAACCTGCTCACCGCAGCGGATGGCAACGTGAACATCTCCCCGTTCACCCTCATCTTTGAGCGCGCAGGCATCGCCTTCGCGGCGGCCGTCATGAACGCCGTGATTCTTTCTGCCGTGCTTTCGGCGGGTAACTCCGGCCTGTACGTCTCGGCTCGTATGCTCTTCTCCCTGGCGCAGGAGGGTAAGGCACCGAAGATGTTCACCCGCATCAATTCCGGTGGCGTGCCCATGAACGCGCTGCTGGCTACTGCCGCTGTGGGCGCCATCGGCTTCATCGCCGCGCTACTCTCGCCCGATGGTGCGTACCTGTGGCTCGTGAACGTGTCGGGTCTGGCAGGCTTCATCACCTGGGTGGGTATTGCTGTGGCGCACTATCGTTTCCGCCGCGCTTACCTGAAGCAGGGGCACAGCCTCAAGGACTTGCCGTACGTGGCGCCGTTCTTCCCGGTTGGCCCGGTTATCGCGTTCCTTATGTGCCTGGTCGTTATTGGTGGCCAGAACTACGAGGCCATCATCAGCGGTGACTGGTTTGGCGTTCTGAGCTCCTACATTGGTCTGCCCGTCGTGGTGGCCGTGTGGCTGGGCCACCGCATCGTGACCCGTGACCGCCTGGTTCCGCTAGAGGAAATGGACGTGAGCGGAATTGAGGTTAAGCCCTCTAAGTAATACGCGCTTGAGCTGGTTGATAGACTCTGCCAGCTGAAATAGCTGATACGTAAAAAGCCGCCGGTTCCCCCTAAACGGGGGAGTCGGCGGCTCATCTTATGCAGAAATTTCCTCATCTAGGATGTGAGTATTTTCAGCTAAGGGGTAGGTTAAGAATTTGATAGCGTTCAGGTGCTAGGGTGGAGAATATGCAGATACCCCCGAATACTCCCGCCCGGCATACTGCCCAGCAAACCGGGCGACCGGCCGTTACCGAACACACCGCCATTGATAGCGTGCACCGCGTCGTCAACGTGTGTGCTGTAGCCATCCGTGACGAGCGGGGGTATGTGCTGACCGTACGCAAGAAGAGCAGTGACGGGTTCATGATGCCCGGAGGCAAGCCCGAGCTGGGGGAGAGCCCCGTGCAGACCGCCTGCCGCGAGGTAAGTGAAGAGATCGGCCTGACCCCCGACCCTACCCGGATGCACTACCTCGGCACGCTGGAGGCCGCCGCGCTCAACGAGTCCGGTTTCACGGTGCGGGCTGAAACCTTCGAATACGCCCCCACCGAGGAGCAGCGCGCTCACCTGGCCTCCCTGAGCCCCCACGCGGAGATTGCTGAGCTACGCTGGGTAGACCCCGCCATGACTCGTCCCTCGGACGTTGCCGCGCAGGCGCCGCTGAATACCGAGCAGATTTTCCCGCTGCTGGCGGCCACGCCGGCTCCGCGGGATTAGCTTATTTGGCGGCGGACCCGGTAGTTCAAATTATCGGCCCTATCCACAGGACTAACCGGTACACATGCGGTACACAGGTGCATCCGGTACCCTCAACAACAGACAACCCGTAGAAGGCGGGGCGCAACGCCGCGCACCCGCTACACGACTCAAGGAGAAGCATGAAAGAGACTGTGTACAATCTCGCCGTCTATTGCGGCGCCCGTTCCGGTAATGATCCGCTCTTTACTAAGCGTGCCCGTGAGCTGGGTACCCTCTGCGCTCAGAACAATATCGGCGTGGTCTACGGTGGCGGCCGTACCGGCCTGATGGGTACCGTCGCCGGTGCTACCCTCGACGCTGGCGGTTTTGTGTACGGCGTGGTCACCCACAAGCTGGTCGGCCTGGAGGGCGTCTACCCCGGCCAGACCACCCTCGACATCGTGGATACCATGCACCAGCGCAAGATCGCCATGATTGAGAAGGCTGACGCGTTCGTCGCCATGCCGGGCGGTCCCGGTACCCTCGAGGAGTTCTTCGAGGTGTTCAGCTGGCAGTTCCTCGGCATCCATTCCAAGCCCGTTGCGCTGTTGAATGTCAACGGCTACTGGGATAAGCTCATCGACGCAATGCATTACATGGCCTCCACCGGTCTGCTCAATGAGGGTTACCTGAACGAGCTCATCATTGCCACCACCCCCGAAGAGCTTCTGGATGCGCTCGCCAAGGATCTGGAGCGTCGCGCCGCTCAGAAGACCAACGCAGAAAGCTAAACAGATGGCCCGCACCCTGCTACTGACCTTCTTCGGGCCGTTCCCCGGCGTGCCCGTGAACCCTACTGTGGCGCTTGCCGCCGGTGTGCAGCGCCTATTGGCTCAGATGCGCCCGGACCTGCGCGTCGTGGCCCGCGAACTGCCCGTCAGCTACAATGGCTCCAGCACCGCCCTACGCGCCGCCCTGCAAGAGGTGCGTCCTGACGCGCTCATCAGCCTGGGCGTGGCGGTCGGCCGCGACGCTGTGAGCCTCGAACAGGTCGCCATTAACCTGGATTCCGCAGGTATCAAAGATAACGACGGCGATCGACGTTGCGATGAGCCGATTGCGCAGGGCGGCCGGGAAGCCTACTTTTCCTCCCTGCCGGTGCGCGCCAGCTTTGAGCGTCTGCGTGCGGCGGGGGAGCCCGTCGAAATCTCGTACACTGCAGGAACCTACGTGTGCAACCACGTGTTCTACGAGGGCCAGCGCATCAGCCGCGAGCTGGGGCTGAGCATCCCCGCCGGGTTCGTGCACGTGCCCGCAACCCGCGCCGACGGTGAAGATGCGACCGATGGTGTTGAGATAACCGCCCACCGCGACGCCGGAGGCGTGGTCCGCGACGAGCAGGGCATCCCGCAGCTGCCCGAATCCACCGTGGTGCGCATTATCGCCGAGATCGCCTCGGATACCCTGCCTGTAGCGGAGTAGCGGCACGGGGCGTAGCCAGAACTCAGAAGATATAACGAAACCGCCGGATAGCCTCCCGAAGTGGGAGCCTATCCGGCGGTTTATGCATTTGCGCTGAGTTATTGGCGCTGGGCCTACACAGCCGGGCTATACAACCGGCGCCTGTAGGCTCAAGCTACTACTTGGTGCGGTTCTTCAGGTAGTAGTCAATCAGCGAAGCGGTCGAAGAATCCTGACGAGCCAGAACCTCGCGGTCACCCTCAATAGCGGGAACCAGGTCCAGGGCCAGCTTCTTGCCCAGCTCAACGCCCCACTGGTCGAAGGAGTCGATACCCCAGACAACACCCTGAACGAAGGTGATGTGCTCGTACAGGGCAATCAGGGAGCCCAGGACGCGCGGGGTCAGGCGCGGTGCCATGATGGAGGTGGAGGGGCGGTTACCACTGAAGATGCGGGCGTTGACCACGTGCTCTGCGGTGCCCTCTGCACGGACCTCTTCCTCGGTCTTACCGAAGGCCAGGGCCTGGGTCTGAGCGAAGAAGTTAGCCAGGAACAGCTCGTGAACGTCCTGCTCGCCGTCCTTGGTCGGGTGGACCGGGTTGGCGAAGGCCAGGAAGTCCGCGGGAATCAGGCGGGTGCCCTGGTGGATCAGCTGATAGAAGGCGTGCTGGCCGTTGGTGCCGGGCTCGCCCCAGAACACTTCACCGGTTGCGTAGTTGACGAAGGAGCCGTCGGCGCGTACGGACTTGCCGTTAGACTCCATGGTCAGCTGCTGCAGGTATGCGGGGAAGCGGTGCAGGTACTGGTCGTAGGGCAGAACCGCGTGGGTTTCAGCACCCAGGAAGTTCACGTTCCACACGTTCAGCAGACCCATCAGAACGGGCACGTTCTGAGCCAGGGGAGCGGTGCGGAAGTGCTCATCCATTGCGTGGAAACCAGCGAGGAAGTCAGCGAAAACCTTCGGGCCGAAAACGATAGCCAGGGAGGTGCCGATAGCGGAGTCTACGGAGTAGCGGCCGCCAACCCAGTCCCAGAAGCCGAAAGCGTTCTCGGGGTCAATACCGAATGCGGCAACCTTGTCGAGTGCGGTGGAGACAGCCACGAAGTGCTTAGCCACAGCCTCGGATGCTTCCTTACCTTCCAGCGCGCCAGCCTTAGCCAGTGCGGAAAGCAGCCACTCGCGTGCCACGCGTGCATTGGTTAGGGTCTCGAGGGTACCGAAGGTCTTGGATGCGACGATGAACAGGGTGGTCTCGGGGTCCAGGTCGGAGACCTTCTCGGCCACGTCGGTCGGGTCAATGTTGGAGATGAAGCGTGCGGTGATGCCTGCATCAGCGTAGGGCTTGAGAGCCTCGTACACCATGACCGGGCCCAGGTCGGAGCCGCCGATACCGATGTTCACGACGGTCTCGATGCGCTTGCCGGTCACGCCGGTCCACTCGCCGTTGCGCACGCGCTCAGCGAATGCGTAAATCTTCTTCAGTACGGCGTGAACGTCTGCGTCTACGTCCTGGCCGTCAACGGTCAGCGCGGGGGTGTAGCCTTCGGGGCGGCGCAGCGCGGTGTGCAGTACGGCGCGATCCTCGGTGACGTTAATGTGCTTACCGGAGAACATTGCCTCGCGAGCCTGCTCCAGCTTGACCTCTTCGGCGAGCTTGAGTAGCAGCTCAACGGTCTCGGAGGTAATCAGGTTCTTGGAGAGGTCGACATGCAGTTCGTCAGCGGTGAAGCTGAACTTCTCTGCACGGGCAGAATCGGCGGCAAACCACTCGCGCAGATTGGGAGTGAGAGCCTTGTGGTGAGCGGACAGAGCCGACCAAGCAGAGGTGGTCGTGGGGTCAATAGAAGTAGTCATGGTTCCATTCTCTTATTTTCGGGTGCCTCTGTCACCTCTTTTGAGAGTGATATGGGACGATACGGCGAAAAAATTGAAACCTGGCACGCTATTGTGGGCCTTGCAGTATCAAGATGTAGAGTGAAACCTATGATTTCTTCACCTGAACACACGCCCGCTGACACTCACGCACCGCGCTACCTGCTCATCTCCCGCGAAGGGGAAACCCTCCTCAACGATGCCGGAACCCTGCACTACCTGACCGGTAGCGATACTGCCGAGCCGCTGGCTGAGGACGCTATCTTGGCGCGCAGCGTGATTCGCCCTGCTGCTTACAGCACTGACGCGGAGAAGAATAGCGGGGCAGAGGTGCACGCCCTCTACTGCGAGGACGACACCCTTCAGACCATCGCCGAGGAGCTCAATGCCGCCGAACCGAACCGTCCGGAGGGACCCGTGCAGGCCTCCACCAGCGGATTCCGCTACTACCCGGTGCACCGCGACCCGCTCGGCCGCGCCCGCTACGCCGCAGCTCTGGCCCGCCGCGACTACCTCATCGAAATGCGGTACTCCGCCTACACTGGTGAAGAAGCCCCCATCGGTCGCCGGGGAATCCGCCGCACCGCATCCGGCGAAATGGTGTTCCCCCGCATTGAACCCGCCGTCATGGGCCTGGTCATGAGCCGCGACGGCGAACGCGTACTGCTGGCCAATAACCGCCAGTGGCACCCCAATCGTTTCGCCCTCATCGCCGGGTTCGTCGATCCGGGCGAAAACCTTGAGGAGGCAATCGCTCGTGAAGTCTACGAAGAGACCGGCCTGCACACTCTCAGCACCGAGTACCGCATGAGTGACGTATGGCCTTTCCCGCGCTCGCTCATGATCGGCTACCGAGTGACCGTGGATGAGAACGAGCCCATTGTCCATCACGACGGTGAAATTCGCATCGCCCGCTGGTTCACCGCCGAGCAGCTGCGCGAGGCGATAGCCATCTCGGAGGAACACGGCAACAGTGGGCAGGACGAACCCGCCAAGCTGGAGTTACCCGGCACGAATGCGGTCGCCCGCCGCATGCTCGATGAGTGGCTCGCAGAAAAGCCCTAGTGCTACACTGGTAGCTAAGCCCAACGGAGGGGGTCCCTTTTGCCGTGCCCGCATACAGCGGGGGTTTCACACCTGAAGGTACAGTCGGCAGAAGCGAACAGGGTAGATTTTTCCAGCTGAAGATTGTCCCAAGCACCCTCGCGCTCCGAGCGCATCAGCCGTTGGCAGGACTATCCCCTAGATTTAAGCGAGAAACTTTACGCATGTCTGAAAACACCGCTTCGCGCCCCGACCTCCGCAATGTGGCTATCGTGGCACACGTTGACCACGGTAAGACCACCATCGTCGACGCGATGCTGCAGCAGACCCACGCCTTCTCTGACCACGCAGATGTTGAAGACCGAGTCATGGACTCCGGCGACCTCGAAAAGGAAAAGGGCATCACCATTCTGGCGAAGAACACCACCGTGTTCTACAACGGCCCCTCCGCGAACGGTCACACCATCACCATCAACGTGGTCGACACCCCCGGCCACGCCGACTTCGGTGGCGAGGTGGAGCGCGGCCTGTCCATGGTTGACGGTGTTGTGCTGCTCGTGGACGCATCCGAAGGCCCGCTGCCCCAGACCCGCTTCGTGCTGCGTAAGGCACTGGCCGCTAAGCTTCCCGTGATCCTCGTGGTCAACAAGGTTGACCGCCCCGACTCCCGCATCGACGAGGTTGTCAGCGAGTCCATGGATCTGCTGCTCGGCCTGGCCTCCGACCTGGCCGAGGAGGTCCCCGACCTGGACCTCGACGCCGTGTTGGACGTTCCGGTGGTGTACGCATCCGGTAAGGCCGGCGCCGCCTCCCTGAACCAGCCCGTAGACGGCCAGCTGCCCGACAACGACGACCTCGAGCCGCTGTTCAAGACCATCATCGAGCACGTGCCCGCCCCCACCTACGACCCCAACGAGGTCCTGCAGGCGCACGTGACCAACCTGGACTCCTCCCCGTTCCTGGGCCGTCTGGCACTGGTCCGTATCTTCAACGGCACCCTGAAGAAGGGCCAGACCGTCGCCTGGGCACGTCACGACGGCGAGATTAAGAACGTTCGCATCTCTGAGCTACTGGCCACCAAGGCACTGGACCGCGTGCCCGCAGAGTCTGCCGGCCCCGGTGAAATTGTGGCGGTGGCCGGTATCGAGGACATCACCATCGGTGAGACCCTGACCGACGCCGAGAACCCCAAGCCCCTGCCGCTGATCAAGGTGGACGATCCCGCAATCTCCATGACCATCGGTATTAACACCTCCCCGCTGGCTGGCCGCGTCAAGGGCGCAAAGGTCACCGCACGTCAGGTGAAGGACCGCCTGGACCGCGAGCTCATCGGTAACGTGTCCATCAAGGTTCTGCCCACCCAGCGTCCGGACGCCTGGGAAGTTCAGGGCCGTGGCGAGCTCGCCCTGGCCATCCTCGTGGAGCAGATGCGCCGCGAAGGCTTCGAACTGACCGTGGGTAAGCCCCAGGTGGTCACCAAGACCATCAACGGCAAGGTTTACGAGCCCATGGAGCACATGATTATTGACGTGCCCGAGGAGTACCTGGGTGCCGTCACCCAGCTGATGGCCTCCCGTAAGGGCCGCATGGAGAACATGGCAAACCACGGTACCGGTTGGGTCCGCATGGAGTTCGCCGTTCCCGCCCGTGGTCTGATTGGTTTCCGCACTCAGTTCCTGACTGAGACCCGCGGTGCCGGCATTTCTTCCTCCTACTCGATTGATCCCGAGCCCTGGGCTGGCGACATCGAGTACCGCACCAACGGCTCGCTGATTGCGGACCGCGCCGGCGTTGTCACCCCCTACGCAATGATCAACCTGCAGGAGCGCGGCACCTTCTTCGTGGAGCCCACCTCCGAGGTGTACGAGGGCATGATCGTTGGTATGAACTCCCGTGCCGACGACATGGAAGTGAATATCACCAAGGAAAAGAAGCTGACCAACATGCGTTCTTCGACCGCAGACAACTTCGAAAACCTGACCCCGCCGAAGAAGCTGACCCTGGAAGAGTCACTCGAGTTCGCTCGTGAAGACGAGTGCGTTGAGGTGACCCCTGAGGCCATCCGCATCCGTAAGGTCATCCTTGACTCCAACGAGCGTGTGCGCGAGTTCCGCCGCCGCGCCCGCGCCAACTAATTGCGCTGACGATACAGCCTACGGGCTGTAGCGTTTCGGAGAGCCGCCGCCACCTTCTGGAAGGAAGAGGGCGGCGGCTTGGCGTATTCGGGCAGGTCGGAGTGCGAAGAAGAGACCGTTCAAGGCTGAAGCAAGCCTTCCTCAACCCCCACCGCCATGTAAGATAAAACCGTGTGCTGAGACAGCGCACACCCCAGTAGGCGCCCTTCGCGCGGGGTGAGGCGTGAATCCTAGACACATCCCAGTCCGTGCGTTATGAGAGGGAATTCCCGTGTCCGCATCCGACAACAGCCCGCAGGAAGCCGCGACCCCCAGCTACCCCACGCAGGGTGAGCGCATCGCATCCGGCGCCAAGCGCGACCTACTGCCCAAGAACTATGCCCCGGAGCAGGCGCGCATCCTCTTTGTGCACGCGCACCCCGACGACGAAACCTCCTCAACCGGCGCGACGATGGCCCACTACGCCCAGAAGGGCGCTGAGGTGTACCTCATCACCGCGACCCGCGGTGAGCTGGGCGAGGTTATCCCGCCGCAGCTGCAGCACCTGGAGGTTGGCAAACCCGGATGCACCGACAACGGCGAGGCACTGGGGGAGTACCGCGTGGGCGAGTTGAACGGCGCCCTTGAGGCCCTGGGCGTGCACCATCACCTCTTCCTCGGTCAGGAACCGGCCACCGCTGAGGGTGTGCCGGCCCTCTACCGCGACTCCGGCATGGCCTGGGGACCGAACGGCAAACCCATCGCTAACCCTGTTTCGAGCGATTCTTCGCTGACTGCGCAGCCTCTCGAGCCGCAGGCTCGGGCCCTGGTTGCCGCGATTCACGAGATTCAGCCGGATGCGCTGGTCACCTACGACGCCGATGGCGGCTACGGCCACCCCGATCACGTGCGCGTGTACGAGATCGTGAAGCGCGCTCTGGAGATTCTGGGTGATGACGAGGACCGGCCGTTGCTCACCTGGGGCATCGAGGGTGAGTATGACCCCAAGGATACCCGTGTGCAGGCCGCCATCTTCGGCGACGGCACCGCCAAACGAAAGGCCATGGAGGCGCACCGCACTCAGATTACGGTGCTGGATGATAAGACCTTCGAGTATTCGAATAAAGTGCCGCAGAAGATTTCTGCCGTCGAGACCTACCGCGTGCTCGACGGCGACCCCACCCGCACCGTCAACCCGAAGCCGCAGGAGGCGGGGCTTGTCTCCACGGTGCTGACCGGCGTAATTCTGGGTGCCGTGGCGGCTGTGGCCGGTTCTATTTACCACGCATGGGTCGTGTACGCGGGTGATGTTGCCCTGCCTGTGGGTTTGTTCATCGCGTACCTGACGATTTTCTTTGCATCTCTGTGGAGTGCGCTTGCACTGCGCCGCGGTATGACGGCGGCTATCGTGGGTTCCGTGGCCTTCGTGACCGTGTACTGGCTGGCCTACGGCCGCCCGGATTCGCCCTTCGTGCTCGTGAATCCGGGGCACTCGGCCATCGGCCTGTATGGTGCGCTGTGGTGGTTTGGTGCGCCGGTTGCGGCGATGCTGGGCATGTTTGCGTACACGCGTAACCGGGTGAAGGATGCGCGCTACTTCTCGGCCCGTTCGGCGCATCAGCGTGCGCGTGCTAAGGCTGAGAGCCGGGATAAATAGCGAAGAAAAAGTATGCGTTATTGCGTGTTTCTCCTCAGGTGGAAAAAGGGATGTACCCACCCGTATATTAATGTGACGAAGATTTCATTTTTATGAGTTGGGTATTTTTATATCTTGCTGACTAGGGGAAATAATGAATGGCGGCAGGCCAGGCTTGCCTAAAAAATAGGCTCCTGCCTGCCGTCATTCACTGTCTAATGCGCCACGAAAATACGATAAAACACCGAGCGCGCGATAGACTATACAAAGACTTCCCCGCCGGGTACCACACGCTCGGCGGTTTACTCTGCAGACCCTGCCCTGGAGAAGGCGACCCGCAGACCGGCGGGCACAGGGCGCACAGCATCGAGAAAGGCACCGACCCATGACCTACGTTATCGCGCTTCCCTGCGTGGACGTCAAAGACCGCGCCTGCGTTGAAGAATGCCCCGTGGACTGCATCTACGAAGGTGACCGTACCCTTTACATCCACCCCGACGAGTGCGTGGACTGCGGTGCCTGCGAGCCCGTCTGCCCCGTTGAGGCCATCTACTACGAAGACGACGTTCCCGAAGAGTGGAGCGAATACGTGAGCGCCAACGCCGACTTCTTCGACGACCTGGGTTCCCCCGGCGGTGCCGCAAAGCTCGGCCCCACCGGCAAGGACGTGCCCTTCATCGCGGCACTGCCCCCGCAGGGCAACTAAACCCCCACACTTGAAGTATCCGCCGTCCGCATCGTAACCGGGCGTCACCGGATGCGCGAGCCCCCACCCAGCCAACGCCCACCGTACACGGTGAGCCCCTGGACGAACTGTCTAGGCGCTGGGATGGGGGCTCTTCCTCTAGTCAGCCCGAAGCCCCGGGCGATAGACTGAAATGACGAAAAAATCCCCAAATAACCAGGTGACACAATGACTTACGGCCTGAACCTGCCCGAATACCCCTGGGAGGCGCTCGCCCCCTACCGCGCTACCGCCGCGGCCCACCCCGACGGCCCGGTGGACCTGTCCATCGGCACCCCTGTGGACCCCACCCCCGAGCTTATCCGTAACGCGCTCGCCGAGGCCTCTGACGCCCACGGCTACCCGGCCACCCACGGCACCCCCGCCCTGCGCGAGGCCATTGCCGAATGGTTTGAGCGCCGTCGCGGCGTGAAGGGCCTGGACCCGCAGGCCATCATGCCCACCATTGGTTCGAAGGAACTCGTGGCCTGGCTGCCCTTCCTGCTGGGTCTGGGGCCCGGCGACGTGGTCGTGTACCCGCGCATCGCTTACCCCACCTACGATATGGGTGCCCGCTTCGCCCGCGCCGAGTCCGTGCCCGCCGACAGCCTGGATGAGCTGGATGCAGACACCCGTAGCCGCGTGAAGCTGATTTGGGTGAATTCTCCGGCCAACCCGAACGGCACGGTCCGCACCGTGGAGCAGCTACGTGACATCGTGGCGCAGGCCCGCGAAATCGGCGCCGTGGTGGCCTCTGACGAATGCTACGCAGAGCTTGGCTGGGGTGCCTGGGATGAGGCCCGCGGCGGTGCGTCCGTGCCTTCCATCCTGGATCCGCGCGTATGCGACGGCGACTTCACCGGCCTGTTTGCCGTGTACTCGCTGTCCAAGCAGTCGAACCTGGCCGGTTATCGCGCCGCGTTCATTGCTGGTGCCCCCGAACTGATGCCGAACCTGATTAATAGCCGCAAGCATGCCGGCATGATCGTTCCCGCACCCGTGCAGGCCGCTATGATTGCCGCTCTGGGTGATGAGGGGCACGTTGCGGCGCAGAAGGACCTGTACCGTGCCCGCCGCGAGGTACTTGAAGAGGCGATTATTGCCGCCGGCGGACGCATCGAGGGTTCCGAGGCTGGCCTGTACCTGTGGACCACCTTCGGCGAGTCCACCTGGGACTCCATCGGCCGCCTGGCCGAGCTGGGCATCATTGCGGGCCCCGGTGTATTCTACGGCGAGGACGGTGAGGGCTACGTGCGCATCGCCCTGACCGCCTCTGACGAGGCCGTGGCGAAGGCCGCCGAGCGCCTCAAGGCCGCCGCTAAGTAAGCCCGGTAAACAACTCAATCCGGGTAGCAAAAGCCCCCGCGCCCTCCCACTAGGGAGGAAACGCGGGGGCCTTGCTGTATCTGCTTGTCGCAATGGCAGGAGTGCCTGAACGACAAAGGGGAGTGGCTACTTGCGGCCGCCGGGCAGAACGAACATCTGAACGGTCGGCGGGTTCGGATTGTCCAACTCGCCGGGGATCAGCTCGCGGGTCACCTTCGCAGAGGTGCGCGATGCCAGGCGGTCAGTGATGCCGGTTGCCACAGCCGTCAGGATGAAGTTCACAATCACGAACAGTGCAGCCGCCAGAAGCAGGGTCTGCAGCACGTTGCCATCACCGGAACCGATACGGCGTGCTGAAGCGAGCAGCTCCGGGTAGGAGATGATGTAACCGAGTGCGGTGTCCTTCAGAATCACCACGAACTGGCTCAGCATGGAGGGCATCATCGCGGTGAATGCCTGCGGAATCAGAATCTGAATCAGCGTCTGGCTGGGGGTCAGACCAATTGCCAGACCCGCCTCACCCTGGCCACGGGGAAGCTGCTTCACACCCGAACGCAGCAGCTCGGCAATCACCGAACCGTTGTACAGAGTCAGACCCACCACCACAGCGATAAAGGGCAACTGAGCCGGCGGAAGGCCGCTGTACTTTCCCAAAAACAGCCAGAAGAAAATCATCATAATCAGCACGGGCACGGCACGGAAGAACTCCACGACTACTGTGCCAATCCAGCGGAACACGCGGTACTGCGACAGACGTGCGACGCCGAAGACCAGGCCGAATGCGATGGAGGTGACCACCGAAATCGCTGCCGCCGACAGGGTCGAAACCAGGCCCGGTAGGTAGTAGGAGGTCCAGGCGCGAGCGGTGAACAAATCGGTCCACTTCTCTGCCTCCAGCTGGCCCTTCTCACCCATCACGATCAGCACATACACCGCAAAAATAGCGAAGACGACCAGAGCCGCAATATTGAAGATGCGGGTGCGACGCTGAGCAATGGGGCCCGGCTCATCGAAAAGCACCGAAGAAGCGGCACGGGTTTCATTACTGATAAAAGGGTTTTTCATCGCTTCACCGCCAGCTTTCGGGATGACCAAGTGGTCAGCAGACCAATGGGGACAACAATAATGACGAAGCCGAGAGCAAACATGATGAAGATAGCAAGCACCATATTTGCGTCGAATTCAATCATGGATTTCATCAAACCGGAGGCTTCAGCCACCGACGCCACAGAAGCCACGGTCGTGTTCTTCGCCAGAGCAATCAGAGTGTTACCGAGCGGGGTGATGGAACCGCGCAGAGCCTGCGGGAAAATCACCAAGCGGGCGGTGTCGAAGAATCCCAGGCCGATAGCGCGGGCTGCTTCTGCCTGGCCCTTCGGCACGGTGTTCACACCCGAACGGATTGCCTCACAGACGAATGCTGCGTGGTAAATCGACAGCACAATCACCGCGTACACGAAGAAGTTCGTGTCGAAATCGTGCGAGAAGGACAGCTGGAACTGCGTCCACACGCCCAGAATTGCCAGGGTCATCAGAATGGTCAGCGGAGTGTTACGCACCAGGTGCACGTAGGCGGTACCTACCCACCGTAGGGACGGGACGGGGCTGATACGCATGAGCGCCAGCACGCTACCGATGACGAAGGAACCGATAGCCGCCCAGAAGGTCAGCTCAATATTGGTCATGAAGGCGCCGAGCACATCGTACTTGGCCAGGAGGGCGCCGAGTTGGTCAAAGAATGACATTCGTATACCTCTCTCAACCTAGGCGCAGGAGGCGCTTGGGGACGGCGGGTTGGTCTTAGTGTTGTAGTGGTAGCCCGTACCCTCGGTGTACTTGGTGACGAGCTTCTCCCAGGTGCCATCGGCGACCATCTCGTTGATGGCCTTGTTCACGGCTTCGCACTTGTCAGTGCCCTTGGGCAGGCCCACACCGTAGCGTTCGGTGGTGAAGGGGGCACCGACCACCTTCAGCTTGCCCTTGTTGGCCTTGGTGGCCGCCAGGCCGGCGAGGATAATGTCGTCGGTCGTGACGGCATCCACCACGCCGCCGTTGAGGGCGACCACGCAGTCGGAGTAGCTGTTCTGCTTGACGAGGTTCACGTTTTTAGCGAACTTGTCCTGAACCTTCTTGGCGCTGGTGGAGCCGGTTACGGAGCAGAGGTTTTTGCCGTTGAGGTCGTCCGGGCCCTTGATGTCGGTGTTATCGGCGCGCACGAGCAAATCCTGCCCGGCGGTGTAGTAGGGGCCAGCGAAGTCCACGCTCTTCTTGCGGCTGTCGGTGATGGAGTAGGTCGCAAAAATCATGTCGACCTGGCCGTTATTGAGCATGTTCTCACGGTTGGCACTGGGGGATTCGACGAACTCAATCTGGTTCTCGGAATAGCCGAGCTTGCCGGCGACGTAGCGGGCTACCTCCACGTCGAAGCCGGTGTACTGGCTACCGTCCTGGTAACCGAGGCCGGGCTGGTCGAACTTGATGCCGATGCGAATCTTGTGGTCGCTACCGCTGCTGGAGCAGCCGGCGAGTGTGCCGGTCAGCGCGAGGGAGGCGGCTGCCGCCAATGCGGCGAGCTTGCGTGAATATTTTTTCATGTCAGCCTCCGGACTAGTGGTCGATGATCTTGGACAGGAAGTCCTTGGCGCGCTCGCTCTTCGGGTTGGTGAAGAACTCGTCCGGGTGGGCTTCTTCGACGATTTCGCCGTCGGCCAGGAATACGATGCGGTCGGCGGCCTTGCGGGCGAAGCCCATCTCGTGGGTCACCACGATCATGGTCATGCCTTCCTTTGCGAGGGAGACCATGGTGTCGAGCACCTCGTTGACCATTTCGGGGTCGAGGGCGCTGGTGGGCTCGTCGAAGAGCATGACCTTGGGCTTCATGGCGAGGGCGCGGGCGATGGCGACACGCTGCTGCTGGCCGCCCGAAAGCTGAGCCGGCATCTTGTGGGCCTGCGAGTCAACGCCCACCTTTGCGAGTAGCTTCATGGCCTCTGCTTCTGCCTCTGACTTGGAGATTTTGCGGATTCGGCGGGGGCCGAGGGTCACATTGTCCAGGATGGTCTTGTGGGCGAAGAGGTTGTACGACTGGAATACCATGCCGACCTCGGCACGGAGCTTGGCGAGGGCGCGACCCTCCTTGGGCAGTTCTTGCCCGTCAATCTTGATAGAACCGCTGGAGGTGGTTTCGAGGCGGTTGATGGTTCGGCAGAGGGTTGACTTGCCGGAACCCGACGGGCCGAGGAGGATGATGACCTCGCCCTTACCCACGGAAAGGTTAATGTTCTTCAGAACGTGGTTCGTGCCGTAGTACTTGTTGACATCATGAATTTCAACGAGGTTTTTCGGCGATGCGGGGGTTGCCTGTGCGGACATCACTAACCCTTTCATGTGAGATGTATCTATGATGCGGGTTGCAAAAATGGTGAGTTTTCAGCTTACGTGCTCCATGTAACACCCGTGTAAATTATTCGTTTCCCTCGTGAAACACTGTGAATTTTTGAGCTTTAATGCATAGTTATAGTATTTTTGACGTAAAAATACGGTTGGGGCACACTTTATTCCCTCAGAACGTTCTGACTAGGGGAAACGTTCTGAGCGTATCGTACACATCCACGAGGCATCACCCTTCTTCGGGCGGCCAAACGTAGGCCACTAAAAAATTTGAAAAAGCACATAAAAATGCCCGATAGGTGAGACGACACCTATCGGGCACTCATCAACACCCCGCTGGGCGGGGCTACAACAGATTAAGCTTCGTAACCGTTGGGGTTATTCTTCTGCCAGTTCCAGTGGTCGCGAACCATGGTCTTAATGTCGCGGGTAGCGCTCCAACCCAGGTCAGCCAAGGCGGAGGAAGGATCAGCGTAAGAGACCGCAACGTCACCGGGGCGGCGATCCACAATCTTGTACGGCAGCTCCTTGCCACATGCTTCCTCGAACGCGTGCAGAACCTGCAGAACCGAGTAGCCGTTACCGGTACCCAGGTTCCAGGTGTGCAGGCCGCCGTGTTCGACAATGTAGTTCAGTGCCTTCAGGTGACCGTCAGCCAGGTCAACCACGTGGATGTAGTCGCGCACGCCGGTACCGTCAACGGTCGGGTAGTCGTTGCCGAACACGTTCAGGTGGTCGCGGCGACCCACAGCAACCTGTGCGATGAAGGGCACCAGGTTGTTCGGGATGCCCGCCGGGTCCTCACCGATACGGCCGGACTCGTGCGCACCCACCGGGTTGAAGTAGCGCAGCAGAGCAATGTTCCACTTGGAATCGGAAGCAGCCAGGTCAACCAGCATATCCTCGATGTGTTCCTTGGTGCGGCCATAGCAGGACTGCGCATCCATGTTCATCTTTTCGATGAGCGGCATGGACTCGGGCTCGCCGTAGACGGTAGCGGAGGAAGAGAACACGATGGAGTGGCAGTCAGTCTCATCCATGGCGTACAGCAGGTTCAGGGTGCCAGCCACGTTGGTCTGGTAGTACCACAGCGGCTTCTCAGCGGACTCGCCCACAGCCTTCAGGCCCGCAAAGTGAATCACAGCGTCGGGGCGAACCTGCTTGAAGAGAGCCTTCATGCCCTCAAGGTCGAGCAGGTCAACCTTGTGGAACTCGGGGGCACGACCAGCGAGTTCAGCGACGCGCTTGAGGGACTCCTCGGAAGAGTTTGCGAGGTTATCCATGACGACAACGTCGTGGCCTGCCTTGAGCAGTTCAAGTACGGTGTGCGAGCCGATGTAACCGGCACCGCCGGTAACGAGTACCTTCATGATGTCCTTTCGAGCAAAAGTTCCGGAGGACTCCGGACAGGGCTAGTGCTGTTGAGCTGTATCTAATGGTACAGGGGCCGAAGCAACAGAGGGGCCTTACGCGCTGTGCGTTTGTGCACTCCGATGTTCCCACGTGACGGCATATCAAGGGTTTCAGGCCGTGCCCCCCCCCAGAGGCAGAGCGTAAGCCCTGACGGAAAAGGGGCCGGGATGCTTCACACATCCCGGCCCCTAAAAGTTCGCTAGGGCAACCAGTACTAGTCCAGGTACAGGCTAGTTCAGGTGTAGCGCCTCGTTCAGCTCCACACTATTCGTGGCACGCGGCAAAACCTCAATCGCGCCGCTCAGCGAATTACGGCGGAACAGCAAGTTCGACACACCGGACAGCTCCGCAGCCTTCACCACATGAGGCTCCTGACCGGGTAGCAGAACGCTCACACGCGAACCGGCCGTCACATACAGGCCCGCCTCAACCACGCAGTCATCGCCCAGAGCAATACCGATGCCGGACTCCGCACCCAGCAGGGAACGCTCACCAATGGACACGCGCTTCTTGCCACCGCCCGAGAGGGTGCCCATCGTGGAGGCGCCGCCGCCCACATCCGAGCCGTCGCCCACCACAACGCCCTGCGAGATACGGCCCTCAACCATGGAGGTGCCCAGGGTGCCGGCGTTGAAGTTCACGAAGCCCTCGTGCATCACGGTCGTGCCGGACGCCAGGTGCGCGCCCAGACGCAGACGGTCGCCGTCACCAATACGCACACCAGCAGGAACAACATAGTCCACCATGCGCGGGAACTTATCAATGTGGCTCACGCTCAGGTGGCCCAGCTTGCGCAGGCCAATCGCGAGTTTCTGGAACTCGGCAGCCAGCACCGGGCCGTGATTAGTCCACGCCACGTTTGCGAGGGCACCGAACAGACCGTCCAGGTTCAGCTCGTTCGGGCGGACCAGAGTGTGGGAGAGCAGATGCAGACGCAGGTAGGCGTCCACGGCATCCTCGGGAGCCTCATCCAGGTTGATGGATGCGGTGCGCACCTCAGTGCGGGCATTACGCGCCGGATGCTCGGCGGCCAGCTCCTCCAGCTCGTCCGCGATGGACAGGTCGGGGGTCTGGGTGAGGGAAGGGGCGGGGAACCAGGCATCCAGGACGGTGCCGGCGTGCTCGCCAGAGACAACAACATTAACCAGTGCGACGCCGGAGGCGTAACGGGGAGTGTTTTCAGACATGCACACCATTATATGGGCCGTAGCACACCGGGCGTCAGAACCGCAGGCGTTCGTCTCACGAACAGAAGGGCGGCGTCGGGGATGCGGGGCGCCCCCAACCTGTATCGTGGAAGGATGACTGTTTCCCCGAATCACCACGCACCCCTGGACCTGAACGTATCCACGCCCGAGCTGACCCGTACCCTGCTCGACTATGAATCGGTATCCGATCACGAGAAGGACCTGGCCGACGCCGTATACACGGCGCTCGAGGCCTACCCGCATCTGCACCTGACCCGTGATGGGGACGCCATCATCGCCCGCACCGAATTCCCGCCGCTGCCCGGCGAAGAGGGGGAGCGCACCCGCATTATCCTGGCCGGTCACCTGGACACCGTGCCCCTGCCCACCGTCGAGGGGTCCCTCGGCACCGTGCCGGCCACCGTCCGCGAGGAAGACGGCGAGTACGTGCTCTACGGCCGCGGCGCGACCGACATGAAGGGCGGCGTGGCCGTCCAGCTGAAGCTGGCCGCCGAGCTGACCGCGCGGGACACCGACTACAACCTGACCTACATCTTCTACGACCACGAGGAAGTCGCGAGTGAACTTTCCGGGCTGGCACGCCTGATTCGCAATCATGGCGAGCTCATCACCGACGCAGACTTCGGCGTGCTACTCGAGCCGACCAACGGCACCATTGAGGGCGGCTGCAACGGCACCATGCGTTTCTTCGTGCGCACCCGCGGCCTGGCTGCCCACTCGGGCCGGGCCTGGCGCGGCAAGAACGCGATTCACGCCCTGGCGCCCGCGCTGGCGGCGCTCGCCTCCTACGAGCCGAAAACTATCGCCGTGGAGGGCCTGGATTACCGTGAGGGTCTGAACGCTGTGCAGATTTCTGGTGGCGTGGCCGGTAACGTGATTCCCGACGCGGCGGCAATGCACGTGAACTACCGCTTCGCCCCCGATAAGACCCTGGACGAGGCGGTCGCCCACGTGCATGAGGTGTTCGCCGGGTACGAGCTGGACTTCGTGGATCTCTCCCCGGCGGCCCGCCCCGGCCTGGACACTCCGCTGGCCGCCTCCCTAATCGAGGCCGTGGGACAGGAACCCCAGCCGAAGTACGGATGGACGGACGTGGCGCGCCTGAGCGAAATCGGAATCCCCGCCGTGAACTTCGGCCCCGGCGACGCCCTGCTGGCCCACACCGATAATGAGCATGTGAGCTTTAGTCAGCTGACCCGCTGCCACGCTGATTTGCGTGCCTGGCTACTGAGCGATCAGGACGACGAGGACTAATCGGCGCATCCCCGCTACGTGCCGAACCCGGCGCGTCATAGTCACTGCGTCATAGAAGGGGAGAGGACGCATCTCTCTTCTAAGATGGAGAGTACCCATACACGTTATTCGAGAGGACAGAGTTGAATATTCTTCTGATTCTGCTCGCCCTGATTCTGCTGGTTATCGCCTCGCTCACGGTAATTGCGCTCGGCGGTCACCGCGCCGTACCAGGCGCCGCGTTCTTCAACGCCGTGGGCCGTGACGGCCTGGGAGTCTTCGACACTGTCGACGACCTGGGTGTTATTGCCAAGCCCTTCATGGCCCCCGCGCCGCAGGCCGTACCCGCCGAGGGCCCCCGCCCCGTGCAGGAAGAGCCGGAGCCTCTCCCGCTGGCCGTGCCGCACACCGGTAAGGTTGAGCGGACCCTGAGCGCCCACGACTTCGTGGAACACCACGTGGAGAAGCCCACGGGCGCTTCTGTAGTCTCCTCCGCCGAGAAGTTGCAGAGCGGGGAGGCCCGATGAGCGCACGCGCCGAGCTCACTGAGCCGAGCGAGCCGGCGGAGCATACCGCATCCCGCGCCGAGCAGAACCGGTCCGAATCCTTCGACGAAGCCCTGACATGGATGTACACCTCCTCTGCCGAGCGTCTGCGCCGAGCGGGGGAGCGCCTGAGCGCCCTGCCCGCCTGGCTTTCGGTGCTGCTCATCTACGGGATTTCGCGTGTGTGGGGCTACGTAGTGTTCGCCGTGGTCGGACAGCAGCAGCTGCGCGGCCCCTGGGGCGAGCACCTGAGCTACCTCTCCTTCATCAGCACCTGGGATGCCGGCTGGTACGAGCAGATTGCGCTCAACGGCTACCCGAGCGAGCTGCCGATCAACGCGATGGGGGCTGTTCAACAGAATCAGTGGGCGTTTTATCCCATCTTTCCGCTGCTCTCTCAAGGGATCAGCCGCTTGACGGGCATCGCCTACTACCCGGTGGCCGCCGCTGTCGCTCTGCTGGCCGGTTTTGCGGCAGCCTGGATTATCTACCTGCTTTTTGATGCTTCGGTGAAGGCGGTTCGCCTCGCGCGTTCCGGGTCTGACTCCGCTGATGCGGAGCTCGCCTCCACGCTGGCTTTGTGGGGTGTGGCCCTGGTGTCGTTCCTGCCGGTGGCTCCCGTGCTTCAGGCGCCTTACGCCGAGTCGCTGAACCTGGTGTTCCTGGCCGGTGCGCTACTGTGCCTTGTGAAGGGGCGTTACGGCTGGCTGGTGCCGGTTGCGGCCCTGGCGTGTCTTTCCCGCCCGGTGGGTGTTCCGCTGGGTGCGGTTGCGGGCCTGTGGTGGTTTGCGTGTTGGGCTCGGTCGAGCCGCGTTATGGGTATCGGTACGGCCTTTGTGCGCCACGCGGGGCAGCTGGTGAGCGCCTTGCTGGTGTGTGCGTGCGCGCTGGTATGGCCCGCGATTGCGTGGTGGGCTACCGGCCGTGTGGATGCTTACACGGCCACCGAGACGGCTTGGCGAGGCACGCATCTGGCGCCGATTGAGCCGTGGCTGACGCAGGGGTACATCTACTTTGGGTACGCGGCCCCGATTCTGCTGGTTTTGCTGATTCTGGGCTTTGTTGCGCTGTGCTTGAGCCCGGTGGCTCGGGGTGTTTTGGCCGCTCCGCTGAATCTGTGGTGCGCATGCTACTTTGCCTACTTGATTCTGTTTTTGAACCCGCAGTCGTCGACGTTCCGTCTGCTGTTGCCGCTGTTCCCGCTGGTTGTGGTGGTTGCGGCGCTGAGTCGTTCGCGGGCTTATCGCTGGGCGTTGCTGGTGGCGGGTGCGTGCGCGCAGTGGGGCTGGGTTGGCTGGCTGTGGCATTGGAAGCAACTCCCCGGCGGTGGAGACTATCCGCCGTAAACCGAATACTGTTTTGCGAGACCGCCGGGGTGCTGCCGGCGGTCTTTTGCGTTCGGGAGGCGGGCGTGTCTGCGGTAGGAGCCGTAGCGTTTTAACCCGGCGGTGGGGATTATCCGCCGTAAACCGAATACTGTTTTGTGAGACCGCCGGGGTGCTGCCGGCGGTCTTTTGCGTTCGGGAGGCGGGCGTGTCTGCGGTAGGAGCCGCAGCGTTTTAACCCGGCGGTGGGGATTATCCGCCGTAAACCGAATACTGTTTTGTGAGACCGCCGGGGTGCTGCCGGCGGTCTTTTGCG
>NZ_CABFLY010000002.1 GCF_901875305.1 Rothia mucilaginosa
TTCCATTCCGAACCCAGTAGCTAAGACTCTTTGCGCCGATGGTACTGCACTTTTGTGGGTGTGGGAGAGTAGGTCGCTGCCGCTTTATTATTCAGTAGCCCCGGCTCCGCCGGGGCTATTTTTGTTTAACAAGCTACTCTGCTTGACGAGTAGCACGCCCGATAGAAGAAACTCTGAGCAGAGAAGAATAGGGAAGAGGGTCATCCCCTCCCTAACGTCCGCGGTTGAAACCTCTCGAAACCTAGGGAGGGCGCGGATCCGCACCGCTACAGGTGCACGAAAGCCGCCCTCTATACTAGAATGGTATGGCTTATATTGGGCATTAAAGACGGGCCGAACGCCCCTCCATAGAGTTGATGCCTCAGGCAGCGGACCGTCCGGACCGACTGCATTCACGACCCGCCACGAGCGGATACCTCCCAAGGAGATTCATGTCTGAGACCCCCCGCCACGAGTCTAACGGCTCCGGCCCCCGCCAGCACCGCAAGAACAACGGTGGTAAGGATTTCCGCTCTAAGAAGGGCGGCAAGAACTTCGGCGGTAAGGGCGGTTTCAAGCGTAACGATCGCGGAGGCAAGAAGTTTGATGGTCGTCGCTCCGATGCGCGTTCGAAGGCGCTCCGCTCCAACGGACCTGAGAGCGATGTACCTCGTGAAGAGGTACGTAGCATCGGAGGTCGTACAGGCTATCGCCCTGCTAAGCCCAAAGCACCCGAGATTGATAGCGATGTGACCGGCCGTGAGCTGGATGGTGCAACCTACCGCCAGCTACGTGCTCTGGAACCTCGTAATGCTGAGACCGTCGCCAAGCATCTGGTGATGGCGGGCCGCTACCTTGATATTGATCCCGAATTTGCGCTGGCACACGCCGCAGCAGCCTCGCGTAGCGCCGGTCGTATTGCGGCCGTGCGTGAAGCCGTGGGCGTAGCTGCATACGTGGCAGAGGACTACGAGCTGGCCCTGCGTGAGCTACGCACTCACCGTCGTATCAGTGGTTCTGTGGACCACCTCGCGCTACTTGTGGACTGCGAGCGTGCGCTGGGACGCCTGCCCAAGGCCCAGGAAATGATTGCCGAATTCAAACGGGAAGAGTTGCCCGCTGAGGTGCGCGTGGAGCTGGCTATTGTCGAGTCTGGTATCCTGACCGATCAGGGTAAGAAGAGCCAGGCCGTGGCCGCCCTGCAGATTCCGCAGCTGAACCCCAAACGCGCCTTCGAATATAGCCCGCGTCTTTTTAGCGCTTATGCTGATGCTCTCGCTAACGCCGGTCGCGAGCAGGAAGCCGAGCGTTGGGCCCGCCTGTCTGTCGTGGCTGAGGCTGCACTGGGGCAGGGCAACTTTGCGGAGCCCGAGATTTTCGATATCTTCGGTGAGGCAGACCTCTTCGAGAAGGAAGAGAAGCCCGCGGAGCATCCGGCCAAGACGGCTGAAGAAGAGATCTCTGAGAAGACAGAAGTAGCTGACTCCGAAGAAAACACTTCCGAGAACTCTGCTACGGAAGCATCTGGAGAGCCTGAAGCCGAGGAAAACGCCCAGGCTGACGCAGAATAAAGCTTATACATGCTAAACCGCCGGATGCGGCTCTACGCGAGCTTGCATCCGGCGGTTTGCGCTACAGTGGAGCAGACGTCGTCCGAATCGGAGCCTACCCGTGACGAATGGTAGGCCCGGGTAGTGCGGAACGGGTACGATAGAGGAAATACTAGCCGCTTAGACCCCGGAAGAGGTTCTCATGACCACGACCGCACTCCTTGCCCACTACGACGCACTCCTCTCAGACTTGGACGGCGTTGTCTATGCCGGCCCTTTCGCCATCGAGGGAGCTCCCGAAGCTCTCAACCGCGCTGAGGAAGAGCTCAACGTACCGGTTATTTTCGTGACTAATAATGCCTCACGCTCGGTGGAATCCGTTGCGGAACACCTGCGCAACCTCGGCGTGCACACCCGTGCTGAACGTATCGTGAGCTCCGCGCAGGCTGGTGCCAAGCTTCTCGCACAGCAGATTCCCGCAGGCTCCAAGGTGCTGATTACCGGCACCGAGGCCCTCGCCGACTGTGTGCGTGACGCAGGCTTGGAACCCGTTCGCACCGAAGCTGAGGGGCCTATAGCCCTTATCCAAGGCTTTGACCCGAAGATGGGCTGGGAGGATCTGGCAGAAGCCTCCTACACCCTAGCAAACCCCAAAGTGCTATGGGTGGCCACCAACACCGACCAGACCATCCCCAAGGAACGTGGCCAGGCCCCCGGCAACGGAACCCTCGTTGCAGCCGTGGCAATCGCCTCGCGCCGTACCCCGCTCGTTGCGGGCAAGCCCGAAGCCCCCATCTTCCACACCGCAGCACAAGCCTTGAACTCCGAGCGTCCCGTCATCGTGGGTGACCGCCTGGACACCGATATTCTCGGCGCTAATAACGCGCAGATGGACGGCGCGCTCGTGCTCACCGGCGTGCAGACCTACCGCGACGTTATTGAAGCCGTACCCGAACAGCGCCCGACCTACGTGCTACGCACCCTGGACGACTTCTTCGCACCCTACCCCGAGATTGAGGTGCTCTTCGAAGGCTACGAGGTGATTGCAACCGGCCCCACCTGGCAGGCACGGGTGCGAGGCGAGAGCCTAACCCTTACCGGCCCCGAGGACCTTGACGAAGGTACCTTCGCCGGAAGCGAGAGCGAAGCAGAAGCTTGGCGCGTTGCCTATGCTGCATGGTGGGCAGCTAACCCCGAGCAAGCAGCCGTACCCGTCATTGAGGGCCTTCCCGGTGCCTAAACGGGACGAAGCTACGAACGCGGAGGCCGCAAAAATCGAGAACGACCGTTCTATCGCAGACGCCGAATTTGAGCGGAAGTTGGCGGCGGTCCTCGCTACCGACCCGGTAGAACGTGTCAAGCGCCTCGAAACGATGAGCGAGCAGCTGGAAAAGGACCTCGATAACCTCTCCTAGCCTCGCGGTGGTGAATCCTCAGACGGTATGTTCTGAGGGTTCACCGATACTACATGACGACAGAAAGAAGATATGGGTAGGAACACCGTGCGCCTCGATAAATACCTGGTCGAGTCCGGGTTCGTGAGCTCTCGGACTCTTGCCGCAAAGCTTATTGCTGCGGGAGACGTACAGGTCAACGGCAAGGTTGCGCGCAAAGCATCCGCGCTCGTGGGGCCGGAGGATACCCTCTATGTGCGCCAGAGCGAGCTGACCGAATACGTCAGCCGAGCAGGCCACAAGCTCGTAGGCGCCCTCGACGCGTTTCCAGATATCGAGGTGGAGGGCAAACGTTGCCTGGATGCGGGAGCATCCACCGGAGGCTTTACCGACGTGCTACTTCGTCGAGGGGCTACCCACGTGGCGGCCGTGGACGTGGGACACGACCAGCTTGTGGACGCGCTGCGTCAAGATCCCCGGGTCGGCGTGTACGAAGGCCTCAACGTTCGCTACCTGAAGCCCGAAGATATTGGCGGGCAGGTTGAGCTGACGGTCTCGGACCTGTCGTTCATCTCGCTGACCCTGGTTATGGAGGCGTTAGTGAACGCCACCGAAACCGGCGGCGATCTGGTGCTTATGGTCAAGCCGCAGTTCGAGGTCGGCAAGCACCGCATCGGACGCGGGGGAGTGGTCTACGAAGAAGCCGCCCGCCGTGAAGCGGTGGAGAAGGTGCAAGCCTCCGCTATCGGCCACGGGCTGCGGGTGATGGGCATGGAGCCCAGCCCGCTCCCTGGCCAGGACGGCAACGTGGAGTACTTCCTCTGGTGCCGAAAATAAATAGTGTTCTAGGCAGTCTGAGAAAAACCGCTCGGTAACGCAGAAAGCGTTTGAGAGTGGGGCTTTCTCGGGCTGCCTCGCTATTCACCGGGTATTTTGGAGATACCCCAGCTGCTGGATATTCGAAATAATTTTCTAAAAATAGAATATTTTGGGGAATTTTCGAGAACATATTCGGTATGATAGATGTAAGTACACCAGCTCAATACCTCAACCATGAATGGGAGAGAGTCGTTATGGCAAAACAAAAGAGTCGTGCAGATCAGGATGCAGCTCTTGCGCAGGTGCAGTCGGAGAGTGCGCACCACGTAGCGGATCGTTCGGATGATCATGGGCGAAAAATTCTGGTCTTTGCCCACGTGGGACGCAAAGAAGCACGAGATGCCGCTCGGCAGGCATGCACCCAGCTCTACGAAGCAGGGCTCGCGCCCGTCATGACTCGCTCCGACCTGGAGACCCTGAGTGAGAACTGGGATGAGCCCGTTCCCGTGCAGGTGGTTCATGAATCGGTGGCCCTCATTGATATTGAGCTAGGCGTGGTGCTGGGCGGCGATGGCTCGATTCTGCGTGCCGCCGAGATGGTGCGCCACACCAGCGTCCCCCTGATTGGCGTGAATCTGGGCCACGTTGGGTTCCTCGCAGAATCTGAAGAGAGCGACCTGAGCGAGACGGTGCGCCACATCGTTAACAGCGAGTACACGGTCGAAGAGCGTATGGCCATTGACGTTGAGGTATGGAACAACGGTAAGCGCGTGCACAGTGACTGGGCGCTGAACGAGGCCAGCGTCGAAAAGGGCAACCGCGAAAAGATGATTGAGGTCATTATCGAGGTGGATGCCCGGCCGCTGAGTACCTTCGGCTGCGACGGTGTGGTTATGGGAACCCCCACCGGCTCGACCGCCTACGCTTTCTCAGGTGGTGGCCCAGTGGTCTGGCCCGAGGTTGAGGCAATCCTGATGGTTCCGCTCTCTGCTCATGCTCTCTTTGCGCGCCCGCTCGTAGCGGCTCCCACCTCCACCCTGGCGGTAGAGCTCATGCCCGAAAATGGTGCCTCCGGCGTACTCTGGTGTGATGGCCGCCGTACCGTGGAGCTTGACCCTGGTTCGCGCATTGAGGTGCGTCGATCCGAGAAGCCCGTGCTACTGGCCCGTATTCACCCTGCACCCTTCTCGGAGCGTCTGGTGCGTAAATTTGAGTTGCCCATCCGCGGCTGGCGCGGCCCGCAGGAGGCTGAGGTAAAGTCCTCCAAATAGATGGGTAGTGCAACCTGTAAAGCTTGCAGTGTTCTGGTGGCTATCGCCCTGGTTGAGTGGTGAAAAATGAAACGGCCAAAAGAAAAGGAATGAACATTCGTGATTGAGGAAATTCATATTCGCGACCTCGGCATCATCACCGATGCAAGGCTCCCCCTCGAACCGGGGTTCTCCGTTCTGACCGGTGAAACCGGTGCAGGTAAGACCATGGTCGTCACCGCCCTCGGAATGTTGCTGGGCGCTCGTTCAGATGCCACCAGCGTGCGCAGCGGTGCCAAGAACGCGCTCGCCGAGGCCGTCATCCGTCTGCCGCGAGGCCACCGCGCCCTCGCCCTGGCCGAAGAAGCCGGCGGGACCACCGAAGAGATTGATGAGCAGAGCTCGGAACTGTTGTTGGCTCGTACCGTCAATGCTTCCGGGCGCTCACGCGCTCACGTCGGCGGTTGCTCTGCACCCATTGGAACTCTCGCCCAGATTGGGCAGAGCCTCGTGGCCGTGCACGGCCAGTCGGACCAGTTGCGCCTCAAGTCGCCTGTAGAACAGCGCCAATCCCTCGACCTGTATGCGGGGGAGGAGTTGGCCTCCCTACTGGCGAAATATCGCGAGAACTACGAACGCTACCGCGCAGCTGCCGCGGAACTCAAGGAAGTGCGGGAGAACTCTCGTGCTCGTGCCCTAGAAGCGCAAAGCCTGCAGGGGGCACTCGAGGAAATCGCCGCCGTCAATCCTCGCGCGGGTGAAGAGGACGAGCTCAAGGCCGAAATGGTGAAGCTCATGAACGTTGAGGCCCTGCGGATTGCCTCTGCAACGGCCTTGACCGCGCTGAGCGGTAGCGAATACTCGAGCGGCGAGGAAGCCAACGTTATGGGGTTGCTTGACGCTGCCCGTGGCGCTCTGCAAGGCCAGGCCTCTGCAGATGAAGAGCTTGCCGGCCTGGAAGCGCGCGTCAATGAGCTCATGATTCTGACCACCGACATTGCATCGGATCTTTCCTCCTACGCGGCTTCCCTGGATGTGGAGGGGCCCGAGCGTCTGGCACAGGTGCAGACTCGGCGCGCCCAGCTGGCAACGCTCATGCGCAAGTACGGGGCAGACATCGCCGAGGTGCTTGAATGGGCCGAGGGGTCCCGCACCCGCCTGGACACCCTCGTGGATGACCCGCAGCGCCAGGAAACTCTCGAAACGGAGCTTGTGCAGCTACGCAAGGTCCTTGGGGAGCAGGCCGAAGAGCTGACAAACTTGCGCCGTGCGGCCGCCCAAAAACTTGCTGACGCCGTGAGCGAGGAACTGACCGCCCTGGCTATGCCGAACGCCTCCCTCGTGGTGGAAGTTGCCGAAGCCGAGAAATTCTCGGTACACGGCCGCGACACCGTCACCTTCATGCTGGCGCCCCACCGCACCGCCGTACCTCGCCCGCTCGGCAAGGGAGCATCCGGTGGTGAGCTCTCTCGCGTGATGCTGGCCCTCGAGGTGGTGCTCGCCGATGTGGATCCCGTGCCCACCTTCATCTTTGATGAGGTTGACTCGGGTGTGGGTGGCAAGGCCGCTATCGAGATTGGTCGCCGTCTGGCCATGCTTGCCCGGCATGTGCAGGTGCTGGTGGTGACCCACCTACCGCAGGTGGCCGCCTTCGCTGACCAGCACATCCTGGTGCTCAAGAATGACGATGCCTCGCTATCGAAGGTGCAGGTGCTCACCGAGGAGGAGCGCGTGGTGGAACTGGCCCGCATGCTCTCCGGGCACGACCAATCCGAGTCGGCTCGCGAGCACGCTCGGGAGCTATTGGAAGCCGGTCGGCAGGTGTCCCAGAACCAGGGGTGAAACGCCCCGAATCGGGAGAGATGTACCTCGGAATCCACCGCCTGAAAACGGGCGTGCGGACAGCTAATCCCCGCGCACGTGGGGTGAAGGGTATGAGATACTCGAGGGGTACTCGAGGAAAACCTCTGAATGGCGCAGCGGGAATATAAACCCCGCGGGCGTTTGCAGTGGAGACAAAACCCAAGGGGAGGGCTTCGGCCTGCGAGAATCATCTTGTGGCGTAGTCCTCTGCTTGGATAGCAGACAAGAAAATGGTAGGCTTAAATTCCGTGGTGAATGAAAAAAATAACGCTCAGAATGCGTCCTCTAACGACAAGGTAACCCGCCAGATTTTCGTGACCGGCGGTGTTGCATCTTCTCTCGGTAAGGGCCTGTCGGCCTCTTCCCTCGGTCAGCTTCTTCGCTCTCGTGGCCTCTCCGTGACCATGCAGAAGTTCGACCCCTACCTGAACGTCGACCCCGGTACGATGAACCCCTTCCAGCACGGTGAAGTCTTTGTCACCGACGACGGTGCGGAAACCGACCTGGACATTGGACACTACGAGCGTTTCCTGGACGAGAATCTCGACCAGTCCGCTAACGTGACCACCGGTCAGGTTTACTCCTCCGTTATCGCGAAGGAGCGCCGCGGCGAATACCTCGGCGACACCGTCCAGGTGATTCCTCACATCACCGACGAGATTAAATCCCGCATGCGTCACGCAGCGGAAATCGACAATGCCCCCGACATCATCATTACCGAAATCGGTGGCACCGTTGGCGATATCGAGTCCCTGCCCTTCATGGAAGCGGCACGTCAGGTTCGCCGCGATGTCGGACGTAAGAACGTCTTCTTCCTGCATGTTTCTCTGGTTCCCTACATCGGCCCCTCTGGCGAACTGAAGACCAAGCCCACCCAGCACTCCGTTGCAGCACTGCGCGGCCTAGGTATTCAGCCCGACGGCCTGATTCTGCGCTGTGAGCGCGAGGTCCCCGCATCGCACCGTTCCAAGATTGGTAACGCCTGCGACGTAGACACCGACGCTGTGATTTCCTGCGCCGATGCCCCCAGTATCTACGATATTCCCAAGACCCTGCACAGCCAGAAGCTCGACGACTACATCCTCGACTACTTCGGCATTGAGGCACCCGAGCCCGACTTTACCCAGTGGGACCGCCTGCTCGACGCAGTGCACCGCCCCGCCGCAGAGGTGAACGTGGCCCTGGTCGGTAAGTACATCGACCTGCCCGACGCATACCTCTCGGTCTCCGAGGCTCTGCGTGCCGGCGGCTTTGCCAACAACGTGAAGGTCAACATCAAGTGGGTTGCTGCTGACCTGTGCGCAACCGACGAGGACGCAGATCACCAGCTCCGTGATATGGACGCCATCCTGGTGCCCGGCGGCTTCGGCATCCGCGGCCTGGACGGCAAGATTGGTGCCCTCAAGTACGCACGCGAGCACAAGATTCCGACCCTGGGTATTTGCCTGGGTCTGCAGTCCATGGTGATTGAGTACGCACGTAACGTACTGGGCCTGTCAGCGGCATCTTCCACTGAGTTCGACCCCGAAACCCCCGTGCCCGTTATCGCTACCATCGAAGAGCAGAAGCAGTTCGTCGAGGGTGCCGGCGACCTGGGCGGCACCATGCGTCTGGGCCTCTACAAGGCAAACCTGGTGCCCGGCTCTCAGGTGGCTAAGGCTTACGGCGCCACCGAAGCATCGGAACGTCACCGCCACCGTTACGAGGTGAACAACGAGTACCGCGAGCAGCTCGAAGAGGCAGGTCTCGTGATCTCCGGTACTTCCCCGGACTCCTCGCTGGTTGAGTACGTGGAGCTTCCCGCAGAGGTTCACCCCTACTACGTGGCAACTCAGGCGCACCCCGAGTACCGCTCCCGCCCGACCCGCCCGCACCCGCTCTTTGCAGGCCTGATTAAGGCCGCCCTGGAGCGCCGCGGCGCATAAGGCGACCGAACGCTTTGAGCGCCCCAACCGTCCCCGAGGCGGCTGGGGCGCTCGCCGTTTAACCGCTTTAACCCATCGGGGAGCGTCGCCCGCTGAGTAACAGGGAGGTGCACGAGGGAGTTCCGAAACGAACCCTCTAGAATAGAGATATGAGCGAAAACCAGCATATTATCGACGAGCCCTCCGAACGCACGATTCGCACCCGGACCGTCAAATACAGCGGATACGTCATCGAAACCGCGGTTGAGGAATACGAGCTGAACGAGGAAACCGTACTCACCCGCGATGTGGTGGAGATGCCCGGCGCCGTGGCCGTGGCTGTGCTCAACGAACGCAACGAATTGCTGATGCTCAACCAGTACCGACACCCGGTGCGCATGAACCTCTGGGAGGTGCCCGCCGGTCTGCTCGACATCGACGGTGAGGACCCCCTCCACGCCGCGCAGCGCGAGCTCGCTGAGGAAGCCGACCTGCGAGCCGCCAGCTGGCACGCCCTGACCGACTACTTCAGCAGCCCCGGCGCAACCAGTGAGGCGGGCCGCGTCTACCTGGCCCGCGACCTGAGCGAGCTACCCCGCCAAGAGCGTACCGAACGCACCGAAGAAGAGTCGGAGATGACCTACCGTTGGGTTCCCCTGCAGGACGCGGTGCAGCTGGTGTTAGACGGTAAAGTGCACAACGCCCTGGCCATCCAGGCGATTCTTGCCACCTACGCCGCCTCAGTGCGCGGCTTCGAGGGCCTGCGCGAGGCCGCCGGTGGCTGGGATTTCCACCCCTACATGGGGTATCGCCGCCAGAAGCCGCAGACCTTCCGCTAGGGCTTTGGGCCTTCTCGCCCAATCCCTCGAGGAGGCATTTCGCGCTACCGCGCGTATCCGAACGACAGCGTGAGAAGGGGATAGATATGGCACAGCCCGCGCCGAAGGGCACTACCCCCGCGGTTGAGGGGAACCGCTCGCAGACCCCCCTGGAACGGGCCATCGACCAGTACCTGGTGCACCTGCGGGTCGAGCGGGGTAGCAGCGAGAACACCATCGCCTCGTACGCGCGAGACCTGCGCCGCTACGCCGCGTACCTCTCCACCCTCGGGGTAATCGACCCCGAACGCATTACGACCGCGCAGGTGCGTTCATTCATGCGTGAGCTTGCCGCACCCACCGTACCCCTACCCGGCCTGGCCACTCCAGCTAAGAAGCAGCCGGAGGAAGAGAGCTCCGTGGACGCCGAGGAAGCCGCAGAATCCCTGGCCGTCCTCATCGCCGCCGAAGGGGGTCGCACCGCCGCGGGAGAGCGGGGGAGCGGCGAGGGGAATGTCCCGTTGCCGCTGGGCCCTAACTCCATCGCCCGTACTATGGCAGCTGTGCGCGGAGCCCACGCCTTCTGGGTCTCTGCCTTTATGGTGGAGAAGGACCCCGCCGCGACCGTTACTCCGCCTAAGAATGTTAAGCGCCTGCCCAAAGCTATTACCGTGGAGCAGATGCAACGCCTCCTCGCCGTGCCGGATCGGGACACACCCATCGGTCTGCGAAACCGCGCCATACTCGAATTTCTGTACGCCACCGGTGCCCGCGTGAGTGAAATGCTCAACGCCGATATTGACGACGTGCACAGCGAAGAAACCCTGACCGACGAGGACGGCAACGACATCACCCTCCCCGGGTACGTGCGGCTCTTCGGCAAGGGGAGCAAGGAACGCCTCGTACCCCTCGGAAATTATGCCCACAAGGCCATTCAGGATTACTTGGTGCGTGCCCGTCCCTCCCTCGTAGCGCATGGTAAAGGCACCGCCGCGCTCTTCGTTAACGGGCGAGGCGGCAGGCTGGGGCGCCAGGGCGCGTGGCTCATCCTCAAGGAAGCTGCCGAGGCGGCGGGCCTCAGCGCGGACTTCTCCCCGCACTCCATGCGGCACAGCTTCGCAACCCACCTGTTGCAGGGCGGCGCCGATATTCGCGTGGTGCAGGAGCTGCTGGGGCATGCTTCCATCGCGACCACGCAGGTGTACACCAAGGTCACTCCTGAGGGGCTCATGGAGGTCTACCGGATGGCGCATCCGCGCGCCCACGAGCGGGGATAAAACCCCGCCAATCCGCGGAACAGTCGCTCTTGAGGTAACCTTATAGACAACGCTTAAACTTAAAACTTCGAATTCATTGATGAAGGTGAACCATTGACTGAAGCTCAGGCACAAGAACTCGGCCCCACCGGTCGACCCCTGCGCGTGTACCCCGACCCGGCTCCGCTGAGTAGCCACGGTCCCGCCCGCATTATTTCTATGGTGAATCAGAAGGGCGGCGTGGGTAAGACCACCTCCACCATTAACCTGGGCGCGGCACTGGCAGAGTGTGGCCGCAAGGTGCTGCTGGTCGACTTCGACCCGCAGGGCGCTCTCTCCGCCGGTTTTGGCGCGAACCCGCACGAGCTGGATTTGACTGTTTACAACGTTATGATGGACCGCAAGGTCGACATTAAGGACGTCATCCTGCCCACCGGCGTGGAGAACATTGACCTGCTGCCCGCTAATATCGACCTTTCCGCAGCCGAGGTGCAGCTGGTCAACGAGGTCGCTCGCGAGCAGGTTCTCGCCTCGGCACTGCGCAAGGTCCGCGATGAGTACGACGTCATCCTCATCGACTGCCAGCCCTCTCTGGGCCTGCTGACCGTCAACGCGCTGACCGCCTCCGACGGCGTGATTATTCCTCTGATCTGTGAGTTCTTCGCGCTGCGTGCCGTAGCCCTGCTCGTGGATTCCATCGAGAAGGTGCAGGACCGCTTGAACCCGAACCTCGAGATTGTCGGCGTGCTGGCTACCATGTTCGATGCGCGCACCATCCACTCTAAGGAAGTTCTGGCACGCATCGTGGATGCCTTCGGCGACAAGGTTTTTGACACCGTCATCAAGCGCACCGTGAAGTTCCCGGACGCTTCGGTGTCTGCCGAGCCGATTCTTACGTATGCTTCGAGTCACCCCGGTGCCGAGGCCTACCGCCAGGTGGCACGCGAACTGATTTATAAGGGTGGTGCACGCTAGCCCTTCCCTCGATGCGCCCCCTGCCGATGCGGCTTGCACGACCCCTTGAGCCGCGCCGATAGGGGGCGTATAATTATGGGGATTCATTCCCACCCGCACCGGCTACTTTGCCGTTTGACGGCTGAAGACGCCGCCGAGAAATCGCCGAGGGCGCGAGCCGCACGATACCGGCAGGCACGCCCGGCGCATCGACCGGATGCAACGCGCAGAACGCGGGACGGAAAACACATAAGGAGAACAGGTCTTTATGACCACACACGTCGCTGCCGTGAGGGTACCGACACCGAACGCAGAGGCCGCCCAGAACGCCCGACCCGAGGGCCGCGGCCCGCAGAACCCGGAACGCGGTTTCACCCTCACCCTCAGTAATTTTGAGGGCCCCTTTGATCTTCTATTGACCCTGATTTCGCGCCGCAAACTCGACATCACCGACGTTGCGCTCGCCGAAGTGACCGATGAGTTCCTCGCCTACCTGCAGGCCCTCTACGCCGAGGGCACGGAGCGAGCCCTGGACGAGGCCAGCGAATTTCTGGTCACCGCCGCAACCCTCCTCGAGCTCAAGACCGCGCGCCTGCTGCCGCAGCATCGTGAACCCCTCGAGGAAGACGTCGCCCTGCTCGAGGCCCGCGACCTACTCTTTGCGCGCCTGCTGCAGTACCGCGCCTACCGCGAGGTTGCCGATATCTTTGCCGAACGCTGGGCGCAGGAAGCGCGGCGTTTTCCTCGCGCTGTCGCTCTCGAAGAGCGTTTTGCCCATGCACTGCCCGAACTGGTTCTGACCGGAGGCGCCGAAGAGTTCGCGCGTATCGCGGCCGCCGCGCTGAGCCGGCAGCCCGCCGAATCCGAGCCCGCCGCGGAAGAAATCGTGGAGGAGCTGAACGAGCACCTGCACGTTCCGGTCACCACCATCGCCGCCGAGGAACACTATCTGTTGCACGCCCTGCTGGACGCATCCGGGCGCGAGTTGCGCTTTGACGAGCTCGTGCGGGGCGCGGGCAACTTGGAAATTGCGGTGGTACGCTTCTTGGCCTTGCTGGAGCTCTACAAGGAGGGCGCCCTGCACGTGGAGCAGGAGCATCCCTTGGGTGAGATTCTGGTGCGAGCTAGCGCCACGGCGGGAAGCTTCGTGATTCGCCCTGAAGCTCTCTCAGCGGCTCGGGACGGCTCGGAACCTATACTCTCCGAGAGCACGGAAACCCGCAAAACCCTGGAGGCAGAGTTCGCCGAGAACGGCATCGAACCGGAGGAGGAACGTGACTAACCCCGAGAACGGATCGCGCTTCAACCGCGAATTCACCCCCGATGACCTGGCCATCGTGAACCTGGGTTACTGGGATCCGAATGCCGACGACGATACGGGGCCTGCCGCCTCGGCACCGATCGAATTCATGGTTGAACCAGCGGCCGAACCGGTCGAGCCCGATGCTGAAATTGCCGGGGAACCGGAAGAGCCTGAAGCTGCGGGGGACCCGGACAGCTCGGAAGCGCCGCAGGAACCTGCACACGGTGCAGAGAAGAGCCCAGTGAACATACCCGCGGGAGGGCCCTCCACCGCACCCAGCGTGGCGGTTGACCCCGACGCCGAGTTTTCCCGCGTGGAGGCAATCCCCGGCGGCGTCAAGAGCGCCATCGAAGCGATTCTCACCGTCGCCGAGGCCCCCGTGAGCGTGCGCGAGCTTTCTGCCGCGCTCATCGTGAGCGAGCGGGCCGTCGAACACGCCATCGATCAGCTGTACCGTGAATACAATGGCGAGGAAACGGAATACGGTGAGGATGGCATCTCACCCGAACCGCGCGGATTCCAGCTGCGCCGCATCGCCGGCGGCTGGAAGCTCTACGCACGCGACGACTTCGCCCCCTGGGTGGCGCGCTTCGTGACCCGCTCCAAGAGTGCAACCCTGAGCAAGCCCGCCTACGAGACGCTCGCCGTGATTGCATACCGGCAGCCGGTGACTCGCGCAATGGTCGCCTCGATTCGCGGCGTGAACGCGGATGCGGCCATTCGCCAGCTGCTGCAGCGGCAGCTGATTCGCGAGGTTGGGCGAGAAGCCGGAACCGGTGCGACCCTCTACGAAACCACGGAGCTACTGCTGGCGAAGCTCGGGCTGGACTCCCTGGAGGAGCTGCCGGCGCTCGCGCCCTTCCTGCCCGATGACACGGAAGCTGCAGTGCTCGCCGAGGGCAACGACTAAGACAACGACAACGAATTAATAAGACGAACGAACGTTCGGGAAATGCCTGAAACGTTCGCACTATACGACAGAAAAGAGAAGAACACCATGGCATATGGAAACTCCTCCCGCGGCGGCCGCTCTGCATCCGGTCGCCCCCAGAACTCCCGCGGTGGCCGACCCGGCGCAGGTCGTCCCGGTCAGGGCGGTAAGCCCGGCCCTAAGGGGGCATCCGCGCGCGGCGGTCGTCCCGGTGCTCCGAAGAGCGGGGCGGGCAAGGGCGGCGCAAAGGGCTTCGGTGACAAGAAGTTTGGCGAGAAGAAGTTCGGCGCAGGCCGCGCAGGTTCCGGCCGAGGCCGCGGCGCAGAGTTGCCCAAGCGCGAACGCCGCGCACCGGGCCGCCCCTACCGCTCCGGCGAGGCTTTCGCCCATGAGCGCGGCGAGTACCGCGTCAGCAACTACGCTGGCCCGCACCGTCCCCGCCGTCCCCGCAACGCACCGGTGGACCACTACGAGTTCTACGACCACGACGGCCTGCGCCTGCAGAAGCTGCTGGCGCAGGCTGGCGTGGCATCCCGCCGCGTCTGCGAAGAAATGATTACTGAAGGTCGCGTCACCGTCAACGGTGAGGTCGTGACCGAGCTGGGTGTACGCGTGGATCCCTCCAAGGTAACCGTGCAGGTGGACGGCATGACCGTTCAGACCAACGACAAGCTCGTCTACATGGCTTTCAACAAGCCCGCCGGCGTGGTCTCCACCATGGAAGACCCCGAGGGTCGCCCCTGCATCTCCGACTTCCTGCGCCCCTCCATGAGCGAGCGCGTGTTCCACGTGGGCCGCCTGGACGTCGAAACCGAGGGTCTGTTGCTGCTGACCAACGACGGTGAACTGGCAAACCGCCTGACCCACCCCTCCTACGAGGTGCCCAAGACCTATCTGGTGCAGGTTCCCGGCCCGATGGAGCCCGGCGTCGGGGCGGCCATGAAGAAGGGTATCCGCCTGGAGGACGGCGTGACCCGCGTGGACGAGTTCAAGCTGGTGGATTCCACCCCCGGCCACGTGCTCGTTGAGGTGACTATCCACTCCGGTAAGAACCGCATCGTGCGCCGCCTCTTCGACGCTGTCGGTTACCCGGTTGAGCGCCTGGTCCGCGTTGAGATGGGCCCGATTCGTATTGGTTCGCAGAAGCAGGGCACAATCCGTAACCTCTCCAAGGTGGAGATCGGTCACCTGCTTGCTTCGGTGGACATGTAATAACGCTAAGGAGTTGTCATGAGCTCACCCGCTGAGCTTTCCTCATCTGAGATACCCATGGACTCAACGCTGACCGGCCCGGTACTCATTATCGGTTCGGGTCTGCTGGGTGCCTCCATTGGTTTGGGGTTGCGTGCGGCAGGATGCGAGGACGTGTACGTCCAAGATATTTCACCCACCGCCGAGGCTGTGGCGCAGGATATCGGTGCCGGAACGAGCTTCTCCTCCCTGACGGAGGAGGAGCGCGCCGCCTTCGCCCCGCAGCTGGTGGTTGTGGCCGCCCCACCGGATGTGGCAGGCATCGTGTGCGCGCAGGCCCTGCGGATGTACGGGCCGCGTCCCGAGACCGGCTACCCCGGCGCCACGGTGACCGATGTAGCCTCGGTGAAGGTGCGGCCCCTGGCGGATGTACTGGCCTCCGGCGCGGATGCGTCGCGCTATGTGGGTTCGCATCCGATGGCCGGCCGCGAGAAGTCTGGGCCGGTGGCGGCCCGCGGTGAGCTGTTCCAGGCGCGCCCGTGGATTATCTGCGAGCACGATTCGGCCCGCCCCGAGTGCGTTCGCCTGGTGCGTTCCGTGGCGGTTGAGCTGGGCGCGATTGTGACTTCTCTGAGCGTTGAGGAGCACGATCAGACGGTGGCCCTCATCTCGCATGTGCCGCAGGCGATGAGCTCGTTGCTGGCCTCGCGCCTGCAGGATACCCCGCTGTACGCCCTGTCCCTGGCGGGACAGGGACTGCGCGATACGGTGCGTATTGCGGCTTCTGACCCGACGCTGTGGGTTCAGATTTTTGCCGCGAATGCCGAGCCGATTGTGCAGACCCTCTACGGGGTTCGTGATGACCTGAACCGGCTCATCTCGACGCTGGAGGACCCGGCGGCTTCCGGCGCTCGCCTGGATTTGGCGCAGCTGATGAGCGAGGGTAATGCGGGTGTCGCCCGTATTCCGGGTAAGCATGGTACGGCTCCGGCGGCCTTCGCGACGATGACGGTGTTGGTGGATGATACCCCCGGCACCCTGGCCCGGTTGCTTGCCGAGATCGGTGAGCTGGGCGCCAATATTGAGGACCTGCGGCTGGAACACTCTACAGGTGCTCCGGTGGGTATGGCTGAAATCTCGGTCAACCCCTCGATTCTGGAGTCGCTGGTTCGCGATTTGTCGGCCCGCGGCTGGCGCGTGGTGAAGTAGAGTTAATGCTGTATTTTCCGGCATGGAGCGAGACGAATTAAAGGAGTGCAGATGCACGAGAACCCTAAACTGACGATTGCTATCGACGGACCTTCCGGCTCCGGCAAGTCGTCTGTGTCTAAGGAAGTGGCCCGTCACTTTGGCCTGGCCTACCTGGATACCGGTGCGATGTACCGCGCCGCAACCTACCGTGTGCTGGAGCTTGGTATTGACCTGAACGATGCCGAGGCCATCGCGAAGGCCGTCAAGGAGATGCCCCTGGTGTTCGGCACGAACATCAACGAGGAAGAGATCATGATGGGCTCCACCGATATCCGCGAGGAGATTCGTAGCGAGCGCATTTCTTCGGCCGTGTCTGCTGTGGCTTCGGTTCCGGCGGTGCGCGAGTACCTCATCGGTCTGCAGCGTTGGACGATTGACCACGCCGTGAACGGCATGGTTGCCGAGGGCCGCGATATTACGACCGTGGTGGCTCCCGATGCTGACGCGCGTATCCTGCTGACCGCCTCCGAGGAGGTGCGCATGGCTCGCCGCGGCCTGGAGAACTCCGAGAAGTCCGGCGCTTCGGGTGATTTGAGCAAGCAGATTGCGGAGCGTGATGCGAAGGATTCGAAGGTCAATAACTTTATGGAAGCTGCCGAGGGTGTGACCCTGGTGGACAGCTCGGACCTTGATTTTAATGCGACGGTCTCTGCAGTGATTAACGCTGTGAATGACCAGTTGAAGGCGAAGCGCGCGGGCTAGGTCCCGCTGGAACGCCGGGGGAGCGGGGTGCCCGTTCCCGATAAGACGTTGAGCCGTGCTCGCGTGCTGACCGATGTGTTGGCCGCGGTGCGGGTAGAGAAAGGAGCGCGCATGGCTGAGGACGCTATCCGCGACGATTACGAAGACAAGTACCTGGGCGGTGGCGAGGACGACGTCACCGAACGCCTGGCTGAGATTGACGACGAAACCGCCGACCAGCGCGCCCAGGCCCTGCTGGAGGGTCTGGAAGACTACGACCTGGATGAGGAGGACCGCGCCCTGCTGGGTGCCTGGGGCTTCGACATCGAGGAAGAGGAAGAGCAGCTGGCCGACCCGGTGGTGGCGATTGTGGGTCGCCCGAACGTGGGTAAGTCGACCATCATTAACCGTATTCTGGGCCGCCGCGAGGCCGTGGTGGAGGATAAGCCGGGTGTGACCCGTGACCGCGTGTCCTACAAGGCCGAGTGGCTGGGCAAGAGCTTCACCCTGGTGGACACCGGTGGTTGGGAATCTGATGCCCGCGGCATTGACGCTCAGGTGGCAGACCAGGCTGAGATTGCGGTGGAGCAGGCCGATGTGGTGGTCCTGGTGGTGGACGCCCGTGTGGGCGTGACCGCTTCGGACGAGCAGATCGTGCGCATGTTGCGCCGTGTGAAGAAGCCGATCATTCTGATTGCTAACAAGATTGATGATGCCCACCTGGAGCCGGAGATTTATAACCTCTGGTCGCTGGGTATGGGTCAGCCGTTCCCGGTATCGGGTCTGCACGGCCGCGGCCTGGCGGATGCCCTGGATGAGATTCTGGAGGTCATGCCGGAGCACTCGCAGTTTGCGCAGCCGGAGGCGCTGGGCGGCCCGCGCCGTGTGGCCCTGGTGGGTCGCCCGAATGTGGGTAAGTCCTCGCTGCTGAACAAGCTGGCGGGCTCCGAGCGCGCTGTGGTGAATGACCTGGCCGGTACCACCCGTGACCCGATTGACGAGATTATTGAGCTGGGTGGCTACCCCTGGCGTTTTGTGGATACCGCAGGTATTCGCCGCCGCCAGCACATGGCGAAGGGCGCGGAGTTCTACTCCTCGCTGCGTACCCAGACCGCCCTGGAGCGTTCCGAGGTGGCCGTGGTGCTGCTGGACGTTTCCGAGCCGATTTCTGAGCAGGATGTGCGCATCGTGCAGACCGTGATTGACTCGGGCCGCGCGATGGTTCTGGCCTTCAACAAGTGGGATACCCTCGACGAGGATCGCCGCGAGATGCTGGAGCGCGAGATTGAGCGCGACCTGGCACACGTGAAGTGGGCTCCTCGCGTGAACATCTCGGCGAAGACCGGTTGGCACAAGGATAAGCTGGTGCCCGCCCTGGAGCACTCGCTGGAGTCGTGGGATTCGCGTATCCCGACCGGCCGCCTGAACGCGTTCCTGGGTGAGATTGTGGCCGCGCATCCGCACCCGTTGCGCGGTGGTAAGCAACCGCGCATCCTGTTCGGCACCCAGGTGTCTTCGCGTCCGCCGAAGTTTGTGCTGTTTACGACTGGCTTCTTGGACCCGGGCTACCGTCGATTCATTATGCGTCGTCTGCGTGAGACCTTCGACTTCACGGGCACCCCGATTGAGATTTCGATGCGCGTGCGTGAGCGCCGCACCCTGGGGGAACGTCAGAGCGCGAAGGCTAAGAAGGGTAAGGGCGGCCGCCGTTAGCGGATGCTCGGATTCTTTGAGTCGGAACTGACTGTGTGCCGGGGTGACGGGTTGCGCTGTTACCCGGCGCGCGGTGTTCGGCGCCGGTTGTGTATTCGGTGTCGGCGAATCGGCAGCAGGTGCTCTCAAAAGATTTTTAAGATTTTTTCTAAAAATCGTGAATCTGGCTTGCGCAGGGGCTAGAAGCCCGGTATAGTTATTCGAGTGTTCGGGGGAAACCTCGGGCTAATCGTGAATAACGAATCGGGTTGTGGCGCAGCTTGGTAGCGCACTTGACTGGGGGTCAAGGGGTCGCAGGTTCAAATCCTGTCAACCCGACTGATAAAGCTCCGGAAGGGTTTTCCTTCCGGAGCTTTTTGTGCGCTTCGGATCTTATGCATGAGTCTGTCGAATATCTGGTGCGTGGGTATCAGAGGGTTCGACCCGATCGACGTGCTAGGCGCGTTTGCGGTAGTTGCGTAAGAAGTTCTATGCGCTTACGGTGCCGGGTTGGTCTGAGAAATCGTTAGGTAATTTCTGGGGGCTGTCTTCTAACTGTATGTTGCGTTATGTTACCTCCGGTCGGACATGGATCCGGGTGGAGGAGGAGAGCCTGAGCCGTGAAATTGCTGGCAGAGGGGGCAGTTTAGGTAGAAATATAAATATGAGCTTAAATCTAAATGTTGGAATATGTCTGAGCATGTGGGTATTCGATGGTACATTTGATATCAAGGAGCCGTGTTCAACGTTACGTAAACCGCCATTTGGTTGATAAATTTCCTTGATATATCAAGGAATATTTAGGTTCATGTGACCTGAACGCGGTCCGGCACACTCAAAATTTCACAGCCGTAAAACCAACATAAACCCACGCGAAGACACCTCTTCGCATACTACCTTTCTGGCACGACGAGAAGGGATGAACGCCCTCGGCACATCCCGCCGGGTGGGGATTTGGGCAGGTTTGCGGCATAACAATCCCGCCCCTCGGGGCGTGGAAAGGAAAGCAATACAATCATGTGGCAGCAAGTCTACGACCCGCTGCACTCGAGCGCACTCTCCGCACTCGTAGCAGCAGTCCCGATTATTTTCTTCCTTCTGGGCCTCACCGTCCTGAAGCTCAGCGGTATTAAATCTGCCGTCATCTCCCTGGTGCTCGCACTCGTTATCGGTTGCGGCATCTTCGGTATGCCCGTGCTCGCAGGTGCCGGCTCTATCCTCCACGGCTTCCTTGCAGGCCTGTGGCCCATCGGCTGGATTGTCCTCATGGCAGTGTGGCTCTACCGCATTTCCGTGCGTTCCGGTGGTTTTGAAATCGTCCGCTCTTCCATCTCCTCCATCTCTACCGACCAGCGCATCCAGATGCTGCTGATTGCCTTCTGCTTCGGTGGCTTCCTTGAAGGTGCTGCTGGCTTCGGTATCCCGATTGCTATCTGTGCAGCACTGCTGGTGTCCTTGGGCTTCAACCCGCTCAAGGCCGCAATGTTCGCCCTGATTGCTAACGTGAGCTCCGGTGCGTACGGCGCTATCGGTATTCCCGTGACCACCGCAGCAACCCGCGGTGGCGTGGACCTGCACGGCCTGTCCACTGAGTTGGTTCTGGTTATCCAGATTATTGCAGCCCTCATCCCCGTGCTGCTTGTCGCAATTCAGGACGGTCTGCGCGGTATCCGCGAGGTCGGTCTGGTCGCACTGATCGTTGGCCTCGTCTACTCCGGCGGCCAGTCCGTTCTGCTCGCAGGCCTCGGCAACCCCGAGCTCGTTGATATCATCCCGCCGCTGCTGGCCCTGGTGGTGCTGGCACTCATTATGCAGAAGTGGCAGCCCAAGAACCTTTTCCGCGAGCCCACTGCTCCCTCCCTGGAAGAGGTTGAGGCTCAGCAGAGCGTCAAGTACTCCGGTGGTGAAATCCTCAAGGCATGGAGCCCCTTCGTCTACCTGTCCGTCGTGATTTTGCTCTGGTCGACCGCTTTCAAGCCGCTCTTCGCTAAGGGCGGTCTGTTGGCCTTCAGCAACGTTACCTTCCCGATTCCGTGGGTGCACAGGAGCATCCAGCAGGCAGCACCAATTGTTCCGACTCCTAAGGCTTTTGACGTGACCTACACCTGGAGCATCATTGGCGCTTCCGGTACCGCAATTCTGGTGGCAGCTATTATCACCATTCTGACCTCCTCCATCAGCTGGGGTGAGGCTATCGAGGAACTCGGCGCTACCTGGAAGCAGCTGAAGACCCCGATTATCATGATTTGCTTGGTGATGTCCGTTGCTAACGTCATGAACTACGCAGGTATGATTACCTCCATCGCACTGGCTGTTGCTGCTGTGGGTGCAATCTTCCCGCTGCTGTCCCCGATTATCGGTTGGATCGGCGTGTTCGTGACCGGTTCCGTGGTGAACAACAACATCCTCTTCGCCGGCCTGCAGGCTACCACTGCACAGCAGATTAGCGTGAACCCGACCCTGCTGGTTGCTTCTAACACCGCCGGTGGTGTGATGGCTAAGATTGTGTCCCCGCAGTCGATTGCTATCGCGGCCGCTTCGGTGAACAGCGCCGGTCAGGAATCGAAGATTACCTCGATGGCTATCAAGTACAGTGCAGCCCTGCTGGTTGTTACCTGTGTTTGGGTTTACGTCCTGTCGCTGGTTATGCCTTCCTAACATAGGTTTGGGTACCCCCGTGGGGAATCCCGAATCGTGGAGCGAGCCCCCGTCCATTGGTGTGGACGGGGGCTCGCATACGTATTGGATAGTTATCACAGGTCTGGGGAGGGTGCGCCCTTCCTCAGCTGGGGTGAATAGCACAGGGTATAGATAACCAATAAATGATAATGATACCTAAACGATATCTTATTCTGTAAAAACCCCTAACAATCAACAAACGATGATGATAACCTTCTATGTGGGCATTGGCGCCAAAGGCGAGTACGCGGGCTGAAAGATTTTAGCCTTGAGGCCTCTGACATGAGCACCAGTGCCCCGCATCGTAGGTATCCTTCCCTGTGCACCGCCTTCCGTCAGAGCCCCGCACACAGACACGATGTTGCTACGCCTTCCGGGCGAAACTCGCAGTAGCAGAGGCGGCGTGAGGTTGCGCTTCCGCATACCCAATAGGGATGAGCAGAACGTACCCTACAGCGACATCCAAACCGCGGTAGGTAACCCCTGCAGCGGGGAAGGACAGCATATGTGGTCTCAAACTTATGACCCTCTCAACGCCCCGGTGCTTTCGGCACTCGTGGCGGCATCCCCCATTATTCTTTTTCTGCTCTGCCTCACGGTGTTCAAGCTCAGCGGCATCAAATCAGCCCTGATTACTCTTGCGGTCACCCTGGGCATTGCGCTGGGCGTTTTTCATCTACCTGTGACGGCGGCAGCCGGCTCTATTCTCTACGGATTCCTCTCCGCGTTCTGGCCTATCGGCTGGATTGTGCTCATGGCTGTGTGGCTCTACCGCATTACGGTGCGTAGCGGAAAGTTCGCCGTTGTGAGGGCCTCGGTTTCCTCCATTTCTGCGGACCAGCGCATCCAGGTGTTGCTCATTGCCCTCTGCTTTGCCGGCTTTATCGAGGGCGCGGCTGGTTTCGGTATCCCGATTGCTATCTCTGTGGCGTTGCTGGTCGCCTTGGGCTTTAACCCGCTCAAAGCAGCCATGCTCTCTTTGGTTTCTAATGCCACTGTGGGCGCGTACGGTGCAGTCGGTATTCCAGTGACCACCGGTGCCGCTATCGGTAACGTAGACCTGGGACATCTCTCTGATCAGATGGTCTGGGTTCTGCAGATTTTTGCGGCTCTCGTACCTGTGCTCGTGGTCGCTATTCAGGATGGTTTGCATGGTATCCGTGAGGTTGGGCCGGTTGCGTTGGCTACCGGCATCGTTATTTCCGGTGTGCAGTGCGTCATGCTGTGGATTCTGCAGGCTCCCGAGCTTATCGGTATTCTGCCCCCGCTGGTTGGCCTGGTCTTCCTGGCAGTTATTATGCGCTTCTGGCAGCCTAAGCACATTTACCGAGAGCCCACAGCCCCGACCCTGGAAGAGCTGGCAGAGAAGAAAGACCCAGTCTATAGCCTGCGTAAAATCGCTAACGCCTGGAGCCCCTTTATCTTCCTCTCCGCTACCATCCTGCTCTGGTCCACCCTGTTGAAGCCCGTCTTCGACGCTAACGGCCCCCTGGGCTTTGCAAACCTGAGCTTCCATGTGCCCGGTATCCACCACCAGATTGGTGATGGTGAGGGCCTGGCAATTCACGCGGTCTTCAACTGGAACATCTTCGGGGCTGCAGGTACCGCAATTTTGGTAGCGGCTCTTCTGTCCGCCCTGACCTCGAAGATTACCGTGCGTGAGACTCTGCAGGAGCTTAACGGATCCTGGCAACAGCTGAAGAAGCCCATCTATATGATTTGCCTGGTGATGTCTGTAGCAAACCTGATGAACTACGCCGGTATGACTTCTTCTATCGCCCTTGCGGTGGCTTCCGCCGGTGCGCTCTTCCCGCTCTTCTCGCCTGCTATTGGCTGGGTCGGTGTGTTTGTGACCGGATCGGTGACCAACAACAACGTGCTCTTTGCTGGACTGCAGGCAAGCACCGCACAGCAGATTGGTGTGGACCCCGCTATGCTAGTGGCTGCCAACACCTCCGGTGGTGTGATGGGTAAGATTGTTTCCCCGCAGTCGATTGCGGTGGCGGTTGCCGCCGTGAACCAGGCAGGTCAGGAGTCGAAGGTCACCTCGATTACCATCAAGTACAGCCTCTTCCTGCTGGTACTGCTGTGCATCTGGACTTACCTCCTCTCGCTGTTTATGCACTAGCTCCGTTCCTGACTCTCCCAAAAACGGGGGAGGGCTCCTCGAATGCCCGTCGCTGCACGCCGTAGCGGTGGGCATTCGCTGTATATTCGGATACTCGAATCTGGGCATGTGCGGTGATGCCATGCGGGCACTATCGGGGAAGAGTAAAATGGGTACCTGTGCCCCACGCACTAAAAACGACGCGCGCGGAGACAGCTACCCGGCTATTGGCCGGATAGTTGCCTGCTTGTCTGCTGCGATGGGGCGCATCTAGCAGACGACCTACTAGTATGAGGAGACGGCGATGCAGAGTCTTGCAACGGTTACCACCGTTTTCGCCTTTGTGGCAATCGCAATTCATATCTACATCTGGGTTATTGAGTCCTTCCTCTGGACGAAGCCCAAGGGCCGTGAAATCTTCGGCATGACCGAGGAATTTGCGGAATCTACCAGGGAAATGGCGGCCAATCAGGGCCTGTACAACCTGATGCTTGCCTGGATTGCTGCAACTGGCCTGCTGGCTTTCTGGTTTGGCTCTCCGCAGGTTGGTGTGGCTCTGCTCTTCGCGGGTCTGGGCGCTATGGCTATCGCCGGTATCTACCTGTTCCTGACTTCCCCGGCTAAGCGTAAGCCCGCGTTGATTCAGCTGGTTCCGCCGTTGCTGTCCCTGATTTTCCTCTTTGTGACCATCCGCTAAGGTCGGCTGGGCTCGTAGAGAGGCACTAATCTTCAGGCCGCGCGTTGCATCGAAGAAGGATGCGGTGCGCGGCTTTTCTGTGCCCTCTGCGCCCATGCCGTGGAGGAGGGACTGTCTCTAGGCGAAGAGCCCTGAGCAGCCGCGCCGATGTGAATCAAGCAGGTGGGCGTCCACCATACCGACCGCGCACATGAGAGCATAGGCGGTTACCGGTCCCAGGAAGACACCGCCCAGTGCTTTGAAAGACTTGGCGAGTAGTGCGGACTCGGCGGTATCGGTCGGAATCTCATCTAGAGTGCGCGGTGCAATGGTCTCGCTCGGCGCAAAGGACCACAGCCAGGCTGGTAGGCCGCCCGGTACGCGGGTGCCGTCGGGCAGGGTGCGCTCACGCATCCGTTCCAGGTCTTCATGGCCTAGCGTGCGAACTCGACGACGTCGGGCGTTGGGGGCCTCGGCGCTATCCGCAGTTGTCGGGGTACATGTGGGAGAGATGAGGGGAAGGCGAATATCCTCCGCGGACGCGCCCCGCGGCGTAGCGGCCAGCTCGTGCATCCGCAGGGTGAGCCTGGCGTTGGAAATCACTGCCCGGATCTTTCGTTCATTGCGGATAATGTCTTCATCCTCGAGGAGCCGCGCAACATCCTGCTCGGTGAACGCAGCTACGCGTTCGGGATCGAACCCCTCAAAAGCCCGGCGGAATGCCTCGCGGCGGGCAAGAATTGTGTGCCAGGAGAGCCCCACCTGGAATGCTTCTAGACTGAGCGCCTCAAAGAGTCCTCGCTCATCGGTGACGGGTACACCCCACTCAGTGTCGTAGTAATCGCGCAGGAGGTTATTGGTCACCCACGTGGGATAGTTCGGGGTGTTTTCAATGGAAGCGACGAGAATATTAGGTTGCGAAGTCACGATTTCTCCTTTCTGAGAATTTATCACCGATCGATATGTTACGAAATCATGTTCTAGTTAAACACTAACGCCAGCGAAAAAATTTCGCAACTATATTCGATATTGTGTGTGAAAGAGAAGATAGCGGCAAACGCAAAAAGAGTGGGGCACGCACTCAAAGAATACGTGCCCCACCCCTGCCGAACATCGATAACCCGCTCGATGAGGGACGGACATAAGTTAGAAGAGCCGTGTCTCACGAACCTCGGAGGGCTCTTCCAGGGCCAGTAGGAAACGTTTTCGGTCCACGCCTCCGGCGTAGCCGGTCATGCTACCGTCGGCACCAACCACGCGGTGGCAGGGAATCATGATGGAAATCTTATTGCGGCCCACCGCCTGGCCCACCGCCTGCGCGGGAGCTCCCGGACCCACGGCTCGCGAAATAGCGCCGTATGTGGTGGTGTACCCGGCGGGGACCGTCTTCAAATGCTCCCAGACGATGAGCTGGAAGTCCGTGCCCTCCGGATCTAACGGCAGGTCGAACGTCGTGCGGCGGCGCTCAAAGTACTCGTCTAACTGCGTGGTGGCCAGCGCTAGGAGCTGAGCCGCTGCATATTCGCCGGCCGGTTCGTTGTCTTCTGCTGTGCCGTGTTCCCGCAGATAACCCTCGGGATTCTCGATGAACGTACCCAGCTCGTGGGGGAGTGGGAAGTGCTTCTGCTCCTCGTACCAAAGGCCGACGATTGCGTCGGCGCGGGCCGCGACGTAGAGCGTGCCGACGGGGCTGTTGTGCCGGGTGTACCAGCGGGTGGGTGCTTCCGGTAGCTGCGGCAAATCGGTCGCTTTGGTCATGCTCTTCCTCGTAGGCTCGCGGGAATGTGTCACGGACACGGTTAAAGGACGGTGCCCCTCCACCCATCATAGGGGAGGGGCACCTGTGCGGTGTTATCTTAGCGCTCGGATTGCGCATCCTCATGCTCGTGATGCAGATGCGGCAGATGGGTCGAATGCAAATCGTGACCGAGAACGTCGTGCGCGTCGGGGTCTTCAACCGGGAATACATGCGAATACTCGGAGTAGTAACGGTATGCGGCATACGCGCCAATTACGCTCAGAACAATTGCCACGCCGAAGGCCCAAGGCACCGCATCGGCGGAGTAAATCAGCGAGAAAACGACGAGTAGCCAGGATAGCGCGGCGGCGAGAACCGAAACGTTCATGGCGATAATGGCTAGCTTACGGCGACGAACATCGACCATGGGTGGCACGACCTAAGTCGCTTCCTCCTTCCGGGAGCCTATGCTCCGCTACGGTAAACATTGGTATGTATCGTGTGCGCGCCTATCGTTACCGACAACTATGAGCGCACCTCAATAAGCTGATACATCCATTGTACGGCGCTTTCAATAGACAATGAAGGGGCACAACGGCGGGATACTACGACAGGTCGTATCGCAAGATAGATAGGGGACTACCTGCCCGGAATAATAACGGATAGAGCGGGCAAAACCCGCCCGCTGAGGTTCTTGAGGGGCCGCGGCAGGCAAGCGTAGGGGCGGCAATAAAATACAGCGCGAACCCCTGGACGCGTGAGGAAACCCAGAATATGGCAAAGGAATCCTGCACGGTCCTGACACCTCACGAATAAGGCCGCAGAATCAACGAGCCAAAGAAACATCATGCTATAAGCATCTGCCATGCCTTAGGACTAATTTTTGTAGAAATTACGCCGCAATAAATACAGAAGCTGGCCCCATAAAACAGCGAAAAGCCCCGGCTACTTCAACCCCATAACGGGGGAGAAGTAGCCGGGGCTTCATCAGCTCAGGGTTTGCGCCGCTAGATTACGGCATCAAAGGCTACGGTTAGGCAGTCCGAACGTCCTCATCAACCCACTCGAGGGTGCGGGAGACAGCCTTCTTCCACAGGCGGTACTGGCGGTCGACCTCTGCGGGCTCCAAGGAGGGCAGCCAGCGCTTGTCCTCAACCCAGTTGTCCACAACGTCCTGCTCGCCGGTCCAGAAACCAACAGCGATACCTGCGGCGTATGCTGCGCCCAGTGCGGTGGTCTCAACAACCTTAGGGCGGATCACAGGGACGCCGAGGATGTCAGCCTGGAACTGCATGAGGAACTCGTTAGCGGTCATGCCGCCGTCCACGCGCAGCTCGGAGAGCTCAACACCGGAGTCAGCGTTCATTGCGTCCAGAACCTCGCGGGTCTGGAATGCGGTTGCTTCCAGCGCCGCACGCACGATGTGTGCACGGTTCACGTAGCGGGTCAGACCCACAATGACACCGCGAGCGTCGGAACGCCAGTGCGGCGCGAACAGACCGGAGAACGCGGGAACCACGTAGCAACCACCGGAATCCTCAACAGAGGTAGCCAGACCCTCGGACTCAGCAGCGTTCTCAATCATGCGCAGGTTATCGCGCAGCCACTGAATCAGGGAGCCGCTCATCGCGACCGAGCCTTCCAGCGCGTACACTGGGGCCGCATCACCAATCTTGTAGGCCACGGTGGTCAGCAGGCCGTTGTCAGAGAAGACAGGCTCGCTACCGGTGTTCATGAGCATGAAGTTACCGGTACCGTAGGTGTTCTTCGCCATGCCCTTCTCGAAGCAAGCCTGGCCGAAGGTAGCAGCCTGCTGGTCGCCGAGGATACCTGCGATGGGGGTACCGTTGAGCAGACCGGTGGGGCGGCCGTAGCCGTACACCTCGGAGGAGGACTTGATCTCGGGCAGCATGCTCATGGGGATACCCATGTCTGCGGCAATCTGCGGATCCCACTGCAGGGTGCGGATGTTCATCAGCAGGGTACGGGATGCGTTGGTAACGTCGGTGACGTGCACGCCGCCGTCAACACCACCGGTCAGGTTCCAGACCAGCCAGGTGTCGGTGTTGCCGAAGAGCAGGTCGCCGCGTTCTGCGCGCTCGCGTGCGCCTTCAACGTTGTCAAGAATCCACTTGATTTTGGGGCCGGAGAAGTAGGTGGAGAGGTTCAGACCGACGATGTCGTGGTACTTGCCGACGCCCTCCTCGCCTGCGAGCTCTTCGACGATTTCCTGGGTGCGGGTGTCCTGCCAGACGATTGCGTTGTAGACGGGCTCACCGGTGTTCTTATCCCACACGACGGTGGTTTCACGCTGGTTGGTGATACCTACGGCAGCGATTTCGTGGTGGTTGACCTCGCCGTTTGCCATGGCGGTAGCCACGACCTTACGCACGTTCTGCCAAATTTCGATTGCGTTGTGCTCAACCCAGCCAGCCTTGGGGAAGATCTGCTCGTGCTCGAGCTGACCCTGAGCCACGTTCTCGCCTGCCTTGTTGAACAGGATTGCGCGGGAGCTAGTGGTGCCCTGGTCGATGGAGAGAATGTACTTGCGCTCGGTGTTGAGGGTTTCGGAGTGCAGAGAAGTCGTCATTGAGATTTCCTTAGAACTAAAAATAATGGGGGTTATTAGAGAAGTTTAGAGAGGCAAGACTGCCGGAACAATCAGGCCTGCGAGGACTGCACCGATAATCGGGCCAACAACCGGAACCCACGCGTAAGCCCAGTTGGAGCCGGTCTTACCGGGGATGGGCAAGAAGGTGTATGCGATACGGGGACCGAGGTCACGGGCGGGGTTGATAGCGTAACCGGTTGCGCCACCGAGGCTCATACCGATAGAAACAACGACCAACGCAACAGCCAAGGGGCCAATCTGGGCGGGGGTCTTACCGGATGCGATAATCCAGCCGATCAGGACGAAGGTGCCGATAATCTCGGTGAACAGGTTCCAGCCGTAGGATTTGATAGCGGGGCCGGTTGCGAAGATGCCGAGGTGGTCGCCCGGGTCCTCATCGAAGTGCTTCTTGTAAGCCAGGTAGGCTGCGGTTGCACCAGCCATTGCGCCCAGAACCTGAGCGACGATGTACAGGGTGATGTTCAGCGGGGTTGCGGGAACGCCAGTTGCCAGGTCGCGGCCTGCCGTTGCCAGGCCAACGGTCACTGCGGGGCTCAGGTGTGCACCAGAGTGGAAGGAGAGGTACACAGCGGTGAAAACTGCCAGACCCCAACCGAAGGTGATAACAACCCAGCCTGCGTCCTTAGCGTAAGACTTCTTCAGGGTCACTGCGGCGCATACGCCAGCACCCAGCAGAATCAAGATGAAAGTACCAAAGAACTCGGAAAGTACAAAACCAAGAGCGGTAGGTGCGCCGGAGGCATCCACGAGAGCGGATGAGCCGGCTGCAAGTAAAGTTCCTGCGGAAGCAAGAAGAGACATTGATGCTCCTTGAAGACGAAGCGTCTGGAAGGCAAGCGAATCTTTGCTTGCGTGTTCCCGTGCGTCCTCACCGCACGGGCGGATCGGGGCACAACGCTGTGCTGAAATATGTAGCAGATTGCTACGGATAGTTGATAGAAATATCTGGGTGGGAAGCAGATCGTACCAGTGGGCTAACCCTGTATTTAGCTCGCTACTTCTTAGTTAGGAGATTATCGTAAACGGTTATTTAACCGTCCGTCCGCCCCTCACCAGAAAATATGAGATAACCCATAGTGGGTGAGGGGTGAACGTAAGGTTCGTACCAAATAATCGGTTACGAAAGGTAGATGGAACCTCTAAGGATTAGAGCTTCACGCGAGGTGCCACGGGAGCGACAGCCTCAATCTTGGCCGAAGCCTCAGCATCGGTAGAGGTGGACTCCGCCTCGCGGATAGCCTCTACGCGTGCGGCGTACAGGTCACGCTCTTCCTTGACCTTCTGATCGTCCCAGCCGAGTTCCTTGCGCAGAATCTCGAGGATTTCATCTGCTGCTGCCAGACCGCGGTCGCGCTGCTCGAGGTCGAGGCGTACGCGGCGGACCAGCACGTCCTCCAGGTGCAGAGCGCCCTCATAGCGAACCGCGAAGACAACGTCTGCGCGCAGGAACTGGGGGGCCTTAGCCAGGGGAGCGCCGAGGGAGGAATCTGCATCGATGAGGGCGCCAAGATCCTCAATCTGTGCGCCATAACGCTCAAGCAGGTGGGTGATACGGGCCTCGTCCCAGCCGTAACGCTCTGCGTAGCGTGCACGGTTAGCAGCAACAGCGTGGTAGCCGTCAGCACCGACCAGACCGATGGTAGTGGTCACGGAGGGGTTCTGCTTAGCCTGTGCACCCAGTGCGAAATCAACGGCATCTTCCGCCATGACACGGTAGGTGGTGAGCTTACCACCAGCAATTGCGCTCATGCCGGGAGCAACCTCAGTTACAGTGTGCTCGCGGGAAACCTTGGTGGATGCTGCGCCGTCCTTAACCTTGGGCTGCAACAGCGGGCGCAGACCGGTGTAGGTACCGATAATATCCTCGCGGGTCAGCGGGTTAGCAATCAGCTTGTTAGCCTGCATCAGCACGTAGTCGATGTCCTTGCTGGTTGCAACCGGACGCTCGCGGTCCTCGGCGTAGGGGGTATCGGTGGTGCCGATAATCCAGTAACGCTGCCAGGGGATGATGAAGAGAACGGACTTCTCAGTCTTGGTGAAAATACCGCTGGTTGCGTTGATACGGTCGCGGGGGACAACGATGTGGATACCCTTAGAAGCAAGCACCTCCAGGCCGCCGTCGGGGTTAGCCAGGGACTCGGACTCTTCGGTCCACACACCGGTTGCGTTGATAATGTGCTTTGCGCGCACGTTCAGGCGCTCGCCGGTCTCCAGGTCTGCCAGCTCTGCGCCAATCACACGGCCGGATGCGTCCTTGGTGAAGCCAACAACCTGAGTACGGGATGCGGCGAGGGCACCGTAGCCTGCAGCGGTACGGACGACGTCGATGACCAGGCGCGCGTCGTCAACGCGTGCATCGTAGAACTGGATTGCGCCGCTGAATGCGGAGTCCTTGATGTCGGGGAAGACGGTCTTGGTACCGGCCTTGGTGAAGTGGCGCTGGGAGGGGACGCCCTTGTTGCCGCGGGAGCCGAGGAATGCCAGGGTGTCGTACATTCCGATGCCGATTGCGGAGTATGCGCGCTCGATGACGGGCATCTTCAGAGGCCACAGGAAGGGCTGTGCGTGCACCAGGTGGGGTGCAATCTTGTTCAGCAGCAGGCCGCGTTCGGTCAGTGCTTCGGTCACGAGCTTGAAGTCGAGGTTGTAGAGGTAGCGCAGACCGCCGTGCACGAGCTTGGAGGACCAGGCGCTGGTACCTGCGGCCCAGTCGCCGGCTTCGACGATGCCGGTGCGCAGGCCACGAGTTACAGCGTCGAGCGCGATACCGGCGCCGGTGATACCGCCGCCGACCACGAGGACGTCGAGTTCTTCGGTGCTCATGCTCTTGAGAGCCTGAGCGCGGGATGCAGCGGTCAGCTGCGACTGCTGTGCAAAGTGCTGGGAGCTCATATGTTTGTTCTCTTCTTTTCTATGGGGGGGCCGCTACGGGGCGGCATTGCCTGTCGTCTTGACTTAGTAAAACCCGATAATGAAATAATTACCAAGTAGAATGAACAGATTTTCACAGGGGGTCTTTGCACATGAACGAACGCGCTAGTCACACCTACGAGGCCGCGGAACTCTACTACATCCACAACATGACTATGGACGCCATAGCGAGCCGTTTAGGAGTCTCCCGCGCCACGGTGTCACGCCTGCTCAAAAGCGCCCGCGAAAGCGGCATGGTGCAAATCCGACTGGACGATTCCTTCCGCACCCGAAGTGAACTGGAGAGGTGCATCGGCGAACGCTACAAAGTGCGCGTCACCCTGGTGAACGTGCGCGCCGACGCCACGCCGATTGCTCGCATGAGTCAGGTTGCGCGTACCGCCGCATCCCTGCTGGACTCGCTCATCGATGACGGGACCCTCCTGGGGGTGGCCTGGGGTTCCACAGTGACTGAGGTATCTCGGCACCTGCCGCGCCGCCCCCTGACCGGCGTAAAGATCGTGCAGCTCAACGGTGCCGGTAATGCGCATCATTCGGGTATTCCCTATCTGGGCTCTCTGCTGGGCCAGTTGGCTAGCGCCTATGAAGCGCAGACTGTGCATTTTCCGGTGCCGGCTTTCTTCGATTATGCCGAGACAAAAGAAGCCATGTGGCGCGAGCGTAGTGTGCAGGCTGGCCTGCGGGTGCAGCAAAGCGTGGACCTGGCCCTCTTTGGCGTGGGTGCGTTTGGCGGCCCGATTCCCTCGCACGTGTACTCGGGTGGGTACTTTGACGCGGAGGAGCAGCATCGCCTGCGAGAGCTGGGGGTTGTGGGTGATATGTGCACCGTGCTGTTGCGAGAGGATGGCTCATGGGCTGATTTGGAGCTGAACCGTCGGGCTTCGGGGCCCACGCCCAAGGAGCTGGCACGTATTCCGCGGCGTATCTGTGTGGCTTCGGGTGTGCATCGCGTCAGGGCTTTACGCGGGGCTCTGCGCACCGGTGCGATTACGGACTTAGTGCTGGATGATGCACTTGCCAAGGCTCTGATGGAGAGATAGCTTCCCGTGGCTCGGTGAATTGTTCAATCTTCCCCTGAATGATGTTTCAAGGTGACGCTGAGTGTCGTCGTGAAGCGGTTCTTGGACGTACAATGTGAGTCGTTTGTCCTGCACTTGGTGCAATTTTTGCCTGTGGATGCAAAATATTGCCCACAGAACACCGATTTCTATCGCTTATGTGCGCACCGCGTGAACTGGCGCGTCACTCAACGTTGAAAGAACCAGCCACATGAACATCTCCTATAACGCCCAGCGAAACCCGCATCTGGGCGCTCCCGGCGTCACCACCATGCACGGTGAAGCCCAGTCCTCCGACGCAACCCCTCTGCCCGGCCCCGGCGCGGGGCAGTGGCGCATTACCGGAACCAAGCTGGGTGGTGCCTGTCCGACGATTCTTGCTGGGCGCGACGGCTTTATTCAGGTGCTGTGCACCCAGGTCTTTGCGCACGGAGAATTTATTACCCCGAAGCTTTCGATTCTTGACCCGCATACGGGCCGTGAGCTTTCGCACCTGGATATTCCCAAGGGGGCACTGCTGGGTGGTGTGTACGCCTACCTTGATGCGAAGGACCGCATGGTTCTGGTGGATGGTTCGCAGTGCCTGCTGAAGCTGGGGCACTCGAGTGATGGCCGCAGTATTCGTGTGGAGGAGCGCATCGACCTGAGCCGCATGCTGGCCCAGAGCCCCAAGGATGCGGTGGTCGGCCTGGTGCCCGATTGGGGCGGGCGCATTTGGGTTGCCACAAAGAACGGATACGTGGCGGTTGTTGATACGGAACGCGGCACGATTCGTTCCATGCGCTTGAATAGGGTATCGGTGGCCGGCGAGCGTATCGATAACTCGATTTCGGCCTGCCCGCTGGGGGTGAGCGTGGTGACTTCTCACGCAATCTATATGTTGCAGGCGAGCGCGGCAGGTGGGCCGAGTCTGCGCTGGTGGCATGCTTACGACCGTGGTACGGCCCGCAAGCCGGGCAAGCTGGCTTGGGGTTCTGGTGCCTCTCCGACGTTCTTCGGCCCGACGGGTTCGGACTACGTGATGCTGACTGATAACGCGGACGTTCAGGAGTCTGTCATCGTGTACCGTACCGAGGATGGCTCGAAGGTGGGGAGTGCGGAGCTGTTCACCGCGGGCGCTTCGGGTACCGAGAACTCCATGATTGGTGTGGGGAACACGATGGTGGGTGCGAATACCTACGGCTATCCGTACCCCAAGTATCCGGAGGGTGCTGGCCCCTCGGTTCCGGCGACGGCTCTTTTCGCGCCCGGTATGGAGCGTTGGGATATTACCGACCGTGGCCTGCGTAAGATCTGGGACCGTAAGGATGTGTATTCCTCGGCTGTTCCTCGTTATTCGGCGGCCGATGGGCTGATTTATACGTGCGAGCGTCGCCGAGGCCCGGCGGGGTTGGCGAACGGCGCCTACGCCTGGGCGGTGGCCCTGGATATGAAGACTGGGCGCACGGTGCACGAGCAGCGTCTGCCGCAGCATGTGAGCCTGTTGCTTGGCGGCGGCGATACCCTGCAGATGGTGGGCACAATTGACCGTTACGGCACGTGGTGGCAGGGCACGATTAGTGGTGTGTACCGCATCGCGAAGGCTTAGGAAGGGCAGAAGAATGGAACGATACACGATGAATACTTCCCGCCGTACCGCCTTGAAGATGGCTGGCACTTCGGCGATGCTGGTGGCGGGCGTGTCTGTTCAGGATGCGCAAGCTGCGACCCGTTCGGGTGGTCGTCGCTCGGCGAGCCCGCGACCGGTGACTCAACGAGCCGGTAGGGGTGCCGCATCGGCTTACCTGACGCGGGTGCCGGTGCGGTTTACCGAGCCGAGTGTGCGTCTGGAACTGCGCGCGCAGAATCCCGGGGCGGTCACTTCGGTGCCGCTACAGGATCGACCGGCTCGAACTCTGAACCTGCGGAACCTGCCGATTCTTATGAGCATTGTGAACGAGGGAAATACGACTCTGCCGGTGGGTACTCGTCTGCTTATTCGTACTCGAGCTCAGGACTCGGCGACTGGCTTGCTCCTTAGCCCGGAGGCAAGTCTGGTTGTCTCCGGTGGCGAGGCGGTTGCAGCCGGGGCAGGTGGCGCTGGTCCTTCGGTCCTGGTGCCTCCTGTGGACGTCCTTAATCTGCAGGCCTTGGGTCGTGGTGAGCTGAATGGTGCGGTCGGTGCGGGAGGGGAGAACGTGCTGGAGCTGCGCGCGGCTATTCCGGCGGGGCATCGCCTGGAGGTTCGTCTGCGCTACGCGGTAGCTTCGGGGGTGAGCGCTTCACATCTGAGGGGTGTGCACTGCTCGGCTTCCATGGATATGGTTGCGGCGGGGCTATCCCGAGGCTTCCATGAGGTGCAGAGTTCCGGTGTGGTTGCTGCGCTTGCCTAGGCGCTTATAGCTCTGTATTGGCTCTTTAGTTCTTTAGCGTCCGTCGTCGGCTTCGTGCTCGCCGAAGGCCACTTTGACCGCGTGGTGTAGCGCCTCGCGCACCATGGCGATGGCGGGGTTGGCGGCGGATTCGCGGCGTACCGCGGTAAAGATTTTGCGGGAGGGTTTGCCGGGTAGCTCGACGATACGTAGCCCTTCGGTGGTGGAGAGCGAGGAGAGGATGAATCCGGGCACGATGGTGACGGCGAATCCTGCCTTGACGAGGTTAGAGTTTGTGATCATGTCGTTGGCGCTGTAGCGGATGACCGGTTCGAAGCCTGCGGTGCGGCATTGGTTGATGGCCCAGATGCGCGAGGTGTTTTGCTCCATCTCGAGTACCCAGGGCAGCGCGTGCGCTTCCTTGATGGAGGTGATATTCGAGACGCTGGGCACGATGAGGCTGAGAGGATCTTCGGTGAGTAGCTCGGAGTGTAGCTCGGGGTACTCGGGGATGTGGTGGTGCGGGTAGGCCTCGGAGAGCACCATGTCGTACTCGCGGCTGCGGGTGAGGGAGGTGCCGGTTTCGGGGTCGATTTGTAGCACCTGTAGCGTGAGTGAGGGGGCGTGCTCGGCGAGGTAGCTGAGTGCAGCTGGAAGTAGGGCGAAGGCCGCGGATTGGAAGATGGCTAGGCGTACGCGGCCTGCGGGTTCGCCGGTGAGGTTGGCGACGGAGGTCTGCATGCGATCGAGTTCGCGCAGGATGCTGCGGGCGCTTTCGACGACGATGAGTCCGGCGCTGGTGAGTTGCACGCGCCGTCCGATGCGTTGCAGGAGGGCGGTGCCGGTTTCTTTTTCGAGGGTTGCGATTTGTTGCGAGACGGCGGAGGGGGTGAGGCTGAGCGCTTCTGCCGCGGCGATGATGGTGCCTCGCTCTTGGATTTCGAGGAGCATCTGCATGCGTCGGATGTCGTAGATGGACACGGTGTACTCCTGCTTTCTTCCGTGCTTTCGGGGTGGGGTGCTCCCGTGAGGTTTTTGCCTCGGTGGGGGAGTGAGGTGTGCGGGTTGATTCCCTTGTGACTGGTTGTCTCTGATAGTGGACTCTTGTCCATAGTATCGCGCCTCGTGAGAGTCGAAAATATGCCGTATTGATGGGGAAATTGGCCCTGGGGATGGGGGGCTCTTGCGGGTAATGTGCGGATAGTGTCTTGTCTGGGAGCTTTCGGGATTTTAAGAGGGGCTCTGAAGCGTTTTTTGATTCTGCTTTTGATGTGGTTGTTTGTTACGTTCTAGGTTCGCCGGGTGGCTTCGGAAAGTGCTAGCCTGGGAGGGATGGATAGCGGTGTCGCTATTGTTTTGCCTACACTTGCGGGGCACGGTATCTGTGAGGGGTACGGGTGGAACTACCTCTTAGGTTTGTTTAGGAAATCTAAATAAACTTTGGAAAAAACCTTTAGTTTTTCTAATGAGGTGTTCAGCACTTTTTTGTGGTGAAATAGAGACATCGTCAAACGTGGTGTGTACCGCACACAGTGAGATAGTTAGGAGTCGAGGATGACCCATCCTTTCGCATCTGAGCACTACCAGAAGATGGCTCTGGAGGCTCGTCAGCTTGTTCGTCAGTGGGTAAACGAATCCCAGTCGATCAAGCCTACCTTCGCGGCTGAGCAGCTCGCCGGTGTTCTGAAGGACCCCAATGGTCTTCCCTTCACCGTCGGCTTTGTTGACGGCGTGATTCGTCCCGAGGACGACAACGTCTCCGGTCGTAACCTCTCCCGTATTTCTGGCCTGGCACCCTCCTTCCTGCCCTGGTACATGAAGTCCGCTGTTGGCTTCGGTGGCAAGTTGGCTGGCAAGGTTGCATGGCCTACCGTTCCCGTTGCACGCCGCGTGCTGCGCGAGATGGTCGGTCACCTGATTGTTGACGCTTCTGAGGAGAAGCTGGGCGACGCTATTGCAGAGCTGACCAAGACTGGTAACCGCCTGAACGTTAACCTCCTCGGTGAGGCAGTGCTGGGTGACAAGGAAGCAGAGCACCGCCTGGCTGAGACCAAGCGCCTGCTGGCACGCGACGACGTTGACTACGTCTCCATTAAGGTGTCCGCAGTTTCCGGCCCCCACCAGCACTGGGCATTCGACGAGGTTGTTGAGACCGCTGTTCGCCGCCTGACTCCGCTGTACGAGCTGGCTGCTTCTTCCTCCCCCAAGAAGTTCATCAACCTGGACATGGAGGAGTACAAGGACCTGGACCTCACCATTGAGGTGTTCACCAAGATCTTGGACCAGCCTCAGCTGAAGGACCTAGAAGCCGGTATCGTGCTCCAGGCATACCTGCCCGACACCTTGGGTGCAATGCAGCGCCTGCAGGCCTGGGCCGCTAAGCGTGTTGAAGCTGGCGGCGCTGGCGTCAAGGTCCGTCTGGTGAAGGGTGCAAACCTTTCCATGGAGATTGTGGAAGCTGTCATGCACGGCTGGCCGCTGACCACCTGGGACACCAAGCAGGCTGCAGACACCAACTACAAGCGCGTTCTGGACTACGCACTGCGTCCCGAGCACGTGAAGAACATCCGCCTTGGTATTGCAGGCCACAACCTCTTCGACGTCGCTTTCGCCCTGTTGCTCTCTGAAGACCGCGGTGTGAAGGATCGCGTTGAATTCGAGATGCTGATTGGTATGGCTGAGCAGCAGGCAGAAATTGTCCGCCGTCGCGTGGGCCACCTGCTGTTGTACGTGCCCGTCGTGAACCCCAAGGAATTCGACGTTGCAATCGCATACCTGATTCGTCGTCTCGAGGAGAACGCATCCTCCGAGAACTTCATGTCCGGTATCTTCGATCTGGCAACCGACGAGTCCATCTTCAAGCGCGAAGAGGACCGCTTCATGCGTGCTCTGAACTCCGTCACCGACGAGGTTCCCGCATCCAAGCGTAGCCAGAACCGTCTGACTGAGAACGAGGACAACGTCTTCGTACCGGCTGGCCGCTTCGAGAACACCCCCGACACCGACCCTGCACTGGCCGGTAACCGTGAGTGGGGTCGCGCAATCCTTGAGCGCTCCAAGACCACTAAGCTGGGCATTGATATTCTGAAGGCTAACGAGCTGACCAGCGCTGCTGAGGCTGAGAAGCTGGTTAAGGAAACTGAGGAAGCCGGCAAGGCTTGGGGTAAGCTCTCCGGCCACGAGCGCGCAGAGATTCTGCGTAAGGTTGGTAAGGCTATCGCTCTGCATCGTGGCGATCTGCTGGAGGTTATGGCAGCTGAGGCTGGCAAGACCCTGGAGCAGGGCGACACCGAGGTCTCTGAGGCAATCGACTTTGCATACTACTACGCAATGCTGGCCGAGGACCTCGAGAAGATTGATGGCGCACAGCACAAGTCTGTGGACCTGACTCTGGTTGTTCCCCCGTGGAACTTCCCGACCGCTATTCCCGCCGGTGGTGTTCTGGCAGGTCTTGCAGCTGGTTCCGCTGTGATTTTCAAGCCCGCAACCATCACTGCTCGCACCGGTGCCCTGATTGCAGAGATTATGTGGAATGCAGGCGTCCCCAAGGAAGTTCTGAAGCTGGTCAAGGTTGTCGACCGTGAGGCTGGTAAGGTCCTCATCTCGCACCCCGAGGTGGATCGCCTGATTCTGACCGGTGGTTACGAGACCGCGGAGCTCTTCCGTTCCTGGCGTGATGACCTGCCGCTGTTCGGTGAGACCTCGGGCAAGAACTCGATTATCGTCACCCCGAACGCCGACATTGACCTGGCTGTCAAGGACGTCGTTTACTCGGCATTCGGCCACGCAGGCCAGAAGTGCTCCGCTGGTTCCACCGTTATCCTGGTGGGCTCCGTGGCACACTCCGAGCGCTTCCGCCGTCAGCTGCTTGACTCGGTCAACTCCCTGCACGTGGCACACCCGCAGGACATTGAGTCCCAGATGGGCCCCGTCGTTCAGAAGCCCGAAGAGAAGCTGCTGCGCGGTCTGACCACCCTCGGCCCGGGCGAGCGTTGGCTCATCCAGCCGAAGGAACTGGACGAGACCGGCCGCCTGTGGAGCCCCGGTGTTCGTGAAGGCGTCAAGCCCGGTTCCGAGTACCACATGACCGAGTACTTCGGCCCCATCCTGGGCATCATGACTGCTGACACCCTGGAAGAAGCAATCGAGCTGCAGAACGCTCCCGACTACGGTCTGACCGCTGGTCTGCACTCGCTGGATGCCGATGAGCTCGAGCTGTGGCTCTCCAAGGTCCAGGCAGGTAACCTGTACGTGAACCGTGCAATTACCGGTGCAATCGTTCAGCGTCAGCCCTTCGGTGGTTGGAAGAAGTCCACCGTTGGCTCCGGTACCAAGGCTGGTGGCCCCAGCTACCTGATTGCTCTGTCCGATTGGGAGCCCGTCGAGTCCACTGCAACCGCAACCACCCACTCGGTGACCGTGCGCGAGACCCTGGCTACCATTGAGAACTCCGAGCTGGGCAAGCGTGAGGACTTCGCCTTCATCAAGCGCAGCGTCTCCTCTGACGCACACGCTTGGGACACCGAGTTCGGCTTCGGTCACGACCCCTCGAAGCTGGGCGTGGAGCGCAACATCCTGCGCTACGTTCCCACCCAGGTCCTGGTTCGTGCCGACGAGTCTGCATCCGCAGCAGAGACCCTGCGCGTTGTGCTTGCCGGTCTGGCAGCAAACGCACCGGTTGCTCTGTCCGTTGGTAAGGACCTGCCGGTTGATGTCCGCGGTGTTCTGGAGAACAAGGGCGTCAAGTACGAGGTCAAGTCGGACGCACAGTTCCGCGAGTACCTGGCTTCGAACGCTAAGACCCCGGTTCGCGCACTGGCTGGTACCCCGCTGGAAGGCACCCGTATCCGTTACGTCGGTAACGACGTGAAGTCCATCTACTCGGCACTGGGTGGTCGCCCGGATGTTGCAGTGTACTTCGCACCGGTCACCGAGGCTGGCCGCATCGAGATGCTGCCCTTCCTCCGCGAGCAGGCTGTTTCGATTACCGCACACCGTTTCGGTAACCCCAACCGCTTCTCTGAGCGCGTCATCTCTTCCCGCTAAGGTCTGAACGCTCTGAGCCTCCTGCAGAGAGGCTCAGGCACTGACTTCGGGCGATAGGCCCCGTATCCGTGAGGGATACGGGGCCTATCGTTGTTTGTGGGTGCTACGAGACAGCCAGATAGGGGGGCGCTGTATTGTGGCGAGTGGGGCGGTGGCGAGCGCTCCGAGGAGCGGGTGGACAATGCGGTGTTGTCGATGCGGCGTCGGGGGTGTTTGAACGTGCCCCGCGTTACTTCTTATGTGATAATTGTGATACAACGTTCCGCTGTCCCACGTGCGGAGCGATACCGTGCGCGGGAAGGTCCGCGCTACGCAAGAACACACTGAAAGGAAACTGCTGCTATGAGCAACGTTCCCGCAGAACTCTCGTACACTTCCGAGCACGAGTGGGTCTCTGCTCTCACCGCTGAGGGCACCGTCCGCGTCGGCATTACCGATCATGCTCAGGATGCTCTGGGTGACGTCGTGTATGTTGATCTTCCCAGCGTTGGTGATTCCGTAGCTGCTGAGGAAAGCTTTGGCGAGATTGAATCCACCAAGTCTGTCTCCGACCTCTTTGCGCCCATCTCCGGTGAGATTGTTGCCGTCAACGAGACCCTGGAGGATGATCCTGCCCAGGTGAACTCTGATCCTTATGGTGAGGGTTGGATTGTTGAGATTCGTCCTGAGAACGCTGACGACTTGGCTAACCTGCTGGATGCAGAGGCATACAAGGCTGAGCTGGACAAGCTTTAAGCTTCAAGAACTCACCCCTGTGGGGGATTTTTAGAGTTGAAACGGCGAGACTGAATTGGTCTCGCCGTTTTTCTTTGTAGATGCACACAAACGCAAATAAACAGGCATCCTTGAAGCTTTTGGCGAGGGTTGCTGAAGCCATTGGGGGAGAGTGAAATAGTGCTAAACCCCAAGTGGGGGCCTCTTTGAGGTTAAATGTGATGAAAACTTCAACCATAGCAAGAAGATAAAATTTTCCTCGTAAAACAGTCCAATATTTGGAGGGTATGTTTATCTTATGGGTTTCTTGCTAAAATTGGTACCATTACTGCCAGATTGTGTTTGGAAATGTGGTTGTTTTGGGGTTTTAGCGGACCCCGGGATGTCCTTTCTGAATAGCGAAATGCCTTGTGAAGCTATAAGATTGTCTGGAAGGTTCATGGTTTATCATTTCGTGATAAACAAATAAACTGATCTATCACACTCTCAACACAAGAAGCAAAGACAACCGGCACGAAGCGACACCCCTCCTCGGAGGAACGCACTATTCACTCAACTCGGTGCGTAACGTAATCGACTGGTACATACCCGAAAGACATAGATGACCTCACGCATCGATGATGGCTTCAGTGCCTCTGAAGCCGCACTAGATAGCGCGGAGCGCGGTGCCTCTGACCGCAACCCGCGCGAGGTGAAGAGCCGAACCATTGGTCAGGTTCTGAGCCAGCTCGACCTGGAATTCCCCGGGATTAGTGCCTCCAAGATTCGATTCCTGGAGGAACGAGGCCTGGTGCATCCCAGTCGTACCGAGACCGGATACCGTAAGTACTCTCAGACGGATATTGAGCGTCTGCGATACATTCTCACCATGCAGCGCGATCACTACATGCCGCTAAAGGTAATCCGTCAGCATCTGGATGATTTGGAGGCTGGTCGTGTCCTGAACTCCATGCCGACCACCGTCAGCGAGGAAGTCCTGGACAGCGTCCTCGGAACCAACGGGCAGGAAGGCCGTACCTATACCCTGCGCGAGTTGGCCGAATATGCGAATACCACCCCCGAGCTCATCCACGACCTGATTGACTTCGGTCTTCTGGAGGATGGCGCGGACCATGAGTACACCGACTATGACGTGCTGATTGCCCGCGTTAGTGCGGAGCTGACTCAGCACGGTATTCAGCCCCGCCACCTGCGCGCCTTCAAATCGGCCGCAGATCGCGAGATTTCCCTCGTGGAAATTGCTGTAGCACCCCTGGCCTCCCGCCGCGATGCGGCATCGCAGGCTCAGGCTCAGGATCGAGCCGATAAGATTCGCAAGCTCTGCCTGCAGTTGCACGCAACTCTCGTCGAGTCGGCTATGCCCACCTACGAGTAGGAGGGCGAAGCTGCGGCACGGTTCCTTGACTAATCGGCCGCGACCGGGCGGTGCAATCCGTCTTCCCCCTGGGATGCGCCCTTGCGGCGTAAGCCCGAGGTTACCGTTCATACATGGACGGTAACCCCCTAAGATTTGGACGAAGCTGCTTCTCGTACGCGGATTTCTACCCCTTCGTCCAACACGAAGAGCTTCTACGCCAAGGGGCTCCCGGCCTGCCAAAGGCTATTCACTTAACTCAGTTGCGAATGCGCGCCAATCTGCGGATTGGTACGCATTCGCTATTTAATGCAGAAAATAACGCCGGGGGATCGGGGAACACGGCACCTAACGAAGGATTGTTCCTCGGTGAGGATGCGCCTTCGTGGGTGCCCTAGCAAACGTCTCGCGTGTGGGTTTTGTGAGCGCAATGGGGTGTTGCGTTCTGAGCGGCCCCGAGCGGATAAAGAACGACTCTCACGGTGAGTTCGATTTTAAGTAGGGCTCCGTATCGGTTAAAATGAAATGGACAGACCGCGCCTATCGCGCACCGGTCGCTCTGTCGGCCCTCAGCCCGTTCCCATACCGAACGGTGTATATGAGGCGATATCGGCCGCCGATTGATGGGGCGCGGTATATCGCTTAACGGCTCCCATCACGCCCACGGGGCGTCTGGGAATCAAGCGAAAACTAGCTAGATGCGTGAATGGGCATTCTGTGAGTGCCGCAGGACGAGGACACTAAAGGAGGGGCCATGGTGGAGCACCAGACCGCCGGACAGGCCGGCGAGAGCGCAGGCGCTGGCGAGGCATACCTGGGCTTTGACCAGCCCCTGGACGGTTTCGACGCACTTTTCCCCACTGCACCTCCGCCGCGCGGTGAACAGGGTGTGCTCTTCGCCGACCCTGTCTCTGTGGTGGAAGAGAATCTCGGTTACCGCGGTGCCGTCGCCTGCAAGGCTGCCGGTATTACCTACCGCCAGCTCGACTACTGGGCCCGCACCGACCTCGTGGTTCCCACCGTGCGCGGCGCCTCCGGGTCCGGAACCCAGCGCCTCTACAGCTTCCGAGACGTCCTCGTGCTCAAAATTGTGAAGCGCCTGCTCGACACCGGCGTGTCCCTACAGCAGATTCGTCTCTCCATTGAGCATCTGCGAAGCCGCGGCCTGGATGACCTAGCCGATATCACGCTCATGAGTGATGGCACTACCGTGTACGAGTGCACCTCGCCCAGCGAGGTGATTGACCTGGTCCAGGCCGGTCAGGGTGTTTTCGGTATCGCCATCGGTCGCGTGTGGCGAGAAATCGAGATGAACCTTAACGGTCAGCCCGGCGAGGAAATGAATGAATCCTTCGAAGGTGACGAGCTTGCCGCTCGCCGCGCTCGCCGCGCCCAGGCCTAGTGCCTAGTACCGGCCTGACTTGCCGGCCGCCACTGCGGGGTTCCAGCCTCACAGACCCCATACTTTTTCTTCTGCCTGCCCGAGCATCAACGATGCGCGGGCAGGCAGAACGCTATCTGGGGGGGGCAACACTGATGGACGCAAAAATAATGGGTGCAAAATGACGTAAAGAGACCACGGGGCGGACGTAACGAGCAAATATTCAAGGATAGGTTGAGAAAATACTCACGTTACCCCCTGTCAGGTCCGGAAGAAGCACCGGGATTCGCTAGAATGAAGGAGCATTACACCTCACTCATATCACGGATTCTCAATGTCCCGAATCGTTAGTATCAGCAGTCTCAAGGGCGGCGTGGGTAAAACCTCCATCACCCTGGGACTCGCCTCGGCGGCGCTACACAGCGGCCTTTCCGCACTTGTTATCGACCTTGACCCCCACGGAGACGCCAGCACCGGCTTAGCCGTCGACGAGAATATCCCCGATGTAGCCTCCCTGATTGCCAGCCCCAACGAACGAGCCTTCGCTGATGAAGCCGGAGAATCCGCCTGGAACAGGCTGGTGGGTAAACCGACCCTGCTAACGAACACCCCCGTCGATACCGGCAGCGTACGAGTAGCCCGCGGGTCGGCGCGCTCCACCCTCGTGGACCGTCAGGAGGCGGCACCGTTCATCCGCCGCTTCAAGCGCATGGTGGATGCCGCGGCGGACGCCTACGACGTGATTCTGATTGACTGTCCGCCTTTCCTGGGCACGCTTTCCTCGATGGGCTGGGCCGCCAGCCAGCGAATTCTCTCCGTGGCGGAGCCCTCCCTCTTCTCGGTGGCCGGTACAGAACGCACCCTGCGCGCCATCCTACGCTTTCAGCAGGAGAGCGGCACAAGCATCGACGGAGCCGGGGTCGTCATCAACAAGATGCGCCCGGATGACAGTGAACACCAGTACCGCCGCGACGAGATGCGCTCGCTCTTCGGCGACCTCGTGGCCGAGCCTGTCCTGCGAGAAAGCCCCGTACTGCAGCGAGCTCAGGGCGCCGCATATCCGATTCATTTCTGGCCTGATGAGGAATCCGTTGAACCCGCCGTGGACTTTACCCGCCTGCTGGTTGGGCTCATGGCCGACCTGTAGGCCTACCGCCCAGGGCTGAGGGGTTGTGTAATCGGGGTGTGGGTGTCGCTTCGTATCCCTGTTTGTTGGTGTGGTACCAGGCTTCTTACCAGGCTTCTGAGGGAATAGCCGTGCTCCCCGACGCGTTATAGTGGCAGTGAAAGAGCCGTGCGCTCGCAGGAATCCCCGGGCGCTTCGGCGCGGGGCCGCGGTCGTGCCGCAGACAAGACAGAGAAAGAGAAGAACATCGTGAGCATCGAACACCTGGAACGTATCGACGGGGTAGCCCAGTACGACCTCATCGTGATTGGTTCCGGCTCGGGCAACACCCTCATCGGCCCCGAGTGGGACGATAAAAAGGTCGCCCTGGTCGACGGAGGCATCTTCGGCGGAACCTGCCTGAACGTAGGCTGTATTCCCACCAAGATGTTCGTCTACCCGGCCACCGTCGCCGAAAAGACCCGCGAAGTCAAGCGCCTAGGCATCGACGCGCACGTGGATGCCGTGCACTGGTCCGAGATCCGCGACCGTATCTTCGCCTCCCGTATCGACCGTATCTCTGAAGGAGGCCGCGACTGGCGTGCCGGCCTGCCCAACGTGGACTTCTATGCTCAGTACGCGCACTTTGTCGGTTCGCACACTCTGGAACTGACCGACGGCACTCGACTGCACGGTCGACAGATTGTGATTGCCGCTGGCTCTCGCGCCGTGTTGCCTTCCGTGCCCGGCATCGATTCGCATAAGGTGTACACCAATGACACCATCATGCGTCTGGATGAGTTGCCCGCCCGCATGGTCGTCATCGGCGGTGGCGTGATTGCGGCCGAGTTCTCCCACGTCTTCTCCGCCCTCGGTACTGAAGTCACCCAGATTAACCGCTCCTCCCGCCTGCTGCGCGGTGTGGACGCAGAGGTTGTGGAACGCTTTGAGGAAGCCGCAAGCAAGCAATGGACCATCGTTAAGGAAGCCTCCCTCGTCGAAATCCGTGAGAACGGTGACGGTAGCGTAACCGTCGTAGCGAAGCGCACCACCGAGAACGATGAAGAACTGCTCGAAATCCCTGCGGACGCTGTGCTTGTGGCAACCGGTCGCCGCCCCAACACCGACACGCTCAACGCAAAGAACTACTTCGATGTGCAGGATGGCGGCCAGCTCAGCGTCGACAAGTACCAGCGTGTGCTATACAACGGCGCGCCCGTACCCGGCGTCTACGCCCTCGGCGACGTGTCCAGCCGCTACCAGCTCAAGCACGTGGCCAACCACGAGGCACGCGTCGTGCAGTACAACCTCAGCCACCCCGAGGACCTGCGCGCGAGCGACCACCGCTACGTGCCGGGTGCCATCTTCAGCAACCCGCAGATTGCCTTTGTTGGTATGACCGAGGAACAGGCTCGCGAGGCCGCCACCCGCGAAGGATTCGAGATTACCGTCAAGGCACAGAACTTCGGCGACACCGCCTACGGCTGGGCAATGGAAGACAAGATTGGTCTGTGTAAGCTGATTGCCCGCAAGGACAACGGTGAACTGCTCGGTGCGCACCTGGTGGGTGAAGAGTCCTCCGTGCTCATCCAGCCGCTGCTACAGGCAATGAGCTTCGGCATGGATGCGCGCACCCTCGCACGCGGCCAGTACTGGATTCACCCGGCCCTAACCGAAATCGTGGAAAACGCCCTGCTCGGTCTGGAGTTCGACGAGCCCGTCAACTAACGCCGACCGGCTCGGCTCACAGAGTAACGCTCAAGCGCTCAGGCTCTGAGTGTTGAGGCAAACATAGAGGAGGGGGTTGTACCTAAGCGGTACGACCCCCTCCTCACATATTTATGACCAGATAGTGACGACTAGGAGCCTTCGCCTTCCGAACGCTGAGCATCTGCCTTCTTAGCATCTACACCCTTAGCCGGGGTAGCCTCATGCTCGGAACCGTCGTTAGCCTTCTCAGATTGCTCGGCGTCTTCCTTAGCCTCAGCCTTCTCATCCTGCGGCTTCTGCAGACGTTCCACCGCCTGCTCACGCAGCTCCTCAAACTTCTCAGCCGCCTGGTCACGGAACTCCGCCAGACGCTCAGCCTGCTGATCGGCGTACTCGGCCAGGCGCTCGGCCGCTTGATCACGCAACTCCACAAACCGCTCCGTCTGCTCGGCGGCGTAATCCTGCAGACGGGACAGCGAATCCGACGTGGTGGCGGTGACCCGGCCGTACATTTCGTCCACATAGGAGGAGAAATCCTGCAGCACCTTCGCACGGCGAATCTTGTGCGAGGGGGTCAGATAGCCGTCCTCCTCGGTCAGATCGCGGTTCATGATGCGGAACTCCCGGATACCCTCGGCGCGCGAGACCAGCTGGTTTGCCTCATCCACAATCCGCTGCACCGCGGCGCGTACCGCCGGGTGCACGGCCGCCTCCGGGATAGAGAGCGAACGCGGCAAGCCCAGGTGCTCAAGCTGCTCGGGCAGGGTATCAGGATCCAAGGTCACGAGGGCCGCGATGAAGGGCTTCTCATCACCCACCAGCATGGCCTGAGACACCAGAGGAGAAGTGCGCAGATGATTCTCCGCGATGCCCGGAATAACGTTCTTACCGCCGGCAGTGACGATGATTTCCTTCTTGCGTCCCACAATCTTCAGCAACCCGGCCTCGTCAAACTCGGCCAGGTCACCGGTCCGGAACCAACCGTCCTCGGTGAATGCCTGGGCATCCTCTTCAGGGTTCTTGTAGTAGCTACTAATCACGCCCACGCCACGAACCAGAAGCTCGCCGTCCTCAGCAATGTAGCCTTCGGAACCGGGGATGAGCGGACCAAGCATACCGATCTGGTACGGGTTGATGCGGCCAACCGCAATCGGGGCGCAGGTCTCGGTCAGACCGTAGCCCTCGATGACCTGCACACCCACCGCGTGGAAGAAGTGCGCGAGGCGCTCGCCCAGCGGACCGCCTCCGGAGACAGCGTAGCGTAGCTGCCCGCCCAGGGCTGCGCGCAACTTGGAGTACACGAGGCGGTCGTACAGGGCGTACTGTGCTGCCAGCTTGACGGGCACATGGCCCTCAATCTTCGCCTGCGACCAGCGCACCGCAATATCGGTGGAACGCTCGAAGAGAGCCTTATTGAACTTACCGCCCTTAGCAGCCTTTGCCATAGCGCCCTCGTACACCTTCTCAAAGACGCGGGGCACCACCAGCAGCATGGTCGGCTTGAAACTATCCAGGTCAGACGCCAGGTTCTTGATGTTGGGGGAGTGGCCGATGACTAGGCCAGCATCCAGTGCCAGCACCTGAATCAGACGCGCCAGAACGTGTGCCAACGGCAAGAAAAGAATGGAGGAGTTGCGGGGGTTCGCAATCTCAGGCTCGACCATCTTGGTATTGACGCTCAGGTTCAGGAAATGGCCGTGAGTCAGCGCGCAACCCTTGGGGCGACCGGTTGTACCGGAGGTGTACACAATGGTGGCGAGGTCGTCGCATCCGGCTGCGGAACGTACCTGCTCCAGATGCTTATCGCTCACCTCGGATGCGCGAGCGCTCAGGGTATCGAGGTCGCCGTTCTCAATGACCCAGCGGTACTTCAACTGCATGGGCTCTTCGGTCGTTGAGGCGAACTCCTCAGCCTCTGCGATGCGGCCTAGGAGCTTCTCATCCTCAACGAAGACGGCGGTGGCTTCAGAGTGGGCGAGCGCCCATGCCGCCTGCGCGGGGGCGTTCGTCTCGTACACCGGCACAGAGATAGCGCCTGCGTACCAGATTGCGAAGTCAATGACGGTCCACTCGAAGCGGGTGCGGCTCATAATGCCCACACGGTCACCCGGACGGATACCCGCAGCAATCATGCCCTTCGCCAGGTCGGTCACCATCTGGTGGAACTGCTGGGCACGCACCGGCTGCCAGTTACCCGGAGACATCTGTCGGCGGTACAGCACCGGGTTGGAGCTATCGGCTCGGTGGCGCTCAACAATGCTTGTCAGGTTCAGCGAGGGGTCGACAATGACCTCTGCGGGAGAAGAAAAGACTTTCATAATGGGCCTTTCGGTTGGGGCGACCTCTGCACGGGGTACGCCCCGATGCGGCTCGATGGGAGTCGCGGAATGGAATACGGTGCCTGCGCCTACGGGGTGATGCAATCTGTGGGAGCAGGGGGAAGGTCGTGGGTTATTGCAGTGACGAAATCCTGGAGCGAGGTGAGTACATACTCGGCGTCATAGTCGAGTGTTGCCACATGGTAGCTACGGGTTAACCATCTAAATTCTACAGGAGCTGAACAATGTTCGAGAAAATATTTATGGGAGCTATCCGACACAGTGTGATCGCCCAACGAACGAAGGTACAACACCGGTGCCTTCAGACGCGGTAGCAGCTCGCGGGTTTCAGCCCCCAGCAGGTGCAACTGATACACCGAGGCGGTGGGCGTCAACCGGTACGCACCCTCACTCACGCCCGGAATAGCGATGTCCGAGCCTACAGATTTGAGCGCTGGCAGAAGCCTCGAGACAACTCCGGCGTGACGCATCAGTGGGTTCACATCCACCACATAGGGGTTAATAATCGCGGTGCCGAGCACCGGCAGACGCGCGGAGAGATTCACGGCCAGCGTGCCACCCATCGACAGGCCAATGACAACAACCTGAAGGCCCTCACCGGCGAGACGGAGATAAGCCGACTCAACCGAGTTTAGCCAGTCGCGGTAAGTCGTGAGGCGCATGTCCAACCAGCGGGTACCGTGCCCAGCGAGCAGAGGCATCTCAACAGGGTAACCCAACGCCGCAAAATGCTCGGCAACAGGGCGCATGCTGTGCGGGGAACCGGTGAAACCGTGCACGATGAGGACACCCACACCGGAATTTAACCCCTCAGCCGCACGGGAAGCCTCGGCACCCTGGACCTCCGGCCGGAAAGACAGTGGGGAATGGTCGAAGACATTGGGGTCGCGCCCAAAACGGCGCTCCAGCATCTCCCGTACCTCCCGGGTAGCCAGGAGGCGGCGCTCGCGAGCCTTGCGCCGCATACGCTTGATTGGCTCCAACGAGCTATCAAAAATACTCATGGCCCTCCTAGAACGATGCTGGTGTCGCGGGATATTGACCGGCGGGGGAGAGGCGCCCGTTGCCTCTCGGCCTTAGAATACCGCGCCCGTCTCGATAGCACCTGTGAGGTAAACCTGCAGAGGGAGTGCCGGCAGCGGATTGAGTGTATAGCCAACCCGCGCTGTGTATTCTTCATGATGCGAGCACAGATTTTGATGGGGGTCGGAGAGAACCGTACGGACAGGCTAGAATTGAGCCGGGAATATTCAGAGAGGAGATCCCCATGCCGACCACCGCCCTGTACCGAAGCCTCAAGATCCTTGGCTCACCCCTGCTGACGGGCCTGTACCACCACGAGGTGGTGGGGCTAGAGAACCTGCCCGAAGGCCCCTTCATCGTTGCCAGCAACCACTTGGCTTTCTGCGATTCCATTTTCATTCCGCTCGCCCTGCCGCGCACCGTGAATTTCCTTGCCAAGAGCGACTACTTTACGACTCCGGGACTCAAGGGACGTGCCATGGCGGCCTTCTTCCGCGGCGTGGGGCAGCTACCCATGGACCGCTCCGGCGGCCGAAAGAGCCAGGAATCCCTCAACGCCGGCGCGCGGGTGCTTGCCGAGGGCGGCATCATCGGCATTTACCCCGAGGGTACGCGTAGCCCCGACGGCCGCGGCTACCGCCCCAAAGTGGGTGTGGCCCGCCTGGCCCTTGAGTCACGGGTCCCCGTCGTCCCTGTTGGCCAGATTGGCACAGACCTGATTCAGCCCTCCGGTACGAATCGCATCCACCTGCGCCACGAGGGTGAACTGATTCACGTGCGCACCGTCATCGGTAAGCCCCTCACCTTCGAGGAGTACACCGCCGATGTTGAGATTAGCTACCGTTCCCAGCGTGAGGTCGCCGATACCATCGGCACAGCAATTCGCGCTCTGAGCGGGCAGGAGTACGTCGACGTCTACGCGGATCGTGTCAAGAAGCTCATGGCCGACGAGCACCTGAGCGCCGACGAGGCCGTAGCGCGCCTGCAGAACGAGAAGCGCTAAAAAGCCTAGATAGGCGGGATGACTACGTCATCCAGCCCGGCTAGGGGCTATCTGAATCCTGAGATGAAGCCCCTGCCCGGGACGTTCTTAAACACCGCAAGAGTACAATGGTTCCATCTCTTCCCCTGCCCGCGCGGGGCCGAAAAGATGCCGCACAAGACCATCCCGACGGAGTGAATGATGAGCACCCAGAACCTCAACATCGCGCAGACCAACAACCACGGTCTGGACAATTGGCGTGAGCTACACATTGACCAGCAGCCCACCTGGAGCGAGCACGAAGACTTCGCTAGCACCATCGCAGAGCTGAACTCGGTTCCGCCGCTTGTCTTTGCCGGTGAGGTTGACGCCATGCGCCAGGCGCTCGGCGAGGTGGCTGAAGGTCGTGCATTCCTGCTGCAGGGCGGCGACTGTGCAGAAACCTTTGCGGGCGCAACTGCGGATAAGATTTCTGGCCGTGTCAAGACTATCCTGCAGATGTCCGCGGTGCTTACCTACGGCGCCTCCATGCCCGTGGTGAAGATGGGGCGCATGGCTGGCCAGTTCTCCAAGCCGCGCTCTTCCGACACGGAAACCCGCGGTGACGTCACCCTGCCTTCCTTCCGCGGTGAGACCGTCAACGGTTTCGACTTCACCCCCGAAGCTCGCGTGCACGACCCCAAGCGTATGCTGCGTGGTTACCACACCAGCGCATCCACCCTGAACCTGGTGCGTGCCTTCACCAAGGGCGGCTTCGCCGACCTGCGCGCAGTGCACCAGTGGAACCGTGGCTTCACCTCCAACCCCGCCCACGAACGCTACGAAAAGACCGCTAGCGAAATTGGCCGCGCCCTCAAGTTCATGGAAGCCTGCGGCGTGAACTTCGAAGCCCTCAAGACCACCGACATGTACGTCGGCCATGAGGCGCTGGTTCTGGACTATGAGCGTGCCCTCACCCGCATCGACTCACGTACTCACTTGCCTTACGACACCTCCGCGCACTTCCTGTGGATTGGCGAGCGCACCCGCGGTGTCGATGACGCCCACGTGGACTTCCTAGCCAAGGTGCGCAACCCGATTGGCGTGAAGCTCGGACCGAGCACCACCGCAGAGGATGCCCTCGCCCTGATTGATAAGCTCGACCCGAACCGCGAGCCCGGCCGCCTGACCTTCATCACCCGTATGGGCGCGAAGAACATTCGCGAGAAGCTGCCCTCCATCGTCGAGGGCGTACAGGCCGAGGGGGCGAAGGTCGTGTGGGTGACCGACCCGATGCACGGCAACACCATCTCGGTTCCCTCCGGTTACAAGACCCGCCGTTTCGACGACGTGCTCGACGAGGTTCGTGGCTTCTTCGAGGTGCACGAGGCCCTGGGCTCGTTCCCCGGCGGCATCCACGTGGAGATGACCGGCGACGACGTAACCGAATGCCTGGGCGGCTCCGACGCCATCGACGAGGCAGCACTGGCTGACCGCTACGAGTCCCTGTGTGACCCGCGTCTGAACCACTCGCAGTCCCTGGAAATTGCGTTCCTGGTCTCCGAGTACCTCAAGAACCGCGGTAGCCGCGGCTAACGAGGCTTTCGCGTGATTGCTTGGCGTAAGCGGTCATGACGCGCTAACGGGCCCGGCCCCTCAATAGTTGAGGGGCCGGGCCCGTATTGTTTAGTGAAGACGGCGTTTGGCGGAGACGGTGCTTGGCAAAGAGGGGTGCTTGGTTCGTCTCGGGGGGGGGCGAGAAGAGAATCTGAACCCGGTGGCATAGAGATCCCGGCGGATTCCGATGAATCCAAGCGAATCCAAGCGAATCCAAGCGGCTGAGCATCTAATAGCCCAGACCTAATAGCCTAATCCGAAGAAGCTCGTGAAGTTCTTCCACCACTCCGACTGCAGGATAGAGGTAGCAAGCCACCACCCGCCGAAGCTGGCGCTCATGCCCAGCAGGATCACTAGTAGCGCCCATACACCCATCGCTATGCCCGAGGGGGGAGGGGCGAGCTCCCGCACCGGTAGCCTGCGGTCGCGATGGGTAGCCTCCCGCAACGCGAATTTGGAGGTCTCAGAGCCGGTGCTTCCACCAGAATCTTGCTGAGAACCCTCCGCAGTATATGCCTCGCCCAGGCTCTCGGTGCTTCCGGGGTAGTCAGGGTAGGCGTTGAATGCGCGCTCGGCGTGGATAGGGGCGTACTCCCCGAAAGTCGAGATAAACTCCTGCTCGGTCTGCGGCCCGATGCCGACGGGACCTCCACCGCTGACGGACGGCATGGAAGCCGCACCCCCGGCGGGCGCATCTGATGCAACGGGTGAAGTGCCGGAGCTTTTCAGATCCTTTGACTCCCGCGAATCATCGGACTCGCTGGACTCGGCGGCATCAGCGGCAGCCGAGGCCTCGGGGGCCGAACTCTTGAGCGGAGGAATGCCCTCCGGGTTGAGAACCGAATCCTCCGCGTCCACATCGGCCAGATGAACCCCATCCTGGGAACCGATGAGCAGGCTGTCCGGGGAATAGACATCGTAGGCGAGCAGGTCCCCGGCATCACTAAACGCGCTGATGGGGGTGTTGCGCACCATCTGTCCCGCGCCGCTACGCTCAGCGATATCGGCCACCGCCTCCCACAGACTTGAGGTAGGCTCCGGGACGCTCGGAGCCCGCCAGGACAGCTCGGACTCGCCGAGAGACTCGGAAACCTCCTTGAGAGAGGCGAAAAGCTCGGTGGCATCCTTGGGGCGGGCCTGCGGTTGCTTGCGGGTGCACCAGGCAATAATCCCGGCCATGTCGCGGTCGATGCCCGGGGCGATATCGCCGAGCGGAGGCATCTCAATATTGGCGTTGTGGTACAGCACCTGCTGGTCGTTCTCCAAACCCACAAAAGGCAGTCGTCCCGCCAGCATACGGTACATCATGACGCCGAGCGCAAAAATATCAGCCGGCGCACCCACCTTCACCTGCGGGTCCAGCACCTCCGGAGCCACGTATGCGGGGGTGCCCATGGGGGCACCGGAATCCACCTGATCATCGCGGCGAGACAGACCGAAGTCCGTCAGTTTCACCTGGCCGTTGGCGTCCAACAGAATATTGCCAGGCTTAATATCGCCATGCAGGTAGCGGTTGGCGTGCACCTCCGAAAGGGCATCCACCACCGGCAGCAGAACCTCCAGCGCCTCACCCATGCTCAGGGCGCGCCGCGTGCGCAATAGCTGGCTGAGCGTGCATCCGTGCACGTACTCGAGCACGATATACATGACCATCTGCCCGGCCACATACTCGGTACCCGAAGAGATGACACCCACCGTATGCCCGCCGCCCACCTGGCGCATTGAGCGTTCCTCGCGGTGGAATTTCTGCCGGTTGGCGGCGTCCTGCGCCAGAGCCGGGGAGAGGATCTTGAGCGCCACCGGATTGTTCGACCATAAATCCAGTGCGTAGTAGACCTCGCTCATGCCGCCGCGCCCAATCAGCGAACCCACCTGGTAGTGCCCCTCAATGATGGCGCCACTCAGCCACTCCGAAGAGCCGACCGTAGCACCCTGTGCGGGCGCGGTGGTGGCCGGAGGAACCGTAGAAGAGGATGGAGGATTCGAAGGTGATGAGTGAGTGCGCGCGGAAGAACGGGGGCGCGGGAGGGGAGTATTCATACGGCCTCTATCTTATCGCTCGGCCCCATCGCGCGGCGGGGAAAAGGTCACCGGGAGGGTAATACCCAGCTGATTCTAAGGCAACCGGTCGCGCAGATTGCGATGTTCAGCGCCGGTGAGCGGGTTAAAAGTGGTAAATATGAGTCGGCTCTGGCACTCTTAAAAGGTGACTAACGAAAACATTGCTCAGACCTTCGCCCTCGTCGGCGATTGGGTCACTATTCCCGATATTGCGCAGGCCCTCGATTTGAAGGTGACCCGCGTGCACAACCTGATTTCTGACGGTACGCTCATTGCCCTGCGCGACCCCGAAACCAACGTGCGCAAGGTTCCCGCGCTGTTCCTGAACGGTTCGCGCGTACTGGAATCCCTCAAGGGCACTCTCGTGGTGCTGAAGGACTCCGGTTTCAGCGATGAAGAAGCCATCGTCTGGCTGTACACCGAAGACGAATCCCTGCCCGGCCGCCCGATCGACGCACTGATTGACGGCCGCAAGACCGAGATTCGCCGCCGCGCCCAGGCCCTGGCCTGGTAACACCGAAGAGCAGAGACGCAACGCGGAGGCACAGGGGCCGGTAAATATCCCGGCCAAGGCGGTCTTCGCACGGCGGGAACTCAACTGATACAACACGGATGGGGTAGCGTGAATGCTACCCCATCCGCTGTTGTTTGTTTAACGGCCTCTTCGCCAGGTACCTCACTGCTTTCTGAGCACTTCAGGGCGAAGGGCGTGCGGTGCTAAAGACTGCCCGTTTAGGACTTGCGGCGCAGCGCGCGGTCCACGATATCACTCAACGCTGCGCGCACGAGCTCGTCGAGCTCCAGCGCATCCAGAGCCTCAAAGACCGCACGAGACTTGTCTTCAATGAGCCGCTCATGCTCGGCGAAAGCGCCCGACGATACCATGAGCTCGCGGATGCGCTCCACCTGCTCATCGCTCAGGTTGGGGTTGCCCAGGCCGTCGTGCAGGAGCGCCGCCTCCTGCTCGCTGAGGGCCGCGGAGGTCAGCGCCACCAGGGCGGTGCGTTTACCCTCGCGCAAATCGTCACCGGCGGGCTTGCCGGTCACCTCGGGTTGACCGAATACGCCCAGCTCGTCGTCGCGCAACTGGAAACCCTCACCGAGCGGCAGGCCGAAGGCACGGTAGCCAGCTAGCACCGGATGCTGCTCGCTGATTGCGCCAGCCCCGCTCTCCAAGGCCCGAGCCTGTAGAGCCAGGGCCCCGCCAATCGTGAAGGGGTGCTCGCACGAGTACTTGGCGGACTTGAAACGAATCACGTTGAGCGCTCGATGCAGGGCCGAATCGGCGTCCTCGGTGTCGAGCACCTCGGAGTAGACGTCCAGGTACTGCCCAGCCAGAACCTCAGAACGCATCCGGTCGAAAATGGTGCGTGCCGGGGAACCGTATATTGCGCCCTCACCTAGGGAAGCGAAGACCTCCGCGGACCATGCGAGGGTCAGGTCGCCGGCCAGGATGCCGCCGGTCAGGCCGTAGTTGAAGGCGTCGCCGCGCCAGTTATTCTGCTCGTGCGCGGCCTCGAAACGCTTGTGCACGGAGAGTGTGCCGCGGCGGGTGTCGGAGCGGTCGATGATGTCGTCGTGAATGAGCGCGGAGGTCTGGAATAGCTCCACCGCCATGCCGGCCTTCACGATGGACCAGGAGCCGCGTTGCTCGGTGACGGGTGCGCCCCCCGCACCGCGCCAACCCCAGTAGCTCAGTAGCGCGCGCAGACGCTTGCCACCGATGGAGAGGGACTCGATGGCCTCCAGCAGGGGCAGGGTTTCGGGGGAGATGCCTTCCAATAGTTCGCGCTGCGCGGCAAAGAACTCGACCATCAGGGTGTTGAAGGCGTTCAGGTAGGCGCTCTGCTCGCGTTCGAGAGCCTCGGCGATGCCTGCGGGCAGCTCTGCGGAGCCTCCGGCGGGAGAAGGAGTCATCATACTATCCTCGGTGTATGTGGGGATGACGGGCATGAGTGCGGTGTGCACCCCTCTAGCTTAGTGGAGAAACACGTCACACGGGGTATTTGCGAATATGTTTACGAGTATTTAGGGTTTAATTCGTATATGTGTGCTATATTTGGGGTGTGTGGTGAACACTGTTGAAGGGAGGGGGAGAAGTGAACAAACCGGGCCGCGATAACGCACGCGTCATCATGCATCTTGATATGGATGCCTTCTTCGTTAACGTCGAGCTCCTCGAGAACCCCTCGCTTCGGGGTAAACCCATCATCGTTGCGCCGACGGGTCCTCGATCGGTGGTGTGTTCGGCCTCTTATGAAGCACGTGCCCACGGGGTCCATTCGGGTATGCCCCTCAGCTGTGCCCTCTCCGAGGTTCCGCACGCTACGATTCTTCCCCTACGAGCGGATTACCGGTACTATTCCCGGGCCGTCATGGGTATTTTGCGCGACCTCAGTCCGCTGGTGGAGCAGGTGAGCGTGGATGAGGCCTTCGTCGATCTGACAGGTGCCTACCGGCATGGGCAGGATCCCGTGCAATTGGCGCAACGGGCGCGTGAACGCATCACCCGGGAGCTCTCGCTACCTTCCTCGGCGGGGGTGGCTCCCAATAAACTTCTGGCTAAGATGGCCTCGACCGGCAGTAAGCCCAATGGCCTATGGGTCGTGCCGCCCGGCCGCGTACAGGAGTTCCTGGACCCTCGCCCGGTCTCGGCTCTGTGGGGCGTGGGTTCGAAAAGCACGAAGCTTTTGGCGAGCTACGGAATTCAGACCATTGCGCAATTGCGTTCCATGAGCATCGACTGGCTCCGGGATCGCTTCGGCACCTCCCACGGGGAATACCTCTGGGCCGTTGCGAGGGGTATTGATGACCGGCCCGTTTTGACCGAACGTGATGAGAAGAGTATGGGCGGCGAGCATACCTTCTCTGAAGATACCGCCGAGGCCGCTGTCATTAGCGGGATTGTGCGCGAGCTGAGCCTCAAGCTGGGGCGGCGTCTGCGCGAGTCCGGTCGCCTCGCGGGTCGGCTGAGCCTGAAAATCCGCTATACGGATTTTGAGACCCACACTCGATCTGTGCCCCTCAGTTCGCCGCTGGATTCGGGGATGCGCATCGCCGAGCTGGCGCTGGAGGCACTGCGGGCCGACGGGATTCTGACCGGGGCGGAAGCGCCGCGCCCCATCCGGCTGATTGGCGTGCGGGCCGAGAAGCTGGCCCGCGCCGAGGATGGGGTGCAGCAGGCTCTCTTCGAGTCCATCGAATACAAGCCCGTCGGGCGGGGGTCTCGAGGCCGGGGGAGTGGAAGCGCTGGCGCGGCGAGCCTCGGGAGCTCGAAATCTCGTTCGTCAAAGTCTGCACCGGAGGCCACCGAGGCGGTGCTGGTGAAGGCTGACCGCTGGTCTGAGGTCGAGCACGTCATGGATGCAATCCAGCGGAAGTATTCGGCCGAGAGCATCAAGCCGGCCTCGGGGGTTGCGCTGCCCGATCGGAGAGCTGACGACCGGCTGAGAGGGGTCGAGAGGGACTCTGCGGAAGAGTCTGTGGAAGAGTTGCGCGACGAGTAGAAGGACGGGGACTGTTCCTCTCGCTGTGGCGGAGGGCGAATGAAGCGAGTGCTGGGTGAGCTCCTCGACACCATCGCATCCATGCGTCGAAATGGTCCGTAAAACGGTTCGTAAAATAAGTAGCTGAGAGGCTAAAAATAGTGCGTTGCTAGCCCCTTGCGCGGTAGGATGGAACCAAAGAACGCGTGCACGCCGCGGGATGCGTTTCAGCCTGCCGTGGATACCGGCGCGAATGCGTTGTCAGAAAGACAAAGGAGAACATGATGGCACTGTCCGAGCGTGAACAGAAAGTTCTTGAGCAGCTCGAAGAACTCATGAGTAATGAGGACCCGAACTTTGCCTCGTCCATGTCTTCCACTGGCAACACTGCCCCCGTGTTTAGCGCTCGACAGCTGGCGCTTGGCATTCTCTGTGTGCTCATCGGCCTGGGCATCATTATCGGTGCTGTGGCCTCTCACCTCATTTGGCTGGGTGTGCTTGGCTTCCTCTTTGCGGCTTTCGGTGTGTACTTCGCCAGCACCAGTAAGAAGACCCCCGTGGATTCCTTCCTGGGAGGCAAAGCCAGTGGTGCCGCTCGCGCCCGCTCGCGCGAGCAGAAGGAACGTTCGGCCTTCATGAACCGCCTGGAGGAGCGCTGGGACGAGCGCAATAATGGTCAGAATTAAAACCCGATGAAGGCCTGGGATAGCAGGTCCCGGACTGGAGCGGTTGAGGTAAAAATGCTGGACTGAAGGTTTTGAGCCGAAACCCATAACAACTTTTCACAGCGGAGGCGAGACATAGTGTCTTGCCTCCGCTTTTTCGCGCCCAGTGCTTTTCTGAGTGGCCCTTTATAGCTCGGGGATGGATTTTGCTTTCTGCCCTTCAGTGCACGGCGAGCCGGTTGCCCTGGGCGAGGGGGTATATAGCCCGTCCGGAATAAGCGCTAACTTTTTTGCGTGTGCCTTGTGTCACCCTGCTGCTATGTCGCCGAGATCTGCCTCTGAATGGTCTTAACCTGTGAAGAAGCTGTGCGCCAAGATAAAAAATGCAAAAGAAGGAATAAAAACCCTAAAAGACCTTCCTCGGGGTGGGGGAGGTGGTGGAAAGTGGGGTAAAGTGGAGGGGAAAGCTGAAGCTTCAGTCCTTGACTGTGCCCCACCCCTGTTCTCACTGTGGCGTAGGGCTCACATCGCCTTCTTTTTGTCCGTTCTGCATGCGCCGTCGAAAAGCTTGCGATAAAAAATGAGGGCGCACGACGAGCTCAGCGTCAGGCACACACGGGGGAGGTGACGCGAATGTTCCTTGGAACCTATTCGCCACGGATGGACGCCAAAGGGCGCATCATCCTCCCCGCCAAATTCCGTGAGGAGCTCTCAGCAGGCCTCGTTCTGACCCGTGGTCAGGAACGATGCCTGTACGTTTTCCCCGCCGCGGAATTCGAGCGCATCCACGAGCGGATGCGCAGCGCACCCCTGCCGGGTCGAGCCGCCCGCGACTTCCTGCGAGTATTCCTCTCGGGAGCCTCGGACGAACTACCCGATAAACAGGGGCGCATCACCATCCCTCCGATTCTGCGGCAGTACGCCGGGCTTGGCGACCAGCTCGTGGTCATCGGATCCGGAACCCGTGCGGAAATCTGGGACGCTTCCGCCTGGGAGGAGTACCTGGCTCGCACGGAGGCCGAGTTTGCGGCTTTGGACGAAGACCCCTTCAGTCCTCTGCTCTAACGGCTCGGCGAACCCGTCGAATCGGCAGGAACGCTGAATCGGCCGGGCTAACAAGCCAGTGCAGACCCGACGCACGGTCTGCCCCCATAACCTTATCGATACACCACTCACTACCCCGCAGGATTACCTCACACAGGAGCACTCATGAGCGTAGAACGCGCCCCCGAAGCCGGCACTTCCGGCTCCTCGGTGAAGGTCACCGGCGCCTCCATCGACAACCTCTCCGAGCGCGATGCCAGCGAACGCCACGTACCCGTCATGCTGGACCGTTGCATTAACCTGCTGGCGCCCGGCATTGAGCGTGCTGTGGAGGAACGTGGAACTGCCTACGTGATTGACGGAACCCTGGGCATGGGTGGCCACTCCGAGGCGTTACTGGAGCGGTTCGAGGACCTGGTGCTCATCGGTATTGACCGAGACTTGCAGGCCCACTCCATCGCGGGGGAGCGTCTGGCACGCTTCGGCGAGCGTTTTGTGCCTGTACACGCGGTCTACGACGAAATCGACCGCGCCATGGAAACCGCCGAGGTGCAGGGAATTGACGGCGTCCTGCTGGACCTTGGCGTCTCCTCCATGCAGCTAGACGAACGCGCCCGTGGCTTCGCGTACTCCTACGACGCGCCCCTGGACATGCGCATGAACTCCGAGGACGAGCTCACCGCGCGCATCGTGGTCAACGAGTACAGTGAGGACCAGCTGCGCCGCATTATCCGCAATTGGGGCGAGGAGAAGTTCGCCTCGCGCATCGCCCGCGCCATCTGCACTGCCCGCGCCAACGCGCCCCTGGAGACTACCGGCGAGCTCGTGCGCATTATTCAGAAGGCGGTTCCCGTTGCGGCCCAGCGTACCGGCGGCCACCCCGCCAAGCGCACCTTCCAGGCGCTACGCATCGAGGTCAACCACGAGCTGGAGGCGCTCGAACGGGCCGTTCCCGCGGCCCTGGATGCGCTGAACCTGGGCGGCCGATTCGTTGCGATGAGCTACCACAGCCTGGAAGACAAAATCGTGAAGCGCGCCCTCACAGCCGAGGCGACCTCCAAGGCGCCGAAGGGATTCCCTGTGGAACTCGAGGAGCACAAGCCCACGATCAAGATTATTACCCGCGGCGCGGAGCCGCCCACCGAGGAAGAGATCGCGCAGAATTCGCGCGCCGCCAGCGCCAAGTTGCGCGCCGCCGAGAAGATTCGAATCCCCTCCCAGTAGCGATTTGCTCGCCCGCAGGCGACAGACGCTAGTAACCACCTAAGACGAAGATTAGAGAGCGAATGAGCACCCAGCACGCATCCCAGCGCCCCACCCGCGCCCAGGGTACCCCGCGGACTCGACGCGCCGGTTCTTCGCGCCCCTCGGCGGGTGCATCCGGCGCTCTGAGCTCGAGCCTGGGCTCCTCGAACGCCTCGCACAGCGCGGGCGTGACCCGCACCTCCAAGGGTGTACATTCCGGCCGTACCCGTAGCGCGCGGGTGGATCCGGTTACCGCTTCTCAGCCCGTGGTTCGCCCGGCAAGCACCGCCGCCTCCCACGGGGGTAAGCGCACCGCGGGCTACGTTCCCGGACCGGTACGTGCCGCGGCCCGAACCGAGGAACCGCGCGAGGAAGAGGTCGTCACCCGACGCACGCCGCTGTCCGCGGTGACCCGCCGCGCCCGCCGATTGAGCCCGCCGACCATGCTGGCCGTTTTTGCCGCTATCCCGCTGACCCTGATTTTTATCCTGCTGCTCAACGTGCTAATCGTGACCCGACAGTACGACATGGTGGACCTGCGCGCGCAGGAACAGCGTCTCGTGCAGGAGAACCAGGCCCTGCAGCAGGAGATCGGTTTCAAGGAAGCGCCCCAGGACCTAGCGGTGCGCGCGAGCGCCCTGGGCATGTTCGCCAGCTCCTCGCAGGCCACCCTGAACCTGCAGACCTCCAAGATTGAGGGAACCCCCGCGCCCGTGGCCAGCCCCACCGGCAAGGCCGCGACCAAGGAACAAAACCTGGTTGCGCCCCCGGCCGCAGGCTCCGAGGAAAGCTACGCCAAGAGCGTGGTGGATGCGGATAAGACCACCCAGCAACGTCACGCAAGCGCGGCCGCGAGCGCCTCGGCGAGCGCAACGGCTAGCCCCGCCGCGGCCAATAACGCCGCGAACAACGCTACTACGAACAACGGTGCGGCGCAGTCTGCCCAGCCGAGCGCCTCAGCCGTTGCGAGCGGCGCGAACGCTACTCACACAAACAATGGCGCTTCGAATAACGGCGCCGCGCAGAACGGCCAAACTACCCGTTAGCCCCAACCCTTAGTCGACACACCCCACACAGCACGAGAACCGCGAAAGGATACCCCCGAATGAGCTTCGACGCGCGCCATCACGCGAACGAACCGGCAACCGGTCAGCCGGATCTGACCCGCCGTGGCTTCGTCGCAGGCGCCGCAGCCACCTGCGCTCTGGGCGTCATCGGTGCGAACCTGTTTATCCGCCAGGGCTTTGACCCAGGTGCAGTGGCGAATGCGTCCCGTCAGAAGCGTCTGCGCTCGCAGGTGCTACCTGCTGTGCGTGGCCAGATTCTCGATATCAACGGTAACGTTATGGCGCGTACCGTGCAGCGTTATAACCTGACCGCAGATCAGAGCGCTGTGGCGACCTTCAAGCGTTACAACGAGGACCGCACCCAGAAGATTGAGGTCACCCCCAACCAGCTGGTGTACGAGATGGTCGATATTCTCAAGACCGTTGACCCGGGCATTACCGACGAGTTCATCAAGTCCAAGCTGGACGGCACCTCCAAGTACTCGGTCATCAAGACCGACGTTTCTCCCGAGATTTTCCACAAGATTGACGACCTTGGCGCGCCCTTCATCTACGGCGAGGCCTTCTCGCAGCGCCTGTACCCCAACGGTAGTGTGGGCGGTTCCGTGGTCGGTAAGTACAACATTGTTGAAGAGGCAGACGGCAACGGTACGGGCGGTACGGTGTCCCGTAACTACTCCGTGGGCATTGAGCGTGTCTTCGAAAAGGAGCTGGCCGGAACCCCCGGCGAGCGCACCTACGAGATCAGCGCGGACGGTGTGCGCATCCCCGTGGCCAAGGAGGAGCAGCGCCTGGCGGTGGACGGTAAGAACGTGCGTCTGACCATTAACCGAGACATCCAGTACTTCGCCCAGCAGGTTGTGCGCGCCCGCGCTGAGGAGCTGAAGGCTGAGTGGTGTACCGCCATCGTTATGGATGTGCGGGACGGCTCCCTGCTGGCGCTGGCGGATTCCTCGACCATGGACCCCGGCGCGAAGACCATCGAGGACGCCGCGGATATGACCCCACGCGCTATTTCGCAGAACGTGGAGCCCGGTTCGCCCGAGAAGATGCTGACTGCTTCGGCGCTGATTGAGCAGGGCCTGACGACTCCGACTAGCGTGTATGATGTGCCCGCGACCCTCACGATTGACGGCCAGACTTTCAAGGATGCGTTTGAGCACGGGGCGCAGAAGCGTACTTTCTCGGGCATTATTACTGACTCGATGAACACCGGTGTGGTGCTGATCGCTCAGAAGCTCAGCAAGGAAGAGCGCTACAACTGGTTGAAGAAGTACGGCGTCGGCGAGTTTACCGGCATTGAGCTGACCGGTGAGGAGCAGGGCATAATCGCTGATTGGCGCGATTGGGATGGCCGTCAGCAGTACACTGTGCTCTTCGGTCAGGGTGTGGCGCAGACTCCGCTGCAGACCGCCATGATTTTCCAGGCGCTGGGTAATAAGGGCGTGCGACTCAAGCCGCGCATTGTGGACGCGATCATTGACGCGGACGGCACCGAGCACAAGCGCCCCGTGGAGGCTGGCGTGCGCATGGTGAGCGAGGAGACCGCCTCCTCCTGCCGCGTGCTGATGGAGAACATGGTGGATCAGGGCCACGCCCGCACCGCGAAGGTCACCGGCTACCGGGTGGGTGGCAAGACCGGTACGGCTGAGACGCCCAGCGAGAAGGGCGGCTACGACGGTAACACGACCTCGTTTATCGGTCTGGCACCCATCGAGGATCCGCGTTTCCTGGTCGCCGTGACCATGCAGCGTCCCGAGGGTAGCGTGGGTGTAAACGGTACGACGGCTGAGTTCTCCAAGATTATGGAGAAGACCCTGCACACCTATAATGTGCCGCGTTCTACCGGTGAACCGGAGTTGATTCCGATTTTCGCTGAGGATAGCCCCAATAAGACGAGCTAAAGGTAGATGGGGGAGAGGTACCCGGTAGCTGATTCGTGATGAAGAAGCTCCGATACTGAACACCTGTCGAAGCCTAAAGCCCGTAGAATATTGAATGACCCTGTGTGCCTTGAGCGCATTGACCATACAGAGCTCACCGCTTTGGACAGCGGGGAGGAAAGAAGGACGATGGATACCGCATCTCACGCACCCGGCCAGAACCTGCTGGGCGGCGACGCTCAGACTCTGCGCCCGAATTCTGTGCGCCCGGTGAGTTTGGCGCACCTTCGCGAACATCTGCAGGGCTTGGGCGCTCAGGTGAGTGCCCAGCCGGCTAAGGGTGTTCAGGGTTCTGAATCCGCTGATGCCGTTGAGGTCACCGGTATCAGCATGGATTCCCGAGGCGTTCGCCCCCAGGACCTGTACGTGGCTCTGCCCGGTGCGAAGGTGCACGGTGCGCAGTTTGCTGAGGCCGCGTTGAAGCTGGGTGCTTCCGCTATTTTGACGGATGCTGCCGGTGCGCAACTGCTGGGTGAGGCGCCGGTGCCTGTCCTGGTGACTGAGAACCTGCGCGAGTACGTTGGTCCGTTGGCTGCGCTGATTTATGGTTCGGCTTCGTTCCCCGCCACCCACCGCTATGCGGTGACCGGTACGAACGGTAAGACCACCTCCACCTACATGCTGGAGTCGGTGTTCCGCACCGGCCTGGGTGTGAAAACCGGTCTGATTGGCACTATTCAGATTCTGATTGATGGTGTGTCGGTTCCTTCGAAGATGACCACCCCGGAGTCTCCTCACGTGCATTCTCTGCTGACGATTATGGGTCAGCATCAGGTGCGTTGCGCCGCAATGGAGGTGTCCTCGCACGCGATTGATTACCACCGTGTGGACGGCGTGAAGTATGCGGTTGCTGGCTTCACGAACCTGACCCAGGACCACTTGGACTTGCACGGCACGATGGAGCGTTACTTCGAGTCGAAGGCTCAGCTGTTTACTCCGGAGCGTGCAGAGCTGGCTGTCATTACTGCGGATGATAGCTGGGGTGAGAAGATGTACACCTCCGCCGCCGAGCGGATGGGCGCCGAGCACGTGTACCGCCTGGTGACCGCCCGAGGCGCCGGTCTCGCCGAGGTCCCCGCAGAGTTTGGTGAGCGCGATTGGGCTGTGGTCCGCGTGCAGCGAGAGGGTCTGGGCCACCGTTTCTACCTGGAGAACGGCACCGGCGAGAGTATCGAATGCTACACGGGCCTGCCTGCAGATTTCAATGTTTCGAATGCAGCCTTGGCTGCCCTCATGGCGTACCTCGATACTGATGCCGCTGAGCGCGAGTTGCTACTGCCTGCCCTGGCTGCCGGTCCGGCGCTCACTCCCGTGGTGCCCGGCCGCATGCAGCTGATTTCGCTGGCGCCGCACGCCATCGTGGACTTCGCGCATAACCCCGACGGCCTGACCCGCGCGCTGGAGGCTATGGACCGCCCCGGCGACGGCAAGGTCATGATTGTGTTCGGCGCGACCGGCGAACGAGACCACCTCAAGCGCCCCATCATGGGTGCGATTGCCGCGCAGAACGCCGATGTTGTTATCGTGACTGATGATGACCCGCACGGCGAAGAGCCCGCCCCGATTCGCGCCGCGGTTGAGGAAGGTGCGCAGAAGGCGGAGAACCGTCGCGCCCAGCAGATTTTGAATATTTCCCCGCGATCGGCGGCTATCGATGCGGCGATTGCTATGGCTACCGAGCACGATGCGATTCTCATTGCCGGCCGCGGTCACGAGACCGAGCAGGATGTCGACGGCGTGGATATCGCCCTGGACGACCGTGTAGAGACCGCTCGCGCTTTGCACGCCCATGGCTTCGAGGTGCTCCCCGATTACCGCCGCATGATTGATGCTGCAGGGGTTGCGCAGGCCACCAAGATGACCGAGACCGCTGAAGGTAGGTAGAGAATGATTAAGCTCAGCGCCGCCCAGATTCTGGAGGCGACCGGCGGCACCGCAATCGGCCTGGATGGCCGTGAGGAGCAGGTGTACGCAACCTTCGCCACCACTGACTCTCGTGAGGTAGAGCCCGGCACCCTGTTCGTGGCGAAGCCCGGTGCCGTCACGGATGGCCACAACTTTATTCCTGTGGCCTTCGGGAAGGGCGCGACGCTTGCCCTGGTCGAGCGCGAAGTCGTCGATGAGCAGGGTGTTCCCTACCCGAGCGTCCTCGTTCCCGATGTGGTGTTGGCCATGGGCGATCTGGCTCGCTACGCGATTGAGCAGATGCGCGCACAGGGCGAGCTGACGGTTATCGGTATTACCGGTTCGGCCGGTAAGACCACCACGAAGGATCTGCTGGCCGCTATCTTCACCCCCGAGGGCCCCACGGTTGCTCCGGTGGGTTCCTACAACAGCGAGGTGGGCGTGCCGCTGACGGTTTTCCGTGCGGATGAATCCACCCGCTACCTGGTCATCGAGATGGGCGCAGACCATGTGGGCAATATTGAGTACCTGGCGAATATTGTGCGTCCCGACCACGGCGCAATCCTGAAGGTTGGCACCGCCCACGCCGGCGAGTTCGGTGGTGTGGACAATATCGAACGCACCAAGGGCGAGCTGGCCGAGGGCGTTCAGCCCGGCGGCTCCCTCTCCTTGAACGCGGATGATCCGCGCGTGTTACGCATGGCCTCCCGTTCGGTCGCGCCCGTCACCTACTTTGGTGTGGGGGAGAAGACCGAAGAGAACGGTCAGCCTTTCGAACGCTACGTGGCGGCACTCAACCTGCACACTACTGATGCCGGTTGCCCCGAGTTCACCCTGCGCCTGCCTGACGGTAGTGAGCACGAGATTTCCTCCCGCCTGATTGGTGAGCATCACGTATACAACCTGCTGGCTGCGGCGGCTGTTGCCTACAACAGCGGTATTGCGGGTGAGAAGATTGCTCGCGCGCTCAACGGCGCGGCGGCGGTCTCCAAGTGGCGCATGGCCCGCACCGACCGCGCCGACGGTGTGACCGTCATTAACGATGCCTACAACGCCAACCCCGAGTCTATGGCGGCGGCGCTACGCACCCTCGCGCAGCTGGGCCGCGCTGTGGATCCGGCTACCGGTAAGCCTCACCGAACCTGGGCGGTGCTGGGTGCCATGCTGGAGCTGGGCGATGTTTCCGTTCAGGAGCACGATCACCTCGGCCGCCTGGTGGTGCGTATGAACATCTCAAAGCTCATCGCGGTTGGCGATATTGCTAAGCCTATTTATAACGCCGCACACCTGGAAGGCTCCTGGGGCAACGAGGCGACCTGGGTTCAGACCCCGCAGGAGGCTGCTCAGATTCTGCGTGCCGAGTTGCGTCCCGGCGATATCGTGCTCTTCAAGTCCTCGAACGGCGCGAAGCTGGGCCTGCTGGGCGACGAAATTGCCTTCGCCGAGGAGAGCTTCGGATTCACCGAAGATGAGGCCCCGACCTGGTTGTCTGCAGGCGACTTTGTTGAGGCTACCGACCTGAGCGAGCACCTGGCCGCCCACCTGGACGGTATCGAGTCCAGCACCACCGCACAGACCACCAACGAAGGGTAACGCTTCATGATTACCGTGTTGATTGCAGGAATCCTCGGGTTCCTTATCTCTCTGACCGCGCTTCCGGTGTTCATCAAGAAGATGAAGTCCCTCAAGCTCGGTCAGCTGATTCGCGATGAGGGCCCCGCCGCCCACCAGTACAAGGCGGGTACCCCCACCATGGCCGGTCTGATTTTCATCCCGGCGGCGATTCTTGCGTACCTGCTGACCATGGGTATCAGCGCCATTTTCTTCGGTACCTCGCCGTTGCCGAGCGCTACCGCGTGGCTGACCATTGCATTTACCCTGGGCATGCTCGGCGTGGGTGCGGCGGACGATATCATGAAGTTCCGCCACAAGGGCAACGAGGGCCTGACCGAGCGTCAGAAGACCATCGGTTTGCTTGCGGTGACCGTTCCCTTCGCTTTCCTGGCTTTCCAGTTCCCGAATGAGTCCGGCGCGCGTCCCGCATCCACCGCGATTTCCTTCGTGCGCGACCTGCCGATTGACCTCTTTGCTGCCGGTGCGGTGTTTGGTTCCATTCTGGTGGCCGTGTGGATTACCCTTATTTCCCTGTCGGGTACGAACGCCGTGAACTTCACCGACGGTCTGGATGGCCTGGCCGGTGGCGTGATGATGACGATTTTCTCGGGCTACCTGACTATCAGCATCTGGCAGTACGTGCACGCCTGCACTGCGGGCGCCGGCGCCGCCTGCTACGATGTGCGCGACCCGGGTTCGCTGGCGCTGATTGCCGCATCCCTGATTGGCTCTTTGGCTGGATTCCTCTGGTGGAACGTTTCGAAGGCGCAGATTTTCATGGGTGACTCCGGCTCTCTGGCCCTGGGCGGCGCGATGGTTGCTTTCGCCCTGTTTACCCGTACTGAGCTTCTGCTGCTGGTTATGGCGCTGATTCCGGTGCTGGAGGTCTTCTCCGTTATCGTTCAGAAGTTTGTCTTCAAGGCCAGCCGCAAGCGGTCGGCTGCGGCGGGGGAGAAGCCTCTGCATGCCCATCGTTACTTCCGTATGACCCCTTTCCACCACCACATGGAGAAGACCGGTTTGAACGGCAAATACTCAATTGATAAGAAGGGCCTTGCGCACGGTACCGTTAGTAGCGGTGAGGTGAACTCCGTGTTCCGCCTGTGGGTTGTTAACGCCCTGTGTGTGCTGGTAGCCTTGGCTCTTTTCTTCGGTGACTGGTTCTCTCAGACTTCTGGAGTGATTCACTAATGTCAACTATGGAACAGGAAGCACTGCGTGCTCGCCGTGAGGCAAATGCTCAGGCGATTGCCGTCAATCCGGTGTACGAGAATGAGCGTCTCGCGCAGTTGACCAGCTGGGATGCCCCGTGGGCTGGCCTGCGTGTTGTGGTCGTGGGTATGGGCACCAGTGGTGACGCTGCTGTGGATGTGCTGGCGCAGCTGGGTGCGCGCATCACGGTTATCGACGGAGTAGATGCCCCTGAGAAGCGTGAGCGCGTTGAAATTTATCGGAGTGCGTACGGCCCGGTGAGTGGTCTGTTCGGCCCCGAGCACATGCTCGCCCTGCCGCAGGTTGAGGGGGAGGACCCCGAGCTGGTTGTCACCTCTCCGGGTATTCGCCCTGACCACCCTGTGATGCTGGATGCCTACGAGCGTGGTATTCAGGTGTGGGGTGACGTGGAGCTGGCGTGGCGTCTTAATGACCGCGCTGGCCGTCCGAGCCCCAAGTGGTTGTGCTTGACCGGTACGAACGGTAAGACCACGACTGTGGGTATGACGGATTCAATTCTGAAGGCTGCAGGCAAGAAGTCCATTCAGGTGGGTAATGTGGGCATGCCGATTGTGTATGCGATTGCCGATGATGAGCCCTACGAGTTTTTTGCTGTGGAGCTGTCGAGCTTCCAGTTGCACTGGGCTTTCTCGCTGTCGCCCTATGCTTCGGTCGTGCTGAACATTGCTGAGGATCACGTGGATTGGCACGGTTCTTTCGAGCGTTACAAGGCTGATAAAGCCCGCGTGTACGAGAACACTCAGGTGGCCTGCATTTTCAATACTGACCATGCCGACACCCTGCGTATGGTGGAAGAGGCCGATGTGGTGGAGGGCGCCCGCGCGATTGGTTTCAGCGCCACTCAGATGCCGGCTGTGTCGATGCTCGGCTTGGCTGAGGACATCATCGTGGACCGTGCTTTCTTGAAGAACCGCTACAATGAGGCACTCGAGCTGGGCGTCGTGCAGGATTTGGCTCCTGCACCGGGCAAGATGCCGGCTCAGTACACGGTTGAGAACGCCCTGGCTGCGGCTGCTTTGTGCCGTGCCGCCGATGTCGACCCGAAGGCTGTGGGCGCTGGTCTGCGTTCTTTCAAGACCGGTGCGCATCGTAACCAGCTGGTGGGGTACGCCAACGACATTATGTGGGTGAACGATTCGAAGGCTACGAACCCGCACGCGGCGAATGCCTCGATGAGCGGTTACCCCTCGCTGGTGTGGATTGCTGGCGGCCTGTCGAAGGGTGTGGAGTACGACGAGCTGATTGCTGATCATGCTAAGCGTCTGAAGGCTGTGCTTATTATTGGTACAGATACTGCGGGCCTCAAGGCGGCCCTGGCTAACTATGCCCCGCAGGTTCCGACCTATAATCTGACCGCTTCGGTGGCTGATCCCTCGGACGGTATCGCTATTATGAATGCTGCAGTGGCGAAGGCTGCTGAGATTGCTCAGCCGGGTGACACGGTGCTGATGGCGCCGGCCGCGGCATCGATGGACCAGTTCAAGAATTATGCGGTGCGCGGTGAGGCGTTTGCTAATGCCGTGGCTGATCAGCTGGCTCAATCGTAGCTTGTTCGGCCCCGGCCGGTACCCTAGCGCGTAGCGGCGTTCGCGGCCCGTGCCGTGTGAGCCGCGCTCTCGGGGGTGGGACGTTTCGGGTTCCACCCCCGCCTCTTTTCCCATGTGTTATCGCCGCCGTGATTCTTCGCTGTGGATTACGGCGTTTTAAGCCTTAGGAGGGCATGTGAGTTCCAGCGTATCCTCGAAGCGTTCTGCGTCTTCGCGGGCTGGCCGTTCTGAACAGACCGGGCACGCCTCGTCTCCGTGGACTGCCCTGAAGGAGTTGACGGCACCGGCTCGTTCGTTCGGTAAGCGGCTGTATCGTCGCGGTCAGACGGCGGATTTGTGGGATGTGCCGGTCATGCTACTGGTGACGACCTTGGGCTTGGCGATTTTTGGTTGCATCATGGTGCTGTCGGCTTCAAGCGTCACCATGATTTCGCAGGGGCAGTCGCCGTTCTCTCAGGTGTCTTCGCAGATTCTCTTCCTGGTGCTCGGCGTGGTGGCGATGGCTGTCATTACGAATATTCCGGTGGGCTGGTACCATAAGCGGGCCTTGGTGCACGCGATGCTGGCTGTGGCCTTGGTGCTGCAGTTGGCGGTGGTGGTTGTCGGCGTTGAGGTGAATGGTAACCGTAACTGGATTAAGTTGGGCCCCATGCAGATGCAGCCTTCGGAGTTTTCGAAGCTTGCAATTGTGATGTGGCTGGCGTGGGTGTATAACCGCCAGGGCGATATTTCGCGGAGCCTCTGGCGTGCCCTTTTTCCTTCCATCTACGGTGTGGGTGCCCTGATTCTGCTGATTATGGTCGGTGGCGATATGGGTACCGCCCTGGTGTATGGCTTCATCTTCCTGGGCATGATGTGGATGGCTGGTGCTTCGCGCCGTTCGATGTTGCAGATTGTCGGCGCATTTTTAGCGTTGGCTGCGTTGGGTGTGTTGACTAGCCCCAACCGTGTGGCCCGTATTTTCGGTATCTGGGGTTCGTGCACGAACGCTAACTGTGATCAGGCGAACTCTGGTGAGGTGGCTCTGGCGACCGGTGGTTTCTTGGGCGTTGGCCTGGGCCAATCGCGCCAGAAGTACAACTACTTGGCTGAAGCGCATAACGACTACATCTTCGCGATTATTGGTGAGGAGCTGGGTCTGCTGGGTACGTTGGCGGTTCTGCTGCTGTATGTGGGTTTGGTGTACTGTGCGGTACGCATCATGCTGCGCACCGCCGATTCGCTGGTGCGTTTGGCGACGGGCGGCATCATGGTGTGGCTGACTTCGCAGGCGATTATCAATATGGGTATGGTGTCTCGTATTCTGCCGGTGATTGGTGTGCCGTTGCCCTTTGTTTCCTATGGTGGTTCTTCGTTGCTGTCTTCGTTGTGCGCGGCGGGTCTGTTGTTGGCTTTTGCCCGGCAGACGCCTCTGCGAGGTGCGACGGCCCCGTCGAATGTTGAGAATCAGAGTGCTCGTGAGATTCGCCGTGCGAATGCTGATTGGAAGCGTCGCTTGCCCTTGCAGGCTGTAGTGGAGCAGGAGGCTGCGGAGCGTGCCGAGGCGGGCGGTTATCTGATGCAGGAGCGGAACCCGCTGTCGAAGCTGGGTGGTTTGAGCGGTGTGAGTGGTGTGGTGCGGCACTGGCTTGGCTTTGATCCGGAGCAGCGTCGCGAGTTGAAGCGCGTTGAACAGCAGCGTGAGGCGGAGCGTGCTCGCGAAGAGGCCCGTGCGGCTCGTGAGGAAGCTCGCCTGGCCCGTGAGGAGGCGGCTCGTGAGAAGGCTGAGCGGCAGAAGCTGGCTCGTCGGGCCCGGGAAGAAGCCGAACGTCAGAAGGCCCGGGAAGAAGCCGAACGTCAGAAGGCGGATCGCGAGAAGGCAACCCGCACGAGGGATACTCGAGAGCAGAAATCTCGAGAACAGAAGCCTCGAGAGCAGCGCGCTCCGGGGACAGAAGCCTCCCGGAAGACTGCGCCCCGCAAGGCCGAGCAGGCCCGGCCCGCCCGTCCGGTTCAGCGACCGGTTGAACAGGGTTCGAAGGAGCAGCAGGTACGGGGCCGGCGTCCCGAACAGGGGGCGCGCCGTCGTCCGCAGAACCAACGCGGTGGCTTGCCCGCGGGCCTGCAGCCTTTGCATCCTGAGGACCGCGCTCGTCGAGCTCAGCGCCAGCTTGGTCAGCCGCCGCGCCGTCAGCCCGGTGGGGGAGAGCAGTAGAGGCTTTCCGCCCTGGACCGAGCTGAACCGAGGCCGTGAACGGCTTGTCTCTTGGCCTCGCGTGCTTTGAGAACGCCCCCGACCTGAGCTGTAGCTCGTGGCCGGGGGCGTTCCGCCGCGCTCTGTGGCATGGGGCGATAGCGTAAAATGATGCTGTACCGATGTATTGGGAGAGAGACCTATGACGAAGAAGGCACCCTCTATAGTCTTCGCCGGTGGTGGCACCGCCGGTCACATTAATCCGATGCTTGCGATTGCCCGCGCTGTTCGTGACCTTGAGCCGAACGCTAAGATTCTGATGCTGGGCACGGCTGACAAGATGGAAGCTGAGCTGGTTCCGGCGGCTGGCTTCGATATCGAGTTCATTCCCCGTGCTGCTTTCCCTCGTAGCATTAATCGTGCGGCATTTGCCTTCCCCGCGAAGTTCCTGGGCGGTTTGTCGAAGACCCGCCGCATCCTTAAGGACGCTGAGGCTGACGTCGTGGTGGGTGTGGGCGGTTACGTATGCCCGCCGGCGTACCTGTCGGCTTTCTTCTCGAAGATTCCCGTGGTCATTCATGAGGCGAACGCGAAGCCGGGGTTGGCTAACCGTCTGGGTGGCCGTTTTGCGAAGTTTACGGGTGTGGCTTTCCCCAATACTCCTTTCCCGCACGCGACCCTGGTGGGTATGCCCATGAAGGATGAGGTGGCCTACCTGAACCGTGACGCGCACCGTTCGAAGGCTCGCCGCAACTTGGGTTTGGATCCGCAGAAGCCTACCGTCATCGTGACTGGTGGTTCGCTGGGTGCGCTGAGCCTGAACAATGCGGTGTCGGCTTGCCGTGATCGCTTTGCCGAGTGGGAATTCCAGATTCTGCACATTACCGGTAAGGGCAAGACCGTTCTGGATGAGAACGGCGAGCCTCTGAGCGCTCCGAACTACCGTCAGATTGAATTCAGCAACGGCATGCAGGATGTGTACGCCGCCGCCGATTTGCTACTGGTACGCGCTGGTGCGGCTACGGTGAGCGAGGTTGCCGCGGTGGGTGTGCCCGCTATTTTTGTGCCGCTTCCCATTGGTAATGGTGAGCAGGCCTTGAACGCCCGTTCCCTGGTGGAGGCCTCCGCGGCCCTGCTGGTGAAGGACGCAGAAGTCACCGGTGAGTGGTTTGCCCGTGAGATTCCGGAATTGATGGCAAACCCCGAAGAACTGGAGCGCATGGGCGCTGCAGCCTATAAACTTGGTATCCGTGACGCGGCTCGCGTTATGGCCGAAGCAGTATTGAAGGCAGCTGAGAACTAATGACTGAACTGATGAACCTTGAGATGGTGCTGCCGGCACCCCTGAATCCGCCGTTCCCTGAGCGCCACGCGATGGACGCGCTGGGGCACGTGCACTTCATCGGCATCGGCGGCGCGGGTATGAGCGCTATTGCCGCGTTGATGCTGCAGGCCGGCGTGACGGTGAGTGGTTCGGATCGGGCGGAATCTTCGACTGTTGAGTCGTTGCGTGCTGCCGGTGCCCGTGTGAGCGTGCCTCAGTCCGCGGAGAACATCGTTGATGTCGACACCGTGGTGATTTCTACCGCTATTCGCGAGGATAATCCTGAACTGGTCGCTGCCCGCGCGCAGGGCCTTCCGGTTCTGCACCGCTCTGAGGCGCTGGCCGCCGTGATGGGGCTTTCGCAGGTGGTGGCGGTGGCCGGTACCCACGGTAAGAGCACGACCAGCTCCATGATTTCTGTGATGTTTGATCAGCTGGGCCGTGATCCTTCTTTCGCGGTGGGTACCGTAATTGCTGGCCGCGGCACGAACGCGCACCTGGGTGCGCAGGGCCCCGACTCGATTTTTGTGGCCGAGGCCGATGAATCGGATGGCTCGTTTGTCCGCTACCGCCCGGCGATTGCTGTGGTGACGAACGTTGAGCCCGACCACCTGGACTTCTATAAGACTGACGAGCGCGTTTTTGAGGCGTTCAACCGCTTCGTGGGTTCGCTGGCTCCGGGTGGTGTGTTGGTGACCTGCGCCGATGATTCCGGTGCCGCATCCCTGGCCGCTCGTTCTCGTGCGGCTGGCGTGCCGGTCGTGACCTATGGTGAGTCCGAGGATGCTGACTTGCGCATCCGCGAGATTACGAGCGCGGGTTCTTCTTCCTCGTCGACGATGGAGTGGGCTTTCGAATGTCGCGGTGAGCGCTTTGAGGGTGAGCAGGAGCTGGTTCTAAAGGTTCCCGGTATCCATAATCAGCTGAATGCAGCGGCTGCCTTCATTACTGCTCTGCTGACCGGCGCTCAGGGCCCTGAGATTGCCGCTGCCCTGGGCGAGTTTGTGGGCGCTGACCGCCGCTTTACATTGCGTGGCGAGGTTGCGGGCGTGAAGGTTTTCGATGACTACGCACACCACCCGACCGAGGTGTTCCGTGCCCTGCAGACCGGTCGTACCGTGGCTGATGGCCACAACCTGTACGTGATTTTCCAGCCGCACCTGTTCTCGCGCACTCGTGAGTTCGCGAAGGAGTTCGCGGAGTCCTTGTCGATGGCTGATCGCGCCTATGTACTGGATATCTATCCGGCTCGTGAGCTTCCGATTGAGGGCGTGACCAGCAAGCTGATTACGGATGCTGGCTTCTCTGAGGTGCGTTACGCGACCGCGGAGAGCGCTATTGAGGACATCGTTTCGTGCGCTCAGAGCGGTGATATCGTGATGACCGTTGGTGCCGGTGACGTGACGGCTCTTGGGCCGCGTCTGCTGGAGGCCTTGCAGATTCGTCATGGCGGCGACCTGACTCAGAAGTCGGAGGCTTAGGCTGTGCCGATGAGTCCCATGCCCCCGTCGGAGGGGCATTCGCGCGCGCCGAAGGCCCCGCGCTCGCGTGCTCGTCGACGTGCTCAGGAGCTTGCGCAGGAACAGCCTGCGGCTCAGCACGCGGCGGAGGCGCACTCCGCCGCTGACGCACAGAGCCTCGCGGATGGCGCCTCCGAGCAGAAGTCTCACGGGTCTGAATCGAATCCCTCTGAATCTCGTGCGGGTACCGCATCTGCTGCCGGTCGTCGCCCTGTGGGTGCGACGATTCGCCCTTCCAGTCCGGCTCGTGCCGAGAGCGTGGCCCTCGTGGATGGTGCGATTCGTCGTGTGCCCGCGGCTACCTCCGGTTCGCAGGAGCTCTTTGACGTGGAGGCTTTCGAGGATTCGCCCGGGGAAGCCAGTTCGACTGCGGATACCGAGAAATCATCCGGTCGGCCGGTGAAGACTGAGAACGCGGAGGCTGCGGTGGGGGAGAGGCGCAGTGAGAAGCCCTCTGCATCCTCGCACCTGAAGGAGCCTGAAGAGGACACCGGCCGGGCTGAAAAGACTGGCGGCGGGGTTACCTCGAGCAAAAAGAAAGCTTCCTCCGATTCCTCGTCGGCGGGAAACGGTTCTGCTGAGGCTGAGCCCGTCGAGCAGGTTCGCCCTGCAAGCCGTTTCGGTCGTTGGCGTGTGGAGCGAGAGCAACAGCGCGCCGCCGAGATTGAGAAGGAACGGGAGCGTGAGCGTCGGGAAGCGCAGCACGAGCGTATCCTGAAGGATCCCGGTCTGGATGGTTTGCGTGCTGAGGAGCGTCCGCGTAAGGAACGCCCCCCGCTTACTCGGGCCCGTAAGTTGCTGTACACGGTGATTGCGTTGGCTATTGTAGCGGTGCTGTACGTGGTGCTGGTCTTCTTCTCGCCTCTGTTAGCTGCTCAGACTATTACGGTGCGCGGTGCCTCCTTACTGGAAACCGCTCAGGTGGAGCAGAAGCTGGAGCCTCTGCGCGGGGTTCCGCTGACTCGCATCGATGAGAAGCGAGTGCGTGAGCTGATTGGTCAGGACAATGTGCTTCGTAGCGTGCAGGTGGAGAGCCGCCCGCCGCATGAGCTGGTGGTGACTTTGAAGGAGCGTGCCGCCATTGCAGTCGTCAAGGAGGGGGAGACGTACCATACCGTGGATACTGACGGGGTGAGCCTCGTGGAGTCTTCCTCCGAGCCGAGCACTTCGGTTCCCCTGGTACGATTGAATGGTGGTGACCCGCAGCATTCGGATGAGTTCCGCACGATTTCGACGGCCTTGTCTGCGATGCCGGCTGAGCTTCTGGCTCAGGTGAAGGAAGCGAGTGCGACCTCAACTTCGAGTATTACCTTCACGTTGCGGGATAGTACGACGGTGCAGTGGGGTACTGCTCAGGAGAGTGAGCTGAAGGCTAAGGTGCTTCTGTCACTCCGCCAGGCGGTGGCTCAGCGGGCTCAGGAAGATGCTTCTTCCGGGGCTCAGGCGCAGAAGGTGACCGTCTATGATGTGTCGGCTCCGCGCGTGCCGGTGACCCGTTAGGGGAACTACTGTTGGGTGCTTTCCCTCTCCTTTTTGTGTGAATTCCGCAAAAAGAGGGGGTAATTGCGCTGTGTAGCTAGGAACCACCAAAAACTGTTTGGTATCCTAACAGATAAAGTCATTCTTTAGAGGAAACCTTTAGGCTTAGATTGAGCTGGGGGTCTTCCGAAGCTGGAACACGGAACAATCGAGGATTACATGGACGCTGGAACTCCCCAGAACTACTTGGCAGTCATCAAGGTCGTTGGTATCGGCGGCGGTGGCGTCAACGCAGTCAACCGAATGATTGAGGTTGGCCTGCGCGGCGTTGAGTTCATTGCTATTAACACTGACGCCCAGGCTCTGCTCATGTCTGATGCAGACGTCAAGCTGGATGTTGGTCGTGAGCTGACCCGCGGTCTTGGCGCGGGCGCAAACCCCGAGGTTGGCCGTCAGGCAGCCGAGGATCACTCGCAGGAAATTGAGGAAGTCCTCAAGGGCGCAGATATGGTCTTCGTGACCGCTGGTGAGGGTGGTGGCACCGGTACCGGTGGCGCACCCGTCGTGGCACGCATCGCCCGCTCCCTGGGCGCTCTGACCATCGGTGTTGTGACCCGCCCCTTCACCTTCGAGGGTCGTCGCCGCTCCAACCAGGCTGAGACCGGTATTGCCGCTCTGCGCGACGAGGTTGACACCCTGATTGTGATTCCGAACGACCGACTGCTGTCGATTTCGGACCGCAACGTGTCGATGCTGGACGCCTTCAAGTCCGCTGACCAGGTGCTGCTCTCCGGTGTTCAGGGCATTACCGACCTGATTACCACCCCGGGTCTGATTAACCTTGACTTCGCTGACGTTAAGTCCGTGATGCAGGGTGCGGGTTCGGCTCTGATGGGTATCGGCTCGGCCTCGGGTGAGGACCGTGCCGTGAAGGCAGCCGAGCTGGCTATTGCCTCCCCGCTGTTGGAAGCATCCATCGATGGTGCGCACGGCGTGCTGCTGTCGATTCAGGGTGGTTCCGACCTGGGTCTGTTCGAGATCAACGAGGCTGCGCGCCTGGTTCAGGAAGTGGCTCACCCCGATGCCAACATCATCTTCGGTGCCGTCATTGATGACGCCCTGGGTGACGAGGCTCGCGTGACCGTGATTGCCGCTGGCTTTGACGCTGTGAACCCCGAGACCAACTCGAACGCTTCGGCTTCCGCTCAGCCCCAGCGTGCACAGGGCTCCTTCGGCGGCTCGAACGCTGCCGCTCCGGCTTCTAACAGCTACGGCTTCAACGCTCCCGCCGCTGCTCCGGCTTCCACCGGCGCCGCTGGCTTCGACGTTGACCTGCCCCCGGTCGTTGAGGAAGCACCGGCTCGCCGCGACACCCTGGACGTCCCCGACTTCCTGAAGTAGTCGCGCCGCGTGCATTAGCACGCCGCCCCGTAGGGTTTTGATGGAGGGGAGCTGAGAATAGTCCAACTGTTCTCAGCTCCCCTTCGCGCTACCCGCTTTCGCCCTAGCACCCTGTACAGACCCCGAGAAAGGGACAATGATGAGCAACGCCCCCGCAACCCCGCTACTGGCCACCGCCGACACCCGCATCCTGGGGCCCTGGCGCGTGCGGGTGGGCTTCACCTCACGCGAGGCGGGTAACCTGGGTCTGCACGTGGATGACGAGCTGGGTGGCGGCATGGACGCCTCGATGGTGCGCACCCTCAACCACCGTGCGACGCTGGAGGAAGCGTTGGGCGCGGGGCCGTTCTTTTACCTGAACCAAGTGCACGGCGTTGAGGTGGCCCGTCCCGAGGACTACGACCCGGCCTCCTACGCACCGGGTGCCCCCGCTAACCGTACCGTCGAGCGTGCCCGTGCCATCGCGAAGTTGGCCCCCGTGGCCGACGCCGCGGTGAGTGTCGAGGGCCGCCCGATGGCAATCATGGTGGCCGATTGCATCCCCGTGGTGCTGGCAGGCTCCGTCGAGGATGAGAACGCCATGCCCGTTCTGGCGGTGGCTCATGCGGGCCGCCGCGGCCTGCTGGACGGGGTACTGCAGGCTACCGTGGCTCGCATGCGGGAGCTGGGCGCTACGCACATCACCGCGTGGTTGGGTCCCAGCATCTGCGGTGCCTGCTACGAAGTGCCCGAGGCGATGCGCGCCGAGTCCACCGAGCTGATCCCGCAGGTGCATTCGGTGACGGGTGCGAACACCCCGGGCCTGGACCTGCCGGCCGGCGCCCGCGCGGTGCTGGAGGCCGCCGGCGTGGAGGTTTCCACGGAGTGCGCCCGCTGCACTTACGAGGAGCCGAGCGTGTACTCGCATCGCGGGTTTACAAACCGTGGCGAGAAGCCCGGGCGCATCGCGGGCCTGGTGTGGGTTGAGAAGCTAGCAGAGCCCGCCGCATAGAGCCGCTGAAGATAGAGTCGCTGAAGGAGAACAAAATGTCTGAACCGAACGGATCCGGCGTGAACGTCGAAGCGCAGGATTTGGGGTACACCCCCGAACGCGCCGAGCAGCTGTTGCAGAATTACCGACGCGTGCTTGAGCGCATCCGAGCGGCGGAGCATGATCATAGCGGAGTGCGCACCGAGCAGAGCGCGCCCGTACGCCTGGTGACTGTGACCAAGTTTTTCCCGGCCTCGGATGCGACGGCGTTGCTGGACGGAGGCGTGACCCTCTTCGGTGAGAACCGCGACCAGGAGGCCAGCGCGAAGGCCCGCGAGCTGGCCTCCTACTGCGAGCAGCGTGCGGTGCAGCCCCCGCACTGGGCGTTTATCGGCCAGCTTCAGACGAATAAGGCGAAGTCCGTGGTCAAGTACGCCTCCAGCGTGCACTCTGTAGACCGCCCGTCACTGGCCGATGCCCTAGCGAAGGCCTACGCGAATCAGCTGGCCCGTTACGAGGCGGGGGAGGCACCGGCCCCCGCGGCCCTGGAAAACGGCGGCTTGGATTGCCTGGTGCAGGTCTCCCTGGCTGAGGAGGCGACGGCCGGCCATGCCGCCGAGGGCGCGCGAGGCGGCACGAGCGCCTCGGAGCTTCTAGAACTGGCCGAACGCATCGAGAACCATGCGAACCTGCGGTGCGCCGGCGTGATGGCGGTGGCGCCTCTGGATGCGGACCCGGACGTCGCTTTCGAGAAGCTCTACGGTTTGGCGGCCCGGCTGCGCGAGCTCCTGCCGCATGCGACTGAAATCTCGGCGGGTATGAGTGGTGACCTGGAGGCGGCCGTCCGCTGGGGCTCCACCTGTGTGCGCGTGGGTAGCGACATCATGGGTCGCCGCCCCGCACACTAGAGACGGCGGGCAGATATGCCGCCGCTGTGAGAATCCGGACGCTGTTCTACCGGCTGGAAGAGCCTCTACGCTGGTAATATATACATGCCGGTGCACGACGTTTTGATGTGCGACCGAACCTTCTGAACGAGGGGCCCGCCCGCGGCGTTCCTCGAGAGGCACCACCTCAACAGGCGGCCGCCCGTATTCAGTAGCCTGTCCCTGTACCCTAGCGAAGCGAGAGAAGCATGCCGAAGCAAAGCCGCCTGGCGGGTTTCCTCGGCCTGGAGCCTTACAACGCCAAGGACTCTGACGCCCAGGACTCCAACACCGCGGATACTGCGCCCGAGGAGCCCCGCTCCCAGGAGCATTCGGACCGCGCGGAGGCTCATATCGAAGAGTCCCGAGCCGACGGGCGCGCTGATCGGGATCTCTCGCAGGGGGAACAACACACCGCAGCTGAGCACGTTGCGCCCGCAGCCGCACACCCGTACATACCCGAAACCACAGACGAGGCGGAGGAATCTCGCGAGAGTCGCCGAGGCGATGAGCCTCGGAACGAGCCCGCGAGTGAGCCCGCAGACCATTGGGAGGACGCCCCGGTGCCGAACACCGAATACACCGAGCAGTATGCCGACACCTACTCGAACGACGGCTACTACGACCAGGGCTATGAGCCCGAAGAGACCAACGGATACACCTACGGTTACGAGGAAGAAGAGGACGAATTGCGTCGTATCACCACCATCCACCCCCGCTCCTACAATGACGCAAAGATCATCGGTGAGGCGTTCCGCGAGAACATCCCCGTGATTATGAACGTTGAGGAGATGCCCGACGCCGACGCTAAGCGCCTGGTGGATTTTGCCTCCGGTCTGGCCTTCGCGCTGGAGGGTCGCATCGAGCGTGTGACCTCGAAGGTTTTCCTGCTGACTCCCTCCAACCTTGAGGTGCTGGGTGTCGCAAACTCTGAGAACGCCGCAGATTTCAACTCCGAGGGTGAATTTCCCTTCGACCAGGGCTAAGGGCTGAGTAATGGGTTATCTTTTCGCTCTCGTAACGATTGCGCTGTACCTGTTCTACGTTTTCATGCTGTTGCGTATGCTCTTCGACTGGGTACGTATGTTCGCACCTGGTTGGCGTCCCAAGGGTATCGCTCTGTTGTGCGCGAGCGCCGTTTACGCTGTGACGGATTGGCCTATGGAGAAGCTGCGCCGAGTGATTCCTCCGGTGCGCGTGGGTAATGTCGCGCTGGATACCGGTTTTCTGATTCTGATTGTGGTCGTGTCGATGCTGTTGGGCCCCATGATGAGCCTGACCGCCCGATTCTCCTAACGACCGGAGCCTGGATGCGCCCCGCGGAATGTTACTCAACATTCTGCGGGGCGCACACGTTTAACGGGATACACCCGCTTAATGGGCCACGGACGTGCGCAAACGCTCCGGGGGAGCGGGGGCCGGGGCCGTTGCGCCATGCGCATATTTTGTTGGCTGCGCGGCAGAAACCCCGGAGCCGAGGTCCAATGATAGTAAAATGGGTGCCAACGACTGTCTGCGCGATGCGGCACACCGCGCCCGATGCGGGGGCCGAACGCTCCCGCCGGGTTGCCCCATCGGCGCACTCAACTTCGAACCCAACCCGTACTAGAGGAGAAGCCACATGGCCATCACCCCCGAAGACCTGATTACGAAGAGCTTTAAGATCGTGACCGAGGAGTCCGGTTACGACCGCAACGAGGTCGACGACTTCCTGGACGAGCTCGTTGTTGAGCTGCGTGCCCTGTACTCCGAACGTGACGCCCTGGAGCGTCAGGTGGAGCAGCTTTCCGCCTCGGCCCCCGCATCCCCGGCTGCCGCTGTCTCCCAGGATGCTCCCTCCGCCGCTGGCGCTCAGGACGCCGCAGCCCTGCTGGCTATGGCCCAGAAGGTACACGACGACTACGTGGCCCAGGGTGAGAAGGCTAAGGCCGAGCTGCTGGACGAGGCAGAGAAGAAGGCCGACGCCCTCGTGAGCGAGGCTCGACAGCAGCGCGAAGAGGTTCTGGCTCGCCTGACCGACGAGAAGGAAGAGCTGGAAATTGCCGTGGAGGCACTGCGTGGCTTCGAGAGCCGTTACCGCACCAAGCTGCTGGACCACCTGAACACCCAGGTGGAGGAGCTGAAGAACCTCAAGCCCATCGATGCTTCCGCCTAAAGCGCCGCACGACCCCGCCGAGGGGTGCTACGGTGCTACCGTCCGGATTCTTATCGGCCCGCACTTGCGGGTTAGGCCTAAGCCGCGGATAAGGAACCGGGCGGTATTTTGCGCTTTTGAGAGGGGCCTGACCATCTCGCCGCCTCGCGCGGGAGGCAGTGACGAGACGACGGGCTGCGCCCGAGGATTTCCCCTCATTTGCTAAGCTAGAGAGGCACCGTAGCGCGTCGCCGCGGGGACCGTCCCGTTGCCGTCGCCACTATTCACACGACCCGAGGAGAGCCTTGCCCACCACCCCGAATCATGCTGAATCCTCGGCCCCCGTACATACCGCGGAAACCGCCGTGGGGAGCACCACACAGGCTGTCGAGAGCACCGGCCGCGCACCGCGCATCCTGGGCGGCCGCACCGTTTGGCTGAGTGCCCTGGTGCTGGCCGTACTCGTCTTCGCAGTGGATCAGGGGACCAAGTACCTGGTCGTTACTCAGATGCATCTGGGGGAGCGCATTACCGTTATTGACGGGTTGCTGTGGTGGTATTCGATTCGTAACTCGGGTGCCGCGTTCAGCATGGGCGAGAATGTGACCTGGATTTTTACCCTCGTCATGGTGGCTGCCGTCATCGTGGTGCTTTACCTGTTGCGCCGCACGCGCTCACTGGCCTGGACCCTGTCGCTGGGTGGGTTGCTCGGCGGCATCTGCGGCAACCTCTTTGACCGCCTCTTCCGTGAGCCCGGCTTCGGTTCCGGGCATGTGGTGGACTTCATCTCGGTGCCGAACTTCGCCATCTTCAACGTCGCGGACTCGGCGATTAGCGTGTGCATGGCGCTCGTCGTGCTCCTAAACTTCATGGGTCTGAACCTCAACGGCACGAAGGCTCCGCAGGAGAGCGCCTCGAAGAAGGCTAAGACCCCGAAGAACGAGGAAGCTGACGGCGAGAACGCTGACGCCTAACGGCACGTCACGACGCACAGCACAGACCGCAACCCACAGCACAGACCGCAGCGCGAGGAGAGAATCATGAGCGAGGAAACCACCGCGGAGCGCATCCGCGCCGAATTCACCGTTGAGGACGCCCTGGCTGGAATGCGCCTGGACGCCGCGCTCGCCGGTGCCCTCGATGCGCCGCGCACCCGCACCTCCGGGTGGATTCGCGACGGGCACGTGCGCATCACCAACGGTGGGCGCGCCGTGAAGGTCGGTAAGTCGTACAAGCTCTCCGCAGGAGATGTGGTCGTCGTGGATGCCCCGGCGCCGCGCGATTTGGCCGATATTCGACCCGAGAAGGTGGACGGCTTCGGCATCGTGTACCTGGACGACGATATTGTCGTGGTGGATAAGCCCGCCGGCGTGGCGGCGCACCCCTCACCCGGTTGGCATGGCCCCACCGTGATTTCCGCGCTGATGGGCGAGGGTATCTCCGTGGCCACCTCCGGCGCAGCCGAGCGTCAGGGCATCGTGCACCGCCTGGACGTGGGTACGAGCGGCCTGATGGTCGTGGCCCGTAGCGAGCGCGCCTACACCGAACTCAAGCGTGCTTTCAAGGAGCGCACGGTCGATAAGATTTACCACACGCTGGTGCAGGGCCTGCCCGATCCGCTACGCGGCACGATTGACGCGCCGATTGGCCGTCACCCCGGTAACGAGTGGAAGTTCGCGGTGGTCGAGGGTGGCCGTAATTCCATCACCCACTACGACGTCATCGAGGCCTTCGGCCCAGCCTCCCTGGTGGAGGTTCACCTGGAGACCGGCCGAACCCACCAGATTCGCGTGCACTTCTCGGCGATGCGGCACCCCTGCTGCGGCGACCTGACTTACGGCGCTGACCCACGTTTTAGCGCCGAGCTGGGCCTGACCCGCCAGTGGCTGCATGCCCACCACCTCAGCTTTGAGCACCCCGCCACCGGCGAGCGCGTGAGCTTCACCAGTGAGTACCCGCTGGATTTGGCCTACGCACTCAACGCCCTGCGCGAGGGCCGCGTGCAGCTCGGGTAGATATCGCACACCCCAGCTCAGCCAAAGAGCCGCCCGGGCCCCGGCCCGGCATCGCGCGGCTCACCCCGGGGCTACAGCCCCGCCGACCGTCAAACGAATCGGCCGGAACAACCCCCACACCTTCAGGAGATATCCGTGGCAACCAAAGACTTTGCGCACCTGCACGTGCACACCGAGTACTCCATGCTGGACGGTGCCGCGCGCCTGGGCGACCTCTTCAGCTATGCCAAGGAGCTGGGCATGAGCTCCATGGCCACCAGCGACCACGGTTTCCTCTTCGGCGCCTTCGACTTCTGGCGCCAGGCCAAGGCCCACGACATTAAGCCCATCATCGGCGTGGAGGCCTACCTGACCCCCGGCACGCACCGTACTGACCGTTCGCGTGTGCGCTGGGGCGACGGCTCCCGCGATGATGTGTCCGGTGGTGGCGCCTACACCCATATGACCATGTGGGCCGAGACCACTGAGGGCATGCACAACCTCTTCCGTGCCTCCTCCATTGCTTCGCTCGAGGGTCAGCTGTACAAGCCGCGCATGGACCGCGATGTGCTGCAGACCTACTCGAAGGGCCTGATCGCGACCACCGGTTGCCCCTCCGGCGAGATTCAGACGCGCCTGCGCCTGGGCCAGTTCGACGAGGCGCTGCAGGCCGCCAGCGACTTCCGCGATATCTTCGGCAAGGACAACTTCTACTGCGAGGTCATGGACCACGGCCTCGACATCGAACGCAACGTGCAGGAGGACCTGCACCGCCTGGCTAAGCAGCTGAACCTGCCCTACGTGGCCACCAACGACCTGCACTATACCCGTCAGGAAGACCACACCGCTCACGCGGCGCTGCTGTGCGTGCAGTCTGGCTCGACCCTGACCGACCCCAAACGTTTCAAGTTCGATGCGGATAACTTCTACTTGCGCTCGCCCGAGGAGATGTACTCGATCTTCGGCGATATTCCCGGTGCCTGCGAGAACACCCTCGAGATTGCTGAGCGTTGCAACGTGGAGTTCAACACCAAGGCGAACTACATGCCGAACTTTCCCGTGCCCGAGGGGGAGAACGAGGAATCCTGGTTCGTGAAGGAGGTCGAGAAGGGCCTGCACTACCGCTTCCCGGACGGTATTCCCGATAGGGTCCGTAAACAGGCAGAGTACGAGGTGGGGGTCATTACCTCCATGGGCTTCCCCGGCTACTTCCTGGTTGTGGCGGACTTCATCAACTGGGCTAAGCGCAACGGTATTCGTGTGGGCCCCGGCCGTGGCTCCGGTGCGGGTTCCATGGTGGCGTACGCGATGCGCATCACCGAGCTGAACCCGCTCGACCACGACCTGATCTTCGAGCGATTCCTCAACCCCGACCGCGTCTCCATGCCCGACTTCGATGTGGACTTCGACGATCGTCGCCGCGGCGAGGTCATCGACTACGTGACCGATAAGTACGGCGAGGACAAGGTTGCGCAGATTGTCACCTTCGGCACTATTAAGGCGAAGCAGGCGCTTAAGGACGCCTCCCGCGTGATGGACCAGCCGTACTCGGTGGGTGAGCGCCTGACCAAGGCCATGCCGCCGGATGTCATGGGCAAGAACATCGCCCTGGCCAACGTGTACAACGAGGAGGATAAGCGCTACGCTGAGGCCGCCGACCTACGCACCCTCATCGAGGACCCGGTCGATAAGATTTACGGCCAGGTGTTCGAGACCGCGAAGGGCCTGGAGGGCCTGAAGCGTCAGTGGGGCGTGCACGCCGCGGGCGTGATTATGTCCAGCAAGAACCTGGTGGACGTGATTCCCGTGATGCGCCGCGAGGCTGACGGCCAGGTCATCACCCAGTTTGATTACCCCACCTGCGAGGGCTTGGGCCTAATCAAGATGGACTTCCTGGGTCTGCGTAATCTCACGATTATTTCCGATGCCATCGAGAACATTAAGAACAACCGAGGCATTGACCTGGAGCTGGAGTCCCTGTCGCTGGATGACCCCGAATCCTACCGTCTGCTGGCCCGAGGCGACACCCTCGGAGTGTTCCAGCTCGATGGTGGCCCCATGCGCGCCCTGCTCAAGCTCATGGAGCCCGAGGAATTCGAGCACATTTCGGCAGTGCTCGCGCTGTACCGCCCCGGCCCGATGGGTGCAAACTCGCACACCAACTACGCGCTACGTAAGAACGGCAAACAGGAAATTGAGCCGATTCATCCCGAGCTGGCCGAGCCGCTGAAGGACATCCTCGACACCACCTACGGCCTGATCGTGTATCAGGAGCAGGTGATGGCGATTGCCCAGAAGGTCGCGAACTACACGCTCGGTGAGGCAGACCTGTTGCGCCGTGCAATGGGTAAGAAGAAGAAGGCGGAGCTGGATAAGCAGTACGCCACCTTCCACGACGGCATGATTTCTAACGGCTACTCCGAGGGCGCCGTGAAAGCCCTCTGGGATATTCTGCTGCCCTTCTCGGACTACGCGTTCAACAAGGCCCACACCGCCGCGTACGGCCTGGTGTCCTACTGGACGGCCTACCTGAAGGCGCACTACCCGCAGGAGTACATGGCCGCGCTGCTGACCAGTGTGGGCGATAACAAGGACAAGCTCGCGCTATACCTGAACGAGTGCCGCGCCATGGGTATCACCGTGCTCGCCCCGGACGTCAACGAATCCTCCCTGACCTTCACCCCCGTGGGTGAGGACATCCGCTTCGGCATGGGAGCGATCCGTAACGTGGGCGCGAACGTGGTCGAGGGCATGGTCGCCGCCCGCGAGGAGAAGGGTCGCTACGAGTCCTTCAACGACTTCCTGAAGAAGGTGCCGCTACAGGTGTGCAACAAGCGCACCATCGAGTCGCTCATTAAGGCCGGCGCCTTCGACGACCTGGGCCACACCCGCCGCTCGCTGTCCCTCATCCACGAGGCGGCGGTGGATGCGGCCGTGGCCGTCAAGCGTAAGGAGGCGGCGGGTCAGTTCGACCTCTTCGGCTCCCTCGGCATGGACGACGCCCTGGGCGACGAGCTGACCGTGACCATCCCGGACGTGCCCGAATGGGATCGCCGCGAGAAGCTGAACTTCGAACGCGACATGCTGGGCCTGTACGTTTCGGACCACCCGCTGCGTGGCCTGGAACGCGCCCTTTCGGACGCCGCCTCCCACTCGGTGCACGACATTATTAGCGAGGACTCGCACGTGCGCGACGGCGAAACCGTCACGATTGCGGGCATGCTTACCGGCGTTTCGCGTCGCATCGCCAAGTCCAGCGGTAACCAGTACGCCTCGGTGGAGCTGGAGGACCCCTCGGGTGCAACCATTACGGTCATGTTCTTCTCCCGCGCCTACGAGACGATGGGCGCCGCCCTGGCGGACGACCTCATCTGCTCGATTCGAGGCCGCGTGCAGCGCCGCGACGACGGTAGCGTGAACATGAGCGCGCAGGAACTGCAGATTCTGGAAATCAGCGACGACGGCCGCGCCGCACCCATCACGATTGCGGTGCCCGAATACCTGGTGACCGAGGCGAAGCTGCGCGAGCTGAAGGAGACCCTGCGCGACCACAAGGGCACTGCGGATGTGCGCATGCTCATCCGTACCCGCGATAAGGAGCAGTTGGTGCTTCTGGACGCGAGTGTGCGCGTGGAACCGAACCCGAGCCTCTTCGGTGAGATCAAGACGATTTTCGGTCCGAGCTGTATTCGTCGCTAAAGGCAGAAGAGCTCCGTGAGGAGGGTACCGCTCAGGGTGGATTCCGAACGTTCATAAACGTTGGAGTCCACCCTGAGCGTATATTTGCGTATATTCAACGTCACTATTCGGCACATCCGCCGTGTCTCGCGTTAGAATAGGTATAAATATTCTTGAGCGCTGTATATACGGGCGCCACACCGAGCGCCCAGCCAAGGAGAAACGCATGTACTGCCCCTATTGCAAGCACACCGATTCGCGCGTTATCGACTCCCGCACCACCGATGACGGCGCCGCCATTCGCCGCCGCCGTCAGTGTACCTCCTGCGCTCGCCGCTTTACCACGGTCGAAACCACCACCATTTCGGTGATTAAACGTTCCGGTGTGACCGAACCCTTTGACCGCTCCAAGATTGCCGCAGGCGTGCGCAAGGCCTGCCAGGGCCGCCCCGTGGGGGAGGACGACCTCGCCAAGCTGGCCCAGGAGGTCGAGGAGCTAATCCGTGCCCGTGGCCTGGCAGAAATTAACGCTCACGAGGTGGGCCTGACCATCCTGGAGCCGCTGTCCAAGCTGGATGCGGTCGCCTACCTGCGCTTCGCGAGCGTGTACCAGGCCTTCGAGAACCTCGAGGACTTTGAAGAAGCGATCGCTCGTCTGCGTGAGGACCGCATTAACCCGTAGTGTCTGCTAGAGGTTATAGAGGTGTACAGAAGGGGCCGTCTTCCGAATGATTCGGAAGACGGCCCCTTCTACTGCGTTTAGCCGCCTTGCCGCGGTACCGTTGCGGTCCGCGCGGGTTAGCGGGGGAGCGGGCTCTTAGGCCTCGCCACGGCGCTTACGCTCACGCAGCATCCCGCCAGCCCACAGAGCCGCGCCGACAATACCCGCGTTGTTGCGCAGGGTTGCCATCACCATGGGGGTGCGGATGTGGTTCTCGAAGTACGGCATGAACTTCTCGGGGTTCTTCGAGATGCCGCCGCCGATGATGAACAGGTCGGGGGAGAAGAGCATCTGCACGTGGTCGAAGTAACGGTACAGGCGCTTGCCGTACTTCTTCCAGGACAGCTCATGCACCTCGCGGGCGCGGGCAGAAGCCTGAGATTCGGCGTCGTGGCCGTCGATTTCCAGGTGGCCCAGCTCGGTGTTCGGAATCAGCACACCGTCGTTGATGAGTGCGGAACCGATGCCGGTGCCCAGGGTGATGACGGCAATCAGACCGTCGCGATCGCGACCCTGGCCGTAGGTGGCCTCGGCCAGGCCGGCTGCGTCGGCGTCGTTGAGGCCGTAGACGGTGCGGCCGCCCAGAGCCTCGCTCATGACCTGCTCCAGGTCGGTGTTGATCCAGGAATCGTCCACGTTAGCGGCGGAGAAGACCATACCGTTCTTCACCACGGCGGGGAAATCGATACCCACGGCCGACTCGGGGTCCGGAGCCAAGTCGCGGCCCTGCAGCTCGGCCACAACGCGCTGAACAACTTCTGCCACGGCCTCGGGGGTTGCGGGCTTCGGGGTGTCGATACGGAAACGGTCCGAAACGAGGGCGCCGGTGCGCAGGTCGACGATGCCGCCCTTAATGCCGGTACCTCCGATGTCAACACCAATCTGCAGGTCCTTGGGGGTGGGTGCGGGTAGCTCGTTGATGAGGCTGGGCTCAGCGTAGTTAGCCATGATTCCCTTTCTGTCCTCCGTAATTCACGGAAGGAACATGTCTGTGATAACGAGTGATAATAAATGGAGAGATTCGGCTGATGGCCGAAAGAACTGGGGGGACCTAGGGGAGAGTCAGAATATCAGTGCCGTCGGCAGTCACCACGAGGGTGTGCTCGAACTGCGCGGTGCGCTTGCGGTCGCGAGTGACGACGGTCCAATCATCATCCCACAAATCCCACTGGATAGTGCCGAGGGTCAGCATCGGCTCAATCGTGAAAATCATGCCCTCGCGAATTTCGGTGTCGTAGGCGGGTGCCGCATCGTAGTGGGGGATGATGAGGCCTGAGTGGAACTCACGACCCACGCCGTGACCGGTGTAGTCGCGGACCACGCCGTAACCGAAACGTGCTGCGTACTTCTCAATGACGCGACCAATCACGTTGACCTGACGGCCGGGCTTCACAGCCTTAATCGCGCGGTTGAGGGCCTCCTCGGTGCGCTCAACCAGCAGGCGAGACTCTTCGTCCACGTTGCCGATGAGCAGGGTCTTGTTGGTATCGCCGTGCATGCCGTCCAGGTATGCGGTGACGTCCAAGTTGAGGATGTCGCCGTCCTCCAGCACCGTGGTGTCCGGGATGCCGTGGCAGATGACCTCGTTCAGGGAAGTGCACACGGACTTGGGGTAGCCGCGGTAGTCAACGGTCGAGGGGTACGCGCCATGATCGCAGATGTACTCGTGAACCAGCACATCAATCTCATTGGTGGTGGTGCCGGGTACACAAATTTTGGATGCTTCAACGATGGCACCGGCAGCAATCTTGCCGGCGGCACGGACTCGCTCAACTTCCTCGGGGGTGTACATGTTCGAGTCGTTACCCTCGTTGGCGGTGGGCTTACCCACGTACTCGGGACGAACAATGTGCGAGGGGACCGGGCGCATCGGGCTGACGCGTCCGGGGGTTAGGCAACCGACGGGTGCGTGGCCGGGCTCGGCGGGCAAGTTGTGTGAGGAATTCGTTTTGGTTGAAGACATAGCTTCATCTTACCGGGCTTGAGGGGTATCTGTCTGGTGCGGAGGCACGGAAAATTGGGCAAAACGAAACCCGTACCTTTTTCCCAGATTGTGAATAAAGTTTCAGGACCGTCGGCGGCCTGCCAGCGTCGAGATCGGGGACGAGATGGAAGCGGGCCGCGAGAAGGAGAACGCTGCTTGAGAGGCCGCACCGGCCTCATTGCTACACGCGTACGCGTATGAGATGCTGGACATACTGACTCAAAACCGTCAAAGGAGCACCATGAGCGAGAAGAAAGGCCATCTGAGCGAAGCTATCCAATCGGTGGTCGAAAAGACCCTGCACGCCGCTACCGACGCCAGCCCCCAGGATGAAGAATACTGGTACAACCTCGCCACCGGCGAGGTCGAACGCGGCCAGCAGAGCGCCGTCACCTCCCTGTGGGGCCCCTTCAAAACCTACGAGGAGGCGGCCCACGCCATGGACCGCGCCCGTGAACGCAACGAAGCATGGGATAAGGACAGCGGCCTGCTCTAAAACGTAACTCTAAAAGCCCAACACAATCGGAATCTCGAACCCGATGGGCGCATACCCCCTACACCTGCAGAAGGCCCCCGAACCCGGAAACACCGGATACGGGGGCCTTCACTTTTCTCAAGTTTTCTATACCTCAAGCCTACTCAAAGGTGTGCTCAGCAGTCGGGAACTCTCCCGAACGAACCTGATTACGGTAGGCACGGGCAGCATCCTCCATGACCTTGCCAATCTGCGCGAACTGCTTCACGAAGCGCGGCACACGGCCCTCACGCAGACCCATCATGTCCTGCCAGACCAGAACCTGACCGGTCGTCACATTCGACGCACCGATACCGATGGTCGGTACCGCGCCGACTGCCTCATCCACGCGGTGCGCGGTCTCCGCGGTCACCATCTCCATGAGCACGCAGAACGCGCCAGCCTCAGCCAGCGCCACGGCATCCTCAAGGACGCGCTCGGCAGCCTCGCCGCGACCCTGCACCCGGAAACCGCCGAGGGCATGCTCCGACTGCGGGGTGAAACCGACGTGAGCCACCACCGGAATACCGGTACGCACCAGAGCACGAATCCACTCGGTCATCGAGGCATCGGCCTCAATCTTGACCGCGTGCGCGCCGCCCTCCTTCATGAGGCGAACAGCGCTCGCCACCGCCTGCTGCGGCGACTGCTCATAAGAACCAAACGGCAGGTCAGCAACCACCATGGCGCGGGATGCACCGCGAGAAACCGCCGCGACCAACGGAATCATCTCGTCCAGAGTAATGGTCAGGGTCGACTCGTAACCGAGCACCACGTTCGCTGCAGAATCACCCACCAGTAGCATCTCGATGCCGGCGCGGTCAAAGACCTGCGCGGTCAGAGCGTCATAGCAGGTCAGCATGGAGAACTTCTGCCCGGTCGCCTTCGCCTGCGCCAAATGAACAGTGCGCACCTTCTTGACGGCATCCAGGTCAAAAGGCTTCGACGCGTTAGTGGGCGCGGTGGTAGAAACGGTGGCTGCGGCAGGCTGTGCCGCGTAGGGTGAAGAGATCTCGGAAGAACGCTCAGTAGTCATGCTGACTATTCTAACCCTGCACGGCTTCACCCTAGCGCACCGCTTGTCCGGACCTAGTTCCAGATGAGGTTGATGTAGTAGGTTGGGAATGACGCATTCGTATTCTTACGCAGAAGCTCCGGAATGGCGAGGGAGGCCTCCTCGAACTCGCGCGGCAAATCGCGCTGAAGGAGCGCCTGCTGCACCATGGCATCCCAGTAGACCTGCATGACTGAGTAGTTGCAGACTTCCTGCACCACATCCTGAGCGTAGGACTCCAACGCCTTCAAGGCCGCCTCGTCAGAGCCGAAGAAACCCTCGTAACCCTGAGAGAGACCGGTATCGCAGGCACTCACCGCGTTCTTCGAATACTGCAGCCAGTAGCTGCGGCTCAACTCATCCGAGCTATTGAACGTAAACGCCTCATAGTCTGCCTTCAGCAGGGCGTAAGACGCCTGAACCGAACCGGCCAGCGGGGCGTGCGAGGAGAAGACAATAACGTCCAGAAGAGCGGCGATGTACTCCATCTGCGCCTTCTCGTGGGCCACGCCGGAGGGCTGCGCCGCCTGCGCGTAAATCTGCACGAGGGCGTCCACGGAATTCACGAAGCGCTGAACGTCGGCCGTCGCCTTCACCATCAGATTCAACAGGCGCTGAACCCGCTGATAGTCCTCGGCTACCTGCGAGAACAGGCCGTAGGGCAGCACGCCGCGCTCCGAAGCCACCGCCGCCAGCACCTGGCTCGTCAAGCGCTGGCTCTCCACTTCAGCCTTCGCGACGGTTGCCCGCAGAGCACCGCAGTACGCCAGGGCACGGCGATCCACCAGCTGAGGCTGCTGCTGATGCAGCGGCAGAAGACGCTCGTGAATCTGACGGAAAATTCCGCTCTGCCCCAGGGTCTTCTTGCCCAGCTCCCCCGCCTTCAGACGCACCGTATCGGCGGAGAAATCTCGGGAAGTAAAACGGGTGGCGTCCTCAGCGGCAAAGGGCGAATAGGGACGACCCATCACCGGCTGCAACAACGACATCGTGGTAAACAGCGAGAAACGGGCCGACACCGGGTACAGCGAATCCGGGTAGCTCGGCGCATCCACCGCGTTCACTCGCTCCGTGCACAGCGTCAGCCAGGTCTGCTCCACCGACTTCGGCGAATAGGCAGCGGTGCCGACGCCCAGGATGCTCTCCCCAAAGGCCTCCGAGGGGAGCTTGCCGGGGTTCATCTGCCGCAGCTGCATCTGCGCCAGCGCCAGCTCCACCGTGTAGTTCGTGCGGCGCTTCTTGCCCGCCTCATCAAGATTCTGGAAAGGACGCACCACCGCAATCTTCTGGGCGCGCGCCTGAGTATGCAGTTCCTTGTTCATCGCGAATTGCTGCGGGTTGCGCTGAATCATCTTCGACACCGCGTAGGCGCTTTTCCCGTTCAGCTTCTCTCGACGCTGAGCGCCCTCGGCCGAGAGCGCGTCATACTTGCCGCGCGTCGCCTGCACATACCAGGAACGAATCAGCTGAAGGGGCAGGAAGAAGAACGCGAACTTCCACGACCACGTGAAGAGAACAATCGGAATCACGACGCTCGACCCCACCCGGCCCGTGTAACCGAGCCAGTGAAGCTCCACCGCCGCACCAATCAGCGCAAACAGCGCCACGTTACGAGTCTTAAACGCGATGCGGGAGGGCCGATCCAACAGGTAGGTCGTGCCACCAGACCTGTTGTTCCTCATGACCAGCGGGCCAAACGCGGCAATCACCATGAGGCAAGCCAGATAGATGACGAGGAAAACAATCGGCGCCGCGACCAGCAGTAGCCACTCTAAACCGGTGGGGTCGGCACCCACGATACCGGCCGCTGGCGGAATCTGCGCGACTGAAGAGAGAGGGAGGGAATGTAGCATACGTCCATTATGGCAAGGCGAATACGGCGTCACCGCGCCGACGGTTATTTGCCGGTATGCGGACGGGCCTCGACGGAAACTGGCCGAGACGGGCCGAACGGGGGAGGGAGCACGCGAGGTGCCGAGCGTCGAAAGGAGAGAGCGCCGGCTGGGGAGCCTCGCGGTGAGAATTTACACAAACGAAACCTCGCGCCCGCCCCTCGCGCCGCCGAACCCGATAGGCTAGAGGGACAAGGAACAGACACCCGGTGCTCGCACCCCGCAAGGATGCGCCCCGACGCACCGGCACCCCAAGCGAGAGGCCACCCATGGACCGCCAACAGGAATTCGTACTGCGCACCATCGAAGAACGCGATATCCGCTTTATCCGCCTCTGGTTCACCGACGTAGTCGGAACCCTCAAATCCGTCGCACTCGCACCCGCCGAGGTTGAGAGCGCCTTCGACGAGGGCCTGGGCTTCGACGGCTCCTCCATCGAAGGCTTCTCCCGCGTCTATGAGTCCGACATGCTGTTGCAGCCCGACCCCTCCACCTTCCAGATCCTGCCCTGGCGCGGTGAGGAAGACATCACCTCCCGCATGTTCTGCGACGTGCTCACCCCCGACGGCGAAATCAGTGCCTCCGACACCCGCGGTGTGCTCAAGCGCGTGCTCAACAAGGCAGCTGAGATGGGCTTCACCTGCTACACCTCGCCTGAAATTGAGTTCTACCTGCTCGAGTCCTCCAAGCTCGGTGCAGACGGCTTCCCCGTGCCCGTGGACCACGAATCCTACTTTGACCACACCCCCGGCGGCATCGTGCAGGAATTCCGCCGCAAGGCCGTGACTATGCTCGAAGAGGTTGGCATCTCCGTGGAGTTCAGCCACCACGAAACCGGCCCCGGTCAGAACGAAATTGACCTGCGTCACGCCGATGCCCTGCAGACCGCGGACAACGTCATGACCTTCCGCACCGTCATCAAGGAGGTCGCCTACTCGCAGGGCATGTACGCCACCTTCATGCCTAAGCCCTTCACCAAGTACGCCGGTAGCGGCATGCACACCCACTTCTCCCTCTTCGAGGGCGACACCAACGCCTTCTTCGAAGCCGGCTCCGAATACCAGCTCTCCAAGACCGCGCGCCACTTTATCGCGGGCATCCTCAAGCACGCCCCCGAATTCACCGCGGTCACCAACCAGTTCATCAACTCCTACAAGCGACTCTGGGGCGGCGGCGAGGCACCTTCCTACGTCTCCTGGGGCCACAACAACCGTTCCGCCCTCGTGCGCGTACCCCTGTACAAGCCGAACAAGATGCAGTCCGCCCGCATCGAGTACCGCGGCCTCGACTCGGCTTCCAACCCCTACCTGGCCTACGCCGTGATCCTGGCTGCCGGCCTGAAGGGCATCGAGAACGAGTACCCGCTCATGCCCGCCGTGACCGAAGACCTCGCCGCCATGACCAACGCCGAGCGTCGCGCTATGGGCTACAGCCCGCTGCCCGCCTCCCTGCGTGAAGCCATTAACATCACCGAGGAATCCGAGTTCATGGCCGAGGTTCTGGGCGAGCAGGTCTTCGACCACTTCCTGCGCAATAAGCGTGCCGACTGGGACCAGTATCAGGCGCAGGTGACCCCCTACGAGCTCAAGTACAACCTCGGAATCCTCTAAATTGGGCGATTGCTGACGGAACGGGGCGGTACCCGCAACCGGTAACACACCGGTGGGTGCCGCCCACAGGCGTATCAGCATTACCTGTTTTCGCCTAAATTTCTACTCCCCACCCCACGGTTCTACTCTCTACCCACGGTTCTCACGCTATGACTGACAGCTCCCACTACCCGGCCACCGGGCTCATCCGCATTATTGATCCTGCTAAAGAACCCAAGCCGCTCACCGAGATTGCTCCCGACGCGCTTGATGACGAGCAACGCGCCGAAGCCGAACGCAAAGCCCAGCTACGCCTGCGCACCCGCATGATTGCCACCGGCTTCCACGACCCGTCCAAGGCAGAACGCTGGCTTAACGCGCCCGAACTGAAGAACGTCTCGCAGGATGCGCTCTTTGCCGGGCTGCGCCTCGCCCCCTCACCGGATATCGCCCTGCCCGCCCTTGTGCGCCTTATCGAGAAGCACCCGGCGGTCGCCGAGCGCGCGAACCGCGGCGAGGAAGAATTCGGCATGTACCGCCTGCTCGGTGCTTCCCAGGCGATTGGTGACTTCCTCTACCGCCATCCCGAGCTCATCGACCCGCTCTTCGACACACAGGTGTACCCGGCTGAGAGTGCGCTCATTCGTTCCCAGCATCCGGCCTCGATTCTGCCGGAAACCGACGGGGAATTCCTGACCCCCATCGCACCGCTGGACACCCCCTACCGCCGCGATATCCTCACCGCTCTCGGCGCCGACCCGCACGCGGAGCGTCCGCGCGCGGCCGCCGAACAGACCGGCAAGGACGGCTACGTAACCCTGCGCGTGGCCTACCGGGCCGCCCTGGCGCGCATCGCCATGATCGACGTGTGCTGCGAAGACCCGGTAGAGATGATGCCGACCATCGGCCGTCACCTCGCCGACCTGGCCGCCGCCGCGCTGGAGGGGGCGCTCGCCATCGCGCGCACCGAGGTGGCGGAGGGGCTAGGCCCCGGCCTAGCGGCGCCTCGCCGCGGTGAGGCCGTGGATGCCCTGGATTTGGCGATTATCGGCATGGGCAAGTGCGGTGCCCGCGAGCTGAACTACATCTCCGACGTCGACGTGGTGTACGTGGTCGCGCCGGTCGAACCCGGTACCGCGCCCGGCGCCGGGGCGGAGGGGGAGACCGCCCCGCTCAAGCTCACCGAGAACGAATGTTCCACCATCGGCACGGAGCTCGTGCACGCCCTCACCCGCGCCATCATGGGCCCCGCACCCGAGCCCGCCCTCTGGGAGGTCGACGCGAACCTGCGCCCCGAGGGCAAGGACGGCCCGCTCGTGCGCACCGTCGAATCTTACGTGCAGTACTACAAGCGCTGGGCCGAAAACTGGGAGTTCCAGGCGCTGCTCAAGGCACGACCCATCGCCGGTTCGGCGCAGCTGGGTGCCCGCTACGCCCGCGCGATTGACCCCTTCGTGTGGGAGTCCGCCGCCCGCGACGGGTTCGTGGAATCCGTGCAGGCGATGCGCGCCCGCGTGACCGACAATATCCCCTCGCACCAGGTGGACCGCCAAATCAAGCTGGGCCCGGGTGGCCTGCGCGATATTGAGTTCACCGTGCAGCTGCTCCAGCTCGTGCACGGCCGAACCGACCCTGCGGTGCGTACCAAGTCCACGGTAGATTCTTTGGCCGCGCTGACGGCGGTCAGCTACATCAGCCGTACCGACGCTGAGACGTTCAGCCGTGACTACAAGAAGCTACGCGTGCTGGAGCATCGCATCCAACTGCAGCAGCTGCGCCGTACCCACCTGATGCCCGAGAAGGAAGCCGAACAGCGTGCCCTGGCCCGCTCGATTCTCTCCCCGGAACGCAACGGCACGCTTTCTGCCGAGCAGATGCTGAAAGCGTGGCGGAAAATTAAACGGAACGTCCGTTCGCTCCACGAACGAATCTTCTTCCGCCCGTTGCTGGCCGCTGTCTCCACACTCAGCCGCGACGAGGTGGTCCTCAGCGAGCAGGCGGCACAGGACCGTCTGGCCGCCCTCGGCTACCGCGACCCGCGCGGCGCCATGCGCCACATCAAGGCCCTCACCACGGGTCTTTCGCGCAGTGCAGATATTCAGCGGCACCTCATGCCCGTGCTACTGGGCTGGTTCGCCCGCGGTGTGGATGCGGACGCCGGCCTGCTCGGATTCCGCATCGTCTCCGAATCGCTCGGCAGTACCAGCTGGTACCTGCGCATGCTCCGTGACTCGCCGGCCGCCGCCGAGCGCCTGAGCCAGCTACTGTCGAGTTCGCGCCTCATGACCGACCTGCTGGAGGATGCCTCCGCGTCCATTGCATGGCTGGATAAGGTGGCCGACCTCAAACCGCTGGGGGAGGAAGCGCTCGCTTCCGAGGTGTCTTCTTTGCTGGCTCGTCACGCTGATGCGGTCGAGGCAATGCGTGCTGTGCGCTACTTGCGCCGCCGCGAAACCCTGCGCACCGCCATGGGCTGGACTCTGGGCATTGTGACTATTGAGGATACCTGCGCCGGCCTGGCTGCCATTGACGAGTGCACGATCGGTGCGGCGCTGCAGATTGCTCTGCGCGAGCTCCAGGCGGCACCGGAAGGCGCTGAACCTGGGGAATCAGTGGGGGAGCGGTTGCTCACCCGCATCGCCATCATTGGCATGGGTCGCCTCGGCGGGGCCGAGAACGGCTTCGGCTCTGACGCGGACGTCATGTTCGTCCACGAGCCCCTTGAGGGTGCTGACGAGGACGCCGCGCAGGAACAGGCCGCGCGCATCGTGAACCGCACCCTCGCCCTGCTCAAGCAGCCCGTCAAGCCCCCGATTCGTGCCGAACGTCCCCTCGAAGTGGATGCCGATCTGCGCCCCGAGGGCAAGCAAGGGGCCATCGTGCGTTCCCTCGACTCCTACCGCTCCTACTATGAGCGCTGGGCGGAAACCTGGGAGTTCCAGGCGCTCACCCGCGCCCGCCTCATCGGAGGTGACTCCGAGCTCGGCGAGGTCTTCGTGGAGCTTATCAACCCGTACCGCTACCCGGTCACCTTCACGCCCGAGCAGGTGCAACAGATTCGTCGCATGAAGGCACGCGTGGAGAACGAACGCATGCCTCACGGCGCGGACCGCACCCGCCAGCTCAAGCTGGGCCGCGGCGGCCTGTCGGACGTCGAGTGGCTCGTGCAGTTGCTGCAGTTGCGCCACGCACACGCCGTGCCGGGCCTGCGTACCACCTCCACGCTGAAGGCTTTGGATGCGGCGGTCGAGGCGGGCCTGGTCACCGCCGCGGACGCCGAGGTGCTCAGTGGTGCATGGCTGCTCGCCACGAAGATTCGTGGCGGCAACGTGCTACGCGGCGTGCGCCAATCCGACACCCTGCCATCGGGTCGTGATGATTTGGAGGCGATTGCGCGCTGGTGCGGATACCCCGCCGGCAGCGCCCGCGCCCTCGAGGAGGACTACCTGCGCCAGACCCGCAACGCCCGCAAGGTGTATGAGCGTCTCTTCTTCGACGAGCTCTAAAACCATGAGCCAAGCGTTTTAGCGGACGCGGTTTTCATAGGGGAGGGGTGGGGAACTTTGTTTCCCACCCCTCTTGCTGCGTTCTCTGAAATTTTTTCTGCGGACTTTGCTCTCTCAGATCTCACCGTAACCGGAACGGCCTTTGTCGCAGAACCCATTGCCTCAGAACCCAAAATGTGACTGGCACCATGAAAATAAATTTTGCTCGCATGACCCAAAAAAGAAGTAAAATACCCCGTTTTGTCCCGGAAACACGCGGAACACGGGGTGTCTAGTAAAGGATTTGGCAAACACTCAAAAACCCCGTATAGTATTTACCTGTCAGCACGACGGAGAGAAAAACTCCGCGGAATGATTCAAATTGAATACGCTGATATGCGGTTGTAGCTCAGTTGGTAGAGCACCACCTTGCCAAGGTGGATGTCGCGAGTTCAAGTCTCGTCAACCGCTCGTAAGGACTCCAAGAGTTCGAACACGTTCCCTCGTGGAGCGTATGCGGTGAGGTGGTCGAGTGGTTAGGCAGCGGCCTGCAAAGCCGTGTACGCGGGTTCGAATCCCGTCCTCACCTCGCAACAAAACAACTGTTTTGTGAGCGCGATTGGCGCAGCGGTAGCGCGCTTCCCTGACACGGAAGAGGTCACTGGTTCGATCCCAGTATCGCGCACAGATGAAGCCCTGATTCTTCGGAATCAGGGCTTTTGTGTTTAACTTTTTATTTTCTTGGTTTGCGGAGGGCTAGTGCCCTCCTTGTTCCTACAGGGAACCCGCCCTCGCTTCGCTTCGGGCACCCTGATGTCACGACGGAGGACACCATCCCTCCGCCCCGTAGGTAAAACACTCGACCCCGGTTCAGTAAGCGCAGGGCTTGTGTGCGATACCGGCATAACGAACTGGGAGGGGAGGGGGCTGTCGCCTTCTCGGTCTTCTGCTGGCTCCGCCGGACAGGTGAGCTGAAATTGTGCCCCAGCGCCGCACCTTCCGGAAGCGACATCAGGGTGCCCGCCCGGGCGCTCTCCGCAGCGAAGCAAGGAAGAGCGGAGCGTCCGGGTGCGGCGGGTTCCCCTGCAGGAGCGAAGGAAGGGAGCGGCGCGGAAGCCTACACGTCTCCGACATGACCAAATGCTTTGCGCAGGACACCTGCCTCCGATACCCTAATGGAGGAAATCTATCACTCACAGATACGTTGTCGTATCACAAAAGGAAAAATATTCGTGAAGTCCTTCTTTAAATGGACTGGCATCATTCTCCTAGGATGCCTTGCCCTCTCGTTCTCGCATGTCATCCTTGGTGTTGCCATTATCTGGTTGATTGTGCTCCTCGTACGGGTTATTCGCAAAAACCGATACTTCGCCTCCCCAGAATTCCAGACGCACCGCCAACGCACCGCCACACTCGCCAGCGAATACAACGAAGTCTCCAGCTACATACACGACATCTACACGCACGGAATCTACGAACTCGGCACCTCCACCAACGGCATGTATGGCCACCTCGCCACCGTCGAAGTTCAGCAACCCAAAACCTGGAAGACGCTGCTGCGGAAGAAACCCGAAGAACGCCACCCGCACGTCTATAACTCCTCCCAACAGGTTGTTCTCGAAGCCGAGCGGGACCCTATCGGCAGCCTCACCAAATACTTCCACATCGAAGCTGACCTGCAAACCCTCAAAGACGTGCAGCGCCTCTCCGACGATATCGCGCGCCTCGAAACCGCCGTCGACAACGTGCGACGCCGCGAAGACGACATGATCGCACATATCAACCCGCCCCAGTTCATCACCAAGCACTACGCCGACGAGTTCTGGAGCAAACTCAACGTCTACCACGTGGGGCTGACCGTACCGTACCCCGTTTACCGCTTCGAATACACCTCACTCAACGGCAAAGAAAGCCGCGCCGTCACCGTCACCCTCGACACCCCAACCCTCGACGCGCTCTCCGAAACCCTCGAACGCAAAATACGCTGGGCATGGCCCGAAGGCGGCGAACGCACCCTCATGACCGCCCAGCTACGCCAACGCATCAAAGAACGCGACAACTACACCTGCCAAAACCCCGGATGCGGCAACTCCATCATGCGTGAACGAATCCTCATCCTAGAGGTCGTCCACAAGGTCCCGCTATCCGAAGGCGGCAACAACGAGCCTGAGAACCTGCAGACCCTCTGCTGGCGTTGTGTGCGTGGGCGAGCCCTGCGCGTATAGGCCCGATGAGCGATAATCATTGAAATTTACGTTAAAGCTGAGGTTAAGGGTATTCTTTTGAGCGGCGCCGATTTTCTTTCCAAAGCAAGCAATTCGAGGCTTGCTTTGGAAAGAAAATCGGCGCCGCGCCACAAACACATCACCCCACCTGAATAAAGGGCATACCATGTCTACTTCCATGACCCGCCGCAAGCTCGTCGCTGGCGCAGCCTGGGCGGCACCGGTCGTCGCAGCTTCCGCAACCATCCCCTCCTACGCAGCATCCGTGGCCGCCACGAACGACTGCATCCTGGCAGCTAGCCCGGCGTACAACATCTCCGGCACCGAGGAAGGCGCCAAAACCGTGCAGAGCTTCGCCGTGCCCAACAACGTCCACAAGCTCCGCTTCGAACTGGTCGGCGGCGCGGGTGGCACCAACAACCGCATGACCCCGGCGGGCTCCGGCGCGAAGGTTAGCGGCATCATCCCCGTAACCCCCGGCTCCACCGTGCAGATCATCGCCGCGGCAGGCGGTATCGGTGACGGCTCCCTCACCCCCACCGCCGGCGGTGAAGGCTACGGCAACGGCGGCTCCGTACCCGCCTACACCATCCCCGCCAACGTCACCGCGCAGGTCGACGCCAAATACCCCAACCCGGCGAACTCCAAGAGCCAGGTCTACGCCGCATCAGGCGGCGGCTCCTCCGCACTGCTCATCGACGGCACCGTAATCGCTGTGGCTGGCGGCGGTGGCGGCGCGGGCATGACCACCTCCGGCGTGTCCTACGCAGACCCCTGGTACTCCAACCTCAACGGTCAGATTGACGCCGGCGTGGCGGCCCTCGGCTCGGATGCCTCCCCGCAGTTCGACGCGGCGGGTAGCGCCTCCGCGGCGGCAGGCTCCAACGGCACCCCCGGCTCCGAAATCTACAACGCTGAACGCACCAAGGTCCTGACCTACAACTCTGGTTTCGGCGGCGCAGCGGGCGTTGGCGGTGCAGGCGGCGCGGCGGGCACCCTGCCGACAAGCGGCCCCATCATCGGCTTTGAAACCACCAACAACCAGGTGCTGTTCAGCCAGTTTGTTGCCGGTAACGCGGGCACGAGCGGCTTCGCGGGCAACGGCGGCGACGGTGCGGGCGCATACTCCTACCAGCTGGATGAGAACCCCGCCAGCGTGCATGAGAAGGGCACCTACGAGGACCGCAGCTGGGACCTGGACATCTACAACGACGAGGGCGCGTACGCACAGAACTTCAACGGCTACCAGTCCGTGGTGTCCGGTGGCGGCGGCGCAGGCTACGGCGGCGGCGGTTCCGGCGCGGCACAGTCCGTCTCCTCAATCGTGCTGACCCAGAAGTGGTTGAACAGCCCGACCGGCGTACGTCAGGGCATCGGCTACACGATGCAGGGTGGCGCCGGTGGCGCGGGCGGCTCGTACATTGCACCGTCGGTGAGCGAGGGTGCGATTGTTTCGGCTGAGAACGCGCCGCAGTGGATGCATGACCGCGGTAACGGTTCGGTGACGGTGACTTTCTGCGAGGCGGGGCTGCCTAAACGCTTCTCCCGCTGAGGCGCTTGAGGGGCGGTGCGCCGCATGTTTCCTCCGCGCCTACGCAGGGGCACCCGTCACCCGGACGCTCCGCCCTCTCCTCGCTCCGCATCGGAGAGCGTCCGGGTTGACACCCTGAGGGCGCTTCCGGAAAACGCGGCTGCACCTGCAATATAGCAAAGAGCACGCTGAGGCGGGAACCTACCGCGGACAGGCGGTGTCGTCCGTAGCGACATCAGGGTGCCCGAGCTCTGCGAGGGCGGGTGTCCCTGTAGGAGCGAGGACGAACACCGCCATCCGCACAACCCGTACTCTCGCAAGCTAGCGCTTGATAGCGTCCAGTGCCTCACGCTGAGCCTTCGCAATGCGCTTCTCAGAGACCGTGTAGGCGGTGCCGAGCTCCTGGGCGAAGAAGCTGACGCGTAGCTCCTCGATCATCCAGTTCACGCGGCGGAGCGCATCCGGAACGATGGTGCCGGCCGGTAGCGATTTGACCGCGTTATCGTAGGAGTCTTCCAAATCCTGCACGGTGAGCATGAGCTGGTTGTCGCGGTGTAGGTTCGGTCCGAGCTTCGTCAGGCGCACCTGGGCGGCCTTCAGGTAACGCGGCAGGTGAACCAGCTGGTCGTAGCCGGTCTGCGCCACGAACCCGGGGTAGACCAGGTTCTCCATCTGAGCCTTCACGTCGGAGACGGCGTGCATGGTCGTCAGCGAGGTTGCCTTCTTGATAGCCTTCTTCAGCGCGGTGGCCTCGGAGAGGATTTCGGCGACGAGCTTGGTGACGTCGAAGACTGTCTCGATGAGTTCGGCGCGTACGTGCTCGTAGAGCTCGCTGTATTCGGTCTGCGTGAAGATGGGCGTGTGCGGCACCAGGTGGTCGAGCGCCGCGACGGTGCAGTCGCGGATGAGTTCGTCGATGGAGCCGTGCGGGTTCTGCGTGAAGACGATTTTCTCCTTGTGGGAGAGGTGTTCGCTTACGTATCGCACGGGCGAGGGCACCTGCAGCTGGAGCAGGCGGATGATGCCGCGACGCTGCGCGTGCAGCTGCTCTGCTTCGGTGGGGAAGATGCGCAGGCCCACGCTGGAGCCTTCGTCCACGAGGGCGGGGTAGCCGTTGACCGCCTGGGTCGCGATGACGCGCTGTACCTTGCGGGGAATGGCTCCGTCGGGGAACATATCGGCGGGGAAAGCGGTGAGGCCTGTGACCTCGCGTACTCCGCCGGATGCACCCGCGTTGGCCTGGGCGCCGGGGGTCTTCGCGCCCTTCTTAGCGCCGGGGCGAGCGGAGTCAGCCGAGTTGCCAGTGCCGCCCTGGGCGAGCGCAACCATCTTCGCCATGGCCTCGTCGGATGCGCCGAGCGAGTCGGCGAGGGCGCTACGAATCTCCTTGTGCAGCTGCTGCTGCAGGGCTCGTAGGTCCTTGCCCTCGCCCAGGATGTTATTGCGGGCGTTGCGCACCTGGAAGCTCATCTTCAGGTGCTCGGGCACGGCGTCCCAGTTGAAGGCTTCGGGTTCGACGACCACGCCGCGCAGGCGGCGTAGCACGAGCGCGAGGGAGGGGAGCAGCTCGTCGGTTGCGGGAGAGTAGTCCTCTTCCAGGGCGGCGCAGGCGGCGCGTGCCACGTCGGGTGCGGGCACGAAGTTGCGTCGAATCGCCTTGGGTAGCGACTTGATGAGCGCGGTCACGAGTTCGTGGCGCAGGCCGGGAATCTGCCAGCGGAACGGTTCGGGACTCAGCTGGTTGAGGAAGAGAATCGGCACCTGCACGGCTACGCCGTCGCGCTTGGCGGCGTCGGTGCGGGCGCCTCCGATGCCGGCGGTGGGGGCGTATTCGTAGCGCAGGTCGAGGGTCAGTTCGCCGCTGTCAGTGCGCTGCACCCACTGTCGCGGGAACTGCGAGTCGTCGTAGTCGGAGGCTTCCTCGTTGATGAGCTTCTCGGGGTTGAAGTCCAGGAAGTTGTCGTCTTCGAGGCGTGCCTGCTTCCACCACTTGTCGAAGGCACGCACATCCGTCACGTGGGCGGGGATGCGTGCGTCGTAGAAGGCGAAGAGCACGGAGTCGTCCACGCGCAGGTCGCGGCGGCGTAGGCGTGCCTCAAGCTCTTCGACCTCGGCGAGGGCGCGCTGGTTGCGCAGGTAGAACTTGTGCTGGGTGTGCCACTGGCCTTCGACGAGGGCGGACTGGATGAAGATTTCGCGGGCCGCGGCGGCGTCCACGCGGGCGTACTGCACGGGGCGGTCGGCGTAGATGGTCAGGCCGAAGAGCGTGCCCTTGGCGTAGGCGACGGCCGCGCCGGAGCTGAGGGACCAGTGCGGTTCGGAGTATTGCACGCTGATGAGGTGCTTGCCGATTTCTTCAATCCACTGCGGGTCGATGGAGGCGTTGGTGCGTGCCCATAGGCGGGAGGTTTCGACGAGTTCGGCGGAGAGTACCCAGTCGGGGCCTTTTTTGAATAGGCCGGAGCCGGGGAAGATGGCGAATTTAGTGCCGCGTGCGCCGAGGTATTCGCGGGGGCCGCGAGTACGTCCCTTGGAGTCCTTTTCGCGTTCTTCCTTGACACCTACCTGGGAGAGCAGACCGGAGAGCAGGCTCTTGTGGATGTCGATTTCGTGGGCGGAGGCGTTGATATCGCGGCCGCCGCTGGCGTGAATGTTGGCGGTGCGTCCCATTTCGCGCAGCTGAGCAAAGAGGTCCTGCCATTCGCGGATGCGCAGGTAGTTGATGTATTCGCGGTGGCACATCTTGCGCAGCTGCGAGGAGGACAACGCCGCCTGCTGCTCGTTGATGTAGTCCCAGAGCAGCAGGAAGGAGGAGAAGTCGGAGGTGTCGTCGACGAAGCGGGCGTGCATTGCGTCGGCTTCGGCGCGTACGTCGGCGGGGCGTTCGCGCGGGTCCTGGATGGTCAGGGCTGCGGCGAGCACCATCATTTCCTTGGCGCAGTTGCGGCGGCTGCCTTCGATAATCATGCGGGCCAGGCGCGGGTCCACGGGGAAGGCCGCCATGGCTCGGCCGATGGCGGTGAGGGTTGCGCTGTTGTTGCCGCCGCGTCCCTTGCGGCGGGTGCGTTCGGTGAGCGCGCCGAGTTCGCGTAGCAGGTTCACGCCGTCGTTAATAGCGCGGGATGCGGGCGGCTGCACGAACGGGAAGCGTGAGATGTCGCCGGGTTCGCGCACCACGCCGATTGCGATCATCTGCAGGATGACGGCGGCGAGGTTGGTGCGCAGAATTTCGGGGTCGGTGAATTCGGGGCGCGAGGCGAAGTCTTCCTCGGAGTAGAGGCGGATCGCGATACCGTCGCTGACGCGGCCGCATCGACCGGAACGCTGGTTGGCACTTGCCTGCGAGATGCGTTCAATGGGCAGGCGCTGCACCTTGGTGCGTGCCGAGTAACGCGAGATGCGCGCGGTACCGGTGTCGATGACGTACTTGATACCGGGCACGGTCAGTGAGGTTTCGGCAACGTTCGTGGCGAGCACGATACGCGGGCGGGACCCGGGGGAGAACACGCGGTGCTGCTCGGCGAGCGAGAGGCGCGCGTACAGGGGTAGCACTTCGTAGTTTAGTCGCGGGGACTTGAGAACCATCGCCTCGATGGCGTCCTTGGCGTCGCGGATTTCGCGCTCGCCCGAGAAGAAGATGAGGATGTCGCCGGGAGCTTCTTTGGCGAGCTCCTTGATGGCATCGAGGATAGCATCGGTGGGGTCGCGGTCTTCGTCCACTTCCTCGTCGTCCAGGTAGGCGTCTTCTTCGCCTTTGAGGGGGCGGTAGCGGATTTCGACGGGGTAGGTGCGGCCGGAGACCTCGATGATGGGCGGCGCGTCGTCGGGCAGGATTGCTTCGGCGATTTCGCGTTCTTCGTCGCTGAGGTTTTCGTCGACGATGCCCTTGCCCGGCACGTAGCTGGGGGAGAAGTGGCGAGCGAAGCGCTCCGGGTCGATGGTCGCAGAGGTGATGATAACCTTCAGATCCGGGCGCTGCGGCAGGATGCGCTTGAGGTAGCCGAGGATGAAGTCGATATTCAGGCTGCGTTCGTGCGCCTCGTCAATGATGAGGGTGGAGTAGCGGCGCAGCAGCTTGTCGTTCTGGATTTCGGCGAGCAGAATACCGTCGGTCATGAGCTTGATGGCGCTGTGTTCGCCGACTTCGGAGGTGAATCGCACCTGGTAGCCGACGGTTTCACCGATTTTCTGGCCGAGTTCTTCGGCGATGCGTTCGGCGACGGAGCGCGCGGCGAGGCGGCGCGGCTGGGTGTGGCCGATGAGGCCCTTCTCGCCCAGGCCCAGCTCGAGGCACATCTTGGGAATCTGGGTGGTTTTACCGGAGCCGGTTTCACCCGCGATGATGACGACCTGGTTGTCACGAATCGCGTTCATAATGTCTTCGCGGCGTTCGCTGACGGGCAGCTCTTCGGGGTAGGTGATGACCTCGGGAATGAACGGCTCGTAGCGGTGCGGTGCGGTGCGGTTCTGCTTGCCGCCCTGCTGGTTACGCTTGTTGCCGCCTCCGCGTCGGTTGGATCGAGAGGCGCCGCGGTCGGTGTTATTTTTCTGCGTGCCGTTCTTTACGGCGTTCTTGTTGCCGGTTTTCTCGGCGTTCTTGCTAGCGGGCTTTTCAACGCTTTTTTTGGTGCTCTTTTCGGAGGCGCGCACCTTGGCCGCGTGGATGGCGGCGGCCATGCTCGCCATGGTGGGGGCGGTTCGGGGGGCCCCGGTTTGAGGCGCGCGGGAGGTCTTATCTGCGTGATGGGTTTTCTGCTCAGACATATCCTATTTAGTGTACTCGCCCCCTTTCGTAGCGGGGAACGGGAGTATGCACCGGGCGAATATTGCGTCATATTTGGGGGATTTGCCGACATCGAAACGGAAGTCACATCATCTTGATGCCCACAAGGCTGAAATTAAAGTAGTTTAAAGTCCATCAATATTCATGGAAAAATCAATAAATTGATCATTGGTATTTCAAGTATGACGGATACGAAATAAACATCTTCCTCGACTTCCTTTCGATACTTTCGTTCAGGTGTTACAGTGGTGTATAACACAGGAATGAAGGAGCGACTATGCCGACCTCTAAGACGTACAGCCCCTCACACACTGCAGTGTTGGGCTGCTGCGAGGACGTACGCCACGAAGAAATTCACCACCGTTGCGAAGAGCTATTCCAAGCCCTCGTTCACGCGAGTCTTCGCACGCACTTTGAACGCCTGAGCTCCTCGGAAACCCTGTACCTCGTGACTGGTGATGGGGAAAGGGTGCAGATTTCCCCCGAAATGTACGGCCCCATCACCTCGGTGGCTCGCGCCTTTGCCGACCGTAAAGAGGTGTGCGTGGTCCGTCAGGATCGCCTCATGACCACCCAGGAGGCCGCCGACTACCTGGGGGTATCACGACCGACCATTGTGCGGCTACTTGAACGCGGCGAGATTCCCTTCGAACGTATCAATACGCACCGCCGCGTGGCGTTCGACGATGTGGAGCGCTACCGCCTCGAACACGAGTACGTCAGCCGCCGTAGCCGATAAGCTGAGTGTTCAACGGACTGAGCCATGCGGTGGTCCAGGGTCTATGAATCAACCGGCGGCCCCACGGCAGGTATTGAACCGCCTACACGGTAGCCTCTAGGAATGACAGCATCCGCTGAACGATTTCGGGAGTAAAACAGCGTGGATCCCCGTGCTCAGCGCCCGGAACCAGCACCATATCGGTGGGCGTCTGCCGCGCGCGCAGGGCCTGATACACCCGCGCCGATTGCTGGTACGGAACGCACGAGTCGGCAATGCCGTGCACCAGCATGATGGGTGCGCTCTTCCCGCTTGTCGTGTGTTCCTTGCTTTGTTTGTCGGTGCAGGTTTCGCCGGTGGGGCCACTAGCGTGCACTCCACGCGCAAGGTCCAAAGGATGCGCCCGCTCCCAATTCTGCGCGGCGCGCTCCCGGCCAATACCGGGCACGTGCTCTACCCACTCGTGCTCCTCAGATAGGGGGTAGTCGCAACCCAGCAGGCGCCACTCGGCGCCGTCATCTTCGGGATGGTCCAGTGCGTAGCCGGCGAGGGGACGGTCGGTGAAGATAGTGCGCAGGTCGCTAACCCCGTAGAAGGGGACAGCCGCGGCAACCGTTGAGCTTACTGGCGGGTAGCTACTGGAGGCGCGCCCCTCGTAGTACTCGTGCAGTTCGGGGTCCCCGCCCGCGTAGCCGGCTGTGTCGGGGCCGGTCAGGGCGGCCATCATGCTCAGGTGCCCGCCGGCGCTTCCACCAGCAATTGCGATGCGCTCGGGGTCGATGCCGAACTCAGCGGCGCGGGCGCGGAAGAAGCGCACCGCCTCCTTCACATCGTGCAGGTCGCCCGGGAAAATCGCTTGGTGCGAGTAGCGGTAATTGATGGATGCGACCGCCCAGCCGTGCTCCTGCAGGGTGCGGCGCATGAGGGTCTGCCGGTTCGTGCGCGGTCCCTCGGGGGTCATGATGTCTACTTCGCGCAGGCCTTGATTCGTGCCGAAGCGCCAGGCGCCGCCGTGCACCCAGATGAGCAGGGGAGCGGGCTCAACGCTGCTGGACCCATCGCTACTGGACTCAGTGCTATCGGAACCCTCAGTAGCGCCGGACTTTTCAGCAATACCGGACTTCTTATCAACATTAGAATTCTCAGCTCCGCGCGCGGGGTAAAAGTCGTAGGCGAAGGCCTCCCTCGTGACGGGCGTTTCATCCCCGTAGCCGGGCAGGGATAGACCGTCGAAAAACCCCTCGGGGCGGTAAAAACCGGAGCGATACTCGTCATTCATAACGCTCTGCGCAGCCTCAGAATTTAGCATGAATCAGCCCGTTCTTTAAGATCTCGGTCTCTCATAGATTTTGTTCTCTGTAAGTCCTTTAGGGAACCAGTACAATCTTGCCGCACGTGTGGCCGGAAGCCATAAGCTCCTGAGCTGCGGCTGCCTCGGCGAGGGGGAAAATCTTCTCCACATGCACCTTCAATAGACCCAGAGACATGAGCCGGGCAATCTCCTGCATCTGAACGCGGTCCGGGTGCGCGGTCAGCCACTGCGCCTCGAACCCGCGCTCGCGGGCCACCTCCAGCGGGTCGGGATTCGTCAGCGTCACGATGCGCCCGCCCGGAACCAGCACTTCCAGCGAATCGAGGAAGGTCTGCTTACCGGTCGAGTTGAGCACCACGTCCATGGTCTGACCCAGTACGGCGCGGAAGTCCTCGGTGCGGTAATCAATCGGCTGGGCGCCCAACGAGCGCACAAACTCGTGGTTCGCGGCGGAAGCCGTCGCAAAAACCTGCGCACCTGCCTGGGCGGCCAGCTGCACGGCGAGGTGGCCGACGCCTCCGGCACCGGCGTGGATGAGTACGCGCTCACCTTCCTTCAGACGCGCCACCTCGAAGAGTGACTGGTAGGCGGTCAGCGCGGCGAGCGGTGCACCGCCAAGCTGGGCGCAGGGAACGTCGGAGGGAACTTTGGCCAGCTGGTAGGCGGGGGCGAGGACGTACTCGGCGTACGCGCCGCCGGGGTACGGGAAGGTCACCATTCCGAAAACGCCGTCGCCGACGGAGAAGCCCGTGTAGTCGCCGGCGGTGGCGACCACGGTGCCGGCTACATCCCAACCGGGCACAAAGGGCCTATAGGAGGGGTCGGCCAGCTGCGCGGCGGGGCCCAGGCCCTTGCGGGTGGTCACGTCGATGGGGTTCACGCCCGCGGCGACGGTCTTGATGAGAACGTGACCGCGCACCGGGGAGGGGATGGGGACGGTCGCCTCGTGCAGAACGCTTTCGTCGCCCCATTCGGTGAGCTGGATCTGGCGCATGGTGGTCACGGTTTACCTCCGCTGGTGTGGTGTTGTCGTGCTTATTTGAACGGTGTGCGTGTTGTCTATTCTCTCAACTGTGAGGTCCCGGGACAATAAGGGAGCGGAGGTGTCCAGTCTCTGATGTTTCTGCCCGAGACATAACCTGAGAAATAAAAAGGAGCCGACACCCGCTGTGCGAGTATCGGCTCCCGTGTTCCCTCTCGAATAAGAACATCGTGCCCCTGAAAGGATTCGAACCTTCGACCCCCAGTACCGGAAACTGGTGCTCTAATCCGCTGAGCTACAGAGGCAACCCCACCATGGTATCAGATATGCGCCGAATAAACGGTCAGCCCCGACCCAATGCTTGCTAGAATAGGTTCTTATGACTCCTGAAGAACTCTCCGAAGCCATTGCGCTTGCCCTTGAAGAAACCATTTCCTCCGGCCAGCTGACCCTCGTGGAGGGCGCTGAACTGCCCGCCGTCCGAGTTGAGCGCCCCAAGTCCCGTGACCACGGCGACTGGGCCACCAACGTCGCTCTGCAGCTCGCCAAGAAGGTGGGCAAGAACCCGCGCGAGGCAGCAGCTCTTCTGGCAGAGAAGATCGGCGCCATCCCCGGCGTGGCCTCCGTGGATATCGCGGGCCCCGGCTTCCTGAACATTACCCTGGACGCCGCGGCAGCTGGTGAGCTCGCCGCCACCATCGTTGAGGCGGGCGAGGCCTACGGCCGCAGCGACAAGTTCGCCGGCAAGACCATTAACCTTGAGTTCGTCTCCGCGAACCCGACCGGCCCCATCCACCTGGGTGGCACCCGCTGGGCCGCCGTGGGTGACGCGCTCGCCCGAGTGCTGGAGGCTGAGGGCGCCAAGGTCGTGCGCGAGTACTACTTCAACGACCACGGCACCCAGATTGACCGCTTCGTGCGCTCTCTGATTGCCGCCGCCCGCGGTGAGGAGACCCCTGAGGACGGCTACGCTGGCGCGTACATCGTCGACATTAAGGATCAGATTCTGGCTCAGCGCCCCGACGCGCTCGAGGCCGAGAACCCCGAAGAGATTTTCCGCGAAATCGGTACCCACCTGATGTTCGACCAGATCAAGGAGTCCCTGGAGGCCTTCGGTACCCACTTCGACGTGTTCTTCCATGAGAACTCCGTGTTCGAGGGCGGCAAGGTGGATGCCCTGCTGAACACCATGCGCGAGAACGGCCAGCTCTTCGAGGCTGACGGCGCCTGGTGGATGCGCACCACCGACTACGGCGACGACAAGGACCGAGTGGTTATCAAGTCTGACGGTCACCACGCCTACGTGGCGGGCGATATCGCCTACTATCAGGACAAGATGACCCGTGCCGAGAACCCCGCTGACGTGGCAATTTACATGCTCGGTGCGGACCACAACGGCTACGTGGGCCGTTTGAAGGCCATCGCCCAGATTCTCGGCTACCGCGCCGACCAGATTGAGGTCATGATTGGCCAGCTAGTGAACCTAGTCAAGGACGGCAAGCCCGTGCGCATGTCCAAGCGTGCTGGCACCGTGGTCACCCTCGAGGACCTGGTCGAGGCCGTGGGCGTTGACGCAGCCCGCTACGAGCTGACCCGCTACTCGGTGGACACCCCCATCGACATCGACCTGGGCCTGCTGACCTCCAAGAGCAACGAGAACCCGGTTTACTACGTGCAGTACGCTCACGCACGCACCGTCGCCGTGGCGCGTAACGCCGCGGAGGCCGGCGTGAAGCTTGAGGACGGCGTGGACACCTCCCTGCTCGACTCCGCCGCTGACGGTGAGCTACTGGCCGTGCTCGGCCAGTTCCCCGCTGCTGTGCGCGACGCCGCGAAGTTCTACGAGCCGCACCGCGTGAACCGCTACCTGGAGCAGCTCGCCTCGGCCTACCACAGCTGGTACGGCGTCTCCCGCGTGGCCCCGAAGGCGGGCGAGGAGGTCACCGACCTGCACCGCACCCGCCTGCTGCTGAATAACGCGGCACAGCAGGTGCTGGCTAACGGCCTGAACCTGCTGGGTGTGAGCGCACCCGAGCGCATGTAATACCCCTCGATTCAACCCCCGACCCGGTATTGCCGGGGCCGGGGGTTGAATGTATGCCGCCGCCGGTGGCTTCGGCACCCCGGCTGGCAGTACCCTTCACCTTTCATCCCCTTCACAGACAGAGAACCGCTACCGTGCCGCGAGAATCTACGCCTTCGCGTGCGGTGCGCAAAAGCATCCAGAAACAAGAGCATCCAGAAAGAGACCCGATGAGTGAAGCTCGTTCCCTCTACCGCCCCGAATGGCTGACCCTGCCCGAGAACCCCGCCGACCTGTCCCGAAGCATCTGGACCGAATCCTTCGCCCGCAATGAGCAGGGGGAGCTCTGCATTGACGGCGTGGCTGTCAGTGATTTGGCCGCGGAGCACGGCACCCCGCAGTATGTCTTCTCCGAGACGACTTTCCGCACTCGCGCCCGTGCCTACCGCACCGCATTTGAACAGGCTTTTGCCGCGCACGGCGCGCAGGTGAGCGTCTACTACGCCGGTAAGTCCTTCCTGTCCACCGCGGTTGTTCGCTGGGTGCGTGAGGAAGGGCTGTGCCTGGATACCGCCTCTGGTGGCGAGCTGGCGCTGGCGTTGCGCGGCGGTATGCCCGGTCAGCACATCGCTCTGCACGGCAACAACAAGTCGGAGGCTGAGATTGCCCGCGCGATTCGTAACGGCCTGGGCCGCGTGGTGGCTGACTCGGTGGATGAGATTAAGCTGATTGAGCGGGTGTACGCCGAGCTGGCCGCAGAGCGCGTGGCGGAGGGGGAGGAGCCCTACCCGCCCGTCCCGGTGCTGATTCGCATTACCCCGGGCGTGCACGCCTCGACCCACGAATCGATTGCGACCGCGCACGAGGACCAGAAGTTCGGCATGTCCCTGCAGCCGGGTACCGCCGCGCTGGCCGGCCTGGACGAGGCAGAGCTGGAGCATTGGGGTGTGGATGCCTCCGAGTCCTACGCTACGCTGGCGGCGGCGATCCTGAACGCGACCGACTCCCTGGAATTCCGCGGTATTCACTGCCACATCGGTTCGCAGATTTTTGAGGCGGCGGGCTTCGAACAGGCGGCAACCACCGCTCTGGAGTTCATGAACCGCCTCAACCGCGACCTGGGCGTGACCCTGCCGGAGCTGGACCTGGGCGGCGGCTACGGCATCGCCTACACTGAGGCTGATCGTCCCCGCTCCATTGCCGAGGTGACCGAATCCATCGCCGCTTCGGTGGCGGCCACTTGTGTGCGCCTGGGCATGGCCATTCCGCACATGTCCTTCGAGCCGGGCCGCTCGATTTCGGGTCCCTCGGGTGCGACCCTGTACACGGTGGGCACCATCAAGAATGTGAGTATCGAGGACGAGAACGGCGAGATTCGTGTGCGCCGTTACGTCTCGGTGGACGGCGGCATGAGCGATAACGCCCGCCCGGTGCTGTACGAATCGGACTACTCGGCGACTCTGGCGAACCGCGCCCCGGAGGGTGAGCAGGTGCTCTGCCGCGTGGTGGGTAAGCACTGCGAATCCGGCGATATTGTGGTGCGTTACTGCTACCTGCCCGCTGACCTGCAGGCCGACGATATTCTGGCGGTTCCGGCGACTGGCGCGTACTGCTACGTGTTGGGGTCGAACTACAATTTCCTGACTCGACCGCCGGTGATTGCGACCGCTGAGGGCCGCCCCTCTCGCGTGATGATTCGCCGCCAGAGTGAGGACGACATGCTCTCCCTGGACATGGGGTCGGATATCTAAAATTCCGGTAGATTGCCGATGAGTCGCAGAGAGGGCAGGGCTTCGTGACCCTGTACACCGGGCACCCCTCGACTGTGAGGGATGCCTCATCTCAGAGAATAAAAGTCGCAGCTTGAGGCCGATAGCTTCATCCTGCCTCTTGATAAAGTGGTGTAGAGTGCGTGCTCCGTGTAGCGCACCGCACCGTAGCCCGAAGAGATCCCGGGGGAACGCCCCGGAACGACCGTAGAAAGAGACTATCGTGGCTGACAAGATCAAAGTTGCCCTGCTGGGTGCCGGTAATGTCGGTTCCCAGGCGGCGCGCATCCTGGTAGAGGATAACGCCGTTCTTGCGAAGCGCATTGGTGCGCCTGTCGAGCTGATCGGCATTGCTGTGCGTGATACCCAGGCAACTCGCCACTGGAATGCCGACCCCTCGTTGTACACCACCGACGCTGAGGCTTTGATTGATGCAGCCGATGTCGTAATAGAGCTGACCGGCGGCATTGAGCCGGCGCGCACCCGCATTTTGCGTGCGCTGAATGCTGGCAAGTCTGTCGTTTCGGGTAATAAGGCTCTGCTGGCTAAGCACGGTATGGAGTTGCAGGCGGCCGCTGACGCATCCGGTGCACAGCTGTCGTATGAGGCTGCCGTGGCCGGTGCGATTCCGATTCTTCGCCCGCTGCGTGATTCCCTGGCTGGTGACCGTGTGACCCGTGTGCTGGGTATCATGAACGGCACCACCAACTACATTCTTGATCAGATGGACACTACCGGCGCCTCCTTCTCGGATGCGCTGGCTGACGCCCAGAAGCTCGGCTATGCTGAGGCTGACCCCACCGCTGACGTTGAGGGTCACGATGCCGCGTCGAAGGCCGCTATTGTTGCTTCGCTGGCGTTCCACTCGGATTTCACGATTGATGATGTGCATACTGAGGGCATTACCGCTATCACCGCCGATGATGTTGCGGCCGCAGACGCCGATGGCTACGTCATTAAGCTGCTGGCTATTTGCGAGCGTGAGGGGGAGGACGGCGCGAACATCCGTGTGAACCCGACCCTGATTCCGCGCCAGCATCCGTTGGCTGGTGTGCATGGTGCGTTCAACGCCGTGTTTGTTGAGGCGGAGAACGCCGGTGAGTTGATGTTCTACGGTCCCGGTGCTGGCGGTGCCCCGACTGCTTCGGCTGTTCTGGGCGACTTCGTGTCTTTGGCTCGTCGTCTGGTGCTGGGTGGCCCCGGTGTTCCTGAGACCTCTCATGCGCAGTTGCACGCGACCAGCCTGGATAACGTGATTTCTCGCTACTCGGTGGGCGTTCTGGTGGAGGACCGCCTGGGCGTTCTGGCGAACATTACTCGAATCCTGGCCGAGCACGGCATTTCGGTGGATTCGTTGCGCCAGTCCACTCCGCACGAGGGCGCGGCCCAGATTCGCCTGGTGACCCACTCTGCGAAGGACTCCGACCTGCGCCGTGCCATCGCCGTGATTGACGCGCTTGATACGGTGCGTGAGGTGAACTCCGTGATTCGCGTGGAGTCCGAGAAGCACTAGGCCCCTGTCGAGAGACACTACCCAATCTCGCGGTGTGATGTCGCCGCAATAGACTTGCGAGAGCGGCCGGGGAGGCCCCTCGCGCACTGACGAACCCGCGTACCCGCTACCGGGGTTACAGGACCCTGGCGGGCGGTGCGCCTCAAGATTAAAGGAGATGCCAATGGCACACGTGTGGCAGGGCGTTATCAAGGAATACCGTGACCGTCTGCCCTTCGGTGAGGACGTTCAGGTCGTGACTCTGGGCGAGGGCGGTACCCCGCTGATTCACGCCCCAGCGCTGTCCGCCGAGACCGGCAACACTGTTTACCTGAAGTTTGAGGGTATGAACCCGACCGGTTCCTTCAAGGACCGCGGCATGACCAGCGCCATGACCGCTGCTAAGCGCGATGGTGCGAAGGCTGTGGTGTGCGCTTCGACGGGTAACACTTCCGCTTCCGCCGCAGCTTACGCGTTGCAGGCTGGCTTGCGTTGCGCTGTGCTGGTTCCGGACGGCAAGATTTCTATGGGTAAGCTCTCTCAGGCGATTGCCCACGGTGCCGATATCATCCAGATCGACGGCAACTTTGACAACTGCCTTGAGGTTGCTCGCAAGCTCAGCGAGAACTACCCTGTGTTCCTGGTGAACTCGGTGAACCCCTACCGTATTGAGGGCCAGAAGACCGGTTCCTTCGAGGTTGTTGACACCCTGGGCGATGCCCCTGATTACCACCTGTTGCCGGTCGGCAACGCCGGTAACATCACCGCGTACTGGAAGGGCTACAAGGAGTACTCCGAGCCCTACACCAACCGTGATGGTGAGGTTCTGGAGCCCGTGGCTACCAAGCGCCCGATTATGTGGGGCTTCCAGGCCGCCGGTGCCGCCCCGATCGTGGCGGGTCACCCCATCGAGAACCCTGAGACCATCGCAACCGCAATCCGCATCGGTAACCCCGCTTCGTGGGAGAAGGCTGAGGCCGCTCGCGACGAGTCCGGTGGTGTGATTGAGGCTGTAACCGACGAGGAAATTCTGGAGGCGCACCGCTGGCTGTCTGCTCGTGAGGGCGTGTTCGTGGAGCCTGCTTCGGCTGCTGGTGTGGCGGGTCTGCTGAAGAAGCACCGCGCGGGTGAGGCACCCAAGGGTAAGACCATCGTTATCACCGTGACCGGTCACGGCCTGAAGGACCCGCAGTGGGCTCTGGAGGCTGTGAACGGCGTGAAGGTCGAGCCGACTAAGGCCCCCTTCGACGTGGTGGCTGTGGCAAATATTCTCGATTTGCACTAGCCTATTCGTACTACGATGTGCACTCCGTCCCGGTTTTCGGGGCGGGGTGCACCTGCATGATGGCGGGTCTCAGTACCCCGTCACCACCTATTTGTTAAGGCGGATGTGCGGATTTTCAGCATCCTGCTCGTTCACTCCGTCACCGATCGCGAGGTACCTCTTCACATGTCTTCCCTGAACCTTTCTGATATTCCCGTGGGCGCATCCGTCACCGTGCGCGTGCCTGCCACGAGCGCCAATCTGGGCCCCGGCTACGACAGCCTGGGCCTGGGCCTGGGATTTTATGATGAGCTGAGGGTTGAGCGCATTGAGTCTGGCTTGGAGTTTGAGCTGACAGGTGAGGGAAGTGCCGAGGTTCCGCGCAACGAAAACCACCTGGTGGTTCGCGCTATGAAGGCGGCTTTTGAGGCGGCCGGTCTGGAGGAGCTGCCTCCGCTGAAGCTGATTGCGGATAACAAGATTCCGCATTCGCGCGGTATGGGTTCTTCGGCCTCCGCAATTGTTGCGGGTGTGGCTGCCGCCAGCGCGCTACTGCCTGAGGAGCACCGCCTGGACCGCGAGTGCATGTTGCAGGTTGCGTCTGATATGGAGGGTCACCCGGATAATGTGGCTCCGGCGATTTACGGTAATCTCTCGGTGTCGTGGGGTCAGCAGGGGGAGTGGCACTCTCTGATTATTCCGGTGCACCCGCAGGTGCGTCCTGTCGTGGCTGTGCCTGATTACGAGGTGTCCACGAAGTTGGCCCGCTCCCTGATTCCCGCGGAGATTCCTCACGCTCGGGCAGCCGCCAATTCGGCGCGAGCCGCGCTACTGGTGCGTTCGCTTTCGGATGCTCCCGAGTACCTCATGGATGCGACGGTGGACTACCTGCATCAGGGCTACCGTGTTCCCGCCATGGAGCCTTCGGCTGCCCTGGTTGCTTTCCTGCGTGAGCGTGGCCTGGCTACCGTGATTTCGGGTGCTGGCCCGACCGTTCTGACCTTCGCCCGCGATGAAGAGCAGGTGCAGCAGACTGCTGAGGCTATTGCTGAGTTTGAGGCGCAGAGCCCCGCGAGCGAGGTGGATGGCCGCCGCCTGAACTGGCGTGTGCTCCCCCTTGAAATTGATACTGAAGGTGTTATAGTTACTCAGTAGGACGTGTAACGTCCTATTGTGGGTTTTGCCCGCCGTTCGACGATGACCGTAATTAATGCTTCCTGGCAGGTACGTTTCGTACCTCACCCCGTTTCACCCCGTTCCGGACTTTGTGCCTGGTTGGGTTTCGGAGGGGAGCTTACCTTCTGTAATGCCTCACCCGCAGGGTGTCGATGTGAAGGGGGCGGTTTCGGTCACGGCGATTGAACCCTCCCAACCGTTCATTCTTGACCCGCTGGCCCCAGGCCGCAGGTGCGGGTCCGATGAATGAGGGGTGCACACATGATGATAGAGCGCCTTATCTTCCGTGTGTACCCGCCGTGTCTGAATCGGTGGGTACGGTAAGAGATGCGAACCGCCTCTAGCGCGGTTCGAGGGAGTCGAAGGTGCAGGTCGCCGCGTTCTGCGGCGGTGCAGGAACCTTTGACCGCGCTATAGCGCCCGCCCGATCTTTATTCTGAAGATTTTCAGGGCTTACAACCAAAGGAATTGTAGTTGGCAAAGAACATTGTTGTCACCGATGAGTTCGGCACGGCATCGGCCGCGCCGGAACTGGCAAATTTGAAGGTCGCGCAGTTGCGCGTCCTGGCTCAGCAGCTGGGCATTCGTGGCTACCTGAAACTGAAGAAGGCGGAGCTGGTTCAGGCTCTGGAGGAGCACCAGCGTGGTGGCGCCGTAGCTGCCCCGGCCGCTCCGAATACTCAGACTCTCGCCGAGAAGAATTCTGAAAAGTCCACCGAAAAGTCCACCGTGAAGACCGAGGAGAAGGCAGTCGAGGCTCCTGCTGAGGGCGAGAAGGGCTCCGAGCCCGTTCAGAAGACCCGCCGTACTCGCCGCACCCGCGCTCAGAAGGAGGCCGAGGCAAAAGCCGAGAAGGCAGAGAAGAGCGAGTCCGAGGGTTCCGAAAAGTCCGAGAAGCGTACCCGCTCTTCGCGTTACGAGACCCCTGCCCAGAAGCGTGCTCGCGCTCGCCGCGCCGCTGAGGGCCAGGACACCCCCGAAGCTTCTGAGAAGGTGGAGAAGAGCGAGAAATCTGAGAAGCGTACCCGCCGTAGCCGCAAGGACGAGAAGCCGGCAGAGCTTCCTCCTCTGGATGTGCGCGCCGAGCTGGCCGCGGAGCGCATCTCTGAGCGTTCCGAGCCGGGCGAGTCGGCTCCGAACTCCTCTGAGCTGAAGGCTTCCACTGCAGACGGTACCGCAAGCTTGGATAGTCTGAATGCTGCCCTGGATATGACCTTCGGCGCCGTTGATGGTGAGAAGAGCTCTAAGCGTACCCGCACCCGCGAGCGTCGCCGTGATCAGGATGGCGAGCGCACCGAGCGTACTGAGCGTGCAGAGCGGACCGAGCGCCGTTCCAAGCGTGACCGCCAGGCTGAGCGCGCAGAGCGTGCCGAGCGTAAGAACTCCGAGCGCACCGAGCGTCGTTCCAAGCGTGACCGTCAGGCTGAGCGCGCCGAGAAGCAGGCACGCCGCCGCGAGGAACACGAGCCTCGCCTGAGCGAAGACGATGTGTTGGCACCGATTTCGGGTGTGCTGGACATCCTCGACAATTACGCGTTTGTGCGTACCACCGGCTATCTGCCGGGTACCAATGACGTGTACGTCTCCCTGGCTCAGGTGAAGAAGTACAACCTGCGTAAGGGCGACCACGTGATCGGTGCGATTCGCGTGCCGCGTGAGGGCGAGTCGAACAACCGCCAGCGTTTCAACGCCCTGGTTCAGGTGGAGGCTATCAACGGTCAGAGCGTTGAAGAGGCCGCTAACCGCCGCGTGTTCTCCAAGCTGACTCCGCTGTACCCCAAGGAGCGTCTGCGCCTGGAGACCACTCCCAAGAAGCTGGGTACTCGCGTGGTTGACCTGGTGTCCCCGATTGGTAAGGGTCAGCGTGGTCTGATTGTTTCGCCGCCGAAGGCGGGTAAGACCCTCATGCTGCAGTCCATCGCGAACGCGATTACCGTGAACAACCCCGATGTGTACCTGATGATGGTTCTGGTGGATGAGCGTCCTGAAGAAGTGACCGACATGCAGCGCACCGTCAAGGGCGAGGTTATTGCCTCGACCTTCGACCGCCCGGCTGAGGATCACACCACGGTTGCCGAGCTGGCCATTGAGCGCGCGAAGCGCATGGTGGAGCTGGGCTACGATGTGGTCGTGCTGCTGGACTCCATGACTCGCCTGGGCCGCGCCTACAACCTGGCTGCTCCGGCATCTGGTCGTATCCTGTCCGGTGGTGTGGATTCTGCTGCGCTGTACCCGCCGAAGAAGTTCTTCGGTGCCGCCCGCAACATCGAAGAGGGTGGCTCGCTGACCATTCTGGCTACCGCCCTGGTTGAGACCGGTTCGAAGATGGACGAAGTGATCTTCGAAGAATTCAAGGGCACCGGTAACATGGAGCTGCGTCTGTCCCGCCAGCTGGCTGACAAGCGTATCTTCCCGGCCGTGGACATCAACGCCTCCGGTACCCGCCGCGAAGAGAACCTGCTCTCCCCGGACGAAATCAAGATTATGTGGGGTCTGCGTCGTGCCCTGGCCGGCATGGAGCCCGAGCAGGCTCTGGGCGTTCTGACCAACCAGTTGCGCAAGACCGAAAGTAACGTGGAGTTCCTGCTTACGGTGCAGAAGAACGGCCTGCGCCTGGTCGACTAAGACCTGTGTTTCACGCGCCCCACCCCGGTATGACGGTGGGGCGCGTGAGGCGTTCACCTGTGCCTCCCAGCGAGGCGCCCCATCAGGGGAGTGACGAATTCTAGTGCCCGCCCGTGCGGCGTAAAGTGCGGGAGATGGAAGAGAGAACAGAATGTTTGAATCTATTCAGGTTCTGCTGGACGAGCACGCTGACCTGCAGAATCAGCTGGCCGATCCCGCCGTGCAGTCGAACCAGGGTAAGGCACGCCGAGTGGGCCGCCGCTACGCGGAGCTGACCGGTATCGTGACCGCCTACAACAAGTACACCTCGCTCAAGGATGACCTTGAGGCCGCCCGTGAGATGGCTGCTGAGGATCCGGATTTCGCGGCGGAGATCCCCGGCCTGGAGGAGGAGCTGGAGGCTGCTCAGGAGAAGTTGCGCCGCCTGCTGATTCCGCGTGACCCGGATGATGGCCGTAACGTCATTCTTGAGGTGAAGGCCGGTGCCGGCGGTGACGAGGCCGCCCTGTTCGCGGGTGACCTGCTGCGCATGTACATGCGTTACGCTGAGCACAAGGGCTGGAAGACCGAGATTATCTCTTCGACCAGCACCGACGTGGGTGGTTACAAGGACGCCCAGATTGCTATTAAGGGTTCCTCGAACGAGCCGGCTGAGGGTGTGTGGGCGCACCTGAAGTACGAGGGTGGCGTGCACCGTGTGCAGCGTGTTCCGGCGACCGAGTCTCAGGGCCGTATTCACACCTCCGCCGCGGGTGTGCTGGTGTTCCCCGAGGTGGATGAGCCTGAGGAAATCGAGATTAACCAGAACGACCTGAAGATTGACGTGTACCGTTCGTCGGGCCCCGGCGGTCAGTCGGTGAACACCACCGACTCGGCGGTGCGTATTACTCACCTTCCGACCGGCATTGTCGTGGCGATGCAGAACGAGAAGTCTCAGTTGCAGAACCGTGAAGCCGCAATGCGCGTGCTGCGTGCACGACTGCTGGCTCACCAGCAGGAGCAGATTGACGCCGAGAACGCGGCACACCGTGCTTCGCAGGTGCGTACCATGGACCGTTCGGAGCGTATCCGCACCTATAATTTCCCGGAGAACCGCATCGCTGATCACCGTACCGGCTATAAGGCGTACAACCTGGACGCCGTGCTGAACGGTGACCTGGAGCCGGTGATTCAGTCCGCTATTGAGATGGATGAGGCGCACCGCCTCGCTCAGGTGGGTCAGGAACAGAAGTAGTTCCGCACAGATGTAGGCGTTTCGCAGGTCCAGCTCGCAGGCGGGTGGGCTGTCTGAATGCAAGAGGGGGTCATCGTGTCACGCGATGGCCCCCTTCGCGTGTATGCGGCGTAGCAGCCCGAGCCTTATGTCCGTCCTTGACGGGGAACATGCAGAAGAAGGGGAACTTATGAAGGTGAATGTGCACGACCCGCGCGGGGAAGAGCTCGCGCAGGTGCTGACGCGCGCCACCGCGGCCCTGGCGCAGGTGCCCAGCCCCCGCGTGGACGCCGAGCTACTCGCAGCGCACCTGCTCCACGGTGGTTCTCGGGCCGAGCTGCAGCGGGCCCTGCTTATGGGGGAGCGACTCACCCCTGCGCAGGTCGCTGAGTACGAGGTGCTGGTCGCCCGCCGCGCCCGCCGCGAGCCGCTGCAGTACATCACGGGACGCGCTCCCTTCTACCGGCTAGAGCTGTCGGTCGGGCCGGGCGTATTCGTGCCCCGACCCGAAACGGAGTTACTCGTCGAAGAAGCTCTCAAAGTGCTGAGCGTGCGTGCTGACACTGTACCCGGCGGGTCGCGCGTCGTCGACCTGTGCACGGGTTCCGGCGCCATCGCGGCGGCTATCAAGAGCGAACTGCCGGCCGCCCAGGTGTTCGCGGTGGAGCTCTCCGAAGACGCCATCCCCTACGCCCGTAAGAACCTGGAGCCGCTGGGTGTGCACCTGGTGCAGGGGGATGCCCTCACTGCACTTACCGAGCTGGTCGGCACCTTCGACGCGGTGCTCTCCAACCCGCCGTACATTCCGCCGGCGAACGTGCCTACTAACCCGGAGGCTGCCCTGCACGACCCGGACATGGCGCTGTACGGCGGGGGAGCGGACGGCATGCAGATGCCGGCCGCCATCGCCGCCCGCGCCTACGAGCTACTGACCCCCGGAGGCTTCTTCATGATGGAGCATGATGACACCCAGGAGGAGGCCGTCGCTGAGCTGTTGGCGCGCGTGGGCTTTGAGCGGTGTTACCCGGTACGGGACCTGAACGGCAGGCCCCGGCACAGCGCGGGCTACAAACCCGCCGCCGCGGGCTCCTAGCATCAGGGCCGACTCCTAGCCTCCGGGGTGGGGGAGCCGCCGTGCCTCTCAGCCGTCGCGTCAGCCGCATCAGCCGCCGACGAGGCGTGATGCCCCAACCCCGTGACGTGCGCCCTCCCCGGCGTATCGCCGCAATCCATAAAACGTGAGACAATATAACCCGTGACTGCAAAGCTGTATCCCGTAACGACTGAAACCGAGACCCGCGAGGCGCTGGACGCCGCCCGCGAAGCCCTCAAGGCACACGACACGATTGTGATGCCCACCGATACCGTCTACGGTATTGCCGCCGATGCTTTCTCGCATCAGGGTGTCGCCAAGCTGCTGGCAGATAAGGGCCGCGACCGCACTATGCCGCCGCCCGTACTCATCTTTGATATCGCGGCGCTCGCCGGTGTGGTGGACGATGTTCCGGACGATATCTATGACCTGGGCTACCGCTTCTGGCCCGGCGCGCTGACCATCATTCTTCACGCATACCCGTCACTGAGCTGGGACCTGGGTGAGACCCGAGGCACCGTCGCGGTGCGTGTCCCTGATGACGAGTTCGCCCTGAAATTGCTGACTGAGTACGGCCCGCTGGCTGTCTCGAGCGCGAACAAGACCGGCCACGAGGCTGCTGCGACCGCGCAGTCCGCAATGGACTCCCTGGGTGAGGACGTCGCTGTGATTATCGACGGTGGTTCCCGCCCGAAGCCGCACGAGTCCGAGCCCAACGAGGACGGGGTCACGGTGGTGACTGAACGCGAGCCGGCTCCCTCGACCATCTTGGACTGCACCTCATTCCCCTACGTGGTGGTGCGTGAGGGTGCGATTCCCGTCGAGGAGCTCCGCGAGGTGGTTCCCTCGATTCTGACTCGCGCCGAGGCCGACGAACAGGCGGCCCGCAAGGTGCAGGAGGCGCAGACCTCCTCGCAGAGTGAGTCGAGCATCTCGGTTGCCTCCCAGAAGGCGCTGGATGAGCAGGATGGCCTGGACGAAGCCTACGAACAGTGGGATAGCACCCACACGGTGAGCGGTGAGCCCGCTCGTCGTGCTGAGGTACCGGCGGTCGGTTCGATTGCCGCCTCCCTGCTGGGTTCTACGGGCACGTTGGGTTCGGGCTTCGGCATCAGCTCGGTGGATCAGGAGCGTTCGCGCGGTTACCGAGACAATACCCCCAAGCCGATTCGTGCGGATGAGCCGCAGGTTCAGCCTGTCTCTGCTGATACGGCTCGCGCATTGGTTTTCGGTGAGGCGCCCGCCGCCCCAAAGGCTGGATTGGAGGCAGAGCCCGAGCAGCAGAAAACCGAACCTGTGGCCGAGGCTGAACCTAAGACCGAGGCTCCGGAAGCCGCTGGAGATCACCTGTAGACCCGGCCACGGTTAAAACTCAAGGGAACGCCCGATATATCAGTTGATATATCGGGCGTTCCCTCATGCTATTCCATAGTGTTATGGCTTTTGGCGGGTTGCTTTCCGGTTAGAGAGTGGCCTCGGCTCCTATGCGAAGCGGCGGTCCTTCTTCTTGCCCAGGGCCGTGTGGGCGGTGCGCAGTACCTCTCGCACGCGCGGGGTGGGCAGCAGGTTATTCTCGCGGGCCCAAGAATCGTCAATGCCCTGGCCAAACCACATGACCTCGACCTTGCGCACCGAACCGGAGAACTTGTCATTCATGAGCTCCGATACCTTGTAACCTGCCTTGATGGCCGTGCGGCAGAGCCATTCGGGCAGGCGGTGGGGCTTACGGCGGCCTGCATCCAGCGATGCGGAGGCGACGGTTGCGCCTTCCCAGGGCTGCAGCACGATGGCGGGCAGCTCGCCGGGGAAGGTTCCGAGCATCACCACGAACTCGGCCAGAGCGTACACGCTGGAGACGGGGGACTTGCCCTGGCCCGCGCCGGCTACCGAGGCAAAGGGGGAGGAGGCCATCTTGGCGAAGAGCTCAGTGGTGCGGCGGCCGCGGCCCTGAACGCTGGTTGCGCGCAGGATGCACAGTTCGGGTGCGCTCTCGGGATGCTCGTCCAGGAAGTAGTCCTGCAGGTCGAGGAGTGCTTCTTCGCCCAGGGTCTTGGAGAACGAGTAGGCGCTGAAGGGGGCGGTCTCTTCAGATGCGTCGAGCACGGGGCGGGGGCCCTGCACAGCGGCGGAGGAGAGATGAATGACGCGGCGCACACCGGTACGCTGGGCGGCAATTGCGATGACGGCCGGTAGCAGGGCGTTCGCACCCATGAGCGGGGGTAGATCCTGCATGTTCGGGGCGGCGAGGCCGGCGGCGTTCACCACGACCTGAGCGCCGGCGAAGGCTTCGGCGAGGGAATCGATGATACCCTCCAACTGTTCTGCCTCGTCGATGATGCTGTCTACGTCAAGGGATCGGGTGGCGAGGCGGGGCGCTTCAATGGGATCGACGCTGATACCCTCTGCGTTGAGGCGCGCAACGATGGCGGAGCCAACAAAGCCGCTGGCGCCAATGACTTTCCACCTGGATTCGGACATGTCTTTACCTCTCTGAAGCCCGCGGTCGGTGCGGGGAAAAACAGGGTCATTTCAACTTTCGCATATTTGCACCGGTTATGGTGAATTGTTGGGGCGGTGACCGGTTTTTGGTCGCTTTTTCGTATGGCAGGGACAGCTTGGGCACAGGGGAGTCGTCGAAAGTACCCGCGGAACGGCTTGCTCCCTGTTACAGGCTATGGAGCCCAGTCCATTGGAGCCCAGTCCATTACCCGTGCCTCTGAATCTCTGGCTCATATCTAGCGATAATTTATCTTCTGGTTGAGAGTGAGTTATGGTGGATTCTGCGCTATTCGACATGTAGAAAAACAACCGTTTGAGGTTGAATATGCGTCATAATGGGGTGCGTTAGATGGGAAGATTCACCTCGAGATGAAGACCCCGGTAAAATAGTCACTTTGGAGAGCTATATCCTCGCGGCATGAACGCTGCGGGTACCGCCGAAACACCCGGTCCTCGCGCGGAGAACGTGGATATACCTCGACATCGAACGGATAAGGTGCCTCGGCGCCGCGGAGGGAGAACACTATGGCAGAACAGCACAGCGACCGACCTGCCCCTGCCCAGCACCCCGCGAAACATGACGGTCAGCCTGAGCCCCGCACCGTTGCGGTGGTCGTGACCTACAACCGCCGCGATTTGTTGCCCAAAACCCTGGCGGGTATCGCCTCCGGTCGGATGCGTCCGGTCGCCGTGGTTATTGTCGATAATGCCTCTACTGATGACACTGCAGCGTACCTGGACTCACTAGAGTACGAGTTGCCGGTGGACCGCATTACCCTGCGGCAGAATATGGGTGGCGCCGGCGGTTTTGCGGTGGGTATCGACCGCGCCCTGGAACGTCACAACCCTGACCTCGTGTGGGTCATGGATGATGATACCGAGCCGACCGAGAACACCCTGGCCGAGGCCGTGGAGGCGTGGCTCGGCTACTCCGAGGTTCCCTCGAAGCGCCCCGCGGTGGTGGCGTCTCGCGTGGTGTGGACGAACGGTGAGGACCACCCGATGAACACTCCCCGCACGATGTTTGCGGCGGGGGAGCAGCGTCACGCCCGCGCCCGCGCGGTGGGGGCCCGCCCGATTCGTAGCGCCTCCTTCGTTTCGATTCTGATGGACGCGCAGGCCATTCGTCGCAACGGTGGCCTGCCGATTGCCGAGTTCTTCATCTGGAATGATGATTTTGAATTCTCAACCCGTCTGATTCACCACCGTAACGGTATTGCGGTGCCTTCTTCGGTGGCTAAGCACCACACCAAGACCTTCGGTACGACGAACGCCAAGCCCGGCCCGCGCTTTTACAATGACGTGCGCAATAAGTTGTGGGTATTTACGCGCTCGCGTACCTTGAACCCGCTGGAGAAGTTGTTGTACGGCGGCTCCTCGGCCCGCCTATGGGTCTCCACTCTGCTCCGTACCGATGACCGCCGCACCTACCTGGGGTATTTCTTGAACGGTCTGCGTGACGGTCTGCGCCCGCCTGTCCCGAACCGTCGTGTGTTGGAGGGCATCTACCCGCTGACTTTCCCGGGACGTTACGGCGTACCGGCTTCGAACCCCGAGCCGGCCGCGACCGGGAACGCCGGATGCGTGAGCTCCGCCCCCGATTTCTCGGTGCTCATGAGTGTGTATGCGAAGGAGAATCCCGCGTACCTGGATCAGGCTCTGGAATCGAATCTGCTGAACCAGACTCTGCGTCCTTCGGAACTTGTGCTGGTCCTGGACGGTCCCCTTACCCCCGAGTTGCGTGCGGTGGTGGACCGCTGGGTTGCCCGCGCCGAGAGCCTGGATTGCCCGCCGATTCAGCTTGTGGAGTTGCCGCAGAACATTGGGTTGGCCGAGGCTCTGAACGCGGGCTTGCAGGCCTGTAGCTACGAACTGGTGGCGCGCGCCGATTCTGACGATCTTTCCGAACCCACCCGCTTTGCTGAGTTGATTCCGGCCCTGGTCGAGGGCGGTTACACTCTACTCGGCTCGGCTATGCTCGAGGTCAACGAGAGTAACTCGGAGGTCGAGTCGGTCCGCGAGGCCATCGTCGATTCTGAACGATTGCTCCGTGCTATGGAGTTGCGCAACCCGATATACCACCCCTCTGTAGCATTCCGTAAGAGTGCCGTGCTGACCCTCGGCGGTTACGAGTACGTGCCCGGTGCCGAAGACTGGTGGCTGTGGATGCGCCTGCGAGACGCCGGGTACCGCCTGGGCAATCTGCCCGCACCCCTTGTGCGCTACCGCGTGGGCGCTGGCGCCTACACGAAGCGCGGCGGAGTGGATGCCTGGAAGCAGGACTGGGCTATTCAACGTCGGCTGTACACGGGCCACGCCATCTCGAAGACCCGTTGGGTGCAGAATATGGCGGTGCGTAGCGTGTACCGCTTTGTGCCTGAGTCCCTGCGCCGCTCTGCTTTCCGCGCGCTGTCTACTGTGGCCGCCCGCGCGTCCTTTACTCGCTCATCTTCGGACCGTTCTACCGGTGCCGCATCTGAAGGAGGCTTTTAATGGCCCAGCTGAAATCTGACGCCCACGAGGCGGTACGACGTGCTGCTCAGCGCGGCACGCTGATGACGGAGGGCGATTCCGGGGCTGTTCTGGTGAATCGTCTATATGAGCGTAAGCCGTGGTGGCTTATCGTACAGGTGCTGATTGACTCGAGTGCTTGGGTCCTTGCGGCGCTGTTTGCGTACATGTTGCGCTATAGTGTGCTGCTGAACCATAGCTCGGTGTTTGACATTATTCACCCCGTTTCGTTCACGATTACGGCGATCGGAGCGGTTCTGTTGCAGCTAATTTTTGGTTTGGCGGCTGCCAAGATTTATAACGGTGTGTACTCTTACGGGTCCTTTGACGAGTCGTGGCGTGCCGCGGCGGCGGCGTTGAGCACGGGTGTGGTGCTGACCGGTTTCTCTTTTGTTGATGAGCTTGTTGGTTTGCCGCATATCCCGCACAGTGTGCCGGCGATTGCCGCGGCGTTCAGCCTGATTATGATGGCGGGTGCCCGCATGGCTAAGCGTGTCTATACTGAGCGTGGTGCGGTGCGTGAGCTGACGGGTGAACCGGTCATCGTGTATGGTGCCGGTTTTATCGGCGGCATGGTGATGGATTCCATGCTGCACGATGAGGAGGCGAAGTTGCGCCCCGTGGCGGTTTTCGATGATGACCCGCTGAAGGCTGGAACTAAGTTCCACGGTATCCAGGTGATTACGACCTACCGTGAGCTGGAGCGCGCGATTCGCGAATCGGGCACCCGTAAGGTGATTGTCACGATTTCCGACATGCCGGAGGCGCACTTCGAGGCCTTCTGCGACCGCATGCGCCGTCTGAAGGTTGAGGTGCAGCGCATCAGCAGCGCGAACGCCCGTCTGATGGGTGAGCGCCTGGTGAACGCGAGCGATAACGACCTGATGCGTGTGATTCGTGGCGAGATTAACTACGATATTGACCGCGATATCCTCCGCTCGTACCTGCACGGTAAGCGCGTTTTGGTGACGGGTGCGGGCGGTTCGATTGGTTCGGAGCTGTGCCGTCAGATTAGTGAATTTGAGCCTGAGACCCTGATGATGCTCGACCACGACGAGACCCTGCTGATGGACACCAAGGTGTCGATTACGCACGAGTCGAGCCTGGACGATGACCGCATCATTCTTGCGGATATTCGTGAGGGCGATAACCTGCTGGAGGTTTTCCGGGAGCGCCGCCCCGAGGTGGTGTTCCACGCTGCGGCGCTGAAGCATGTGTCGGCGCTGGAGGCCTACCCGCAGGAGGCGTGGAAGACGAACTCTCTGGGAACCCTGAATGTGTTGCGTGCCGCCGAGGCGGTGGGTGTGAAGACCTTCGTGAATGTTTCGACCGATAAGGCGGCGGACCCGAAGACGGCCTTGGGCCAGTCTAAGCGCGTGGCGGAGCGCCTGACCGCATACTTTGGCGAGAAGACCGGCAACACCTACGTGTCGGTGCGATTCGGTAACGTGTTTGGTTCGCGCGGCTCGATTAAGCCGCTCTTCACCAAGCAGATTCTTTCGGGCGGCCCGATTACCCTGACTGATAAGCGCGCGACCCGCTATTTCATGCTCATTGCGGATGCCTGTCTGCTCGTGATGCTGGCTGGGGCGATTGGCCGTCCGGGTGAGGTCATGGTGCTGGATATGGGACAGCCGGTCAAGATTCTGGATGTGGCTAAGGCGATGCGTCAGGCCTACGAACGTTACGACGTTGAGATTAAGGAGATTGGCCTGCGCAAGGGTGAGAAGCTGGACGAGACGCTCTTCGGCGATGCTGAGAAGCTTGTGCCCAGTGAGGAGAACCGCTACATTTCACGCTCGAGCGCACCGGCACTGAACCCGGACCAGCTTGATTACGAGCTGTGGATTCGGAACTACCGCGAGCACAGCGGCTACGAGCGCCACGGTTTGGAACGTGCACCCGATCCGCGCACTTTGGAGAACGCGCAGACCTTCTAGCCTACCTCGGTTCTTCGCCCCAGTCGCCCTCACGGGAGCGTCTTTCTGGTGCACTGGGGCCGGCGGAGCCATACGATAAACACATTCACGAGACAGTACAACCAGGAACCATCATGACTTCCATTCCCGAGCTAGCGAGCATATTCATCCTTGCGGTGATTGCCGGCGCCCTCCTGCCCTTTGCGGTGCGTCCGATTCTGCACCGCAACAACATGGTGGATATCCCTAATGAGCGATCCTCGCACACCACGCCTACCTATCGTGGTATGGGGCTGGCGACGGCTGCGGCGACCCTGTTGGCTTTCTGCGGTGCGACCCTGCTGGGGTGGACCTACCGGTCTGCCGAGTCTCTGCAGCTGGCCATTACGATTGCCGCTGCTATGCTTTGCTCTTTGGCTTTGGGCTGGCTTGAAGATATTCGCGGTGTGAGTATTGTTCGTCGCGCATCCTTGCAGCTAGTGATTGGTGTGCTGGTGAGTGTTAGTTTTGCGATGGTTCAGGGCACGAATCCGCTGTTGGTGGTGGTTGGTGCTGTGTTCATCGCGGGCTATATTAATGTGGCCAACTTTATGGACGGCATTAATGGCATCTCGGGTGCTCACGGTCTTGTGGCCGGTTTGGCGTATGCGTTGACCGGTTGGATGGTTAACCTGCCATGGTTGGCGATGGCGGGTGTGGCGGTGGCCGGCGCGTACCTGGCATTTCTGCCATGGAATGTGCGCCCGGGTAAGAACGTTTTCCTGGGGGATGCTGGGTCCTATGTGCTGGGTACGGCCCTGGGCACTCTGGCTGTGGGTGCCTGGTTTGCGGATGTTCCGGTGTTGCTGGCTTTTGCTCCTCTTGTCACCTACCTGGCCGATGCCGGTTCGACTCTCTTCCGTCGCTTCATGGCGGGGGAGCAGTGGTATAAGCCGCACCGCACCCACGTGTATCAGCGTCTGACGGACGTGGGCTTCAGCCACCTGGGCTCGACCGCCGTGGTTACGGGTGTGACGATTCTGGTGTGGGTCCTGTTGGCTTTCGCTTCTGACCTGTATACCTCGGGTGCCGCTTTTGCGGCGCTTGGTGTGGTGCTTGTGGCGCTTGCTGTTTTGGCCGTGTATCTGCGTATGCCTCAGCTTTTTGGTGGTGAGGCTCCCAGCTCGACAATTGACCTGACGAAGGCGGCGAACGGTGGATCCTCTACTGAGGCTAGTACTTCTCCGTCGGTTTCTCCGGCTGAGCAGTCGGCCTCTCCAAAGAAGGCGGGGCAGGGTACCTCGTCTTCGTCTGCGACCGGTGTGCCTGCAACTCCGGAGCGTGTAGAGCCCACTTCTCTGCATCCCGCACCCATTATTCCGGGCTCGGTGAAGCAACATTCGGGGGATGCTGAACCGCTCCGCACTGACTCCTCTGATTGCACTCAGAAGGATCACCGCTAGTGGCTGTGGGGGATGGTAAGTCGTTGGTGGGAGGCCAGCGAGCTGGTGCTCAATTCTCTGAAACGTTGGGGCGTCGAGCTGTGGATGTGTTATGGTACCCGCGTTCGGAACGTCGCCGTATCCGTGCTCGCCTGAACGCAGGTACATCTAGCTCTTCAGCGAGTGTGAGTCAAGAGCTTTCTTGGAAAATTTTGTTCTATAGGGTCTCGGTCTGCACTCTGCTGGCCTGGTTCGGCGGTATGATGGGTGCGTGCCTGTTTGCGGGCCCTGTGGGCGCGCTAGGAATAACATTGGGCTTTCTGATAATCTATATATGCTTCACTCTGGGCGTATTAGTTATGCTGGTTGCTCCCATGTTCGGCTGGGGCGTACCCAAATCGTTAGTGGTCAGCTACCTGGTGAAGATTGCTCTACTCGGTCTGGTATTGATGTTTGTGCCGTTCCCAGAGAACATGAGGCACGGTTGGACTCTCGCAGGCGCATGTACCGGCGTGATTCTGTGGATTGTTATTGAGACAGTTAGCATCGCACGACTGAGGATTTTGTACTTCGACACCGACTCGGAAGACCATGGTCGGTAACACGATAGGTGTTTGAAAGGAAAACGTTTGGCCGAAGAGAAGAAATGGTGGGACGGAGATAAAAAGCTCCGCACCACCGGAGAATTGGTGTCTGGCGGAGGGTTGTCTGGTGCCGTGATGTCAATTCTTTATCTGCTTATCGGCATTGCGGTGTGGGGAGGCATCGGTTATCTCGGTGACCTGCTCTTCTCCACCACCTGGATGGTATGGGTTGGCGTCTTAATTGGTGCCATTGGGGGTTTAACTCTCGTTTTCACCTATATGACCAGGCAGAATACGGACCGTTAGGTCATTGAACGCGGACCGTTAGGTCACACATTCATCCATGTAGTTAGCATGTCAGTCACGCAAGAGCTGGCATGGGCTCTTGATAGCCACAAGCAGCAAGAAAGGACTTGCTTTGATCGAGAACGGGTTGATCCTCGCGGAAGCCGGGGCCTATGTTCCGCCGAACCCCGAAGACATGCATCTTCCCCCCTTCTTCACCATTGGTGATTTCGCCTTTGGTAAGCAGAACGCGCTGGTGCTACTCTCCGTGGTGATTATTGCGGTCTTCTTCCTCACCGCAGCGCGCAAGCGTGCCATGGTTCCCGGAAAGACTCAGTTCATCGCTGAATCCGGCTACCTGTTTGCTCGCAACTCTCTGGGCAAGGAAACTCTGGGCGTTCAGCACTACAAGCCTTTCGTTCCGATTCTGTTCGCCTCCTTCTTCTTTGTTCTGGTGAACAACCTTTACGGCGCGATTCCGTTCATCCAGCTGCCCTCCTTCTCCCACCCCGGTAGCGCCTACGCGCTGGCTGGCGTGGCATACCTGACCTGGGTCGGCGTGGGCATCAAGCGCAAGGGCCTGGGCGGCTTCTTCAAGGACATCACCATGCCTGCGGGCCTGCCGGCGTGGATTTACCCCCTTCTGATCCCGATCGAGTTCTTCTCGAACATGCTGATTCGCCCCGCAACCCACGCACTGCGTCTGTTCGCCACCATGTTCGGTGGTCACGTGGCGCTGATGGTTGCATCCAGCATGGTGACCTACATGGTTGAGGCTCTGGGTGGCATCGGCTACCTGGCTGCCATCGCTCCCGGCGCCCTGGGCATGTTCCTGTACTTCCTGGAATTCATGATTCAGTGCATCCAGGCTTATGTGTTCGCTCTGCTGCTGGCTGTGTACCTGCAGGGCTCGGTTTCTGAGGGTCACTAGTCAGTTTGCCGACACTCTAAATTTTTTATTAGGTTTTCGTGTTCGGGGCTGGGGTACCGGCTCTGGACAAGAATGAAGCAACCCACACGTTCACTGTGCGGGTTATTAACTCAAATCAAACTCTGTTCGGTCCGGGTATGTTCCCGGTCGAACACTGTTGAAAGGAAAAATAATGGTTGGTTCCATCACTGCGGTTGGCTACGGTCTGGCAGCTATTGGCGGCGGCATCGGCGTGGGTCTGATCTTCGCGGCATACATGACCAGCGTTGCTCGTCAGCCTGAGTCCCAGAAGACCCTGCAGCCCATGCTGTTCCTGGGCTTCGCAGTGGTCGAGGCACTGGCAATTCTGGGCCTGGTTCTCGTCTTCATCAAGTAACCGGCTCTGCCACATCCTAAACGACCCATCCCATAGAACAGGATTCCCTCCATGATTTATCTGGCAAGCGAAGGGGGAGCGGAGGCAACTTCGAACCCCCTGATTCCCGACGTCGGGGAAATTGTCATTACCCTCATCGGATTCCTGATCCTCTACTACATCGTTGCTAAGTACGTTGTCCCGGCGTTTGAGAAGATTTACCAGGACCGTAAGGAAGCAATCGAAGGTGGCCTTGCCAAGGCCGAGAAGGCACAGGCAGAGGCTGCAGCGGCTCGCGATGAGTACACCCAGCAGCTCGAAAGCGCTCGACTGGAGGCTCAGAAGATTCGTGAAGAGGCACGCGCAGAGGGCGAGGCAATCATTGCCGACGCTCGCGAGCGTGCAACCGCTGAAGCACAGCGCATTAGCGATAACGCGCTGAAGGCTATCGAGGCAGAGCGTGCGGCAGCAGCAGTGTCCCTCCGTTCCGAGGTCGGCACTCTTGCTACCACCCTTGCCGGCAAGATTGTGGGCGAAGCCCTCAACGATGATGAGCGATCGGCCCGTGTGGTAGATCGTTTTCTTGCTGACCTTGAATCCGAGAAGCAGAACGCAGGTGCGGCTCGGTAATGGCAGGAGTATCTACTGAATCACTGAGCAAGGTGGAAGAGGTTCTGGAGGCGCACGCCTCCCTGCAGCCTCTGAAGCTTGCGGGCGAGCTTTTCGCACTGGTCGACGTGCTCGACCACAACGGCACCCTGCGCCGCGCTGTCACCGATTCTTCGCGTGATGCAGCGGCCCGCCAAGGAATCGTCAATTCCGTCTTTGGCGGTAAGATCTCTTCTCAGGCGATGGCTGTGCTCACCAATGCGGTGGCGCAGCGCTGGTCTGAGGATTCCGATTTGGCGGATGCCCTGGAACATGCGGCAGTGCTCGCCGTGACCGCATCGGCTCAGTCTCGAGGTGGCGTGGATGCCCTGGACGAGGTGCTCAACGAGCTACTCACTTTTGTGCGTACTGTTGACTCCAACGCCCAAGCACAGGAAGCGCTGTCCGACTATCTGGCAAGCAAAGAAGCAAAAGAGAAGCTCGCCGTGGCGCTTGGTGGCCCCGCCGCCACCGCCGAGGGCGTGCTTCTGCTCGAACGCATCGGCGCTAACACCCGCGGCCGTCACGCTGCACGTGTGGCCGATGAGTTCGCGGAAATCATCGTCACGCGACAGAACCGTTTTATTGCGCGCGTTATTAGCGCAATTACCCTGTCGCAGGCACAGCTTGAACGTCTCGGTCGTGTGCTCAACGCCGTGTACGGCCGTGAGCTGAAGCTCGACGTTTCGGTGGATCCCGCCGTTCTGGGCGGTCTGCGTGTTCAGGTGGGCGACGAGGTGATCGACGGTACCGTCGAGACCCGTATGTCTGACCTGGCTCGTTCCATCGGCTAGCAGCTCAAGCTAGCAACGCTGAACCGTTCGTCGCAACGGTGATTTAGAAGATACCTCGGGTAGGCGGGTGCGCGGCGTATGCCTCCTCCAACGTGGAGGTGGCATAGCCCGCCCGTTGAACCCGGATTGCAAGTTTCGGTTAGTTCCGTTGATGGAACGTAACCACAATGAGAGAGCAGGGACACAAGATGGCCGAACTGACCATCAATGCCGACGATGTCCGTAATGCGCTGAACGAGTTTGCAGCGTCTTACGAGCCCGGCAATGCAGAACGTGTTGAGGTGGGTCGAGTTGTATCGGCCTCCGACGGTATCGCTCGCGTCGAGGGTCTGCCCTCGGTGATGGCGAATGAGCTGCTTCGTTTTGAAGACGGCACCCTCGGCCTCGCACAGAACCTGGATACCCGCAATATTGGTGTGATTGTCCTGGGTGACTTCACCGGTATTGAAGAGGGCCAGGTTGTACACCGCACCGGTGAGGTTCTCTCGGTGCCCGTGGGTGACGCGTACCTCGGTCGCGTTGTTGACCCCCTCGGTAACCCGATTGATGACCTGGGCCCCATTGAGTCTGAAGGTCGCCGCGCACTGGAGCTGCAGGCTCCCGGCGTGACCCAGCGTAAGTCGGTGCACGAGCCGTTGCAGACCGGTCTGAAGGCAATCGACTCGATGATTCCGATTGGTCGCGGTCAGCGTCAGCTGATTATTGGTGACCGTCAGACCGGTAAGACCGCTATTGCGATTGACACCATTCTGAACCAGAAGGACAACTGGGCTTCGGGCGACCCCAACAAGCAGGTTCGATGCATCTACGTGGCCGTCGGTCAGAAGGCATCCACCATCGCAGCTGTTCGCCACACCCTGGAGACTCGTGGCGCCCTGGAGTACACCACTATCGTGGCTTCTCCGGCATCCGACGCAGCAGGCTTCAAGTACCTTGCACCCTACACCGGTTCGGCTATCGGCCAGCACTGGATGTACGGTGGCAAGCACGTCCTCATCATCTTTGACGACCTGTCGAAGCAGGCAGAAGCATACCGCGCTGTGTCCCTGCTGCTGCGCCGCCCGCCGGGACGTGAAGCATACCCCGGTGACGTCTTCTACCTGCACTCCCGCCTGCTGGAGCGTTGCGCTAAGCTCTCCGACGACCTCGGTGCAGGCTCGATGACCGGCTTCCCGATCATTGAGACCAAGGCAAACGACGTTTCCGCCTTCATCCCGACCAACGTCATCTCCATTACTGACGGCCAGATCTTCCTGCAGTCCGACCTGTTCAACGCTAACCAGCGTCCGGCAGTCGACGTCGGTATCTCCGTCTCCCGTGTTGGTGGTGCCGCACAGACCAAGGCTATGAAGAAGGTCTCCGGTACCCTGAAGCTGGAGCTGGCACAGTACCGTGCAATGGAAGCGTTCGCAATGTTCGCATCCGACCTGGACGACGCTACTAAGGCACAGCTGACCCGCGGTTCTCGCCTGACCGAGCTGCTGCGTCAGCCGCAGTACACCCCGTACGCAGTTGAAGAGCAGGTTGTCTCCATCTGGGCCGGCACCAACGGCTACCTCGACGACATCGAGGTTTCTGACGTGTTGCGTTTCGAGGAAGGCTTCATCGAGTACCTGCGTCACAAGACCTCGGTCCTGACCGACATTGCCTCCTCCGGCAAGCTTGAAGACGACACCGTTGCCGCTCTGAAGACCGCGGTGGCTGAGTTCAAGCAGGGTTTCCAGTCTGAGGGTAGCAGCCACCTCGTCGACACAGGTCACGAGGAGTACGAGGCAGCTCGCGATAGCGACATCACCCAGGAAACCATCGGTTAGCGATTAGTCCTCGCTCCCTGCCTGCCCCGGCTCTAGGGTCGGGGCGGGGCAGATGAGCAGGAGAAAGGAAGCTCTATGGGAGCCCAGATTAGGGTTTACCGACAGAAGATTGCTTCGACGTCGTCCATGAAGAAGATCTTCAAGGCGATGGAGATGATCGCGACCTCCCGTATTAACAAGGCTCGTAACGCCGCTCAGGCAGCCGGCCCGTACGCAAACGCTCTGACCCGCGTGGTGACTGCGGTTGCGACCCAGAAGGGTATTCAGCACCCGCTGATTCACAAGCCGCACGAGTTTGGTACCTACAAACACCGCCGCTCCGCAATCCTGGTTGTTACCAGCGACCGTGGTTTGGCCGGCTCGTACTCCTCCGCTATTCTGCGCCGCACCGAATCTCTGATTGAGAAGTTGCGTTTGAACGATCAGGAAGTTCAGCTGTATCTGGTGGGCCGTAAGGCTAAGTCGTACTTCGAGTTCCGTGAACGCCCCTACGCTCGTGCGTGGGAGGGCCACACCGATGCACCCAGCGTCGAGACCGCCGTCGAGATTCGTGACGCGTTGCTTGAGGCCTACGACCTGCCCTTCGAGAAGGGTGGCGTGGATGAGCTGCACATCGTGTACACCGAGTTCAAGTCGATGGTTGTTCAGGAACCGAAGATTCTGCGTCTGCTGCCCATTCACGTGAGTGAAGCAAAGGAACTGGGCGAGGAAATCGTCCCCGACCAGGAACTGGGCGAAGACGAGTATCAGCAGAACGCGAGCTTCGAATTTGAGCCCTCCGCTGAGGAAGTGCTCAACGAGTTGTTGCCGCGTTACGTTGCCTCCCGCATCTTCTCGTGCCTGTTGCAGGCAGCGGCAAGTGAGTTGGCTTCCCGCCAGCGCGCTATGAAGACCGCGGGTGACAACGCCGAGACGCTGATTACCAAGTACACCCGTTTGATGAACAACGCACGTCAGGCGGAAATTACTCAGGAGCTCTCGGAAATTGTGGGCGGCGCAGACGCCCTCAGCTCCTAGTATCGGTACGCTAACGAAGCCATCAACTGTCCAAACTTTCTAAGTAAGTGAGAAATATGACTGCCACCTACAACGAATCGGTCTCCGCACCGACTCAGGGCGCAACGGGTCGTATTGCCCGCGTCATCGGCCCCGTGGTCGACGTCGAGTTCCCCTCCGGTCAGGTCCCCGAGATTTACAACGCTCTGACCACCGAGCTGACCCTCGACGGCCGCACCCGCACCATCACTTTCGAGACCGCTCAGCACCTGGGTGACTCGATTGTTCGCGCTATCTCCCTGCAGCAGACCGACGGCCTGGTCCGCGGTCAGGCTGTGGTTGACACCGGCGCACCGATTTCTGTTCCCGTCGGTGACGGCGTGAAGGGTCACCTTTTCAACGTGCTCGGTGACGCCCTCGACGTGCCGAACTCCGAGATTAAGGCTGACACCTACTGGCCGATTCACCGCGCAGCCCCCGGCTTTGCGGAGCTGGAAGGCTCCACCGAAATGCTGGAAACCGGCATTAAGTCCATCGACCTTCTGACCCCCTACATCAAGGGCGGTAAGATTGGTCTGTTCGGTGGTGCAGGCGTGGGTAAGACCGTGCTGATCCAGGAAATGATTACCCGTGTGGCTCGTAACTTCGGTGGTACCTCCGTGTTCACCGGTGTGGGCGAGCGTACCCGTGAGGGTAACGACCTGTGGGTCGAAATGGAAGAGGCCGGCGTTCTGAAGGACACCGCTCTTGTGTTCGGCCAGATGGATGAGCCCCCGGGAACCCGTCTGCGCGTGGCACTGACCGGTTTGACCATGGCGGAGTACTTCCGTGATGTGAAGAACCAGGACGTGCTGCTGTTCATCGACAATATCTTCCGTTTCACTCAGGCAGGTTCTGAGGTTTCCACCCTGCTGGGCCGCATGCCCTCCGCCGTGGGTTACCAGCCGAACCTGGCCGACGAAATGGGTCTGCTGCAGGAGCGTATTACCTCCACCCGCGGTCACTCCATCACCTCCATGCAGGCAATTTACGTGCCTGCGGATGACTACACCGACCCGGCGCCGGCAACCACCTTCGCGCACCTGGATGCGACCACCGAGCTCTCTCGTGAAATCGCGTCGCGCGGTCTGTACCCGGCAATCGACCCGCTGTCCTCCACCTCCCGAATTCTGGACCCCCAGTACATCGGTCAGGAGCACTACGACACCGCAATTCGTGTGAAGGCTATTCTGCAGGAAAACAAGGAACTGCAGGACATCATCGCAATTCTGGGTGTGGACGAGCTCTCCGAGGAGCAGAAGATCGTCGTGGCACGTGCACGTCGTATCGAGCAGTTCCTCTCCCAGAACACCTACACTGCAAAGCAGTTCACCGGTGTCGAGGGTTCGACCGTTCCGCTGAAGGACACCATCGAGTCCTTCCAGATGATTTGCAACGGCGATGTGGACCACATCCCCGAGCAGGCCTTCTACAACATTGGTGGTATGGACGACGTTATGCGCCGCTACGAGGAAATCAAGGCACAGACTGGAGCTAAGTAATCATGGCTCTGAAGGTTGAAGTTGTTTCCCGCGAGCGCACGGTGTGGACCGGTGAGGCGAACTACGTTCGCGCACGCTCCGTCGACGGTGAGCTCGGTATTCTGCCGGGCATGATTCCCACCTGCGCACTGCTGGCACAGGACGGCGAGTTGCTCATTGAACCTGTTGAGGGTGAGCCTATTAAGACCATTCTCAACGCTGGTTTTTTGACTGTCTCGAACGACCACGTGACCATCGCCGCAAAGCACGCACAGATCTAGGTCTCGTCTAGACTCGATGATATAGCAATCGCCGATGCTCCACTGAAAGGTGGGGTACCGGCGATTGTTGTATCTGGGCTAAATTTTTGTGGGCAGAAAAGGGGCACCTCCCAAAGTATGGGAGGTGCCCCTCCTCGCACTCGATGTGTCGCTGCTTAGCCTAGTGTGGCTTAGAAGAGTCGATCTGCGCTGTCATCCACGCCGCGCATGGCATCGTAGTCCAGGCTCACGCAGCGGATGCCACGGTCCTCAGCTAGGGTGCGGGCCTGCGGTTTGATGGTCTGCGCAGCAAATACGCCCTGCACCGGTGCGAGTAGGGGGTCTCGGTTGAGCAGGTCCAGGTAACGGGTTAGCTGCTCAACGCCGTCGATGTCGCCTACACGCTTGAGCTCCACCGCCACGGAGACGCCGTGCGCATCCTTAGCCATGATGTCGACCGGGCCGATTGGGGTGGGAAATTCGCGGCGCACGAGGGAGTAGCCTTCGCCAAGCGTATGAATCTGCTCGGCGAGCAGGCGCTGCAGGTCGGCCTCGACGCCGTCCTTGATGAGGCCCGGGTCTACGCCCAGGTCGGTGGAGTACTCGTGCTCGATACCGTAGATTCGGATGAGTAGGCGGTCGTCGCTCTTGGCGGCCTGCACCGTCCAGAGCTGCTGAACGTCGGGCTCCAGGTCCTCACGGATGCTCTGCGGTACGTCCTCACGTTCGGCTACCAGCAGGGAGCAGGGCGGGCTCATCCAGTTCAGGGGCTTATAGGAGCCTCCGTCGGAGTGAATGAGCACTGAGCCGTCGTTCTTCACCATGAGTAGGCGGGTGGCGCGGGGGAGGTGGGCGCGGAGGCGGCCCTCGTAATCAACGGAACATTCAGCAATGACAATACGCATCCGTCCACTCTAGCAGGTATCCGCCAGCCTCGGGGGAGAGGGTAGGGGCGGGCGCGGTAGAATAGGGCTCATGGCACGTAAGAATCACCCCGGTAAGCGAGCGTCCGGTACCACCAGCGATAAGTGGCACCGTAGCGCACCCGCGGGACGGGATATCAGTAGGATTCTTGACCCCGCGCCCCGCTTGGAGAGCGACCGATACGGTGATTGGCTGGTGCAGCACATTCCCGCGGTGAATGCCCGTAAAACCTACACGTGCCCCGAATGTTACCGCCCGATTCCGCCGGGAGTGGCGCACCTGGTGGTGTGGCAGGAGAGCCATACGCTGGGCCGTAGCCATGCCATTGATGAGCGTCGGCACTGGCATCAGCACTGCTGGAGGACCCGCCGCAAATAGCCGTATATTCCGGCCGAGTATCGTGTCGGATGATTCGGCGCCCCACTGCTAGAAACCCCAACGTTAGAAGATTGACAGACGCGCACGCGCCTGCATCTCAAGAGTGAAGGAACCCCCCCCCATGAGCACCGCAGAGGTTACCTGCGAGCAGGAATTCGACCCCGCCCGCTACGTCTTCAACACCCCCGCAGAACCCACCCCCATTAAGGCTCGCACCGTCTTGCCTGCACGCCGCGAGAATTTCGTTGTGACTACCGCCGACGGCAAGCGCCTGGTCGGTGAGCTGGCCCTGCCCGAGGGCGAGATTAAGGCAACCCTGGTGACCTTCCACCCGCTGCCCACCCACGGCGGCTACATGGACTCTCACGTGTACAAGAAGGCGTCCTTCCGCCTGCCGGCTTTGGCGAATATCGCGGTGCTGCGCTTCAATACGCGCGGCACCTCCTCTATTCGCGGCACCAGCGAGGGCGTCTTTGACGGCGGCTTCGCCGAGAAGAAGGACTTCGACGCAATCCTGAAGTTCGTATGCGAGCGCGCCCTGCCGAACCCGTGGCTGGTCGGCTGGTCTTTCGGTACCGAACTGGTGCTCAAGTACGGCCCCGAATACGCCGGCGAGTTCACCGGCGCGATTCTGCTCTCCCCGCCGTTGCACCGCGTGCACCCGGCTGAGCTGGACGAGTGGAACAAGATCTCTAACCCGCTGTATGCGTTGGTCCCCGAGCACGACGACTACCTGCAGCCGCCCGCAGCCCGCGAACGCTTCGCCGCTGTGCCCCGCACCCACGTGATTCCGTTCGAAGGATGCAAGCACCTGTGGGTGGGCGAGAAGTCGGTGCAGCAGGTGCTCAACACCGTGGTGAGCATCGTGACCGGTACTGAAACTGAACTGCCGACCGAATACAACGGCCCTGTGGCAGAAGAAATTACCGAACTCTAAACGTGAACGCAGTAGCGAAAGGGCGGCGGCTTTGGACGAAACCAAAGCCGCCGCCCTTTCACAGACTCGAGACCCCTCGGCGGGGAGAGTGAATCTTTAGAGCTGATCCTGGCGGGGGATAAACACCTCACGAATCAAAATCAGCATCGAAGCTGCCACGGGGATTGCGATGAGTGCACCCAACACGCCCCAGAGAGCGCCACCGGCAGCTACCGAAATAATGGCCACACCAGCAGGCACCGACACCGCGCGGGCCATAATGCGCGGGGAGATGAGGTACGACTCAACCTGCAGGTACAGGAAGTACACGATAGCGAACCACAGCGCCATGCTCCAGCCCTGGGTCAGTAGGACCAGCGAGGTCAGAATTAGTGCCGCCACGCCTCCAACGAGCGGGATGAAGGCCAGAATCAGAATGACGATGGCCATCAACTGCGGGAAATTGAACCCCAAGAAGAGCATGGTGAAGAAGGCGAAAAGGGCGTTGAATACGGCTACCAGAGCCTGACCCATCACGTAGTTGCCCACCGAGTCGGTGATCTTGTCGGTGATGTACTTGACGCGGGTGCGCTTGGACCCCGGCGCCAGACGTACACCCCAGGCCTTGATGGTGTCCATCGAGGAGAGGAAATACAGGGACAGGAACAGAACAATAATCACACCGGTCACGCTCTGCGCCAGGGTAGAACCGGCTGACAGCAGGCTCGACATAAAGCCATTGACCTGTGAAGACGAGAAAGTCGACTCCAGGAACTTGGGAACGTTCTCATTCACCCAGGTGCTGATGTTGAACTGCTGGTCAAGCTCGTGGTACCAATCCGAATTGAGAACGTTCTGGTAAATATTCGGGGCGTACTGCACAAACTTGGTGGCCTGCTCATTGATAACCGGGCCGATAGTCATGACCAAGCCTGTGACAGCGCCGGCAAATCCGGCGAGCACAGCAATCACGCCGATGTTGCGCTTAATACCCCAGGACTCCAGGCGACGCACAATCGGGTCCAGACCCAATGCAATGAAAATAGCGCCGGTTACCCAGCCCACCAGGGCGCCCACGTTATTGAAGATGTAATAGGCCAACAACGCCAGACCCACGCCAACAGCCATGAGGAAACCGAATGCGACGGGGTTGTGCATCATGGAGGTTTTACCGTTGCCAACAACCTTCGGTGGGGGAGGAGTATCAGGGTCGGCAGTAGGCACCACGGGTAGGGTATCGGTCGGGGGCATAGACGCGCGTCGACGGTTGGACCGCACCTGGCTGATGCTCTCGGTCAAATCGGTGAGGGTGCCCGTCAGCTGATCGGCGAGGGATTCCTTCTTGTGGTGTTCCTCGGAATGTTGTTCCCCGCCATCACCGGAGGGGTGCTTCTGATTGCTCATACGAATCCTTTTCGAGGGAATCGGAGATTGATGCGTTGTGCGTTGCGACGTCGCGTATGTCTGCGGCGCTTCTCTACTGTGCCATTTTACCGGCTCGTAGTCGCGATGGGCGCGTCTGCCGTGACAGGAGTGCCGTGCGGGCGGCATGGCTGTACCAATCGCGCCCCCACTCGCTTGGATGTGCTGAGAGCTAAGGGGCGGGAGTTAGTGCCTCCCCGTGAGGTGAAACGGGGATAATGGAGGGGAGAGCCGCAATAGGTTGGGCTACCGCGCGGGAGCTCCGGGGCTCAAAACCGTCGATAGTGAATGGTGCGCGCGGCACGAGAGGTTGAATGGCGGGAAACGCCGAACAGTGAGAACGGAAGGAACGCAGGATGAGCATTATCTTTGACCCGGCAGACCGCGGGCAGAACGCAGGCGCGCAGAACAACGCCGCGCGGGGTGGGGCGCAGGCGGCGCAGGCCGAGGCGAATATCCCCGCCTCGGTGCGCAACGCCGTGGAGCTTAACCCCGCCTCCGGCACGCAGGGGTCCGCTGCATCCTCGAGCGCTCAGCCCGATGCGCCAGCTGCCCCCACTTGGCGCTATGACGTTAATACTCCTGAAGAGTTCCAGAAGTTTGTGCAGCTTTCCAGCCAGGGCGCTGTGATTTTTGCGCTCTATGCGCCGCATTCGCCGTCTTCCCTGCAGATGCTCGAGGGCGTACAGAAGCTCGTCGACTCCGCCGCAGGTAGTATGATCTGCGCCGCCGTGGATATCACCAAGCTGCCCGAGGCCGCGCAGGCCTTCGGCGTGAGCGGCGTACCCGCCGGCGTGGCCGTGCTGGGCGGCCGACCCGCCCCGATTTACACCGGCCCTGTTAGCGCCGAGGACCTGGCCGACGTGCTCTCGCAGGTTTTGCAGCTCGCGGCCCAGTACCAGCTGCCCGGTGGTTTTGACCCCGCCGTGCCTGAGGATGAGAAGCCCCTGCCGCCCCTGCACGCTGAGGCCGTGGCCGCCCTGGATCGCGGCGACCTGCCCGCCGCCCGTGAGGCCTACCGCAAGGCCATCGCCGAGAATCCCGGCGATAAGGAGGCGAAGCTCGGCCTCGAACAGGTGGAGCTACTGGCCCGCGTGAAGGACCTGGATCTGGCCACCGAACGCGCCGCCGCCGCATCCGATCCGATGAATATTGAGGCGGCTTTCAACGTGGCTGACCTGGATCTGGTGGGCGGCCACGTGGAGGACGCCTACAACCGTCTGCTACGCCTGTTCAGCGCGGTGGGTGCCGACGATAAGAAGCGCGTGCGTGAGCGCCTCGTGCAGCTCTTCGACGTCGTGGGCGCCTCGGATCCGCGCACGGTGAAGGCGCGTGCCGCCCTGACCATGGCTCTGTTCTAAAGACGCTCCCCGGTGTGGCCGGGGAAACTTCCACGAGAGATACCCTCCGGAAGATTCGCTCCGGTATATCCGGGATGATGTGTCACGGGCGGGCCGCTGCCTCGTTCGACCCATAGGGCCGACGGGGTGGCGGCCCGTTTGCGTGCGTAGCGCGCCGGCAGGGTAGGGGGCGGCGTCTTCACTGTGGGGCCCCTACGAACGGCTTCTCTGTGAATGGTCTTGAACGCCCGGACTGTGAACAAATGACATTTTTGAGCATCTTTCAGGAAAAGGTATTTTGGCTGATGGGGGGGGGTGATAGGGTGAGAGCGTGACCCGTTACCCTCATGCATAAGGAGCAAACAATGCCCCAGGATCCGGTAAACAATCCACCCCACAATCCGCAGCACGGAATATTGCAGAACGGGGCAGCGCAGACTCCTGCCCAACAGAGCCCTGCTCAGCCCGAAAACCCGGTAGCCCCGCAGCCCAACCGGCCCGCCTACGCCCAGCCGGGCCAGCAACCCCCGCAGTTCCAGCCGGCCCCCGCGCAACTTCCCGTGGCGCCTCCTCGGGTGCCGCCGCAGGCTGGGGCCGCCGTCGAGATTCGGGGCCTCACCAAGCTCTTTGACGACAAGGTCGCGGTGGACCGCATCAACCTGGCAATTCCCTCCGGCTCGTTCTACGGGCTGGTCGGCCGCAACGGTGCGGGTAAGACCACCACCATTTCCATGGTCACCGGTATGCTTCAACCCACCGAGGGCACCGCGCTGATCCGCGGCATCGACATGTGGGCCGAACCGCTCAAGGCTAAGGCGCACCTGGGCGTGCTACCCGACGGCGTGCATCTCTTCGATAAGCTCACCGGCGAGCAACTCATTACCTACTCCGGCTACCTGCACGGAATCGATAAGGAAACCGTCGCCTCCCGCGTCAAGGACCTGCTGGCCGCCATGGATCTGACCGATGCGGCGGGCCGTGCTGTCGCCGACTATTCCGCCGGTATGACCAAGAAAATCGCGCTCGCCGCGGCGCTCATCCACGCACCCTCCGTGCTGATTCTGGACGAGCCCTTCGAGGCGGTCGACCCGGTTTCTGCCGCCAATATTCAGGACATCCTGCGAGGATTTGTCGCCTCTGGCGGCACCGTGATTCTTTCTTCACACGTCATGGACCTTGTGCAGCGTCTGTGCGATCATGTGGCGATTATGGACTCGGGTCGAATCCTTGCCGCCGGTACCGTGGACGAGGTATGCGCCGGCACGAGCCTTGAAGAACGATTCGTGCAGCTGGTTGGTGGCCGCACCTCCTCGGAAGGATTGTCATGGTTGGGCATCTCGTCTCACTAAAGTGGAAGTACGTGCAGGCCTCCTTCCGCCGGAGCATCTGGGCGGTTATCGGCCTGGTCATCGCTGCCGTCTACGCGGTCATCCTGCTGGCTGGCCTCGCCCTCGGGTACGTGGGTACCGCCCTCAATACTCCCGAAACCGGCCCGCTCATTGCGCTTGTTGCCGGCTCTGTGCTCGCTATCGGCTGGGCGGTTGTCCCCATTTTCTTCAGCGGCCTGGACGGCACCCTCGACGAGAGTCGCTTCGTGCTCTTCCCCATCGAGCCCGCCACCCTGCAGAAGGGGCAGTTCCTTGGCGGTTTCGTGGGCATCCCCGGCGTTGCCTCCGTGCTAGCCGTGCTCCTGGGCCTCATCGCCTACGGTTCCCAGCCGCTCCTGCTGATCGTGTACCTGGTCTGTGCGGTGCTGGGTCTGGCCACGCTCATGGTGTGGGCGCGCCTGGCGAACCGCGTGGGCATGGCGCTGAGCGCAAACCCGCGCGTCGCTAACGTGCTGATGATTGTGGCTGCGGTGCTCATGATGAGCTTGGGCTTTATCTTCGGTGGTACCGCAACCTACCTGAGCAGGCACTGGGATGCGATGCTCCCGTTCCTGCCCTGGCTGGGCGTGACTCCCTTCGGTTCGGCCTACGCCGTACCCTACTGGCTCGCGGCGGGTAACGTTCCCGCGGCCCTCGGATGCCTGGTGCTGACCCTCGGCTACTTGGCCGGCGGCTGGTGGCTGTGGGGTAAGAACCTCGCGCGCTCCATGGCGAACGTTGGCGGTAGCGCCCATCACGCGAGCGCAGCCGAAGTCGCCGCGGGCGACCTGGGCCTGTTTGCCCGGTTCCCCGCAACCCCGCGCGGTGCGGTGGCGGCTCGTACTTTGCATTCGCTGTTGAAAGATAACCGCCTGCAGCTACTGACGGTCAGCACCGTGATGCTCTACCTGATGATGACGGTCGGTTTTCCGTTGATTATGTCTGTGGCCGGGGGAAGCGTGACCGGTGAGGTGGGGTTCGGCCCCGACCCCGAGAGCGCTAACCGCATTATTAACAGCGGCGTGATGCAGCTCTTCGGATTCTGGATCTACTTCTGCACCGTCTTCACCGGCTACTACATGTGCTTCCTCGTTTCATACGACAACACGGCCTTTAGCCTGCACGTGCTCTCCCCGCTGCGAGGTATCGACGACCGAATCGGTCGCCTGTGGGGCTACAGTATTCTCGTTGCTCCGATTGTGGTGGTGATGCTGTTGGTGGCCTCTGCGGTGAACGGACACCTGGAACTTTTCCCCATCGTGCTGATGCACCAGCTGGGCGTGTTCGCGGCGGCGGCAGGCATGGGTTGTGTGCTGGATACCTTCATCACCCCGCCCGTGGCGCCTCCCGGCGCTAACCCGTTCAAGAACCCGAAGAATAACGAGGGCATGGGCAAGCAGCTGCTCCTCATGCTTTCAATGGTCGTGGTGATGCTCAGCGCCCTGCCCGGTGGTATCTCCGTGATTGTGTATGTTCTCCTGACGCAGAATCTGCTGACTCTGGTCATCGGAGGCGTAGTGCAGCTGATGATTGGTGCGGGTTTGCTGGTTGGAGGCGTCGTCTGGGGCGGCCGCCGTTTCGACCGGTTGAGCCCCCGCATGCTGGAGCGTGTGGCTCGGTTTAAGGTGAACTAGCCTATCGCGTAACTCGTTTTGGGTTCTGCGGCCCGTGGGTGTAACAGCTCATGGGCCGCTGGTTTGCGATGAGCTACTAGAATGGAGGGAGGCATGCACGAGCGAGGAGCGGCGGTTTGACCGTGCTCGCAAGAATTTAAAACACCAAGGAGAGAAGAATGAGCTCGATTGAAGGTATTGAAGATCCGTTTGGCCCCGGAACGGCTGGCGGTACGGCACTGCTGGAGCGTGAGGAAACCCAGCTGTCTGAGCCGGGTGATCACGAGCGTTTCTCCCATTACGTGCGCAAGGAGAAGATTCTGGAGTCGGCGTTGACCGGTGAGCCGGTGCGCGCGCTGTGCGGCAAGATGTGGGTTCCGGGTCGCGACCCGCAGAAGTTCCCGGTGTGCCCGCAGTGCAAGGAGATTTACGAGGGCCTTGCACCGGGTAATGAGGGTGATAACGGCTCCGGGGAATAGTACGACTCAGACAATGCGCCTGAGCAAACCCGAGTGAATACATCTGAATAACACGCCTCAGCAGTAAAGTTAAGCGGCAAAACACCCCATGAGACTTTGCTGACGAGCATCAAATTCTTGCACCACAGCCCGGCCCAACCCGCGGATGTGGTGCTAGAATTTAACCTCGCTGTGCCCGGGGCCCGGTTTTATAACTGGCTCCGAACGGGTCGGCAGAGGCAGACGAGGAAGAAGGAGAGAATGAGCGCAGCACCAGAGGAACCCACGCTATTTGACAGCCTGGTGAAGCCGAAGCTCTCCCCGGCCTACCCCGACCGCGCCCCCTGGGGCACCTCGGTGCACCTGCGAGCCTGGCAGGCCGAGGCCATGCAGAAGTACTTCGAGACGAACCCCCGCGACTTCATGGCCGTGGCAACCCCCGGCGCGGGTAAAACCACCTTCGCGCTCACCCTCGCCAAGGAGCTCTTCAACCGCGGTACGGTACGCCAGCTGATTGTTGTGGCTCCGACCGACCACCTGAAAAAGCAGTGGGCAGACGCCGCCGCAAAGGTCGGTATTCCTATTGACCCGAACTTCAAGAACGCGGACGTGACCATCAGCCGCCACTACAAGGGTGTGGCGCTCACCTACGCGCAGGTGGCAAATAAGCCGCAGCTGCACGCCCGCAACACCGAGGCGACGAAAACCCTCGTGATTTTTGACGAGATTCACCACGCCGGCGACTCTCTCTCCTGGGGTGACGGCCTGCGCGAAGCCTTCGACGAGGCCACCCGCCGCGTGGCGCTGACTGGTACCCCGTTCCGATCCGATACCTCACCGATTCCGTTCGTCACCTACGAGGTGGACAACGACGGTATCCGCCGCTCCAAAGCGGATTACTCCTACGGTTACGGCCCCGCGCTGAAGGACCACGTGGTGCGCCCGGTCATCTTCATGGCGTACTCGGGCCAGATGCGTTGGCGCACCTCCGCCGGTGAGGAAATGGCGGCAAACCTCGGCGAAGGCTTCACCAAGGACATCACCTCCCAGGCGTGGCGTACTGCACTGGACCCCAACGGCGAATGGATCCCGACCGTGCTCGCGGCGGCCGATAAGCGCCTGACCGAGGTGCGCCGCACCGTGCCCGATGCCGGCGCGCTCGTCATCGCCACCGACCACGCGGACGCCAAGGCATACGCCGAGCAGCTGCAGAAGATTACCGGTGAACGTCCCGCCGTAATCCTCTCTGATGATCGTGAAGCATCCGCGAAAATCGACGAGTTCCGTGAAGGCATGCAGCGCTGGATGGTCGCCGTGCGCATGGTGTCCGAAGGCGTTGACGTGCCCCGCCTCGCCGTGGGCGTGTACGCCACCAGCACCAGCACGCCGCTGTTCTTCGCGCAGGCGATTGGCCGTTTCGTGCGTGCCCGCAAGCGCGGCGAAACCGCCTCCGTGTTCCTGCCGTCGGTGCCGCAGTTGATGATGCTGGCCAACGATATGGAGGTCGAGCGCGACCATGCCCTCGACCGCGGTGCGCCCCAGGAAATTGACCCTATGGTTGAGGGCCTGGACGACCACCTGATTGAGGAGGCAAACCGTGAGGAGCGTGCCTCCGAGCAACTGGCCCGCGGTAAGTTTGAGGCGCTCGGTTCGGAGGCGTCCTTCCACGGCGTGCTTTTTGACGGTGCGGAGTTCGCATCTGGCGATTTGGCGGTCGGTAGCGAGGAGGAACAGGACTTCCTGGGCATTCCGGGCCTGCTGGACGCTGAACAGGTCGGCACGCTTCTGCGTGCGCATCAGCGTGAGCATGCAGCACGTCGTCCGGCGACGGCGGCACCTTCGGTGGTGGATCACCGCCAGCTGAAGGCGCTGCGCAATAAGCTGGCGAAGAACGTGGCGGCGTGGTCGATTCGCTCGGGTAAGCCGCACGGCGTGATTCATAATGAGCTGCGTAAGATTTGTGGTGGCCCTGCGGTGGCGCAGGCTTCTGCGGAGCAGATTCAGGCGCGTATCGATAAGCTATCGGACTGGTTTGTAGGTCGACGTTAGAACATAGAGAAAAGCCCCGCGAGTGTATGCGCTCGCGGGGCTTTTGCGTGTTTTCGGGGGGGGGGGAGGGGGAGAGGGAAGAGAGAGGGAGGGAGAGAGGCGGCGTGTTGGGTGAGTTTCGCCTGAGGGTTTTCTCAGGTGTTTAAGAGCACAGCGGTGAAAAATTGTGCGGGTTGGGTCGTGGGTTTGTGTGGTTCTTGAAGCCTGAATATTGTTTTTCTGTGCATCTATTGGAGAAAAACATCGTCCGGAGGTTGTTTATGGGGTGCGTGCTGGAGGGGTTTGGGGTTGGGGGGTGTGTGATTAAAAGTTCAAGCAGGGGTTGAATACCGCAGGTCAGGAGTGGGTTTGTGGAAGATTATGTGTGTTTTTCGCTTGAAAAATTAATACGGGGGGGGGTATGCTTTCTGCAGGTGTTGGGTTTTCCTGCGCTTTTGAAGATACGCTTTGCGTTTTGATTCTTCTGGGCGGTTCAGGAACTGACGCTTGTATAGAAACATTATGCATTCGCTCTCTTCTGCACGCTATCTTCACTTTTGTGTGCGTCTGCCCTGCGTGGATTTATCAGCCGCGTTCTTGGTGAGAGTGAATGCCCAAGATATCACTCTCGAAGGACATACATGTCTACTAATATTTCTCGCCGCAAGGTTGTTGCTGGTGCAGCATGGGCTGCTCCGGTTGTCGCGGCATCTGCTGCGGTTCCCGCTTTCGCTTCCTCCACTGTGTGTGAGTACAAGACTGCTCCTAGCTACAACATCTCTGGCCAGCCTTCCGGTGCTAAGAACACTCAGAGCTTCGTTGTTCCCCCGAAGGTCGACAAGATTCGCTTTGAGGTTGTTGGCGGTGCCGGTGGTGGTTCTGCGTCTATCGCTGGTGGCTCCGGCGCATCTCTGACCGGTGAAATTGCTGTTAAGGCAGGTCAGACTGTTCAGCTTATTGCTGCTGCCGGTGGTGTGGCATACCTGGAGCGCGTGGATGGTGCGGAGAACGATCCTAAGACTCCGGCAGAAAAGCGTTACAAGATTTGGGGCACCCGTCCGGCAACCGGTGGTCAGGGTTACGGTAACGGCGGTGACGTGAATGTCTTCACCGTTCCGTCTGACGTGCAGGCTCGCGTTGACGCTAAGTGGCCTGGTGGCTCCGACATGAAGCGTTACGTCCACGGTGGCTCCGGTGGTGGTTCTTCCGCTCTAATCATCGACGGCACTCCGATTGCTGTTGCAGGCGGCGGTGGCGGCGCGGGTATTCGTACTCAGCCGGCTACTAACAATGTTCTGAATGAAACCCGTGAGAAGAAGGATTCTGCGGGTCGTGTTATTGGTACTGAGCCTAACCCTTACTTCAACTCCAAGGCGAAGGACACCGGCACTATTAGGCTGGAAGACCCTTCGAATGTTTCTGTTCTGCCTGCAGGTGCAAGCGCATCCGCTGCTGTCGGTGACACTGCAGAGACCTCCGTCTCCTGGTACACCCACCTGAAGGATGCATCCGGTAAGCGTACCCCCACCTCCGCAATGACTGTTGCCGGTGGTGGCGGTGGCGGCAACGGCACCGGTGGTACCGGTGGTGAGAAGCCTCGCCTGTACGCTCTGGCTAATGTCTTTGGTGTTATGGGCTTCACGAGCCAGAACAACCAGGAAATCTTCAGCTCCTCCACCGCTGGTGACACCGGTGGTAACGGCTTCGATGGTAAGGGTGCTGACGGTGTCTCCGCATATTCCTACCAGCTGGATAACCACCCCGATCTGCCGAAGGAGTCTATCCCCGTTACTAACCAGAAGGCTATCGATGCAGGCGTGGTTAAGGGCGATGAGAGGGGCGGCCTTGAGGTTGATTCTGCAAAGAAGAGCTTTAACGGTTACCAGGGCGTTGTCTCCGCAGGTGGTGGCGCAGGCTACGGTGGCGGCGGCTCCGGTGCTGTTCGTGCACTCTCCTCGATTCTGACCGGCGAGAAGTGGAACGGTAACACCGCTGCTAAGGGTGGTGTCCGCCAGAATGTTGGTGCGCTACTTCAGGCTGGCTCCGGTGGTGCAGGTGGCTCCTACATTGCTCCCGCTGTGTCTGGTGGTGCTATTACCTCCGCTAACAACGGTGCCCATGAATCTGGCGTTCGTAACCCCGGTTACGTGAAGATTACCCTTTGCGAGCGCGTCTAATAGTGTGCGTATCCGAGTCCCCCTCTTGGGTTACTCGGTGGGTTAGATACTAACCCCTCCGGCTCTCCCGCTCCTGAAATCTCATCAGGGGCGGGAGAACCGGCCCCTAAGTTTTAGTCCCTCCAGAGGCGCATTCGTGTGCATTTGGCGTGAGGACTGCATGCTTCTCTGACGAGTGGTCTCTTGGTGTATTTAGCCACTCTCAGAGAACGCCATTGAGTGATGTCTCGTTGAGTCTCAACGGTGAAACCAATGGCTTTGAGGAAAAGGTTGGCAGTAGTGCGCCAACCTGAGGGCCCGCAGACACTTCGGTGACTGCGGGCCCTCACTACACCCAAAACACCTTCATCACGGCCCCGGGCTACCAGAACATACCCCAATCGGTCAGCACATACAAAAAGGTGGGGAGCCCGGGATAGTACGTCCCAGGCTCCCCGCCTCTGCTATTCAGCGTCTCTGTATATTCAACGCCTCTGTGCATTTCAGTGCCCGCCTGAAAAGGCGAGCTACCGAGCTGCCTCAAGCGATAGCGGAGGTTACAGGACCTCCACGACCTCCACGCCGTCGGCTTCCAGTGCCTCAGTGGTTTCGTTAAGCTTGTCCTCGTGCACGGGCGCGGTCAGATCAATCAGAACGCGGGTCTCGTAGCCAGCATCGACCGCATCGCGCGCGGTAGCCGCCACACAGTAATCGGTAGCGATACCGACAATGTCAACGTACTCGATACCGCGCTCATCCAGCCACTCCGACAGGGGAGTCTGCGGGCCATCCTCAGAAGCATCCACGCCCGGCTCGTGCTCGCCCGTGGCCACCTCATCCTCAGGAGCCAGCAGACCCTCGAAGCCCGAGTATGCGGCCTCGTAGCGGCCCTTACGGAAGTACGCCTCAATGTAGTCGGTGTCCAGGTTCTCGTGAATCTGCGCACCCTTGCTCTTGGCCACGCAGTGCACCGGCCAGGAGTCCACAAAATCCGGAGTGTCGGAGAAATGCGAACCCGGATCGATGTGCCAATCCTGAGTAGCCACAATAGCGTCATAGCGGTGGTGGTTGTTCTCCACGAACTCACTAATCAGCGAAGCCACCTCAGCGCCGCGTGCGGTCGCCAGGGAACCGCCCTCGCAGAAGTCGTTCTGCACGTCCACAATAATCAATGCCTTAGACATAGCCGTCCTTATCAAGCCGTTCCTATACGGTCACGGGTAGAAGTATGGCACACCGCCCCGCGTGATTGCGCCGGATACACCCCTTCCTCAAAGAAAGGGTATCGCGGCGGCTCGCGGGGCGGGCACCGTAGGGAGTTTTAGATGAATTCGGTCGGAATAACCGGCTCGCCCTCGGAAAAGCGGCGAGCGGCCTCGGGCAGCTCGGCCAGGGAAGCGGCGTGGCGGGCGGTCGCGCGGCGCACGCCCTCCTCGCCGGTGAAGCCGGGCAGCAGCTCACCCTCGCGGACGAAGTCCACGATCAGGGGGCGGGTGTCCTCGTGCAGAGCCGGGTCTTCATGGGTTCCCAGAACCTCGGCCGTCGCGATGCCCATGCTGTTCAGGCGGCGGGCCGCGAGCTTGGCGCCGCCCACCGAGACCTTACCGGCCGAAGCCTTGGCGACCGGCTGAATCTCGCCCGCGGAGTTCTCGCGAGCCACGACCTTGTACACCATGGAGGAGGTCGGCGCACCCGAACCGGTCACCAGGCGGGTTCCCACGCCGTAGGAGTCCACGGGAGCGGCGGCCAGCGATGCGATGGCGTACTCGTCCAGGTCACTGGTCACGGTAATCTTCGTGTTGGTGTTACCCAGCGAATCGAGCAGCTCGCGCACGTGGGCGGCGGTGGTGACCAGGTCACCCGAGTCCAGGCGAACGCCGCCGAGCTCCTCACCGGCCAGTTCCACGCCCAGGCGCACGGCGTTGTCCACGTCGTAGGTGTCGACCAGCAGGGTCGTGCGGGCACCGAGGGAACGCAGCTGCGCCTCGAAGGCCTCACGCTCATTGTCGTGCAGCAGGGTGAAGGCGTGGGCGCTGGTACCGATGGTGTGCAGGCCGTAGGAGCGGCCCGCCTCCAGGTTGGAGGTGCCTGCGAAGCCAGCAATCACGGCGGCGCGGGCAGCGGAGACAGCGGCGCGCTCGTGGGCGCGACGCGAACCCATCTCAAGGCACGGGCGGTTACCGGCGGCGGCGGTCATGCGCGAGGCGGCGCTGGCCACAGCGGAGTCAAAGTTCAGGATGGACAGCAGGTAGGTTTCGAGGATGCACGCCTCGGCAAAAGTGGACTCAACCTGCAGAACGGGGGAGTGGGGGAAGAAGGCCTCACCCTCGGCGTAGCCGCGGATGTTACCGCTGAAGCGGAAGGATTCCAAGAAGGAGAGGGTCTCCTTGTTGACGACGTTGCGGGAGGAGAGGAACGAGAGTTCTTCGTCGGTGAATCGGAATTCGGAGAGTCCCTCGAGGAAGCGGCCGGTGCCTGCAAGGACGCCGTAGCGGCGGCCTGCGGGCAGGCGGCGGGTGAAGACCTCGAAAGTGCACTTGCGCTGGGCGGCTCCGGAAGCGAGAGCTGCCTGGAGCATGGTCAGCTCGTAGTGATCGGTGAGAAGCGAAGTAGTAGTCATGTGTCCAATTGTAGAGGGGAAAGGGGGCGTTTTTCCTGTTGTGGCGGCGTGTCAATTACTACATAAAGTACTATTGACTATAAGTGGTGTAGTATGGAAAAGTACAGGTGCTCTGCCCGCCGCACGGCATACCCGGCCGTATAATCAAAAAGGGCCCGGACCCCGCACACACCACCCGCAAGCCGCCGCCACGCTACACAAAACGGCGAGGCTCAGCACCCCCGTAGCCCGGCCCCACAAACTCCGGAATCCATCAATCCGGACCCCAAAGGACCCCCCCCATGAACAACGTAGCCGTGACCCTCCCTACCGGAACCCTCTCAGCCGGAACCCTCGAAGATACCGACCTCGACGCCGCGCTAGATAATATCCTCGCCGCAGACACCCCCTGGAACGTCATTGTCTGGAACGACCCCGTCAACCTCATGACTTACGTGGCCTACGTCTTCCGCAGCCACTTCGGCTACTCCCGCGCCCGCGCCGAGGAACTCATGCTCCAGGTGCACCACAACGGCAAGGCCATCGTCTTCACCGGGACCCGCGAGGACGCCGAAAAGCACACCCAGGCAATGCACGCCTGGGGGCTTCTAGCCACCTTCGAGAAAGTGGAGAACTAATGGCACGCCCATTCCGCCGCACCCCCGGCGGCTACACCGCACGCTTTGAACAGCCCGAACGCGAGCTCATCCGAGAACTCGCAGAAGACGTACGCGCACTTCTACGCCCCGCAGACACCACCGCCGACGGCGGCACCGTCGACCCGCTCGAGGCGCTGGTCGGCATCACCGAAAACCCCACGATTCCCGAAGACAGCGCCGTGGCTCGCCTGCTCCCCGTCGCCAGCAGCGACGAGGAAAGCGCTGCCGAATACCGTCGCTACACCGAGCGCGACCTGCGCGAAACCAAGCGCGCCAACCTGGCGATGCTCGCCTTCGATATTGAGGCCAGCGACCTGCGCCTGAACGAAGAGCACGCCCGCGCCTGGGCTGCCGCCCTCGGTGATATCCGCCTGGTACTCGCCGACCGCCTGCACATTACCGATGAGGAGCGCGCCGACGAGATTGGCACCATCACCGATGCATCGCAGGTCACCAACCAGGAGGAATACATGGCCATGGTGTACAACTTCATCTCGTGGGTACAAGATTCGCTTATGCTCGCGATGATTGAGGGCCTGGACGAAGAAGAGTAGGGGAGTTTCGCGACCCGTAAGGTGCCCGCACGCGCAATAACATGGCCCGTCGACGTGCAACAGAACACCGCCCAGTGAACGGATTTTTCGTTTGACTCCTCGCTTCGTCGTCACAGACCGTCTCATAATGGTGGTTCTAGACTCATCTAACCCCATACCGGGCAGACACCACCCCAAACGCGGGTTAGCATAGAACGAGGAAACGACCGATAACGAAGTGTAAGTGACCCATGAGTGACAGCATTGACGCAACCAACCCCTACCGTGCACGCACCCCCTGGGGAAGCCCCGCACCCGTAGCCCCCACCGCCACGGCACCCATCGGCGTCTTCGACTCCGGCGTGGGCGGCCTCACCGTAGCCCGCGCCATCATGGACCAGTTGCCCCACGAACGCATCATCTACGTTGGCGACACCGCACACGGCCCCTACGGCCCCCTCAAAATTGCCGAGGTGCGCGCCAACGCCCTGCGCATCATGGACGAACTCGTCGACTCCGGCGTGAAGATGCTCGTTATCGCCTGCAACACCGCATCCGCCGCCGTGCTACGCGACGCCCGCGAACGCTACACCCGCCAGTACGGCATCCCCGTCATTGAGGTAATCCAACCCGCCGCCCGCCGCGCGCTCGCAGCAACCCGCAACCGCAAAATCGGCGTGATTGCAACGGAAGCGACCGTCACCTCCCGCGCCTACGAAGACACCTTCGCGATTACCCCCAACCTTCAGGTATACTCGGTGGCCTGCCCGCGCTTCGTGGAGTTCGTAGAGAAAGGCATCACCTCCGGCCCCGAGCTGCTCGAGACCGCCCGCGAGTACCTGCAACCCCTCAAAGATGCCGGGGTCGATACGCTCGTGCTCGGATGCACCCACTACCCGCTCCTGGCCGGCGTGATTTCCTACATCATGGGCGAGGGCGTCACCCTCGTCTCCTCCGCGGACGAGACCGCCAAAGACGTATACCGCGAACTGCTCAACCACGCCATCGAGAGCCCCAACCCCGAGGAACACCCGCACCACGAATTCCTCGCCACCGGCGAATCTGAAACCTTCGAAAACCTCGCGCGCCGCTTCCTCGGCCCCGAAGTCACGAACGTACGCCACACCAGCTCCGTGGCCGAACGCTTCCCAACCGGCTCCTTCGCGGCCATCACCCCCGAAATGCTGGCCGCACACCGTAGCATCACCCTGGACGACAACGCCGCCGAAGCCGAAGAAGCCGCGGCGCCGAAGGGAGGACCCGCATGCGCCTAACGATTATCGGCTGTACCGGTTCCTTCCCCGGCCCCGTCTCGCCGGCCAGTTGCTACATGCTCACCGCCATGGACTTCGCCGGTCGCACCTGGCGCATCATCATGGATATGGGCAACGGCTCCCTTGGCATGCTCCAACGCCATATCGACCTGAGTGATATCGACGCAATTCTGATTTCGCACCTGCACCCGGACCACTGCATCGACCTGTCCGGTCTGCACGTGGCCGTCAAATGGGACCCGCGCGGCTGGCCCAAGGGACGTATTCCGCTCTACGGCCCGGCCGCCATCAACGAGTACCTTTCAGCCACGCACGGCCTGGACCCCGACCCGGGCATGAGTACCGAGTTCGAGTACCACACCTGGACCGAAGACGAGCCGGTACAGATCGGCCCGTTCCGCGTGGAACCCTTCCGTGTAGTGCACCCCTCAAAGGACCCGTACGCCCTACGCATTATCTGCAACGACCGCGAAGGCCACACCATCTTTGCCTACTCGGGCGATACCGACCTGTGCGACGGCCTGGTTAAGGCCGCGCGTGGTGCCGACCTGTTCCTGTGCGAAGCCGCCTACCAAGAAGGCCGCGACGACGCCCTACGCGGCATCCACCTGACCGGCAAGCGTGCCGGTGAAGCAGCGCAGGAGGCGGGCGTGCGTAACCTACTCTTAACCCACCTTCCCGTGTGGAACGACCCGGACATCGCCCGGGCCGAGGCTCGCAGCGCCTTCTCCGGCCCCGTGGGTGTTGCCGAGATGGCCGCAAGCTACCGCATCTACCCGCGCCCCACGCCGGCTCACCCGGTGACCTCCACGCTGAATGTGGTGGAGGTACTGGACCCGCCGCTGGCCGCGGCCCCTTTGCCCAAACCCGAGCTGGACTAGCACCTATATTCATCCCAACCGTGTTATAAGCCCAATAGACCAACCCAAGGAGAACCCATGACTGTAACCCGCGACGACGGCCGCGCCCTCAACGAACTGCGCCCCATCACCATCACCCGCGGCTGGTCCCGCAACGCCGAGGGGTCCGCCCTCATCGAGTTCGGCAACACCCGCGTGCTGTGCACCGCATCCTTCACCGAGGGCGTGCCGCGCTGGCTCAAGGGCGAAGGTAAGGGCTGGGTGACCGCTGAGTACGCGATGCTGCCGCGCGCCACGAACACCCGTTCTTCTCGTGAGTCGCTGAAGGGCCGCGTGGGCGGCCGCACCCACGAGATTTCTCGCCTGATTGGTCGCTCCCTGCGCGCTATCATCAACATGGATGAGCTGGGCGAGAACACCATCGTGCTCGACTGCGATGTGTTGCAGGCCGACGGCGGCACCCGCACCGCCTCGATTACCGGCGCGTACGTGGCCCTGGCCGATGCCATCACCTGGGCGAAGGAACAGAAGATTATCTCCGCTAAGGCGAACCCGCTAATCGATTCGGTGTCCGCGATTTCGGTGGGCATTATTGACGGTACCCCCATGCTTGACCTGCCCTACACCGAGGACGTGCGCGCCGAAACCGACATGAACGTGGTCGTCACCGGTAGCGGCAAGTTCGTGGAGGTTCAGGGCACCGCCGAGGGCGCCCCCTTCGACCGCGAAGAGCTCAACAGCCTGCTCGACCTGGCCCTGGAAGGCACCGCAGCGCTGGCCCAGATTCAGCGCGAGGCCCTGAAGAACGACTAGTAGGATAGGGCCGCTCGTTTGCGGCCTGCCCCCATACCGTATCCCCGTAGCGCGCATTCCGACGGGTGCGCACCAGCAAAGGAGAAACCATGGCAGAAGCAAAGATCGTTCTGGCCAGCCACAACGCAGGCAAGCTCAAGGAACTGCGCGAAATTCTGCGTGGCCGCATTGACGACCTAGACGTTGACACCCAGGTGGTTGATGCTTCCAGTGTGAACGCGCCCGACGTTCCCGAGACCGGCGTGACCTTCGCCGAAAACTCCCTGCTCAAGGCTCGCGCGGTCGCCCAGGCAACCGGTCTGATTGCTATTGCTGACGACTCGGGCCTGTCCGTGGATGTGCTCGGAGGCGCCCCCGGCATCTTCTCGGCCCGCTGGGCCGGCCGCCACGGCGACGACACCGCAAACCTGAACCTGCTACTGGCTCAGCTGAGCGATATTGCCCCCGAGCACCGCGGCGCGAAGTTCTGCTGCGCCGCATCGGTGGCCTCCCCGGACGGCTTCGAAGCGGTTGAGTACGGCGAACTGCCAGGTGAGCTGCTGACCGCTCCGGCGGGGGAGGGCGGGTTCGGTTACGATCCGATTCTGCGCCCCGTGGAGCTCAACGGCGAGAATGCCCTCTATGACGGTCAGTACGCCGGCCAGTCCTGCGCACAGATTCCCGCCGAGATTAAGAACTCAATTAGCCACCGTGCGCGTGCTTTTGAGGCGCTGATTCCGCAGATTGCTGCGGCGCTGGCTTCCTAAAACCGTCGTTAGGGGGAGCTACCGCTTCCTCACTGTGCAGGGCGCCTGCCTGGTGAGGGGAGCGCGCGATTTATTCGTACACCGCCGCTAAAAATCCCCCACCTAGATGCCAATTAAAGGCACAATAGTGTGAGAAGCTTTACCTCAAGGTTAGTGGCACCAAAGAAACTCGTCTGCTGAAGGTACCTTCGGCAGACGAGTTTTGCCGTTGAAGAGCATTTCAGAGCATCTTCCCGATGCCTGCTGTCACCGACCGCGGTAGAAAAACCTGCAGCGAAAGAGACGCACCGATGCTTATACTTCTCCTGCTGATGGCTCTAATTCTTGCCGTCGCCCTCTGGTCCTACTCATACGTGTGGCGCGGCCTCAACCGCCGTGTTATCGCCGCCGTCAAGGTGGTCGACCCCATGATTACGCTCGGCCCGTACGCCATGGTGGCCTGGGTGGGGCTGATGGGCGTTATCGCCACGAACATGTGGGCGACAGGTGTTCTTCACACGGTGCTGACCATCATTCTCTGGGTGATTGTTGCCGGCACCCTTGGCTGGGCCGGCTTCTGGCTACTCATGCACTGCCTGGGTGGTCAAACCCCGGGCAAGCGCCCCATGTGGTGGCGTGAGGCCGTCGCAGCTAAGTTCGCGTGGCGTAACCTTTCCCGCATGCCTGCATACCTGGGTGGCCGCACGAGCATCCTGCCCGTGGAGCACCCGCACCTGACCAAGCCCTACTCCGGTTCCTGGACCCGACCCGTCGGCGCGACCATGCCCGGCTACCGCCCCGACGGCGAGTACACCGATGGCTTCGACGAGTATGGCCGCAAGATGCCGCGCATCTACCCGGTCGGCCCCGAACCGACAATCTTTGAGGTGGCCCGCTGGGGCAAATCGGTAAGCTCCGATACGCTACTGACTACTTTCCTCCCTACTGCCCCATTCGAGCGTCTACGCCTGCCCGGCACCATCACCGGCCCCTTCACCTTTGCCGGTGAGGTTCCGCACGGCGCCATCACCAAGTGGCCCCGCCGCAGTGGTGCGAACCGCGCCTTCGGCTCCTACGCCCGTCTGGGAGAAATTACCGAGCGCAAGGTCGAGCTTCTCGTGGATCACCGCATCATTGCGGCGCTGCAGACCACCCGCGAAAGTTACGAACGCCGCCACAGCTGGATGCTGGCTTTCACCGACATCACGCCCGGCGACTTCGTCATCGAGGCCAACGAACAGGGCAAGCTACGCATCACCTTCGGTACCGCCACTGAAGGGTACGAAACCCCCTGGGTCTTCACGAGCACCCTGGACGACAGCCCCCGTCTGCGCCGCAAGATTCACCGCGCAATGCGCGAGCGTCGCTTACTCAAGCAGAGTAGCGGCGAGCTGATGGACTGGTACTTCGTGCCGAAGCTCAGCGAGTTCCCCCACGGCCCGGTCATTAACGAGCTGCCTGAAGCCTTCTACTTCAAATCCAATATCATGGTCACGAACCGCCACGAAAGCTCCTCGAAGGCCACGGGTGAAGCTCACTAGTGAGAGCGGTCTGGAGACCTTCTGAGGAGCGAGAAGCAGCGCTGTCGGCAACCGACCTGACCGCCCTTTCTCCCAAGCCACGCTAGAATAGAGTTCCGAACGTTGAACGCTCTGCGGGGCACGACACGCGTCGTGCCCCGCATCCGTTCTGCCCCCGTAACACCCGAGCCGGGCTCACGCTCCGCCCGGCCGGTGGCACGCTTCACCACCGCAGACATATTCATCCGAAAGGAATCCCGTGGCGTCCTCGAACTACACCGCTCGCAACCTCTCCGTTCTGGAAGGTCTTGAAGCAGTCCGCAAACGCCCGGGCATGTACATCGGCTCCACCGATTCCCGCGGCCTCATGCACTGCCTCTGGGAGATTATCGACAACTCGGTGGATGAGGCGCTCGCCGGATTCGGCCAGTCTATTCAGGTGATTCTCTACCGCGATGGTTCGGTGGAGGTTCGCGACGATGGCCGAGGTATCCCCACGGATATTGAGCCGCGTACCGGCTTATCCGGTGTGGAGGTCGTCTTCACTAAGCTTCACGCCGGCGGTAAGTTCGGCGGCGGTTCCTACACCGCCTCCGGCGGTCTGCACGGTGTGGGTGCCTCTGTGGTGAATGCGCTGTCTTCGCGCCTGGACGTGCAGGTAGATCGCGGTTCCAAGACCTACCAGATGTCGTTCCGTCACGGCATTCCCGGCCACTTCGAATCGGGCCGCACCCCCAAGCCGGACGACCCGTTCGCCCCCGCATCCGAGGGTACCGACGCCCTGCAGATTGTGGGTAAGGCAAAGCGCGGCGTGACCGGCACCCGCGTGCGCTACTGGGCTGACCCGCAGATTTTTACCCCCGACGCCAAGTTCAGCTACGAGGACCTGGTGGCGCGCGCCCGCCAGACCGCGTTCCTCATTCCGGGTCTGCGCATCTGCATTCGCGATGAGCGCCGACTGCCCGGCACCCCCGGCGAGCTGGAGGCGCACGAAGAAGTCTTCCAGTACGACGGCGGCATCAGCGAGTTCGTGGAGTTCCTGGCGCACGACGAGCGCGTCACCGATATCTGGCGTTTCAGCGGTAGCGGAACCTTCACCGAGACCGTGCCCGTGCTGGGGGAGGACGGCCGCTCGCAGCTGACCGATGTGGAACGCGATTGCGAGGTGGACGTTGCCCTGCGCTGGGGCATCGGCTACGAGACCACGATTCGCAGCTTTGTGAACATTATTTCGACCCCCAAGGGCGGCACCCACACCGCGGGCTTTGAACAGGGTCTGCTACGAGTGATGCGCAAGCACCTGGCAGACAACGCCCGCAAGTACAAGGTGGGTAACGACAAGATTGAGAAGGACGACGTTCTCGCCGGTCTGACCGCGGTTCTGACCGTGCGCCTGGCCGAGCCGCAGTTTGAGGGTCAGACCAAGGAGATTCTGGGTACCCCGGCGGTTCGCCAGATTGTTTCCAAGGTGGTGGGTGATGCCCTGAAGGCTCGCCTGGAGTCGACCGCCCGCGCTGAGAAGGCTCAGGCGACCGCTCTGTGTGAGAAGGTTGTCTCTGAGATGAAGACCCGCGTCTCTGCACGTATTCACAAGGAGACTCAGCGCCGCAAGACCGCGCTGGAGTCTTCGTCGATGCCCACCAAGCTGGTGGATTGCCGCTCGACGAACGTCGAACACTCCGAGCTGTTCATCGTGGAGGGTGACTCGGCGCTGGGTACGGCGCGTCTGGCTCGTTCCTCCTCGTACCAGGCTCTGCTGCCGATTCGCGGTAAGATCCTGAACACTCAGCGTGCCTCGGTGACCGATGTGCTCGCGAATGCTGAGTGTGCGGCGCTGATTCAGGTGATTGGCGCCGGTTCGGGTCGCACATTCGATCTGGAATCCGCCCGCTACGGCAAGGTTATTATGATGACCGATGCGGACGTGGACGGCGCCCACATCCGCACCCTGCTACTGACTCTGTTCTACCGTTACATGCGTCCGCTGATTGAGGCCGGTCGCGTGTACGCGGCGGTTCCGCCGTTGCACCGCGTGGAGGTGGTGCGCCGCGGCAAGCCGAACGAGATGGTGTACACCTACTCGGAGAAGCAGCTGCATGAGCTGCTGGGTTCTCTGCGGGAGCAGGGTGTGTCTTATAAGGAACCGATTCAGCGTTATAAGGGTCTAGGCGAGATGGACGCCGATCAGCTGGCTGAGACTACGATGGATCCGCGTCACCGCATGTTGCGTCGTGTCCGTATTGAGGATGCTGAGGCTGCTGAGCGCGCTTTCTCGTTGCTGATGGGTTCTGAGGTGGCTCCGCGTAAGGACTTCATTATTGCTGGTGCGCATCAGCTCGATGCTGAGAATATCGATATGTAGTGGTTCTGCCCCCGTGTGGGTTTGCGTGTGTATCTTCTCTTGAGATTTGTGGAAAATATGCTGACGATTTGTCATAAAGTGAGAATTTCCTATGAGAATTGTCACAGTCAGTTTCACCACGGCGCAAAAAATCGGTATTTTTGATGCGAATTTAATAAATTGGCCCTGAGTGGCTATTGTGTCAGTTTCATGGAATCCGTCACTAAAATATTGCAGTTATATGGTGTTACTGCAAGGTTTTAGGGAGGGGTGAGAAGGGGACTCAGTACCCCGAATAATGACAGGGCATCTTGCCTTCGTATTTGTCGATAACGTGCAATAAACCTTTATCCAAACGTCAAACATTTAACGCCCAGCCAGCATACAGGTACCTCACAGCATCCAATGAAAAGCCTGTACCTTAGATGAGTGAGAGACACTGTGTCAGTAACTCGTGAGCCTCCTTCACTGACGGGGGAGTACACGAGTCTGGCGCACGCGCACATCAAGTACACACATAGTAAGGACCTATCAATGGATCCCCTTGATTTTGGTAGGTGGCAGTTCGGTATCACCACCGTCTACCACTTCTTCATGGTTCCGCTGACTCTGGGTCTGGGCCTTGTAGTGACCTACCTGTACATTTGCTACGTTCGTACCAAGAAGGACGAATACAAGCGAATGACGAAGTTCTGGGGCAAGCTGTACCTCATCAACTTCGCCATGGGTGTGGCCACCGGTCTGGTTCAGGAATTCCAGTTCGGCATGGCGTGGAGCGAATACTCCCGCTTCGTGGGCGACGTCTTCGGCGCGCCGCTGGCAATGGAAGGCCTTTTCGCCTTCTTCGTTGAGTCGACCTTCCTGGGTCTGTGGATTTTCGGTTGGGATCGTCTCAAGCCTGCCATCCACGCATTCTGCCTGTTCATGGCTGTTCTCGGCTCCTGGATTTCCGCCTTCTTCATTCTGGTGGCAAACTCCTGGATGCAGCACCCCGTCGGCGTTGAGATGGTCGACGGCCGTCCCCGCATGAACGACATCGGCGCCGTGCTGATGAACCCCACCGCGTGGGTTACCTTCCCGCACGTTATCACCGCATCCATCCAGGTTGCCGGTGGCTTCCTGGTCGGTATCGCCTGGTACAAGCTGTGGCGCCGCCGCAAGGATGGTATTGACACCATCGTTGACGGCAAGGTCGTCGTTGGTGAGTCTGACAAGGGCGCACGCGACAAGAAGGACTTCCAGGTCTGGCTCAAGTCCCTGCGCCTGGGCGCAGTGGTGGGCCTCATCGGTTTCGCAGCCGTTGGTGCAACCGGCCACATGCAGGCACAGATGATGATTCACGAGCAGCCCCTGAAGATGGCTGCCGCCGAGGCAGCCTGCCACGACGGCACCTCCTTCTCTGTGCTGACCGTCGGTGAGCTTGGCGCTCAGAGCTGCGACAAGATCAACACCGTCATCGAGGTTCCTGGCGTGCTGTCCTTCCTTGCACACGACAACTTCACCACCCCGGTGAAGGGCATTAAGACCCTGGTTCCCGAGTACGAAGCTAAGTACGGCACCCATCTGCCCAACAACCCGCTCTACGGTGAGCGTGCAGGTCAGAAGATTGATTACCTGCCCTCCCTCGAGGTCTCCTACTGGGGCTTCCGCGGCATGATTGGTCTGGGTCTCATCGTGGTTCCCTTCTACCTCTACGCACTGTGGGTTACCCGCAAGAAGGGCGTGGGAACCGTTCCCGAGTCCAAGCTGCTGAAGCAGGTCGCCGTATGGTCCATCCTGGCTCCCTTCTTCGCCATCGCACTGGGCTGGATTTTCACCGAAATGGGCCGTCAGCCCTTCGTGGTTGTTCCCAACCTTGAAGGTGACCCCGCCATCCGCCTGTACACCGCGGCAGCTGTCTCCCCGGGTGTGAGCGGCGAAGAGATTCTCTTCTCGTTGCTGACCCTGGGCCTGCTCTACGGCGTGCTGATGGTCGTCGAGGTCTACCTGCTCATTAAGTACGTCAAGGCCGGCGTGGTCGCTGCTATGCCCGAGCTGGTTCAGTCGCACCACGAGGACGAGTCCGCTGACAAGTCCAAGCGCGACGTGCTGGAGTTCGCCTACTAGGCGGGTAAGGATTGATTCATCATGAACTTTGATTTCAATATCTTTGCCGGTCAGCCCACTCTGCCGACCATCTGGTTTGTCGCCATTGGCGTCTTCTTCATCATGTACCTGATTCTGGACGGTTTCGACCTGGGTGTCGGTATGCTGATGGGTTCCAAGTTCACCAAGAACGAGAAGGAACGCCGTCTGCTGCTGAACATCATCGGCCCCGTCTGGGACGGTAACGAGGTGTGGATTGTGTCCGGTGGTGCTGCCCTGTTCGCAGCATTCCCCATCTGGTACGCAGCCCTCTTCTCGGCCCTGTACATCCCCCTGACTCTCGCACTGGTCTTCCTGATTCTGCGCGTGGTTGCAATCGAGTACCGCGGTAAGAAGAACGACGAGAAGTGGATCCGTAACTGGAACATTGCTCTGTCTCTCTCCTCCTTCTTCATCGCTCTGCTCGTGGGCGCACTGCTGGGCCTGACCTCCTTGGGTCTGCCCATCAACGCAAATGGTGACCGCGTTGGCGGTGCCTTCGCCTGGATCTCCCTGCCCGTCCTGCTGGGCGGCCTGGGCTTCGTGGGCTTTGCCCTGGTTCAGGGCCTGGCCTTCGTCGCTCTGAAGACCGATGGCGAAATTCGTGACCGCGCTCGCACCCTGCTGGTGCGTTGGTCGCCGCTGCTGCTGCTGCCGATTGTTGCCTGGGTTCTGACCCTGGACTTCACCACCGGTAACGGCATCTCCTGGCTGTGCACCATCCTGGCTGTTGTTGCCGTTGTGATTGCATGGGCTTCCGCCAAGGGCGGTCGCGAGGGTCGTGCCTTCGCGGGTCTGTCCGTGTTTGTCGCATTCGGCGCACTGGCAATCTTCACCGCAATGTTCCCGAACGTTTTGCCCTCTACCCTGGATCCGGCATACTCGCTCACCATTGCGAACGCCTCCAGCTCTGAGTACACCCTGGGCGTGATGACCTTCGTGACCTGCCTTGGTCTGCCCGTCGTGTTCGTCTACCAGGCATGGACCTACTGGGTCTTCCGTAAGCGTCTGCACGTGGACCACATCCCCGATGCACACGACGCTACCGAGTTGGCTAAACTGCCGACCAAGTAGCCTGTAGCTAACGGGCCATTCTAAGAATCCCCCGGATTTCTCTTCTGAGAAGTTCGGGGGATTCTTGCGTCTGTGGGGACGCCTGTGGGGAGGGGGCGGCTCCGGGTAGCTGAGAAGAGGAGTCATAAAAATTTTTGGTGCACACCCCCCCAGATTTTGAGCGCGACAAGGCGCAAAAAGTGTAATGTGGTGAGCAACTCACTCCTACGAAAGGTGTTCAACGATGAAATCCCTCACCTGCCGCACCACCGCCCCTCGCACCGGCACGAGCCGCCGCCTGCTCGCCACGGGCGCCCTGCTGGCCATCGGCGTGCTCCCGCTGAGCGCCTGCTCGCTCTTCAACCCGCCGCTGGAACGCGACGAAAGCGTCCACGCCATCTTCGACGCGGAACAGGACATCGTGAAGATGCCCCTGGACGATTACCTCTACTACGAGCGCACTCACTATGAATACACGGCCTTTCAGATTGCCATGAAGCAGTGCTACGCCGAACACGGGCAGAACTACACCGACCAAGCTCCCTACTCTGAGAGCGCACCGCGCGGCGAGATGGGGCGAAAGTACGGTCCCTGGAACGTCGAGTACGCCCAGAAGTACGGTTTTCAGAAGCGAGACCCCAACGCCGCCCCCATCTCCTTTAACTCGGGGGAGAGCATGAGCCCCGAGGAGAGGCTCAGTATCGAATGTCATGACAAGGCCCGCGAGACCCTGGATGCCGCGGTGCCCGAAGGTAAGAGGCCCGAAAAGGAAGAGCAGGCCACGTACATTCGTATCTCCACCGAAGCTGGTAACGCCGTTTACGGCAGCAAAGTGCACCGCGAGCTCGAAGAGAAGTGGAAGCAGTGCGTCTCGGATCGCGGGCTCACCCCGCGCTCGGCCGGCTCCGTCGCCGAGGAAACCCCGCTGGCTGAGCAGCTGAGCAAGAACGGCGGTTTCAACGAGCCCGCCTCCGAAGAAGAGATTCGCATCGCCACCATCCAGGCCGAATGTAACCAGCAGGTCGGCATGAGCAAGCAGCTCTACGACCTGGAAGCTCAGTACCAGATGCCGCTCATCCGCAAGTACCAGTCGCAGCTTGAACAGGAACGCCAAGCTGACCGTGACCGCGACGAGAAGTTCAAGCAGTACGTTCTGGAGCACCAGTAACCCGAGCGTCCACGACCGGGTTTTGACACTAGGTTTTGATACCGGGGAAAGACCGGTAATGGTGCGGGCCGCCCGAGAGGCAGAGCTCAGCGGGCGGCCCGCCCCCGTACACACTCAGAAAGACACCGCCATGACCGATCACTCACACACCAGCCAGCAACGTAGCGGGCACCGCTTCATCGAGCGCATCGCCCGACCCCGTGTGCTCCTCCTTCTCGCGATCCTCGCCGTCGGCTCGCTCATGCTGTCCTTCTACCTGGGCACCCGCTACGCAGCCACCGGACCCGACCCGACTGTGCAAGCGAAAACCGTGATTCCGGTCTGGGCGAAGGTCGAAGAACGCACCGTCAGCGAGGGGCTCGCCATCGCCGGAACCACTAAGGCTGGAGAGGCCGCCCCGATTAGCGCGCGTACCAATGGCGAGCCGGTGCTCGTCTACCAGAACCAGAAGCCCGGCAACGTGCTCAAATCCGGTGACTTCATCGGCATTATTGGCGCCGACCCGGTCTTCGTGCTGGATGGGCCGCTACCGCTGTACCGCGACCTCAATCTGGGCGATAACGGCGACGACGTGCTTGCCTTCCAGAAGGCTCTGAACTCCGCCGGGTACGCCACCGCACAGAGCGGCACCGTCACTGAAGACACCCTTGAGGCTGTCACGCGCCTGCACCGTACGCACCTGACCGGCGTGCCCAGCGAGGGGGTCACCACCATTGCCCGCAGTAACTACGCGATTCTGCCCGGCGGCAGCCACACGGTCACCGCCGTTGCCGCGGTCGGCCAGCTCATCAGTGACGGCAACCCCATCGCGAGCGTAGAAACCAGCGAACCCTACGTGGAATCCAGCGTTGAGCTCGCCGTCGCCAACAAGCTCAAGGTCGGCGACCGCATCAGCCTGCGCACCTCCACCGGCAGCGTGGAAGGCACCATCACCAGCATTGGTGAGCTGCAGAATGACCCCTCCAAGGGCGCGGCGAAGAGCGTGCGATTCAGCGCCGACGACCCGAGCAAGCTCACTCCGGGGCAGAGCGCCTCCATCACCAGCAAGGGCAACACCTCAACCACCCTCGCCGTGCCGACCACCGCGGTACGCCAGGATTCCCAGGGCACCTACGTGCTGGTTGAAAAGGGTGGAAGCTCCACCTCGACCAGTAAGGATGCACCCGCCACCGAACGAGTCAACGTTGAGGTTCTGCGCACCGCCGGCGGGTACGCCGCGATCAACGCGAACCTCAGCGCGGGACAGAAGGTGCTTGTCTCATGAGCCGCCGAAATAGAATCTCCGAGCGAGCCCCCGACGGTGTGACGACCCCGCGCATCAGGGGAGAAGCCGCCGGGCTCGACGTTGGGCCTGACACCGCGCCCGCTATCGAAATGCATGGCATTACCCGTGTTTTCGAGGGGAGCGAACGGCCTGTCCTCGACCACCTCGACCTGGTGGTGGAACGCGGCGAATTCCTCGCCATTATTGGTCCGTCGGGCTCCGGTAAATCCACCCTGCTCAACGCCATCGGCCTGCTCGACACACCCACCAGCGGAACCTACAGCCTCTTCGGCAAAAATACGGAAGGACTCAGCGACAGAGAACGCGACGAAATGCGCCGAGACCACCTCGGCTTCATCTTCCAATCCTCAAACATGCTACTGGACGAAACCAGCACGACCAACGCCTCCATGGGCCTGCGCGTGCAGGGCGTACCCTACGGCGAGCGCCTGCAACGCACCGAAGAAACCCTAGAATTTCTGGGGTTGAGCGACCGCGCCAGCATCCGCACCCGGTACCTCTCCGGCGGCGAAAAGCAGCGTTGTGCCATTGCCCGTGCTCTCGCCACGCGCCCGCCGCTGATTCTTGCCGACGAGCCCACCGGCAACCTGGACAGCCACAATAGCGCGAAGGTCATTGAGATTCTGCAACGCATTAACGCGACCGGCTGTACAGTGCTGGTGATTACCCACGACCCGGAGGTTGCCGCCGCCGCCCGCCGCGTGATCCGCATTGAGGATGGGCGGCTGCACGAGCAGAGCCGCGCCGACTTGGCTGCGGTGTCTCTGGCTGAGGTGGCGCCGGCTACAACGGATGCCCCAGCGGAAACCACGGTAGATGCCCCTGTTAATGCCCCCGCCAGCCCCGCGCCGGGGGAGAGACCCGCCGCGCACCGCCGCGGAAGCTTCCTCACCGACGACAGCATCGAGGCAATCTCGGCGCTCACCTCACGACCACTACGCACCCTGCTACTGGGCCTGTCCTTCGCCCTGGGCGTGGGCGGACTCATCAGCGCCTCCGGCATGAGCGAATCCGCCAGCTACCAGGTGAACCAGCGCCTGCTCGGATCCGAACAATCCACGCTCTACATCAGCGACAGGGACAATGACCAAAACATGCTCGGAACCTACCGGCAGGGCGAATCCGCGCAGAACGTTGCCGACCGCATTAGCGCGCTGGACTACGTTAAGAACACCGGGTTCGTCAGTAGCGTGGCGCCCGCCGACGTGCGAATCACCCGTTTCAGCCCCTACGAGGACGAACCCAAAACGGCGATTGGCCTCAGCTCGGCCTCAAAGACCAGGCTTGAGCAAATCGGCGCCCGCATGAACCCCGAAACCCTGCGTGCGCTCGAACAGATGAACGCGACCCTCACCCAGGAGAACGTCGCCGACCGTGAACGCGCCGAGCAACTCTCCGGCGCTATCGTCTCGGTTTCCGCTGCCCGCGCCCTCGGCATTATCCCCGAAGATAAGGCGGCAGATAACGCCACAACCGAGCCCAGACCCGGCGAGATACCGGTCGTCGACTACGGTATTAAACTCGGTGGGCTGCCGCAGGTGGCACCCGGCGTGAGCATCTGGGTGGACGGTCAGCTGATGCCGGTCATCGGCCTCTTCGACCCCGGCAACAGCGGCTACGAATTCAGGAACACGGTCATCGTCTCGCCGGGCAAACTACAGCGCACCGGACGCGGCCAGGTGACCTACATAGCCGAAACCGAGCGGGGCTACGGCAAGGCGGTCGCCAAGGCTATTCCACTGACCCTCAAGCCCGCTGAACCCAGCCAGATCAATGTGGAAACCCCCTCCGACCTGCAGAGCCTACGCGCGTCCATCGCCTCGGATCTGGGCCTGTATGTGGGTGTGCTCTCCGGGATTCTGCTGGTGCTCGCCTCCCTCTCGGCGGCAACCGCCATGTACCTGTCCGTGCAATCGCGCACCGCAGAAATTGCGCTACGACGCGCCATTGGATCCAGCAAATGGCTGATCGCCCGAATCTTCCTCATGGAGGGCGTCATACTCGGCGTGCTCGGCGGATCCATCGGCGCCTGTGCCGGCATGATTGCGACCATCGTCCTTTCGCTCGTGCAGGGCTGGCAAGCGATTCTCTCGCCGGGATTCGTAGTGCTCGGCGTGGGGGTCGGCGCCCTCACCGGCCTGGTGTCCTCGGCGTACCCGGCGTGGGTGGCTTCACGCAAGAACCCAGCCGATGCGATGCGCGGCTAGAGCCCGCCCCAGGGGAGCGCAGACCTGCCAAATCTCCGAAGTATGACCGGTCAAATAGGTAATAGATACCCCAAACCTTAAAATAATGGGAGGTAAAAATAGCAGAAGACTAAGGACAACGCCGTGAGCCGAACGCACACACCGCGTCACGCTGACAAACATCAAAACACCGAGGCGACCCCAGAAACAACGCCGGAGGGCAAGCGCACCGACCGCGCTGACCGCCGTCCGCCGCTGGGCCCCAACGCCCGCAAAAATCTGAGCACCTTCGGCATTATTACCGCCGTGCACACCCTGGCAACCGTGCTTTTTAGCGCGGCGCTCGCGGTCATTATTGCCCGCGCGGCCCACGCGGGGTTTGCCGCAGTCGCTACCGAACACGAACGTCTCAGGGAGACGAGCGCACCGGACGTGTACCGCGCCTACATCGAGTTCGCCGGTTCCGCCCAGGCGCACCTGGAGGCGCACGGCGGCTGGCTGCTCGGACTCGGCGGCATCTTCGGTGACGGCGACGCCATCACTCCCGGCCTGCTCATCGTGGCGGTCTTGGCCCTCGCGGTGCGTTCGGGTGCGGACTACCTGCTGGCGGTGAGCGCGCAGCGTGCCGCCTCCGGCGCGAAGTCTCAGATTCGCCGCAGCCTGCTACGCCGAGTGCTCGCCACCGGTGGCACGGACACCCCCGAAGGTACCGGCGCGACCGCGGTGTTGCTTTCGCGCGGTCTGAACGCCCTGGACGACTACTACACCAAGACCCTGACCGCGTTTGTTTCCACCGCGGTTGTGCCGGTCTTGCTGTGGATTGTGGTCGCCTCCCTGGACATGATGAGCGCCCTCGTGCTGCTCTGCACCCTGCCGCTCATTCCCGTGTTCATGGTGCTGATCGGCAAGAACACCCGCACCGAAACCGCGGAGGCGCAGGCCGAGCTGCACCGCCTCTCGGACCACATCCTGGAGCTCGTACGCGGCCTGCCCGTCATCATCGGCCTGGGCCGTGAACGCGCGCAGACCCGCGCCATGAACTCCCTGGGTCAGCGCTACCGCGAGCGCACCATGCAGACCCTGCGCAGCGCCTTTATGTCTTCGCTGGCCCTCGAGCTGATTACCACCATCTCCGTGGCGCTGATTGCCGTGCTGATTGGTGTGCGCCTGGTCAACGGCACCCTGGGCCTGGACACCGCCATTCTCGTGCTGTTGCTCGCCCCCGAGTGCTACCAGCCGCTGCGCGATGTGGGCGCCGCCTTCCACCAGTCCGAGGACGGCGTGGCCGCCCTGCGTAGCGCCCAGAAGATTATCGATGCGCCCTTGCCTGAGGAAACGGTCGAGGACGACTCGGCTAATCCCGCAGCGATTGAGGTGCGCAGCCTGGATGTGAACTACCCCGATCGCCCCGAGGTGCTGACCGACCTGTTCCTGAGCCTGCCTCGCCGCGTGGCGCGGGCGGCGGAGCCCGGTCCGGAACGCGGCACCGTTATCGGCGTTATGGGTCCCTCCGGTTGCGGCAAGTCCACCCTGCTGAACGTGTTCTCCGGCGCGGTCCGCAACGGTCTGGTACCCACCGGCTCGCAGGAACCGATGCGGGTCACCGGTAGCGTCACCGGCCTGGGTACGACCCTGATGATTCCGCAGTCGCCGGTCTTCACCGCACCCACCGTGCGTGCCGAAATGGCGCTGTATGCCCTGAGTGCCGACGACTCCGAACGCGAGCGTGCCGCGGCCCTGGTGACCGGCGTGCTGGAGCGCGGCGAGTTCGCCGTGAGCCCCGCCGATAACGATCTGACGATGCGCCCGCTGGCGCAGCTGGGCCTTGAAAGCGTGAACGTACTGGAACCGGGTGCCCTGAGCGCCGGTCAGGCCCGCCGCCTGGCCGTGGCCCGCACCCTGGCCCGTGCTGAGGCCATCTACCGCGCCGGCGGCGAGCAGACCGTGCTGACCGTGCTGGTGGACGAGCCCACCGCGCATCTGGACGCCTACTCGGCATACCTGGTCACCCGCGCCCTGCACCGCCTGGCGGAGCTGGGCGCCACCGTGCTGATTGTGACTCACGAGGGCGAGCTGGCCGCGCACTGCGACCACCTCGTGCGAGCCGAGCAGAGCGCATCCGGTTACACCTGGAGCACCTCGCTCAACGCGACCCGCGTGCCCGTGCCCGCCGAAGCCCCCGCGCACCTGCTGGAGCTGAAGACCGAGCACGAGGCCGAAATCCGCGCCCTCGTGGAGGCCGCCCCCGCCGCAGATGAGAACCTGCAGGAGGAAAAGCCCGCGGGCCTGTTCGCCACCCTGCGCACCCTCAAGGAGCTGACCGGAATCGGTGCGAGCGCCTTCTCCGGCCCCGTGCTGATGGCGGCGACCACCTCCCTGATGGCCGCGGCCCTGACCGCGCTGTCCGGCTGGCTTATCGTGCGCGCGGGCGAGGGCCCCGCCATGATGTACCTGATGGTCGCCATCGTGGGCGTGCGATTCTTCGGCCTGGGCCGCGCGTGCGCCCGCTATGCCGAGCGTCTGATGACCCACTCGAAGGTGCTGGCCGCCGCGAATATCCTGCGTCTGCGCGCCTGGGTGGGCGCCTGGCAGAGCGTGAGCAGCGTGCGTGCCCTGCTGCGCGGTGACGCCCTGCTGGAGCGCCTCGTGGGAGGTATTGACGAGCTTCGAGACGGTATTCCGCGCGTGATTATTCCGCCGGCTGCGCACCTGCTGGTCATGATTGCCGCGCTGGTGACAACCGCGTGCATCCTGCCGCAGGCCCTGATTCCCGTGCTGGCGGCGGTGCTGGTGAGCACCTTTGTGGCCCCCTGGGCCGTGCTTCGTGCCGACGCCCGTGCGGAGGCGCTGGCCCGCCAGTCCACCGCGTACATGCTACGCCTGGGCACCGGTATGCTTTCCGCCGCTGAGGATCTGCGCGCCAACGGTGTGGCGAACACCGCCGAACGCGCCAACAACGATCTGGACGCGCAGAACCTCTCCGCCCTGCAGAAGGGCTCGACCGCCCAGGGTCTGGGCCGAACCCTCGTGGCGCTGAGCTGGTTTGGTGCCGCGCTGGCGAGCGCCGTGATTGCCTACCCGCTGGCTGTGAACGGCACCGTGGGCGCCCCCGAGTCGGCGATCGTGGTGCTACTGTGCACCGGCATGCTGGAGAGCTCCCTGGGTCACATCGAGGCGGTTCGCTCCTGGCCCGAGTTCGCTCGCCTACTCGCCTCGATTGCCCCGAGCGTTCGTGACGTATCCCTGGAGGGTGTTGTCGCCACCTCGACCCTGAAGCGTTCCGTGCCTACCGAGGCTGAGGTGGACACCCACGTTCTGCCGCGCCGTGCTGAGCGTCTGCGTGCCCGCGCGGAAGCCGAGATGGAGGAGCTGCTGGAGGCTGACCGCCAGCGTGCCCGCCGCTTCGCACGCCCCGACTCTGCGGCTGAATCCCCGCGCCCGCCTAAGTCCGGCGAGCCCAAGCTGGTCGGATGCGGCACCCCGCAGCAGCTCGGTGTGAAGGTCACCGATGCGGCTCCCGCCCTCACCATGCAGGATGGTTCCGCCCGCTGGCCCGGCATGGACCATCCGGTCTTTGCGCGCCTGAATCTGACGGCCCGCGAGGGCTCCTGGACTGCGGTGACCGGCCCCTCTGGATCCGGCAAGTCCACCGTTTTGGCCACTCTGCTGGGCTTCCTGCCCCTGGAGTCGGGCCGCATCGAGGCCGCCGGCGAGGCGCTGGACCCCGAAGAGTTGCGCGGCTACGCGGCCTGGTGTCCGCAGGCGGCGCACATCTTTGAGTCGACCCTCGAGGGTAACCTGCTGCTGGCCCGTGACCGCTCCGACCGACCCAGCGAGGAGGAGCTCATCGAGGTTCTGCGCCGCGTGGGTCTGGGCGAGTGGTTTGACGCCCTGCCGAAGGGCCTGCGCACCCCCGTGGGCGCCGGCGGTTCCTTCCTGTCGGGTGGTCAGCGTCAGCGCCTGGCGGTGGCTCGTGCCCTGCTGGTGAACTCGCCGGTGCTGCTGCTGGACGAGCCGACCGCGCATCTGGACGTCGAGTCCGCCCGCGCGCTCATGGCCGACCTGGATGCGGCAACCCGCGCCAGCTCGGTGGCTACGGTTCTGGTGTCGCACCGTCCCGAGGACGTGGCCCACTGTGATGAGGTGGTTCGCCTCTAAACGTGCCTGAGTACAGGCACCGTTTGCGAGACTGAACGCAAGAAACTGCGCAGAAAGGCCCCGGTACATCATGTACCGGGGCCTTTCTGCGCGTTTATATCTCCGCGCGAATAGGTTCGGGGATTTAGACCCAACCTTTAGACCCAACCGAGTATCTGTGCGGTGAGTCGCAGTAGTATCAGCGTCACAATAATGATGAGCAGTCTACGAATGAATTGTTCGCCGAGGTGAATAGCTGTTCGAGCACCAACCCAGTTGCCGGCCATATTGGCGCATCCCATGAGTATTCCCAAGAGCCAGTGAATAGATCCGAGGGGAATGAAATATATGAGCGCCCCGAGGTTCGTCGCGGAATTTAGTACTTTTGCGGCGGCGGTAGCATGCAGAAAGTTATAACCCAGCAATACTTGAAAAGCGACGAGCATCATGGAACCAACACCAACTCCAAGAACACCGTCGTAGCCGCCTAGAATCATGCCGATGGCGAGCGCCCGCCCTAGAAGCGACAAGGTTGAGGGTACCCGAGACGCTTTGCGGGGGATGCGTGACTCAAACGCGGTAAAGATGAGGATAGCGACGAGAACAACAACAATAACGGGGCGAAAAATATGCGCCGGCAGCAGGGTGGCGCAGTGCGCCCCTAAAGCGGAGGCACAAAAAGCGATACCCGTTGCCGGAATAATAATTTTCCATTGAAGCGCCACTGAACGAATATATGTGACGGTACCGGCGAGGGTTCCCATGCAACTTGCGACTTTGTTCGTACTTAACGCGGCAATGGGTGAAAAACCGGGTGCCATGAGCAGGGCTGGGAGCTGAATCATCCCGCCTCCACCGACGACTGAGTCGATACATCCGGCGCAGAATGCGGCCAACAGGAGCACAACGAGTAGTCCCGGGGTGGCGGAGAGAGAATCAAACATGCAAGGAAATCCTCTCATCAAGAGCGTATTAGAGTGTCCTACTTCTCTATTTACCGTACACCGGGTTAAAGTCAGGGGTGAAGACACCGGTGTAGTGTCTTCACCCCTGGACGGTACCTATAAGCTGCTATAGGCAATATGTTGAATCGTTGAAAAGAGAACCGCGGGTCTTCTGACGCCGCCTCTGGGAACGGCGGGTTTTAGAAGCACCTAGAAGAGCTTTTCACCCTCCGGGCTGACCGCCATCGCAGCAGAAACCGCCGCGTAGTTCGGGCCAATCACGCCGATGCTCTGAGTGAGCATCACGCCGGAACCGTCGCGGGCACCGTGCTCGGTCGGCAGGGAACGAGCTACACCGCCGGAGGATGCCGCCTTCGCCGGGCCCACGCCCACCCACGCCAGAGCCAGCTGGCTCTCACCGGTGAGGAAGCGGTGCGCACGCACGCCGCCGGTCGCGCGGCCCTTCTGCGGGTACTCGGCCAGGGCGGTCACCTTGGCGCTCGCCAGGCCGTCCTTGCCGTTGGTGACGGTCACGACCTCCGCCGCATCGCCGGGGGCGGTCACGCCCAGGGCAATCACGCGGTCGCCCTCGGCGAGCTTAATGCCGGCGATACCGCCGCCGGTGCGTCCCTGCGGGCGGACCTTCGCAGCGTCGAAGGTCAACAGCTTCGCGTCGCGGGTCACGAAGGTGAGTACCGCATCGTCGGCGGGGCAGGGGGTGGCGGCCACGATTTCGTCGCCGTCCTTGAGCTTCATAATGTCCCACTCGGTTTGATTCAGCGGGTAGTCGGGGTTCACGCGCTTGATGACGCCGCCCGCGGTGGCCATCGCCAGTACCGTGTTGAGTGGCACGAGCGCGACCAGCTTCTCACCTTTGGCGAGCTGAACCAGCTCGGTTGCCTTCACCGCCGATGCCATGGAGGGGGTGCCGCCGTTCTCGTCCAGTACCGCAATGTCCATAACGGACAGGCGCACCATGCGTCCTGCGGAGGTCACGGCACCAATCTCACCGCGTGCGGTGGTGGGCACAATCGAGGTGAACACGTCGTGCTTGAAACGCTTGCCGGGATCCACGAGGGCTTCACGGATGGGCTTGCCGGGGGTGCGTCCCATCACGCCGGAGGCGGAGAGCAGCACCCAGCACGGCTCGTCAGCAATCTCGAGGGCCAGGCCCAGGCTCTTCTTCGCCTTGGACTGCGCGGTGACCGCCTCGATAGCGACCTGCATGTCGTCCTTGGTCTTAAGCTGGGTGCGACGGTCGGTACCGTAACGTTCGGCGACCTCGGCAAGCTCGTCAGAAACCAGTTCGCGCAGCGCCGCATCAGAGCTCAGGATACGCTGCAGTTCCGCGATTTCCTGCTGCAGGGTGTCGCGTTCGGCCTCGAGCTCCAGGCGGGAGTACTTGGTGAGCTGGCGCAGGCGCAACTCCAGGATGTGGTTCGCCTGGGTGTCGGTCAGATCGAAGACCGCCTTCAGCTTCTCGCGTGCCTGGGCGGTCTCGTCGGACTCGCGAATAATCTGAATGACTTCGTCAATGTCGAGGATGGCCACGAGCAGACCCTCCACCAGGTGCAGGCGGTCGGTGCGTTTGCCCAGACGGAATTCGGTGCGGCGGCGGACCACGTTCAGGCGGTGGTCGATGTACACGCGCATCAGGTCGAGCAGGCCGAGGGTCTGCGGCTGACCGTCCACGAGCGCCACGTTGTTGATGCCGAAGGAGTCCTCAAGCGGGGTGTGTTTGTAGAGCGCGGCGAGCACCGCCTCGGGGTTGAAGCCGTTCTTGACCTCGATGATGAGGCGCAGGCCGTGGGTGCGGTCGGTCAGGTCGACCACGTCCGAGATGCCGGTGAGCTTCTTGGAGTTGACGCCGTCCTTAATCTTTTCGATGACCTTTTCGGGGCCGACCATGTACGGCAGTTCGGTGACGACGATGCCCTGCTTGCGGGGGCTGACCTGCTCGATGGAGACCTTCGCGCGGGTTTTGAAGGTGCCGCGGCCGGTTTCGTAGGCGTCACGGATTCCGTTCAAGCCCACGATAGTGCCGCCGGTGGGCAAATCGGGGCCGGGGATGAACTTCATGATGTCTTTGAGGCTTGCCTCGGGGTGCGCGATGAGGTGACGGGTACCGGCGATGACCTCGCGCAGGTTGTGCGGCGCCATGTTGGTGGCCATGCCGACCGCGATGCCGGTGGTGCCGTTGACGAGCAGGTTCGGGAACGCGGCGGGCAGCACGGCGGGCTGCATGAACTGGTTGTCGTAGTTGGGCACGAAGTCGACGACGTCTTCGTCGAGATCGGCGGTCAGCGCTTGCGCGGCCGGTGCCATGCGCGCCTCGGTGTAGCGGGCGGCCGCGGGGCCGTCGTCGAGGGAGCCGAAGTTACCGTGGCCGTCAACGAGGGGCAGACGCAGCGCGAAGGGCTGGGCGAGGCGCACCATGGCGTCGTAGATGGCGGCGTCGCCGTGCGGGTGGAGCTTACCCATGACCTCGCCGGTCACACGGGCGCTCTTGACGTGTCCCTTATCGGGGCGCAGACCCATCTGCTGCATCATGTAGAGGATGCGGCGTTGCACGGGCTTGAGGCCGTCGCGGGCATCGGGGAGGGCACGCGAATAAATCACCGAGTAGGAGTATTCCAGGAAGCTGGATTCCATCTCGGCGGATACGTCGATGTCGACGATATTCTCTACCACATCCACCGGGTAGTCACTGGCGGCGGATTTGGATCGGCGAGCCATATATCTCCTCGTGTCGGTGTGTTTTTCGTACTTCTATTCTAGCGGGTGCACGCGGGTGAACCGGGCTCGTCGATGAGCGTTATTCATGGGGATGCGCATGCGCACCCAAGGGCGCGTCAGGAGGGGCACGACGGCCCGGGGCAGGGGGTCGCCTCATTCAGTGTCTCGTCATGTGCGCGCCCGTACGCGTGGTTAAGTAGCACAGCCCGGCTGGAACCCTCTAAGGTAGAAGGTAGTAATACCTAACCGCCTTCATCGTGTGTGCCGACCGACGTCGCCTCATGAGGGCACCGCACGAAAGAGGTACGATGTACGCCACCACCCCCGAACGCGAGCAACTGGTCGCAGATATCAAGCATGCCGGCTTCTACCCCGACCTCGTGCTGGAAGTGGTGGATGACGCGCTCGCGGGCATGAACCCGGACGCCCACTTTGTACAGCACGAAACCCACTTCTCCCGTGACGATTTCCACCGCCATATTACGGTCATGGTTCTGTGCGGTGAGCATGTGATTTTTGCGCACTTGGACGACCAGCACCTTGAGGGTGACGCGCAGGGTACCGTGGCGCATGTGAGCGTGGAGGCGGTACATCTGAGTGCGTTGAACGCAGTCACTATCAGCTATGGTTTTAGCCAGCCGCAGGCCTACAACGCCGGTAACACGGCCCCGACCGAGATTTCCTTCCAGATTGCGTGGACCGGCTCCCTGCACATGGAGCTCGCCCCGGCCGGTTGCCAGGATCCGCAGTGCAATGCCGACCACGGCTTCACCGGCGATGCACGCCGCGAAGACATTGCGGTGCGTGTTTCCGCGACTGCTGACGGCCCGGAATCGGTTCAGCGTGCCCACGATTTTGCGCGTGCCCTGCACCGTGCGCGTCTGTACGTAACGCGCCGATAAGCACCGGTGCTAGCGCTCGCCGCACAATAACAGCCCGCGCGGTGCCCCGTACTTTCACGCACCCGCCACACCCCTGAGAGGACCTTATGATGGTACAGACCACCCTGCACGATGTTCTGGGTGCGCCGCTGCCCCCGGCGCCCGCCTACGGCAGCAATAGCATCGCCGACGTGCTGGAGTCCGCCTCCTCTCTGGTGGCTCAGCGAAGCCTGGCACGCCCCGCACACGCCCTGGATTCCGACCCGGCGTTCAACTCCGTTGCCGACCTGCTGAACCTTGCGACCCGCCTGACGGAGCATGACGTTGACCCGGCATCCTTCCGCCACGCCTGCGTGATCATGGTGGACGGCCTGGGCGAGCAGCTCATCAACAACTACGGCGGCTACGCACCCGCCCTGCGCAAGAGCTTGAACCTGGGCCCGCTGGATGCCGCGTTCCCCACCACGACTGCCGCCTCTCTGACCTCGTTGGGTACCGGCACGGCACCCGGCGCGCACGGCATTGCCGGCTACGAGGTGCGCAACCCGGACGGCAACGGGGGAGCGGGCTCGGTCATGAACCACCTATCCGGCTGGGATCAGTCGGTGGATCCGCACGCCTGGCAGCCGTTGCCGACCGTGTTGGAACGCCACCATACGAACCGCCGCGTGCTCACCATTTCGCTGGGTAAGTACCGCGGCACGGGCCTGACGGAGGCGGCTCTGCGCGGCGGTGATTTTGTAGATGCAACCGGCTTCAGCGCCCGCGTCACCTACGCCCTGGAGGCGCTCTCCAGCCGTACCCCGACCACCGTGTACCTGTACTGGGGCGAGATTGATGCGGCGGGCCACCGCTACGGCGTGGGCAGTGACGAATGGTTGCAGCAACTGGAGGAACTGAACTCGGCGCTGAAGCGTCTGGCGGGGCGCGCTCCGGCGTGGGCGGCACTCTTCGTGACCGCCGATCACGGCATGGTGAACGTGCCCGAGCATCAGCGCATCGACTACTCCGGCGTGGAGGAGCTGACCCGCAACATCGCAATGACCGCCGGTGAACCGCGTGCCGTGCACCTGTACCTGGAAGACACCTCGGATGCGGCACGTACCGCCACCGCCCAGCGCTGGGCGCAGTACTGGGGTGAGCGCGCCTGGGTGATTGACTCTCGTGAGCTGATGCGCGCCGGCTACTTCGGCCCAATCGTGACCGATGCCGCGCGTTCGCGTATCGGAGACTTGATGGTGTGCGCTCGTGATGACTGGGCGCTGTACGATATGCGCCACTACAAGGAGCGTGCCCTGCATATGGTCGGTCAGCACGGTTCGCTCACGGATGCTGAGCGTCTGGTGCCCTTGCGCATGCTCAAGACTTTCTAGACTCGCACGAGCCACGCTCAGAGGACACAGGCTAAGAAGATAGAAAAAGCCGTCGGTTATTCACGCGAATAACCGACGGCTTTTGTATGTCTAAATGCCCTTGCCTAGAAGCCTTTATTGGGCGGCGCGAGAGCGGTCGCTTACTTGCGGCCGCCAAAGATGATGTCGTCCCATGCCGGAACGCTCACGCGCTGCTTCTTCGAGGAAGACTTGGGCTTCTCTGCTGCGGGAGTCTCTGCGGGAGCCACGGCCGCACCTGCAGTTTCTGCGGGCTCAACCTGTGCTTCGGGTACCTCAGCGGCTTCAGCAGACTCAGCGGCGAGGGAGTGCTTGCCGTACTCCTCCGGTGCCGGATGCGCGGCGGGGGTGTGCGCGGCGGGTGCGCCGGTCAGCGGGCCTCGATCATCGGTTGCGGTTTGGGCAGTCTGCGCGGGCTGTTCCTCATCCGCGTGGGTGGCCGCCTCAGCGGGTGCTTCAGCCTTCGGGGCTTCTGCCTGCGGAGCCTCAGCAGACTCGCGGTGCACAAACACCTCGGGCTCCTCAACCTGGGCGGGGCGCACCGAACGGGCGCGCTCCAAAAGCTCCTTAAGCTTGCGCTCATCGGCGCTCTCAGAGGACGAAACGGGTACCGGTGCGGGCTCCGGAGCCTTCGGCAGGCGGGCCTGCGGAACCTCCACAGGGGCCTTCTTCGCGGCGGCGGCCACAGCGTCCTCACTATTGCCCATCAGGAAGTACGCGGCCTCGTTCGAGGCGTACAGGCCCTGGTTCGCGGGGTTGTACACCCAGCGGGCGGGGAACATCACCTGCGAAGGCAGGTTCTGACGTACCGAATCCTTCAGCGCAATGTCCACCTCAACGCGCCACTGGCCGTTCTCCTGTTGGCGGGTCGTCCAATCCTGGGTGGCCTCCTCGAAACCGTAACGCTCCGAAACCTCCTCGATGCGGGCGCTGAGCGTCACCGGAATCTGTGCGCTACCCGAAGCCGAATTGCGGCGACCAATCTTCACGCTCTGAGCGGCACGAATAATGTGGGCGCGCTCGGCCACAATCGGCCACTCGTAGCGGCGCACGCGCTCCGGCTCCCAGCCGGACTCCTCCGCGATTTCCTCAACAGAGGCACCCTGACGGAAGCGGGTCTGAATATCGCGCGGACCGTACGTGCCCTTAGCACCCAGACCGCGGGCAGGCTGAATACGGCGAGCCTTGGTGATGCTCGTGCGCAGGTTAGCGTCAATGGGCAGCAAGAAGCGGGTGCCGTCGGCAGACTCAAGCACCAGATTTTCGCCGTCATCGTGCACGCCAATTAGACGTAGCTCAAGCATGAGAACCTCCATAGGTGAACCGGGCGCCTTCCGTGAAATGTGGTGCACGGAACGCAAACTACCTTCCAGGGTACAGTGAAAGCGCGCAAAATCAGTAGTGCGGGGGCTTGTTTGAGCCAAAAAATATGCTTCGTACCATCTTTAATGCACAGAATATGACATCGTATATGCCCAAAGCTCGTGTTGGATTAGACAAAAGGGTGTTCAATGGTGAACAATACCTGGCATGTCGTCACGGGCGTAGCGGCGGCATGGAGAACGTGAAAACCAGCGTGGCGCGACGACCGTAGCCACAAAATCAATAGATTCAACGGAGCGTGAAAGTTTGGCAACTGATTACGATGCACCTCGCAAGCAGGACGAAGAGCAGGGCGAAGAGTCCTATGAGGAGCTTAACGCGCGCCGTTCCGACATGCAGTCCGGCGCGGTAGATGAGGACGAAAACAGCGCCGCCGAAAGCTTCGAGCTTCCCGGTGCTGACCTCTCCAACGAGGAGCTGAACGTCGTGGTTCTGCCTGCTCAGGACGACGAGTTCACCTGCGCATCCTGCTTCTTGGTTCGCCACCGCTCGCAGATTGCACGCGAGGACGGCGGCCTGTACTACTGCGTCGAGTGCGAAGGCTAATATTTCAAGGATGGGTAACCCCCACCCCATAGACACCTGAACGGGGCGAGTGCCACACGGCACCGCCCCGTTGAGTATGCCTCCGCACTCGCTATGCGGAGACGAGCACACACATCCCGAAAGGACCCCGATGAACCCCCTCAACGTTCACATCAAGCTGCTCGACCCTGAGCTACCCGCCCCCTCCTACGCCAAGCCCGGTGACGCCGGCGCAGACCTGCGCTCGCGCATCGAATTTGAGCTGGAGCCGGGCGAACGCGCACTGGTTCCCACCGGCGTGGCCATCGCCCTACCCGAGGGCTACGTGGGTCTGGTGCATCCGCGTTCGGGCCTGGCCACTAAGCACGGTATTACCATTGTTAATGCGCCCGGAACCGTTGACTCCGGCTACCGCGGTGAGCTGATGGTCACCCTGCTCAACACCGATAAGACGAAGACCTTCCACGTGAGCCGCGGCGATCGCATTGCTCAGCTGGTGATTCAGAAGTACGAGCACGCGACTTTTACCGTCGTGGAGGAACTGGACGAGACGGAGCGCGGCTCCAGCGGCTTCGGCTCCAGCGGCGTGCACTAGGGCCCGCACGGGCCCGTTGCGTTGCGGCTCGCGCGCAGAAACGTACCTCCCCTCAACGGATTCTGACGGATTCCCGGGCGGAGAGAACACAACCCGCACCCGGGGTGCGGCGAAAGGTGGAACACCATGTTCGGATTTGGTAAGAAGAAGAAAGCCGAGGAGGCCGAGAAGGCCGCCATCGACAAGGCTATCAACGAAGAAATTGAGGAAACCAGCGTCGAGGTCGAGGAGCTGAAGGAGGAAGAAAATTCTGCCGAAGTCATCCAGTACGATCGCGTAAACGGCCCCCACGACATTGAGGAGGTCAGCGAAGAGGACCTCGAAGATTACGTCAACCTGGGGGCCCTGCGCATCAAGATGCATGAAGGTATGAACCTGCGCATCGAGACCGATGACGCGACCGGTTCGGTGATTGCCGCCACCATCACCCGCGACGGCGCAACCCTGCAGGTGCAGGCTTTCGCCGCTCCTCGTACCACCGGCATTTGGGATGATATCCGCCACGACCTGACCGAATCCGTTGCCTCCCAGGGCGGCAAGGTCGAGGTGTATGCCGGCGTGTTCGGTGCTGAGATGCTGACCCGTATACCCGCCGTCACCCCGGATGGCAAGCGTGGCGAGCGCATTGCCCGCTTTGTGGGTGTGGACGGCCCCCGCTGGTTCCTGCGCGGCGTCATCTCCGGTGCCGCGGTGCTGGGTGATGAGGCGGCCGCCGCCTCCGTGGAAGAAGTCTTCCGCGACGTTGTGGTGGACCGTGGCGACGACCCTCGCCCGCCCCGCGAGCTACTGCCCATGACCCTACCGGCCGACCTAACCATCTCCGAAGACGACGCTGAGGTTGAAGAGCCGAAGGAAGACCACCAGGAGCTCCGCCCGATGCCTCGTCGAGGCCCTGAGATTACCGAGATCGGCTAATGTCTGGCTTTACACGTCATCCGAGCGCGCTCGTGGTTCCCGAGGAACACCCGATTGCTCCCGGCTACCCCGAGCGCTTTCGCGTGCGCCTCGCCGGTCGCGTGGAGCAGGTGTGGTTGCCGACGGCCGATAGCAAGCCGATGTACCGCGCTGAGCTGCTGGTTGCCAAGTCGAAGCCGCTGCAGTGGGCGAACCCGCGTGCGCTCATCGGCATGCCCATTGTGGAGCCGCCGGGCGAAGATTTTGACGAAGAGGCGGAGGCCCACGCAGACACCGGGCAGCATTTGAACACGGCATCGCTGGCCACGGTCACGTCGCAGCTGGAAACCGTGGATGTGGCTTTTCCCGCCTACCCGCCGTTCAACTACGGCGACCGGGTGATGCTCAAATGGCAGGGCCAGCAGGTGGTGCCGGGAATCCTTGCTGGTGCGCTTCTGCGCTGTTCGGGCGTGGTGTCGATTCGTGCGAACCAGCCGATTATTTACAATCCGCGCTACGAGATTGTGCCGCAATTCTTTGTGGAGAAGGGATAACATGAGCTCCGAGCCGAACACCCCCGACCGGAAGGCTGAGACGGCCGCGCACGAGAGTGTGGCCGACGCCTCCGCCGCGCAACCGAGTCAGGTGAGCGAGCGGAACGAGTCGTCCGTGTCGTCGCATCAGTTCGCGCAGGCGGTGAGTGCATCCATGGGCGCAAATATGCGTCGCACCGCCAACGGTGATGTGGATGTTCTGCACGCTATCGGCGGTTGGCGCGGCCTCGTAGAATCCTCCCTGCCCGCGGTGGCGTTCCTGGTGCTGTTTACCGTGACCAAGGAACTGAACCTTGCGCTGATTGCCGCGCTGGTTGCGGCCGCAGCCTTCACTCTGATTCGTCTGGTGCAGGGTTCCAAACTGGTGAGTGCCCTGACCGGCCTGGTGGGCGTGGCAATTTGCGCCTTCGCGGCCTACCGTACGGGTAATGCGAGCGATTACTTTGTGGTGGGTTTCTGGACGAACGGCTTGTACTCGCTGGCTTACCTGGTGTCTATGGCGGTGCGTTGGCCGATTACGGGCCTGATTTTCGGTTTTATCCGCGGAGAGGGCCTGGCGTGGCGGCAGAATCCGGTGCGCGTACGCCAGTACATGCTGGCTACCTGGATTATTACGATTCTGATGCTTCTTCGCCTGGTGGTGCAGATGCCCCTGTACTTCGCCAACGCGGTGGAGGCGCTGGGCGCCACCCGTCTGATTATGGGCCTGCCACTGTACGCTTTGGGTGTGTGGTTGGCCTGGCGTGTTTCGGCCCCCGGCGAGGTGCAGTCGGGCGAGGCTTCTGATGCTTGTGATGCTTGTGATGCTGAAGAATCTGAATCACCCGAGACTGCCGAGGAAGGCCGTAGCGCCGACTGCTAAAACCTCGAAGTATGTGCACCCCGCCCACAAACATGCACGAGGTGAAACTTTTAGAAACAGGTGAAAGCCCCGGAACCCGCAATATGAACTGCGCCCCGAAACTTGGACGCATTAAATAGTAACCGTTACACGGCTTCCCGCAGGGCCTGATCCCGGTACTCTACCGGGGTCAGGCCCCTAAGCTTCACCTGACGCCTTACTGTATTCCAGTGCGTAATGTAGGCATCAAGGTCGACCTTGAAACTCTCAAAAGTTGGCCAATCCTGGCCACGAAAAAACTCGTCCTTAATATGTCCAAAGACCTGCTCAGTGGCACCATTATCGATACAGTTGCCTTTACGTGACATACTCTGGATAAAACCGTTCTCAGCGAGCATACTGACGTAAATCTCGTGCTGATACTGCCACCCCATATCCGAGTGCAAAATCGGCTCGACCCCTGCAGGTTTAGCATCCATGAGCATCTGAAGCATCTCTTGCTGCTGGGCAAGATTAGGACACATCGAGATGGAGTGGGCAACAATCTCCTTGCTGGCAAAGTCATAAACCGGAGCGAGATAGGCCTTACCGAAGGAAAGCTTGAACTCGGTAACATCGGTACCCAACTTCTGCCAAGGACCAGTCGCCGTGAAGTCGCGACCGATGACGTTAGCGAACCTTCGCCCCACCTCCCCCTTGTAGGAGTTGTACCTGCGGTAAGCCCTCTCACGGCGTATACCGCAGCACAGCCCCATCTGACGCATCATCTTCAAAACCGTCTTATCAGCGATACGCACCCCTTCCTCAGCGCGCAGGCACATGGCCACCTGCCTATGACCGCACCCGTTGGGGGTTCGCGAAAAGATCTGGGCGACCTTGGGACGTAGCTGCACTCTAGTTGGCTGCTGGGGGTGAGCCAGCGCGTAGTAGTAGCTCGACCTGGCAAGGCCAGCAGCCTCAAGGAGGTCGTACAGCTTGTGACCGCGCCCTGAAAGCTCAGCGACCACTAGGGCTTTGTCCCGGTTTGGGAGCGCCTGTGCGCCTTCAGGGCAATCGATTTTTTTAGGTACGCCACCTGCGCCTCAAGCTTGCGCACACGCTCGGCAAGTTCCTCCTCACGCGTTGGTGGCACCGCCCGCACCGACCCCTTCGGCCTGCCTTTGGGCTTAGGCTTAAGCGCCTGCGCGCCGCCCTGGCGGTACAGCCTGCACCACTGCTTCAACGGTGTCGCACTTGCAATACCGAATCGCACCGTCGCCTCAGGCTTACTCATCCCACCATCAACCACGGCCTTCGCTGCGGCGACCTTGGTCTCATAGTCGTATCTGGCCTGCTTTACTCCCATGGCAAGAAACCCGTCCCTCCCGATTACGCGGTACATCTTCTGCCACTCTCTCACAGTCGCGGCAGACACACCAAGCTTCCTGGCGGTCAGACGATAGCCACATCCTCTCTCAAACATTTGCGCTGCTTGCTCCCGAAGCAGACGATCATGTCTTAATCCCAGGTTGATAGACATGAAAAGCCTCCCGTTTCTTGGACTTTATTTTCGTTGTCCAAGAAACGGGAGGCAGTTCAATAGGGTTCCGGGGCTTTCACTGTCTCACAATCGGGGGAGGGCTACGGTACCTGGCATACGAGCCAGTTTCCCGGGCAAAACCTCCGGCCTGAAGACTGAAGAGATTTACGCGAAGAGAGCTCGAATCTGATCCTCACCGGCAATCGTTGTGATGAAGAATAGCTCATCGCCGCCCTCGAGCGCGACGTCGGGGCTCGGCGGAATCGGGGCGCCATCGCGCAGAATTGCGGTGAGTACCGTATCTGCCGGCCACTGCACGTGATCCACACGGTAACCGATGACGGGGTGGCCATCAGGCACCGTGTACTCAGCCAGGGTCGCGCCACCGGCCTGCAATGTCAGCAGACGCACGACGTCGCCAACCTCCACGGCCTCCTCGACCAGCGCGGTCATCAGGCGCGGGGTCGACACGGCCACGTCCACACCCCACGAATCGTCGAAGAGCCACTCGTTGCGGGGGTTGTTCACGCGGGCTACGGTGCGCGGCACACCGAACTCGCTACGGACCAGGAGCGATACCATGACGTTAGCCTTGTCGTCGCCGGTTGCGGCGACCACCACATCCGCCTTATTGGGGTGAATCTGACGCAGTACGGACAGCTCGCACGCATCGCCGATGTGCCAGCGTACACCCGGCAGGTCGGCGCGCTTCTTCGCCTCGGGCTTGGAATCGATGATGGTCACGTCGTGGCCGTTCATCATGAGCTCCTTGGCGATTGAGGCACCCACGGAACCAGCACCTACGATAAGTACCTTCATTACTTCTCCTTAGGGGTCTGGCGTGGGTGGCCGAAAAGCTGGCGAGGACTGGGCAGGGAGGAGGGGGTCCCGGATTCACGGGGGGCCCTAGTGGAGGGGGTGGAACGCAACCAGTCCATGCTTGCGTCAGCGCGGTACTCCACTTCGTCGTCTTCGGTGCGCGGCGGGCGTGAGAGAATACGCGTCACGTCAGCAACGTCATCGGTGCGCATCATGATGTGCACGCTATCGCCTTGTTGGTAGGCGCTATCGGGGCGGGGGAGCATGCCTTCACCAAAGCGGGTAATGTAGGCGATGCGCACCCCGGCGGCGCGTTCAATGTCGACGAGCGCGTGACCGGCCCATCCGTCGTCCAGCGGAATCTCGGTGAGCATGAGGCGGCCCGAAGGCTCACGAAAATCACCTTTTAGAGCCTGTTCGGGTAGCAGGCGACGCAACACCTGGTCGGTGGACCAACGCACCGAGGCCACCGTCGGGATGCCCATGCGCTGGAAAAACTCGGCGCGGTTGGGGTCGTACACGCGAGCTACCACGTTCTTTACTTTGAACAGCTCGCGGGCCACACGTGCGGCAATGATATTCGAGTTATCACCCGATGAGACAGCTGCGAAGGCGTAGGCCTCGGTAATTCCGGCACGTTTGAGGGTTTCCTGGTCGAAACCCACACCGGTCACTAGCCGACCGCTAAAGCCCTTACGTAGCGGCTGGAAGGCGCGCTCATCCTGATCGATGACGGCCACCGTATGCCCGGAAGCCTCCAGCGTGCGGGCCAGCATGACGCCCACGCGTCCGGCGCCCATGATGACAAAGTGAGGCATGCTTCTCTCCAAATGTTGATAACGCGCTTGAACGCATACTCTTCCAGTGTAATTGAACCGCTCATTGAATTGAGCTTTGGGGCCCGGGAAGATAGCCTTAATGGGTGAGAAATCGTTGGGACAGGATGCGCATCGCCCTGATCGGTCGGCCGGTCAGCACGCGGAACTTTTCGGCAGTGACCCTGCCGAAGCGGTACGCCCTGCCCCTTTTTGGTGCCGACGGTATCTCCTCGGTGGCTTACGCTGCCGACCAGACGATTTTGACTCTGGCTGCGGCGGGCGCTTCGGCGCTCGCATTCTCCCCGTGGGTCGGCTTGGCGGTCGCCCTGGTGGGGCTGGTGGTTATCGGCACGTACCGCTACAACATCAGCCAGATTGCTGCTGAAGGCGATATTCAGCTGGTGCATAAGAAGCTGGGTGCTTTGCCGGCGGTTATGATGGGCGCTTCCTCGCTCATGGACTACATGCTGACGGTATCGGTGTCTATGTCTTCGGCGGCTACATTCCTTGTGGCGCTGTACCCTGAGATTCAGGATTGGCGCACAACGATTGCGGTATTGCTCATTCTGGGCCTGACTCTTGCGGCTCTGCGCGGCCTGCAGCTCATGGGCAAGATTGCTCACTGGCCTTTGTACATCTTCTTGGCATTACTGGGGATTACCCTGATCATTGGATGGGTGCGTGCCTCCATGGGGGCCCTACCCGTGGCTGAATCCGCCGGTTACGCTATTGTGCCGGAGCAGGGTAATAACCCCACGGAGGGTGTGGCGCTCACACTGTTGCTGGCTCGTTCTTTCTCTGGTGGTGCGGTCGCTTTCTCCGGCGTATCGACGATTTCCAATTCGGTCCGCTACTTCCGCCCGCCTAAGAAGTACAACGCGGCCCTGACCATGATGATGATGGGTGTCATCACCTCCGTTTTGTTGGTGGGTCTGCTGAGCCTGGCTTACCTCACGCACGTGCACATGGTGCATGACACGACTCAGTTCCTCTTCATTGATGGGCACACGCCGGGGGAGTACTTCCACCAGAAGCCGGCTCTCTACCAGGTGGCTCTCGCGGTGTATCGTGACACCCCGATTTACGCTCAGCTACTGGTATTTGCGACCGTGGGTGTGCTGATTATCGCTTCGATTACCGCGTTTACCGGCTTTCCTATGATTGCCTCGTCTCTGGCGGACTATCAGTACGTGCCTGTCTTTTTCCGAAGCGTGGATTCGCGTGGCTTGTACACCAACGGCGTGCTGACCCTCGCGGGCTTCTCGACCGTGCTTACCATGCTCTTCGGATCGGACGTCTACTCTTTGATTCAGCTGTACATCGTGGGTATGTGTATCTCCATGGTCATGGTGCAGCTGGCCGTGGTGCGTTACCGCACGCGCCTGTTGCGCGTAACCCTGGCCCAGATGCCTCGCCGCGCCCTCCTGCGCGACATCGCGGTTTCCGCCCTGGGTATGACCGTCACCGCTGCCGTGCTCGTCGTGGTGATTGCCACGAAGCTCGGTGCCGGTGCCTGGCTCTCCCTTGGAATGATTGCCCTCATGGTTGGAGGTATGATGCTCACTCACCGCCACTACGCCACGGTTGACGAAGCCATGGACATACCGCTGAACGCCGAGTCCGTGGCGGATGTGGCGGCCTTGCCCTCGCGCGTGCACGCCATCGTGTACGTGGAACGTGTGCGCAGGCCCGCTGTGCGTGCCCTCTCGTACGCACGTGCCTCGCGCCCATCAACGATTGAGGCGCTCACCGTCAATAACGACCGTGTGGCTCTCGACGCTGTGAAGAACCGCTGGTATGCCCTCAACATTCCCGTGCCGCTGTCGGTTATCAATTCGCCCTACCGTGATACCGTGCAGGCTGTGGTTTCGTATATTCGTCGACGCCGCAAGAAGTCGCCGCGCGACATCCTGGTTGTGTATCTGCCCGAGTTCGTGGTGGATCACTGGTGGCAGCGTATTCTGCATCGCCGTACGGTACGCCGCCTCAAGAAGGCTCTATTGCACGAGCCGGGCGTGATGACTGCGACCGTGCCGTGGGCCATGCATGAGGATGAAGTGTACGATGAAATCTTCGATCAGCGTCTGCAGACCGAAGATGCCTCTGAAGAGGGAAACACCACGGGGGAGAACCCCACCCTGGCCCCGAATGTTACCCGGCCTGCGGGTGGCGGTCGAGAGCTCACCCAGAGCAACCGTCACGCGGTGTACCGTGGCCGGTTGCATGAGGATTCCGCGTCGTAAACTCGCGGGGCTTCCTGAGAAGGAGGCAGTCTCGAATGAGCACGTGCTGAAAGGCTCATCCTACTTACCACGCTCTACGCATTCTTGCCCGGCATGGTGAGGGCTTCGCCGCGCTTCACTGCGGGGGAGCGTCGAAACCCGAGAGCCAGAATATTTCAGTGTAAAATAGTTCACATTAAGTGATGATTAGGAGACAATGTCGTGACTCAACACACCACTGGCCCCGTAGTCGCCTCCGCAGAAGCAGGCGGTTACAGCGTTGGCCAAATCCTCACCGTCACCTGTGAAGCACCCGCCCATGGAGGCTCCTTCGTCGCCCGCACCGCAGAGGGCGTTATTTTCGTTCGCCACGGCGTAGTCGGTGAGCAGGCTCTCGTACGTATCACCTCCATCGGTCCCAAGCGCCGCTACTACTTCGCGGACGTCATCGACGTTCCCGTGCCTTCCCTTGCCCGCCGCCCCCACCCCTGGATACAGGCCGATGCGCTCGCTAGCGCCGAGGAGCGCGCCGCTGCCACCGGTGTGCCGGAGCTACTGGGTGGCATGGAGTATGGCCACCTTGCGCTGGACGAGCAGCGCCGCTACAAGACCGAGATTGTGCGCACCCAGATTCACCGTCTGGGTGGTCTGCCGCTGACCTCTCCGCTGCTGACAAACCTCACCGTTGAGGAGTTGCCCCTGCGCGATAACTCCGAGGGGCTGTCCTGGCGAACCCGCGTGCGCTACGCCGTGGCCCGCGTGCGTGAGGAAAACGCTGAGGGCCGTCCCATCGTGACCTGGCGTGTTGCTATGCACCCCTACCATGCCTCCTCACCGGCCCCGGTCGTTGATTTTCCGCTCGCGGCCAGGGAGCTACGCAACCTGCACCTGGAGCAGCTGAACCTGCGCGGTGTGCGCGAGGTGGAGGCGACCGTCTCCTCCCGCGGCAGGGTACTATTGCAATTTATTGTGGACCCGCGCTTCTCAATTGACGAGATTGCGCGTGCGGTAGAGGAGCAGGCCACTGAAGCGTGGGGACAGCTTGCTAAGCGTAGGGTGTCCCTCTACTTCACGCCGCAGTCAACCTCGAACGGTAAACCTAAGCGTCGCCGCCCCGGCGCATCCCATACCCCTTACCGTCGGGTGGAGGAAAGCGACCGTCTGCTTGGTGCCGGTCTGCGTTCGGTGACCGAGGAGGTGACCTTCGGCCCCCGTCGCTTCAGCTATCAGGTTTCGGCTGGCGGATTCTGGCAGATTCACCGTTCGGCTCCTTCGACCATGATTGCGGCGATGCTGACCATGTTGCGTCCGCAGGAGGGTGAATGTGCTCTCGACCTGTACGCCGGCGCGGGCCTGTTCACAGCGGCCTTAGCCGATGCTGTGGGCGCCACTGGAACGGTCATTAGTATTGAGGGTTCCCCCGTGACCCACAAGGACGCCCGCTCTAACTTTGCGCCCGACGGATGCTCCCGCACCGATAACTCGGCGCAGACCCGTATCGAGGTGATTCGCGGTGACGTGGCGCGCCACCTCGTTGATTTGAAGACCGCCCGCGATTTCGAGCAGATTCCGCCGATTGATGCCGTGGTTCTGGATCCCTCGCGTGAGGGCGCGAACCGCACCACCTTGGAGCGTCTGAATGCTCTGGATCCTGGCCGCATCCTGTATGTGGCCTGTGACCCGGCGGCTTTGGGACGCGACACCGGTATTCTGCGTGAGCTCGGCTGGGATATGGTGCAGTTGCGGGCCTTCGATATGTACCCGAATACGCACCATGTTGAGAGCGTGGCGCTCTTTGAGCGTGCGCCGGCCAAGCCGCGCCCTCGTCGTCGTCGCAAATAGGTATTTAGTTGGTTGCGGCTCGTTCATCGGTAGAAGGTGGATGGGCCGCGGACCGACGTTGAGATGGTGGCTGATTGGTCCTGGGACCCCACCGAAAGAGGGGAAGATTCGTCTCACATGACGGTGACACGAACCTGCTTTTTAGCTCCTTAAAAGGTAAAATCATTGGAGAGCCAACGCACGGGATGAGCCGTGCCCTGAACCCTTGAGGAGTGTGGGTGTATGTCCGCTGAAAATGCGTCGCCGCAGGAGAATGACCCGAAGGCCACCACCCCCGAAGCACCCACCGTAGATTACAGCCTCGGCGATGGTCACACGGCCCGTCTGCTACCCGGTATCAAGGATCCCTCTGATCTGCGCAACCTGAGCTATGAGCAGCTGGAGGAGCTCTCCAATGAGATTCGCCAGTTCATCGTGACGAACGTGTCGGCAACCGGTGGCCACCTGGGCCCGAACCTGGGCGTCGTGGAGCTAACTCTTGGCATTCACCGCATTTTTGATTCCCCGAAGGACAACATCCTCTTTGACACTGGCCACCAGTCTTACGTGCATAAGCTCGTGACCGGCCGTCATGCGTTTAAGACTCTGCGGCAGAAGGGGGGCCTCTCCGGATACCCCGACCGCAATGAGTCTAAGCATGACATTATCGCCTCTTCGCACGCCTCTAGCTCTATCTCCTGGGCTGACGGTATTTCGCGTGCTAACCGCATCAACGGTGAGGATGACCGTTACACCGTTGTGCTCATTGGTGATGGTGCGCTTACCGGTGGCATGGCCTGGGAGGCTGTGAATAATATCGCTGCTGATCGTAGCCGCAAGGTCGTGATTGTCGTGAATGATAACGGCCGCTCCTACGCGCCTACCATCGGTGGTTTCGCTAACCAGCTTTCCGAGCTCAAGCACGGTGTGCAGCAGCAGGTGGACCGCGTTCGTTTGGATCACCGTTATGACCGTGCTCTCGATGCGGTGCGTGTGGGCCTGCAGCGAGGCGGCCCCGTGGGCCAGATGATTTACCGCGGCCTGCACGGCATGAAGGCTGGCATTAAGGACGTGGTGGTACCCAAGGGCATTTTTGAGGACCTTGGCATGAAGTATGTGGGCCCCATCGATGGTCACGATCAGCAGGCTGTGGAGAACGCCCTGACCGCCGCAAAGAACTACGCCGGCCCGGTCATCGTGCATGCCATCACCGAGAAGGGTCACGGTTACGCACCCGCTCGCGCCAACAAGGACGACCAGTTCCACGCGGTCGGCCCGATTGATCCGCTGACCGGTCAGGCTGTTTCTAAGAGCACCGCTGAGTCCTGGACCAGTGTCTTCGGCCGTGAGATTGCCGATATTGCCGACGAGCAGAGCAACGTCGTCGGTATCACCGGCGCGATGCTAATTCCCGTGGGCCTGCGCGAATTCCAGAAGCGCCACCCCGACCGTGTGATTGACGTAGGCATCGCCGAACAGCATGCCGTCGCCATGAGTGCCGGCCTCGCCTACGGCGGCATGCACCCGGTCGTCGCCCTCTATGCGACCTTCCTGAACCGCGGCTTCGACCAGCTACTCATGGATGTGGCCCTGCACAAGGCCGGTGTGACCGTGGTCCTGGACCGCTCCGGCATTACCGGTCCCGACGGCGCAAGCCACCACGGCATGTGGGACTTGGCGATGCTACAGTTCATCCCCGGCCTGCATCTGGCCGCTCCGCGTGACGGTGCAACTCTGCGCGAGGAGCTGCGCGAAGCCGTAGCCATCAACGACGCCCCCACCGTGATTCGCTACCCCAAGGGGTCCGTGGGTGAGGACATCCCTTCCATTGAACGCCGCGCTGACGGCGTGGACGTTCTGGCCCGTACCGGTGAACCGCATCCGGAGACCGGCCAGCGCGACGTTCTCTTCGTTGCCGTGGGTGCTATGGCCCGTGTGGCCCTGGAAGTTTCCAAGATCCTGGCTGCCGAGGGTATCCAATCCACTGTGATTGACCCGCGCTGGATCATTCCCGTTCCCTCCTCCGTTGTGGAGCTGGCCCGCGACCATCGCATCGTAGTGACTATTGAGGACGGCGTGCGTGCCGGTGGTGTAGGTGCGCGCATCCGACAGGAGATGCGCGCAGCAGGCGTTGATACGGCTCTGAGCGAGCTGGGTCTGCCTGCTGAGTTCATCCCGCACGCATCGCGCGAGCAGATTCTGGAAGAGGTTGGCTTGACCCCTGAGCGAATCGCCGCGGATGTGCGTGCCCAGCTGGCCGGCGACAAGGTGCCCTTCGCCCGCGAAGAGGGGCAGAAGCCCCGCCACACCGCGTAGCCGTACCGCATAAAGGCTAGAGACACGAAAGCCCAGCTACCCCGACCGGGTAGCTGGGCTTTCTGCGTTCTTCATTTTCTGTGCTTTTCAACGATGCACGGCATGAAAACGAGGCGGAAGCGGAACCTATCCGTCACTTCCCACAAAAATACGGCCGTCCTTCACCTGCACCTGGTAAGTCTTCAACGGGGTTTTCGCCGGGCCGTGCACCACCGAACCGTCGGCGGGTGCGAACTCCGAACCGTGGCAGGGGCATACGATGCGAGTCGAATCCTGTACCTGCAGCTGGCATCCCTGATGCGTGCACACGGGGCTGTACGCCTTGTACTGACCCTCGGACGGCTGAGCCACAATCACGGTTGTGGTACCGTGAGTCAGCTTAGCAGCCTTACCCACGCCCACCGAAGATGCGGCGGCCATATCCACGGTCCCGTCGGGCACGGTGACCTTCGTGCCGCCACCCTCAGCACAGGAAGCCAGCGCCGCGGTGGAGGCCAGGGCCCCGGTCACCAGGGTCGTTCGGCGTGAAAACAGACGGGACGAGGCCGACTTTGCATCCGACGCAAGGCCGGTTTCGGCAGCTGCCGCGGGCTTGACCGAAGCGGATTGCTCCTGAACGCTCGCCTGCCGACAGCAGGAACAATTCTGAGAAGTAGACATAAATCCTCTTTCGTTGAGCAAAAGCTAACCCAAATGCTTTGCGAATACCGGTGCGATTGCGGGGGCGACCAGGCCGGTCTGCCAGGCGCGTGCGCCGTAAGCGGCCAGCGCATCCCTCAGGGACTGTTCGTCGTGACGGGCCGGAGGTTCCCAGCACAATCGGCGCACATAATCGGTCGTTATCAGGTTCTGCGCCGGAATCGTCAGACGCTCGGAGAGGTCGTCAATCACCTGGCGAACCTCGGTGAACAGCGCAAGATTCTCGGGGCGCTTCGACTCCCACGCCTTCAACGGGGGAGGAGCGGTCGAGGGCAGGGTGTAGGGAACCGCGTTCTCACCGCGGGCCGCGGATGCGATAGCGCGCACCCAGCGGGGACCCTCACGGCGCAGACCGCGCGTCTGAAAACCGGGGATGGCCATCACGGCCGGCACGTTGCGGGGCATGGTGCGGGCCGCCTCAATTAACGCGGAATCGGGCAGCAGGCGCTTCGAATCGATGTCCTTCTTGCGGGCCAGCGAATCACGTTCAACCCACAGGTTACGTAGTGCCGTCAGCTGCTTGACCGACCGCAGGGTCGTGCGACCCTTCGTCTTGCGCCAACGCTCCGGCTGATCCGTGGGATTCTTTACCGGTGACGCACACAGGTACGCAAACTCTTCCTGCGCGTACTGCAGCTTGCCCTGTTTGCGGAGTAGCTCCTCCAGGGCGTCGCGCAGGTCAATGAGCACGTCAACGTCCAACAGTGCGTAGTTCAGCCACGATTCCGGCAGGGGACGGCGCGACCAGTCTTCCTTCGAGTGTTTCTTCTCCAGCCTGTAGCCCAGAAGCTCCTCAACCGTCGCGCCCAGATTCACGCGCTTCAGGCCAGCCAGACGCGCGCCCAGCTCGGTATCGAATAGGCGCTTGGGGCGCATGCCCAGCATGTCGAGGCTTGGGAAGTCCTGAATCGCCGCGTGAATCACCCATTCGGCGTCGGCCAGCGCATCATTAATGATTCGCAGGTTAGAGAAAGCCTCCGGATCAATGAGGTACAGCTTGTCCTCACGTTTGAGCTGCACCAGGAATGCACGCGAACCGTAACGGATGCCCTGCGCACGCTCGGTATCAACCGCCACCGGGCCTGAGGCCGCCGCCAGCGATTCGGCCGCACGGCGCAACCCGCTTTCGGTGTTAACCAGCGTGGGAATCGGCGTTGAGGGGGTGTCCAGCGGAACAACCTTGGGAACCTCAATCTCCTGAAGGGCCAGCGAATCGTTCGCTTTAGCTGCGCTACTCATGGAACCATCCTCTTCTGACGCTCAGGTTTGTGCACGGAATCGCCCCGGGCACACCATACCGGCGGCCCCCAAAGGCACTAAGCCATTCTACCCGCCCCAGCTGAGAGGCTCGAATTAGGGGAATTTGGGTGGCCCCGGGGCCGCTTCTGGATGCTATTCCTCTTCGGCCTTTTCGTTCTCGGCCGGGGTGAGGGTCAGGCACACCGAGTTAATGCAGTAGCGCAGGTCGGTGGGGGTGGGGTAGCCCTCACCCTCGAATACGTGGCCCAGGTGCGAGTCGCAGGCGGCGCATCGCACCTCGACGCGGCGCATGCCGAACGTCGTGTCTTCCAGGTAGCGCACGCGGTCCTCGGCCAGGGGAGCGAAGAACGACGGCCAGCCGCAGTGCGAGTCGAACTTCTGGTCCGAGCGGAACAGCTCCGTGCCGCAGGCCCGGCAGGAGTAGATGCCTTCGGTGTGTGTGTTCCAGTACTCGCCCGTGAAGGGACGCTCCGTGCCGCCCTCGCGCAGCACCGCATATTCTTCGGGGCGGAGGACTTCACGCCAATTCTTTGCGATGGTGCCGACACCCGGCAACGAGTTACCCATGGGATTCTCCTTTAAATCGTTGATCTGTACACATGCATAACGCGGCGGCGGAGGAATATATTTCCTCAACCGCCGCGGTGCGCAGCCTGTGCCGATATATTCTGTCGTGGGGCAGCACGAGGCTGTTAGGCGCGGATATCGGCGTACTTTCCGTTGGTGAGCTTCAGCAGGTCGTCGGGGGCGAGCTCGACGTCCAGTCCACGCTTGCCTCCGGACACCATGATGGTATCGAAGAGCTGGGCGCTTTCGTCCAGGAGGGTGGGGGAGGGGGTCTTCTGGCCCAGCGGAGAAATACCGCCCACCACGTAGCCGGTGCGGCGTTCGGCGACCTTCGGGTCGCACATGGAGGCGTTCTTCCAACCCAGCGCAGCGGCAGCAGCCTTAATGTTCAGCTTGCCAGACACCGGCACGATCGCGACGGCAAATTCCTTTTCGTGCACGATGAGCAGGGTCTTGAACACCTGCTCCTCGGAAGCGCCGAGGTTCTTCGCGGCCTCTTCGCCGAAGGAGGTCACGCCCTCGGTGTGTTCGTATTCGCGCATCTGGAAGGGGGTGTTCGTCTCGGTCAGCAGTGCTACGGCGGCGGTTGCTGCGCCGCTCTTCTTACCTTTAGTTTTCTTAGCCATACAACCATTTTACGGAAGTCACCATGCGCCGTTACCTATGCGCTGATACCTATGCGCCGAGAAGCCACATGTGTTTCGAAAAGCCACCATTATCGTGGCTTCTCGAAACACATGTGGCTTCTCAATGGTTATGGGGTTATTTCAGTAGCCCTTTTTCCTTCAGCTGCTCTTGAGAAAGCGAGCCAACGACAGTCCAAAATCCATCTGATTTGTCTACGTTCTGAGGTAGCCTTTAGGCTCCCTTTTTCTTAGTAAATACCGATGAGTAATTGCATGCCAAGACTAGTCAGGATGATAGCAATCCAGCAAAGGGCTCCAAGAAGAATGGATTTTCCACTGGATTTGATCATAGCAATGAGGTTGGTTTTGAGACCAATAGCACTCATAGCCATGATGATGAGGAATATGGAGAGTTGTTTGAGAGATGAAAAGAAGCTATTGCTGACACCGAAAGATGTGAGAAGAGTAGTTAGCAGAGAAGCTAGGATAAAGTAGAGAATGAAAACGGGGAAGATTTTTTTAAGCTTCACTCCTTGGTTGTTGCCTTGTTGACGGTTTTGCCAATAGGAGAGGAAGAGAACGATAGGGATAATAGCTAGAGTACGTGTCAGCTTGACAATAGTTGCAGGCTCAAGAGTGTTTACATTGTAAAGACTATCCCAGGCACTAGCAGTAGCTGTCACAGAGGAAGTATCGTTGACCGCAGTACCCGCAAAGAGAGCAAAACCTTCGTTGGAAAGATGGAGCCAAGAACCTAGAGTTGGAAAGATAAGAGCTGCCAAGACATTGAAGAAAAAGATAACAGAAATGGCTTGGGCTACTTCTTTTTCCTTGGCGTGAATAACAGGAGCAGTCGCTGCAATGGCAGAACCGCCACAGATAGAAGATCCAACTCCAATCAAGGTAGCTAGCTTTGTATCAAGGTTAAAAAAGTGTTGGAAAAAGAAAGCTATAATCAAAGCAATTGAAATAGTTGAAAGGATAACAGGAAGGGAAGATTTTCCAACTGCGAAAACTTGTGAGATATTTAGTCCAAACCCAAGCAAAATAACAGCATACTGAAGCAGTTTTTTGGAGCTATAAGTCAAACCGGCATCCAGTTGTGTATAGGAAGTGAGAAAGGGATGGAGAATCATTCCGATAAAAATGGCGAAAACAGGTGCTCCCACAACAGGCAGAAATCCTCCTAAAACCCAAGAGATGATAGAAATGATCAGACAGACTAACAGTCCTGCCCAATTTTTTGATAGAAATGACATAAAAACCTCCGAAAATAAACAGTCCTCACTATAATCTTATTTGTCAGAAAAGTAAAATAGAAAGTAGGGATACAGACCCAGCCCGAGGAGCGCACCACCTCAGCCTCCGCACCCGAACGCCCATGCCCTGGCATTCCCGCCCTCCGCGTCCCAGCCCAGCAGCCCCTCCCGCATATCCCACCCTACCCCCTCCCCATGCCCGTAATGTGGCGGGCAACTCACCACCCTCACGCGCGTGCGCTGACAGTACTACACTTAAGGCGAGTAGTAACATCGCCGTCACTGAAGAAAAGAGTTTTTGTGCCCACCACGACCGTACACTTGACCGACCGCATCCCGCGCGTGTCTGCTGATGAGTTGCTGGCGGGTTTCCGCCCGTCAGAGCGTTTTGGAGAGGTTTCGTTCGACACCTATATCCCCGACCCGAACCAGCCTTCGCAGGCTGAAGCGGTGCAGAAGCTCAAGGATTTTGGCGACAAGATTAACGGCGGCGGTTCCGGCGGCGGCTTTTTCGGACGACTCTTTGGCGGCAAGAAGAAAGACACCTCGAAGGCCGGCCTGTACCTTGATGGCGGTTTCGGTGTGGGTAAGACCCACCTGCTGGCTTCGCTGTGGCATTACGTGGACGGTCCGAAGGCGTTCGGCACGTTCGTGGAGTACACGAACCTGGTGGGCGCGCTGACGTTCCGCAAGACGGTTGAGGCGCTGAGCGGCTACAAGCTGGTGTGTATTGACGAGTTTGAGCTGGACGATCCGGGCGATACGGTGCTCATGTCCCGCCTGATGCGTGAGCTGGCCGATGCCGGCGTGAAGCTTGTGGCAACCTCGAACACGTTGCCGGGTGCCCTGGGTGAGGGCCGTTTCGCGGCGGAGGATTTTAAGCGTGAGATTCAGGTGCTTGCTTCGCAATTTGAGGTGCACCGTGTGGACGGTGAGGACTTCCGTCACCGTGGTCTGCCCGATGCTCCCGAGCCGGTGTCTGACGCCGAGTTTGACGCGAAAGTTGAGGAGGTGTTCGCCGGTAAGACGGTGGGCGTCGATAACTTCGCGGACCTGGTGGATCACCTGGCGAAGGTGCATCCCTCGCGTTACCGTCAGCTGATTGACGGCCTGCAGGGTGTTGCGTGGCGTGATGTGCAGCCGATTACGGAGCAGTCGGTGGCGTTGCGTTTTGTGGTACTGGCTGACCGCCTGTATGACAAGGATTTGCCGATTGTGTCTTCGGGTGTGCCTTTTGACAAGGTATTTACCCCGGAGATGCTGGCTGGTGGTTACCAGAAGAAGTATTTCCGTGCGGTGTCTCGTTTGACTGCGCTGGCTCGTGAGGGCCTGCTGGGTGAGGATGCGGAGCGCTAGTTCCGCTGTTCGCCTGGGCTGAGCTTTAGCCGGCTCGGGTTTTGGCGCGCTGTTTGTGCAGAGCCTCCGAGTCTCGAGGCCCGCCCGGTTTGCCTGGTTTACCTGAACCGCGCTACATGTCGTATATGAAGACCCCCACCGGGTTGCCTTTGAAAGCACCCGGCGGGGGTCTTTGTTTGTCTTGGCTAGTCTTTGTTATCCAGCTTGAAGCTTTGCAAGCCTAGCTGGGTGGTGTACACCAGTTCGTAATCGCAGAGCCTGTACGAGTACACGCCTGCTTCGACCTCTTCGAAGGGCAGGATGAGTTGCCCCTCTAGAATGAATGATTTCTGCCAGTTTTCGATGCGTTCCTTTTCCAGTTGGTCGAGTGCGGCATCGAAGCGGAGTTTTCCACCCTTAACCCGGTTCTTGGGTGCATCTGAGTACTGATAGGGGAGTCGAATTGACGAAGCCGCAAGCTGCATGCTCTGCCAGTAAGTCGGAGGCTCGTCGGCTGAAGCATCAAAACGGAGAGAATCGCCCTCGTCTGTACTGCTGACGGAAGGCAAGAGTCGGTAGCTTTTAATAGCACTCTTGAGATTGCCCGGGTTGTTTCGCTCTACTACGATTGCAATAACCTCCAAGGAGGAGTCGGTATCGCGAACCTTTGCCTCGCCGATTTGCTCGTCAGAGAATCGTTGATCGTCAGCCTTGAGGAGGCGCTTCATGCAGTCAGCCATGGTGCGCTGTTCACCATGAGGCGCGCAGAGCAGATAGCCTTTAGCGCGGACATTGGCTAGATCCTTACCCTTATCGCACTCCTGCTTGGCACTTTCAAAGACTTCTGACCAGGCACTAGGAATCTCAGCAGGGGCATTTTCCTGGTAGGTCTTCTGCACCAGTGGACTGATGTCCGCAGGAATTCGAATAGGTTCACCGTCGAAGTGGGGGAGTAGCTGCGCGTAGCTGCTGAGCAGGATCATCGGCTCGTAGACTGCCTTGGATCCACGCGGGAAGTCGGGTGCCTCATCGTGTGATCCGAAAGTTTCAATTCCTCGCACGTAGCACACTGGCTTACGGTATGCGGAGGTGCGTTCTGAGTTGCTACGGCTATCGTGACGGTGCAGGCGTCCCATGCGTTGAAGCACCAGGTCGACCGGCGCGAAGTCGGTAATCATCACGTCAAAATCTAGGTCAAGCGACTGCTCGATGACCTGGGTACCCACCACAATGAGGCGGTGTGGGCGCGAGGAATCCTCCTCGTATACTTCGCTATAGTGCGCCTTCTTGCCGAGCTTCGAGACAAGGAGTTCTTCTTGCTCGGTGCGGTGCGTAGCGGTAAAGCGAGAGTGAGTGAGGATTACGTGCTCTTCACCGAACTGTTCGCTCAGGAATGCGTGTATCTCCTGGGCCCGTCCAACAGTGTTGCAGATGACTGCGGCACATCCGTGGTCATTAGCGAGCGGTTCGAGCACGTTCAGGACGCTTTCGGGGCTGTCGTCAATGAGTTTCAGCTCGATTTCGGTTTGCTCTACAGGCTGTTCAACCTTCCATTTCTTGGGAGTTCCGTTGTCTTCGGCGGTGAGCGTGTGAATGACGGGGTAATCCAAATCAAGAGGAGAAATTTCAGTTACGGCAGGTGTTGAAGGTGCTTGATTTTTCGCAATATTCGCCATCATTCGCGCCATCATGTCATTCTGGGGCGCCGATGAAGACGCAGGTGCGTTGTGCTGCGGCTCCGCCCCAATTTTCAGACCATTGGCATAGCTCTCCATGAGATCATCACGAATAGCTGATGGTAGGGTTGCCGACATGAGTATGACCGGCGCATTCATCTGACCTAGCCAGTAGAGCGCAGCGGAAAGGTACTTGCTCATATATGCGTCGTAGGCGTGCACCTCATCAATGATGATGACCTTGGATGCAAGGCCAAGGTATCGGAGCATCACATGCCGTGCTTGCAGAGCGGTCATAAGAACCTGGTCGATGGTGCACACAACAAAGCTGGAGAGTAGCCCTCTCTTGGTGCCGCTGAGCCAGCTGTGTCGTGCGAGAGACGTTCCGGGGCGCAGGGTTTTTCGGTTGTTGTCTCGCGCAGAGGCAGAGGGCTCATCAAAAATATCTGCTTTGGAGAGTGCTTCGTAGGACTTGTTGAACCGGTTCTTGGAGTGTCCCAGGAACATGGAGTGCGGCTCAATAGGTTCGCCGTGTTCTTGTGCCACAATGTTTGTCTGGTATTTCACCCATTCGATAACACGGTCAAAGAGAGCATTCGAGGTTGCCTGGGTCGGTGCCGCGAAGGCAACGCCGGTACGACCGGTCGCCTGCGCAAGGAATTCGGCCGCGATGAGGCCGGCTTCGGTTTTACCTTGACCCATGGGTGCTTCGATGCACATCATGCCGCCGCTTTGCATGGAGCGTGCCGCTTCGACTACGACTTCCTGCATGGGTCGTAGGGTGGGATTCTTCCACCCAAAACGGGATGCGTAGAGGTCAGCAGCGGGGGTGTCGGGGTTGGTATCTAGTGCGGCAATCCAACGCTGTTCGAGTCCGAGAGCCTGCCAGCCGATGCGCGCTCGCTGTTCCTGTTTGGCTGAACCGAAGGTTCCCATGGGGAAGAAATCGGGGTTTGAAGCAATCCAGTCTGACATGATGACGAAACCGGTAATACAGAACTGCACGGAGACGGGGATAGTCTGTCCATGCTGTGCTAGCTGTTGCAACGCCGAGGACGCGCCGAAGCGTTCCAGGGTGATGTCGTAGAGTTCCTGCCAGGTTGCATGCCATTTGGGGGAGAGGCGCTCCAAAATGACATTGCTCAAATCTGTGGAGGCAGGGAGATAGTCTGCGGGTGTGCCATGGTGTGCGCCAGATATGCTCGCGAGAGTTACAGCAACTTCACGCGGCATGTTCTCAATATTGCTGGTGAGCAGGTGAATGAGGATGCTCTGGCTATATTTACTGTGGGGGCATCGCAAACCGCTAGTGGGAGTGACGAGGTCTTCGGGGAACTCAAAGTCCTGTTGTTCGATACGGTGACGGTACACGGCAAGGTTTTCGTCACCTCGTTTGTCCAGTTGGCCTGAGAATTCTGGGGTTGCCTTACCCATGTCGTGAGTAGCGGTGAGCCAGCATACCAGCGCGCGTGTATCTTCCATAGAGAGATGGAGATGCTCACTGAATCGTTTCTGTAGACCGGGCGCGAGCCATGTGTCCCAGAGTTGGGCGGCTACAGAACCTGCATCGAACATGTGCTGAACGAGGGAGAGGCCGCGAGTGGGGGATTCCTTGTCTCCTGTTTTTGCCCAGAATGATGCTGTTTCAGGTGTTGAAAGATGCTCAGGGGCGGGTGCCATGATTCTCCTTAGACGGTAGACTAATGCGTACCTCGCTGCGGTGCGAGGCGTATGTTCCCCGAAGCAGACGGGGATGAGCCAATGCGATTATTTATGGCTGATGTGCTCCCTGCGTGAGCGGGGATTCTGTGCTTGTTTCGATTGTATGCCAAAAATATTAAACATGCGATTATTAGATTGCAGATTCCCTTGACTTAACCTTCTTGATGGTCCTATGATGAACTCAACAAGCCAATGAAGGCTCTTCAAAGAACCTCCTGACAAGGCTTAATTACCTGGTCTACTCTCATTGTGGACCAGAGTCCGATATTCTGCTCGCTTGTTCGTCATTCGACAGGGAGCTGATCTCAAAGAAGAAAGGAGTGGGAATGGTTGTCATGGAAGAACCTCAATTCAACCTGCTTGACGAATGTTGGATACCTGTATTACGGGTGGACGGAAGAAATGTTGAGGTTTCTCTGAAAGACTTGTTTGTTCATTCCTATAAGATTCGACGGATAGACACTGGTGACCCGTTGCAAGATACGGCTATTTTGGGCGTTGCTCTTGCTGTCTTTGCGCGTGCCACTTTTCTTAGCGAAGGCGTTAAGACCTTCGGTGGCGTGGCTCCCTGGATTCGCCAGATGCGAGAGTCCGATGCTGACAATCTGGCTGCTGTACTTGGGTACCTTGAGTACTTCAGGAATCGTTTCTGGCTGACTGGAAGCGACCGTCCCTTTATGCAGGTATCTGAATTGGGGCCTCGAGGAGGTGGTGTTTCAAAGGTGAAATTGACTGATTTGTTTCTTGAGTCACGTGTCAGTACAACAAAACGACCACAATTTACAATGGTTGCAGATGCTGCCTTGAAAACTCTGACGTATGCTGAGGCAGCTAGGCGTCTTATAACTTTGCAAGCTTATGACATCTATGTGCCTCGTGGAGCCGCTGCTGGAGACCCTAGAGAAAAAGCTGGGAAAGTATACGGTGTATCAACAGGTTGGTACGGAGCAACTGGCAAGGTAATTGTTCACGGAGCTAACCTGATGGAGACCTTGCTGTATAACCTCGACTATGAGCAACTGACCGCCGAATCGTTTGAACATGATTTGCCGGTTTGGGAGCGCGCTGAGCCTGATACCGCAGCACCGCGTGCCTACACCGGAGGCTCTGCTTCCCAATATAAAGACGTAGCAATCCCTGCGAAAGGTATGTGCGAGATTCTGACCTGGCAGTCACGTCGTATTCGTCTGCAACATGACGGGCACTGTATTGTTGGGGTTTTTATCGCTAATGGAGACAAATGGTATAACAAGGATACTTATGTTGACCACCTAACAGGATATCGCCGTAATAAGAAGCTGGAATGGGTTCCTAGACTTCATACGGCTGAGCACTCGCTGTGGTACGGGGCTAGCTCTTTGCTAGCTTGGCTAAATCCGGAGTCAGATGAGCAGAACAAGCCAGCTCCGGTAATTCGTCAGCTTGGATTAGGCCGATACTTTCCTGTAGATACTGTAGTTAATGTGCAATTAGTTGGTGTTCAATATGGGGACGTTTATGGTTCATTTGTTAGCCAGGTTATCTCTGAATATGTCCCTATGGAACTTTCCCTGCTAACTGTTGAAGGGGCATCGGTGTCCCAGATGGTATGCGAGAACATTCAAGCCACTATGCATGCGGCGGATGCACTGGGGCAGTTCGCAGGCAACCTATTGAAAGCCGCAGGTAAGGAATATAAGTTCTGCTCTGATGTTACAGAAGCCCTGCTCCACCGCATGGAAGATTCTTTTCGTCAGTGGGTTGTTCTCCAGCACTCTTCTGAAGATATTGTTCTTCAGAAAAAAGAATGGCAGAAAACAGTGCGCCTCGCAGCTATCCAAGAAACTGAGCTCTTGATAAATAGCGCTGGTCCTAAAGCGATGATGGGAACGTTTGTGAAAGATCGTTTGGGGAATGAATCTTTCTACAGTGCAGCTACTGCTAGGCGGCAGCTTGAAAGTCGTCTGCGTAAGATTATCCCCCTCGCTTACCGGGACTCTACATCTAACTCTGACAAGGAGGAAACCAATGAGTGATTACACCGCGCAAGATGAGCTGCAACGTTTTGTCGTGGCAAAAGTGATGCGCCTGTACCACCAGAAAAGTAACGGGGTATCATCGGCCGCTGCCCAGCTGGCGCAGCTTCGCCGAGGTGTGGGTGCATCACCCCTTCAGTACCCGGAACTCTTAGGAATCATCCTGGAAAAGGAAGATGGTACTGAAGGCATCCCTGAAGAGTACCGCGGCAAGGGCGACCAGCCGAGTAATGCGGAGAGCGCCGCATACACTGCGCTGACTCTTTTTGCCCTGCATGAGCAGTCACAGAACCAGCCTATGCATGTTGCGGGTGTTTCTTTCGGTCAGGCAGTCGGTCGCTTGGTCAGTCAGACCACTTCTTCAACGAAGAAGCGTTTTGATTCTCTGCTGACCGCTCAGACGGAGAACGCGCGCCAGCATTATCTGCGTAGCCTGATTACTCTGCTCCGTTCCGAAGGTATTGCCTTTGATTACGGTCGATTTGCGGTGGATTACATGCGTCTTCTGAATCCTATGACGCGTCAAAAGGTGCTGTACCGCTGGAACCGCGACTTCTCCTACGGACTCATCCCTGCTCGCGATGATGCGAGCAAAACTGCTAAGTAACTATCACTCCTGAAAGAAGGAAAACATCATGACTACTTTCGTCGATATCCACGCCCTGCAGACCCTGCCCCCGTCGAACATTAACCGTGACGACACCGGCAGCCCCAAGTCCGCTTTCTTTGGCGGCGTTCAGCGTCAGCGTGTTTCCAGCCAGGCTTGGAAGTCCGTTATTCGCCGTGATTTTGAATCGCATCTCGACCGCTCGAAGCTGGGTGTACGTACCCGCCTGGTCGCTGACAAGGTAGTGGCGCGCATCCTGAATCTTGCACCCGATTTCGATGCTGACCAGGCTGAAAAGGCTGTCGTGGAAGCGTTCAAGGCGGCAAAGATTAAGCTGGAGAAGCCGAAGAAGAAGGAAGACAAAGAAACAGGCCGTGCTGTTTCTGGCTACCTGATTCTGCTGAGCAACCAGCAGATCGACAAGCTGGCACAGGCAATCATCGAAGCTAATGGTGAGAAGCTTCCCGCGAAGGATGTTAAGGAAATCCTCGACACCAACCACAGCGTTGATATTGCTCTCTTCGGTCGTATGTTGGCAGAAGCTGCCGATTTCAACGTTGACGCCGCTTGCCAGGTAGCACACGCCCTGAGTGTTCACGGTTCCGAACCCGATTTCGACTACTACACCGCCGTGGATGACGTTGTTCGTTCTTCTGATGACTCTACCGGTGCGGGCATGATCGGCACCGTTGAGATGGCGGCAAGCACCTTCTACCGCTACGCCAACATCAACCTGGACGCGTTGAACGCTAACCTGGGTGATGCTTCTGCAAGCGTTGAAGCAACCCTGGCGTTTGTCCGTTCCTTCATCAATTCCATGCCTACCGGTAAGCAGAACTCTTTCGCCGCACGCACCCTGCCTGACGCGGTTATCGTCACCGTTCGCAACGACCGCCCCATCTCCTATGTGAACGCCTTCGAGAAGGCCATTACCGAGGTTGATGGACGCCGCGTGGCTGCAGCTCGTGCGCTTGCATTTGAAGCGAAGAACATTGAAGAAGCATACGGTTACGAGCCGGTCGCTTCGTATGTTCTGGCTTTGGGGGACCTCAAGGAAGAACTAGCTGGTCTTGGCGAGTCTGTTTCTCTGAAGGGTCTGCTGGAGTCCCTGGAAGCTCAGCTGACTGCTCTCACCTCTCAGGAGTCCTAATGCCTACCCTGCTCTTGAAGATGAGCGGGCCGTTGCAGTCATGGGGTACTCAGAGTCGTTTCCGTCGCCGTGATGCCGGGCATGAGCCGAGCAAATCTGGCGTGATCGGAATGGTTGCTGCAGCCTTGGGGCGCTCGCGTAACGAGCCGGTTGACGATTTGGTTTCGTTGAGGTTCGCGGTGCGTACGGATGCCTCGGGCACCCTGATTCGTGACTATCAGACCGCTAAGAACTGGGCTAAAAATCCCAAAGGCGACGTTTCCCTTTCGACCCGTATGTACCTTTCAGATGCTGTTTTCGTGGTGGCTCTGGAAGGTGAACGTGAACAGCTGGAGACTATCGAATTTGCACTGAAGAAGCCCGTGTATCCTCTGTACCTTGGACGGCGCGCATGCCCGGCTGGTTACGACCTTGTCCTGGGTATCCGTGAGGAGCCCGCTGAGGAGGCTCTGCGTTCGTTGGAGTGGCAGGTTCTTGAGTATCGCCGTAAGGATTTTCCGAGTCCGGTAGCGTTGCGCATCCTGCGTGATGCGTTGCCTGGCGAGCGTGGTGATTTGGTTCAGGATATTCCGGTGAGTTTTAGCTCGGAGCATCGTCAGTATGCTTCGCGTGAGGTGGTTACTGCGGAGCCTCTGGTATTGGAGAACCCTCAGGGACGAAAACTTCGTGTTACAGAATCCTCCGCGGACGAGGATTCTTCCGAGAATCCTGCCGAACCTGATTTCTTGAATGTGGTGGTGGAAGCGTGACGTATTTTTCTCGTTTCATGATTAATCCGCAACGTCGTGGTGCGTGGAAGTTGTTGCGTAGCCCGCAGGCGATGCATGCAGCCGTGATGGCGACTTTGCCGCCGGATACGGATTTTTCTGAGGGCCGCATCCTGTGGCGTTTGGATGAGTCTCAGCATGCTCCGGTTTTGTACATGTTGAGCCCTGAGAAGCCTGATTTTTCGGCTCTTGTAGAGCAGGCCGGTTGGCAGATTCGCCCTGGTGAGAGCGCTCACTATGGTCGTTTGCTGGCGAAGCTGGAGAACGGTCAGGAGTGGGCTTTCCGTCTTGCCGCAAACCCGGTGAAGCGTCACACGAATAAGCAGACGGGTAAGCGTGAGGTGTTCCCGCACGTAACGGCTGAGCAGCAGCGGGCGTGGATTCGTGAGCGTGCTCCGCAGTGGGGGTTTGAGGTAATTCCCGCGGTTGAAGGTCAGGATATTGAGGAGTGCCCGATGGTTTCTTCTCGTCAGGACCTTGCGTTTGCCCGCCGTAACGCTGAGGGTAAGGTCGGTAAGGTGACTCACCGTAAGGCTCAGTTTGACGGTGTTCTTCGTATCACTGATGTTGAGCTGTTCCGTAAGTCTCTGCTCTCCGGTATGGGCAGGGGCAAGGCGTACGGCATGGGCCTTCTGACGTTGGTGCCTCTGTCCCGCTAGGTAATGCGGGTGAAGGGCGGGGGACTGTTCTGCGTGATGGTGCCCCGCCCTTTCTTTATTCACTCATACTTTGTGCCGATGCTGGTACGTTGATGTTCATAGGAGAAGATCATGCAGGGGGCTATTCCTCCGAGCTCGTCTGAGCTGTTTCGTAGTTCTGACCGTTTGAGTTTTGTGTATGTCGAGCATGCGACGATTTCCCGTGCTGATAGTGCGGTGACGTTTGTGAAGGAAGAGGGCGTGGTTCATTGCCCTGCTGCGAGTTTGAGCGCTTTGCTGTTGGGGCCGGGTACTCGTATTACTCATCAGGCGATGGCTTTGTTGGGGGAGTGCGGTACTACGGTGGTGTGGGTTGGCGAGCAGGGTGTCCGTTATTATGCGAGCGGTAAGTCTGTGGCACGTTCTTCGCGTCTGTTGATTGCTCAGGCGAAGCTGGTGTCGAATACGCGGAGCCGTTTGGCTGTGGCGCGCATGATGTATCAGTGGCGTTTTCCTGGTGAGGATACGAGCGAGCTGACGATGCAGCAACTGCGTGGTAGGGAGGGCGCGAGGGTGCGTTCTGTGTATAGGCAGTGGTCTGAGCGGACTGGTGTTCCGTGGGAGCGCCGTGAGTATGATCCGAATAATTTTGGTGATGGGTCACCGATTAATCAGGCGTTGTCGGCTGCTCATGCTGCGCTTTATGGGATTGTTCATGCGGCGATTGTGTCTTTGGGATGTGCGCCTGGGCTGGGTTTTGTGCATACCGGGAATTCTTGGTCTTTTGTGTATGACGTTGCTGATTTGTATAAGGCTGAGATTACGATTCCTGCTGCGTTTGAGGTGGTTGCTGGCTATACGGAGGGGATGGATATTGGGTCTGTGACGCGTAGGGCGGTGCGTGACCGTATTCGTTCTGAGAAGGTGATGGAGCGGGTCGTGCGGGATATTCAGCGGCTTCTGCTGTCTGAGGAGGTTCCTGAGGAGATGCTTGAGTTGGATGTTGTGGGTTTGTGGAATGAGCAGGGTGAGGCTCAGCGCGGTGGCATGAATTATGGTGACGGAGGGGCGGACTGATGATTGTTATTGTTTTGTCTGCTTGTCCGGTGAGTCTTCGTGGTGATTTGACGAAATGGCTTTTGGAGATTAATCCTGGGGTTTTTGTGGGTCGTGTGAGCGCTAGGATTCGTGAGAAGTTGTGGGCGCGTGTGCTGGAGTCGGGTGGTACTGGTCGTGCGACGATGGTGTTTCCGGCGGACAATGAGCAGCGGCTTGAGTTTCGGGTGAATAATGCGGATTGGGAGCCTGTCGATTTTGAGGGTGTGAAGCTGATTTATCGTCCGGTGGTTCGTAAGGTTGTGCCGAAATCTGGGTGGAGTAAGGCGAGTAGATATCGTCGTGCTCGTCGGGGCTAGAGGTAACTATTTATCGTGTATTCTGGATGTGGGCTCTGGCTTCAAAGTGATTCTATTTTGCTGATGTAGGGGGTAAAACCCCATGTCAGCAAGTGTGTTCCCCGCGCGAGCGGGGATGAGCCCAATGGTCGTCACCATCGGCACAAGCGCACCAAGTGTTCCCCGCGCGAGCGGGGATGAGCCCCTGCTTCCGCGGGTCCCACAGCATTTCGAGCCGTGTTCCCCGCGCGAGCGGGGATGAGCCCGCGGGCAAGGTGCTATCAACCATAGCATTTAAGTGTTCCCCGCGCGAGCGGGGATGAGCCCGCGGGCAAGGTGCTATCAACCATAGCATTTAAGTGTTCCCCGCGCGAGCGGGGATGAGCCCGGGGATTTACATACCACCGCGGCGATCTTGGAGTGTTCCCCGCGCGAGCGGGGATGAGCCCTGCCACATCAGCAAAAATAACCGTTGATTCACGTGTTCCCCGCGCGAGCGGGGATGAGCCCGCCGCCGGGGAATGGGAAACCGTGAACACCACGTGTTCCCCGCGCGAGCGGGGATGAGCCCTAACGCCGTGCTGTACAGTGCGCCCGTAGACGGTGTTCCCCGCGCGAGCGGGGATGAGCCCTAGAGCCGCGTGATGTCTTCTTCGCGGCGGCGGTGTTCCCCGCGCGAGCGGGGATGAGCCCCATGCGCAAATGTTACGGTATTCCTCGTCCTGGTGTTCCCCGCGCGAGCGGGGATGAGCCCCGTAACCGAGTGTGAGCGAGAAGACATTAACTGTGTTCCCCGCGCGAGCGGGGATGAGCCCCTCCGACGTGGGCGCGTGACCATTGACATTAGGTGTTCCCCGCGCGAGCGGGGATGAGCCCAAGCATGATTGTGCCCGCTTTTACATGGAGGCGTGTTCCCCGCGCGAGCGGGGATGAGCCCAGTCCGTAAAGTGCTTCCCGTCCAATGAGACCGTGTTCCCCGCGCGAGCGGGGATGAGCCCAGACGCGGGAGTGTGGAGAGACGACTCGCGCGGTGTTCCCCGCGCGAGCGGGGATGAGCCAAACCGCGCCGGTAAAAATGTTCTTGATCGGAGGTGTTCCCCGCGCGAGCGGGGATGAGCCCGGCCAGCAACACGCCCGGTAGCGTCTCCAAGTGTGTTCCCCGCGCGAGCGGGGATGAGCCCCAGGAAAACCGGCGCTCGTAATATCGCCGTCTGTGTTCCCCGCGCGAGCGGGGATGAGCCCGTGGTCTTGCTTGTGTCTCGACAGAACGGAAAGTGTTCCCCGCGCGAGCGGGGATGAGCCCGACGGCGCAGGTATCCCGTGCTATTGGTCTCAGTGTTCCCCGCGCGAGCGGGGATGAGCCCAATGCCGGTTCCCCAGGCGAAGGCGGGGGAAGGTGTTCCCCGCGCGAGCGGGGATGAGCCCTGAGGGGTGCCGGAACCGTCAATATAGGTTCCGTGTTCCCCGCGCGAGCGGGGATGAGCCCGGTAGGCCGGAATCTGGTCCTTAATCTCTTGAGTGTTCCCCGCGCGAGCGGGGATGAGCCCACCGGCAATATCCGCGCGGCCTCTTTGCGCGGGTGTTCCCCGCGCGAGCGGGGATGAGCCCATCCACGAATCGGGTTGAGCGGGCCTCACCTGGTGTTCCCCGCGCGAGCGGGGATGAGCCCCAGCCACAACGCTGTCGAACGGAAGAAAGACAGTGTTCCCCGCGCGAGCGGGGATGAGCCCCCTCTTCTTCTAACTTCATCTCACCGGTTTCAGTGTTCCCCGCGCGAGCGGGGATGAGCCCATAGATGAGCGTTTCAATGGTGTAGGCTCCTGGTGTTCCCCGCGCGAGCGGGGATGAGCCCAGGGTGCACAGACCCGGCAGGAAGTCAGTATAGTGTTCCCCGCGCGAGCGGGGATGAGCCCCATTCGGAGGAGACCTTCACGTCGATGCGCTGGTGTTCCCCGCGCGAGCGGGGATGAGCCCAGGCGCTCCACGCTCTCTACTTGCCAGGCTGCGTGTTCCCCGCGCGAGCGGGGATGAGCCCCTTTTCAACGGCCTGGGATGCCCGGTCGAACTGTGTTCCCCGCGCGAGCGGGGATGAGCCCGGCTACGAAACCCTCTGGGATATCGCTGAAACGTGTTCCCCGCGCGAGCGGGGATGAGCCCCCACGAAAGGAAAAAGAATCATGGAACTCTCCGTGTTCCCCGCGCGAGCGGGGATGAGCCCTGCCTTAGATATGGAATAGTCATCATGAGAGCGTGTTCCCCGCGCGAGCGGGGATGAGCCCGCACGCCACACACCGAGCACAGTGCCGCCGGTGTGTTCCCCGCGCGAGCGGGGATGAGCCCCACCGCACGTCGGTGCGGAAGTCTGCGAAAGCGTGTTCCCCGCGCGAGCGGGGATGAGCCCCTATAATGGACTTGCGCCCTAACGAATCCGCAGTGTTCCCCGCGCGAGCGGGGATGAGCCCACACCCAGATGCCCACCGGCTACCGGCGCGAGGTGTTCCCCGCGCGAGCGGGGATGAGCCCCGTGCAGGAGGCTGCCCGGCTCGGCCTGGTGCGTGTTCCCCGCGCGAGCGGGGATGAGCCCCACAACACATCCCCCCCCGTCGTATGAGATGGTGTTCCCCGCGCGAGCGGGGATGAGCCCTATGTCTGCCTACGCAGCCATAACTTTGGTCCTGTGTTCCCCGCGCGAGCGGGGATGAGCCCGAATTAAAACCTTGCGGTTCAAGGATGTTTGCGTGTTCCCCGCGCGAGCGGGGATGAGCCTGAGTCAAGCAATTGTAGGGAAAGCTTGCATCAGTGTTCCCCGCGCGAGCGGGGATGAGCCCCATGAGTGAAAGCAAAACGCTACGGGGCAATGGTGTTCCCCGCGCGAGCGGGGATGAGCCCTCATCGACGGCAAGCAGCCAGGGCGTTTCAGAGTGTTCCCCGCGCGAGCGGGGATGAGCCCCAGTGCAGAATATCCTCCAGAGTGCCGAACTCGTGTTCCCCGCGCGAGCGGGGATGAGCCCAACCCAGAGAGTGCGCTTACCAGTGTCGTTAGGTGTTCCCCGCGCGAGCGGGGATGAGCCCTGGTCCTTCAGTGCCGGGGCGAGGGTCTTCAAGTGTTCCCCGCGCGAGCGGGGATGAGCCCAGGGAAGTCGGGGACGGAGGAGGAGAAGACGTGTGTTCCCCGCGCGAGCGGGGATGAGCCCGCTTGGAAGGTGCGTGACCGCGCCTATATTCAGTGTTCCCCGCGCGAGCGGGGATGAGCCCCCATCTTCAATCTCTACACCGCCGGTTGATACGTGTTCCCCGCGCGAGCGGGGATGAGCCCTGTTTGAACATGCTAAGGATTCAGCTGTACGGGTGTTCCCCGCGCGAGCGGGGATGAGCCCGCTACGAACGCGAGGTGTTCGCCCGCGTGCCCGTGTTCCCCGCGCGAGCGGGGATGAGCCCGCGCTGCTGGGTGATTATGCTGAGCCCCAGACGTGTTCCCCGCGCGAGCGGGGATGAGCCCACCTAGACCTGCACGCCCGTAACACCTCCAATGTGTTCCCCGCGCGAGCGGGGATGAGCCCGAAAAACCCACCCGGTGCGGGTGGGTCTGGTTGTGTTCCCCGCGCGAGCGGGGATGAGCCCGTCAGAAGCCTCAACCGATTCTTCTTCAGTCTGTGTTCCCCGCGCGAGCGGGGATGAGCCCCCTAAATATCGCGTTGAGTATATCGTGGCTTCGTGTTCCCCGCGCGAGCGGGGATGAGCCCAGTGGGTTGACTGCCATTCCTCGTTTTTGCGGGTGTTCCCCGCGCGAGCGGGGATGAGCCCGCGGGACATGGATGTTTCCGACCGTGAAGATGGTGTTCCCCGCGCGAGCGGGGATGAGCCCGAATGGCTCCGTGATTATCTCATGGACGGCGGGTGTTCCCCGCGCGAGCGGGGATGAGCCCCAAGAAATTTTAGAAAAATTTTCGGCTAAATAGTGTTCCCCGCGCGAGCGGGGATGAGCCCGAGGCCCGCCGCACTGCAAAGGAACAGCACCAGTGTTCCCCGCGCGAGCGGGGATGGGCCGGTTCTCTTGATTAGTGCCGTTGTCTTTGTCCTGTGTTCCCCGCGTGAGCGGGGATGAGCCGCGCTGCGCCAAGGAAGAAGCCGGAGCCAGCTTGTGTTCCCTGCGTGGGTGGGGGTGAGCCGCGACCGGCTGGACCCTCAGCCGCGAAAAATGCGTGTTCCCCGCGCGAGCGGGGATGAGCCCGCTGGCATTCCTTAGAATCCTCTTGAGGTCGCGTGTTCCCCGCGCGAGCGGGGATGAGCCGAGTGTCTCTATTGCTTGGGGTCTTGGGGACGAGTGTTCCCCGCGCGAGCGGGGATGAGCCCTATATTAAGGGCAATAATGAAAGAAACTCAACGTATTCCCCGCACTCGCGGGGCATGGGTAAGGCCCCTCGGCCCGCAACAATAAGCTGCAGGTCGAGGGGCCTCCTCACGCGTTAGCGAGTAGAAAGGGCAACGCCCGAAAGCTAGGGAACTCCCTACGCCACCACCGCCTCCTTAGCGGAGGTGCCGCTGCGGGTCCACAGTAGGAGTGCTGCCACGCTGTTGATGATGTAGAAGACGTACTTGCCGACGTTCGCGAAGTTGCCCTGGGTTAGCGCCTTCACGCACTGCACCAGGTTGTAGAACAGCCAGAACTGCCACTGCATCGACAGCTTCAGTGCGTTCAGAATGTTCGCTGACAGGGAGAGGCCGAACACCACGGTCGTAATCCAGAACAGGAACGTTGTCTTGCCGCCGTAGCCGATGTAGTTTGCGATGAGGGAGAACGCGAATGATCCCACCACGATGCCGGCGATGATTGCCCGGCCTTTCGCGCCGGTCGGCGGTTCTATGGCTTTGCCGCGTTCGGAGTTCTGCCACCTACGAATTGCGAAGGTGTACACGATGAAAGTTACCGGGTAGGTGATGATTGCGGCCTTGTTGCCCAGAATATAGTCGATGGTGCCGGATAGCGCCGTGTTGATGATGCCCAGTACATTACCGACGTTTGAGAGGCGGCCGGTGAGGCGGGTGGACATCATGGAGATACCCACGTTGATGACGGAGATGAGGCCGAGCGGAATAATGCTTGTCCAGGGGCCCCAATCGACGTACTTGGCGAGGTTCGTGCTTAGATAGCCGGACCCGATTGCGATGGCAACGACCAGCGCAACACCGAAGAGGTCAGCGTAGCGCGACTTGGCAAAAAAGATAAGTGCCTTATCCACAAAAGCTCCTTTGATGTGGGGTTGTTAGCTCGCCGTTGAGCATCAGCACAACGGTGATAAGGTTGTAATAACAATAACTCCTAAATCTGAAGATACATAGGAGACACACCCACCCTGTGTTATTTGTAGCGCTAGACACTATGAAGTTCACATACTGGACCTCATCCTCTTCTCATAACGTCACATAACCCATCAGACCCTCGAACAAACCCGAACCTTAAGGTATTCTTGATAGCTGAATTAGGAGCCATGCCGGTCTCACTCACCGCGCATCCACTCGGCACTCACCCCACAGCGCCTCACTCACGCTCGCCGGGGAACCGCGTATCGGCCTCACTCACCGCACACGCAATCGCCACGCCTCCTGCATTCGGGTATCACTCAACTCAAACGACAAGTGAATAGGACAACCATGCCCTTCCTTAACCATCGACTCTCACGACGATTTTTCCTGAAGGGTGCCTCCGCTGCCACCGCAGCAGGTGCCCTCACTCTGCAGGCGCAGGTCGCTAATGCAGATGAAACCCCCAAAACCACTGAGTCCCCGGCCCCCGTCGAGGAGACCAGGGGACCGCGCCTCACCATCCAGCGCGCCATCATCACTGAAGACGGAATGACCGTCAGCTACACCGCACACGGCCTGCGTGAACTCCTCACCGAAGGTACCACCCTGACCGTGCGCCACGGCTACGTGCGCGATAATTCCTTCGAAACCCTGCGCTCCTGGCCGCTCACTCCCGAATTCAACGGTGACGAAGACACCTTCAGTGGAACCGACCTGTTCCCTATCGAACTCATTCAGCCCGAAGGCGTGGACCACGCCCTGCAGCTGGATATCTGCACCGACCCCTGGGGCCAGGAGATTGCGCACCAGGTTGCGGCTCGTATTCCCGTGGTTGAAACGAAGATTCTGAAGACCTCTTTCGAAGACGTGCCCGGTAACTACCCCTACGCCGACGATATCCGTGTGGCCAACCAGAAGAAGTGGCTGTTCCCCAACCCGCAGACCGGCACCTTCGAGCCGAACCGTGCAGTCACCCGCGAAGAGGCCATCGCCCTGCTTAACCGCGCTGCTGGTCGCCCCGGCGTAAGCGAAAACTCAGAGGTTGCACCCTATGCGGATGCAGTTGGCCGCCCCGCCGCGAACGCCCTGCACTGGGCGCGCGACCGCAAGATTACCGAGCCGATTGCCAGTGGTGAGCGCATCGACCCGACCGCCCCGATTTCGCATGAAGAGTTGATGGCGGTGCTGTATCAGTACAATGCTGAGGTGCAGCTCTCCGAGCTGGAGGAGGGGGTGGGCTCTCGTTTCCGTGACGTGCTGGGTGCGGGTCCGTTGCATCGCTATGTTGCGTGGGCTGGTGCGAACGATATCGTGCTGGATTCTTCAGGAGAGTTCAAGCCGGCTGCCCCGACGACCCGCGCGGAGCTGGCTCGCTTTATTCGCCGTTACAAGTTGCAGAACTTGCTGTTCACTGACTTCTCATATATTTCCTAATATTGGGACTGCTTTTACCGTTGCCTACGTGGGTGACGGTGCTCTGATTGGCGTTTTTGCTGGTTGGGGTGGGGAGCATAAGAAACCCTCGCCTCTGGTTTCAGACCAGGGCGGGGGTTTCTTGTGTTCGGGGTTTGATGTTCGGGTTCGGGTGTTGGGGGGGGGAGAGAGAAGAGAAGGGGCGAAATATTTTTGTCATATACGTGCCTCGTCTTGAAAAAAATTTGTTAGTAAGTAAGTATTGCCTAGTAGGTAAATTAATGGTTACCTTACTTAATAATGTGTGAGCACTGTTCATCGCATCTTGCAAGGAGAGCGGCCGGCCCGCAAGCAGCCTTGAAGCTGGTCAACTCGCAATCACCGAGAGCTCGAGCAGGGAGCTCTTCCCCACGATGGGGGAGAGACACTCCGTTCACACACCACCCACACGATAGGACATACACATGAACCTCGCATCGAGCAAGGTATTCAAGGGCCTCGCCGTTGGCTCGCTTGCACTGGCAATCTCGGGTGTTACCACCATCCCCGCATCGTTCGCTGCGGACCCCACCCCGGCAGCAAGCCAGAGCAGTGACGCTCGCACCATCACGGACAAGGCGATGGCAAAGATTACCCAGGGTTTGCCCGGCCAGTTCCAGGTCGCCTACTCCAAGAAAACCAACAAGATTTGGATTGCGGGTACTGCTGACCGCGACAAGCAGGTCTCTACCATTGCACGTATTGACGCCAACTCCCTGAAGATTGAGGCAGTGGCTGAACTGCCCATCATCAAGAATGACAAGGGCTACCAGTACGATGCAGCCTACGGCATCACCGTTGATGACGTAGACGGCACCGTCTGGGTCACTAACACGACTGACAACTCCCTGGCCGTGTATGATCAGGCAACGATGCAGCAGGTCTGGACCACTGCAGGTATCGCAAAGACTGATCCGAACTGGATTGAGCACCCTCGCTCTGTTTTGGTTGACCACGAGTCCGGTAAGGCGTTTGTGACCGGCCGTTACTTTGTCTCCGCTATTGACCTGAAGACTAAGCAGGTTCAGAAGATTCAGCTTGAGGGTGCGCCCGACGGCGGCACCCGCTACATCAGCATGAATATCCTGGTCGATGGCGGCAAGCTGTATGTGCCCGAGCGTACCGGCGGCAAGATTTTCGTCATCGACACCAAGACCTTCAAGGTGGAGAGCAGCTTCGACACCAAGGGCAACGCTGAGGGCGAGGTGCGCCCCTCTGACATTGCGATTGACCACTCTCAGAACGAAATTTACGTCTCCTCCCAGGGCGTGAACGGTGTGAACTCCGGCGTGTCCATCTATGATGCGACCACCCACGAGTTCAAGAAGTTCATCCCGGTCGGCACTCAGGCACTCTCCCTGGACAATGATGAAGCAAACGACCTGGTATACGTTTCTGACTTCGGCACCGGCAAGGTTGGCGTGATTGACGGCGGCGCAGCAGACAAGCTGATCGCCGAGGTTGCAATGAACGGCGGCAAGGCAAACGACCTGGTCGTGCTGCCCAACGGCTCCGTTATTGCTGTGGACAAGCAGGCTGGCGCAACCGCAACCGTACCCTACGTGCTCGATGGCACCACCGGCACCGTCAGCACCTCGGACAAGGTCACCAGCAAGCCCAGTAAGGACCGCCAGGGCAACGATGTACCCGCAAAGACCACTGAAATTCAGGCGAACTCCATCCTGAAGTTCAAGGTCACCGCAACTGCGGGCGACAACTCCCAGGTCAAGCAGGTCACCCCCGAAACCCGCGAATTCCAGGGCTACCCGGCAACCGCTACCAAGACCAAGGCGAGCGACAACAACGCTACTACCCCCGTCGCTCAGGCACACCGCACCGTGGACGCTTCTAACAGCGTGGCAAACATTATTCAGGGCCTGCCCGGCCAGTACCAGGTTGGCTACTCTGCGAAGACCCACAAGCTCTTTGTGCCCACCGTGGGTGCGCGAGGCGACTTGGCTTCTTCCCTGGCACGTCTGGACGCTGACACCCTCAAGACTGAGGCATTTGCTCAGCTGCCCGTCAAGAAGAACGACAAGGGCCAGTATGGCTACACCTCTGCATACGGTGTGACTGTTGATGACGTGGACGGTACCGTCTGGGTGACCAACACCATCGATAACTCCATCGCAGTGTACGACCAGGCTACTCTTAAGCTCGTCTGGACCAACGAGGGCCTGAAGAAAGGCGACCCGAACTGGATTGAGCATCCTCGCTCCGTTCTGGTTGACCACGAGTCCGGTAAGGCGTTTGTGACCGGCCGTTACTTTGTCTCTGCTATTGACCTGAAGACTAAGCAGGTTGAGAAGATTCAGCTTGAGGGTGCGCCCGACGGTGGTACCCGCTACATCGGTATGAACATGGCCATCGATGGCGATAAGCTGTACGTGCCCGAGCGTACCGGCGGCAAGATTTTTGTTGTGGATACCAAGACCTTCAAGGTTGAGAAGACTATCCAGACTCAGGGCGAGGACTCTACCGTTGAGGTTCGCCCCTCCGACGTGGCTGTTGATCACTCGCTGAATGAGATTTACGTTTCTTCCCAGGGTGTGAAGGGCGTTAACTCCGGTATTTCGGTGTATGACCTGCAGACCGGTGCGTTCAAGAAGTTCGTCAAGTACGGCACCCAGGCGCTCGCACTCGAGCACGATGAGGACAGTGACCTGGTGTACGTGACCGACTTCGGCACCGGTAAGGTGGCTGTCTTTGACGGCCGCGCTGACGAGGTGATTGGTGAGGTCGAGATGAACGGTGCCGCAGCGAACGACGTGACCCTGCTCAAGGACGGCTCTGTGCTGGTTCTCGATAAGAAGGACCGCGACGAAAAGGTTACCCTGCCCTACGTGCTCAACGGCACCACCGGCGAGATTAGCACCGCTAGCGAGTACACCACCCTGCCCACCAAGGACCGCCAGGGCAACGATGTTCCTGCATCGGTGCAGCCGCTGAAGGCTAACTCGATTCTGAAGTTCAAGGTTGGCCTGAAGGACACCGACGCGAGCGCAGCTCCGGTGACCCTCACCCCGACTGCCCTGCAGTTCGCGGGTTACCCTGAGGTGACCGGTGTGAAGGCTGAGGAGCCGAAGTCGGAGGATGTGAAGAAGGATAATTCTTCGATTCCTGCGCCCTCGCAGCCGTCTGCACCGGCACCTGACGCAAAGTCGGATGCGAAGACCGACGCAAAGTCGGACGCAAAGTCTGACGCGAAGACCGACGCAAAGTCTGACGCGAAGACCGACGCAAAGTCTGACGTAAAGACCGAGGGTAAGAGTGATTCTCGAGATGGGGTGAACCCCTCCAAGGACAACCCCTCCAAGGACGGCGTGAAGGCTGATTCCTCCGGCTCTTCGCAGGCTCACCGTGAGAGTGGTTCTTCGAAGGGCGCCCTGGCTAACACCGGTGCGACCGGTGTGGCTGGCCTGCTGGTTGTGGGTTCGATTGCCCTGCTCGGTGGTGCGGCTATCCTGGTTCGCCGCCGCAAGGCCTAAGGTAAACAACCGTCGACTATTTGTCGTGCGGGAGCGATGAATAGTTGCGGTGAGTAGCCGCGCTAAGTCGCTGTGTGAGGCGGGCTCGGCTCCCGATGCAATCGTTGGATTGCCTCGGGGGACGGGCCCGCTTTTTGTGTAGCATTGGGGTATTTGTGTGAGCGGAAAATTGGTGGTGCCGGGGGAGTCATGATATACCACGTGAAGTAAATTTTTACATTGGTGTGTAAATATAAGATGGAGTGAATACTTGGATTGACCAGGGTTTTTGCCTTTTAAGGAATGTAAATCTCCCGTAAGAAGGTTCAACATTCACGTGATGCTCAAGGTAAATTCGCGGAATACGTCCAAAAACATTGAACACACCCTCGAGGTAGCTTGTATTTTCCTGGGAAAACGATGAGGATAAAGGGGTAGGTAAATTTATGCATTACTTGCGCTTCTACTCCCTCTGCTGTTGAGCGTGTCACCGCACGTTCACGGAGTGTTTCGTTAGCACGTCGATGAGGCAGGGGAGTACTTCCGTTACATCTCTCCAAGGACACACATTGAATCTCACTCCTTCTTCGGGTAAGGCGCTGAAGGGTATCGCTGCTGGCTCCCTCGCGCTCGCCATTTCTGGCGCAGCTATGATCCCGGCTTCCTTTGCGGCGCCGAGCACTGCCCAACCGACCACAACCCAGTCCAGCAATGCGCACCCCGCTTCCTCCTTTGCTTCGGAAAGCACTGAAAGCCGTGTTGTGGATGTCTCTGCATCCAGTGCGCAGATTACCCAGGGCCTGCCCGGTCAGTACCAGGTGGCCTATTCGCAGGCGCACCACAAGATTTGGATGGTCGGCGTGGGTGGCAGTAGCGACTTGGCCTCCACTATCGCGCGTGTCGATGCAGACACCATGAAGATTGAAGAAGTGGCGGTCCTTCCCTTCGAATATGACGCGAACGGCCAGTTCGGCTATGTCTCCGCGTACGGTATTACCGTTGATGATGCCAACGGCACCGTGTGGGTCACTAACACGACGGACAACTCCCTCTCCGTGTTTGATCAGGAGACCATGGAGCAGATTTGGACCAGCCACGGCATGGCTCAGACTGACCCGAACTGGATTGAGCACCCCCGCGAAGTCCGCGTGGATAACGCATCTGGCAAGGTGTTCGTGACCGGCCGCTACTATATTTCGGCCATCGACATGAATACCTTCAATGTCACCAAGATTCAGCTGCAGGGTGCGCCCGACGGTGGTACCCGCTACATCGGCATGAACATGGCCATCGATGGCGATAAGCTGTACGTGCCCGAGCGTACCAGCGGCAAGCTCTTCGTGATTAACACTAAGACCCTGAAGACTGAGCAGGTCATCCAGACCCGTGGTGAGGATTCCTCGGTTGAGGTTCGCCCCTCCGACGTATCTATTGACCACTCTCAGAACGAGATTTACGTGTCGTCTCAGGGTGTGAAGGGTGTTAACTCCGGTATTTCGGTGTATGACCTGAAGACCGGTGCCTTCAAGAAGTTCGTGAAGTTCGGTACCCAGGCGCTGGCCATGGTTAATGATGAAGAGCGTGACCTCGTGTACGTCTCCGATTTCGGTACCGGTAAGATTGCTGTTTTTGATGCCAAGACCGATCGTGTGATTGGTGAGGTTCAGATGAACGGCGGCAAGGCTAATGACCTGACTCTTGCTGATGATGGCTCCGTTGTGGCCGTGGATAAGCAGGATATTGAGGGTGCAACCGCCTCTGTACCTTACGTTCTCGACCCGAAGACCGGTGACGGTTCGACTACCGACAACTACATGTCTAAGGCCAGGGTTGGTCGCGACGGTAAGACCATCCCCTCCACGCGTGAGACTCTGAAGCCGAACTCCATCATGAAGTTCCATGTTGAGCTTGCCGATGGTGAGTTCACCTCGCCCGCAACGATTGTTCCTTCTAAGGTGGCGTTCCAGGGTTACCCGAAGGAAGCGTTGCCTGTGATTATCGGTCCTGTTCTGAACTTTGCTGAGGGTACGGTTGATATTACTCGCCCCTACACCTTCCACGTCTCCGGTGATGATTTCGATAAGCCCCCGGCTGAGGGTATTCGCCTCTTCCCGGTTAAGGACGGCGAGTGGGCTCCTGGTAATGACAAGCTGACCGACAGCGAGATGCAGAACATTCAGAAGGTCTCTACGATTATTCCGGCCAGCGCCTTCGTGTACAACGAGCAGACGGGTAAGTATTCCTTCCATGGTACCCTGCGTGTACCGGCAAATACCATGACGTACGGCCAGGGTTACCTGCTCGGCACCGTGACCGCTGGTCCTGATGTCGCGTTGAACCGCGACTACGATTCGGCTCGCCCGCTGATTGTTAATGATGTTCAAGAAGACGCCGATAAGGCTGACAACCGCGCCGCTTCGAATGACTCGAGCCTGCCGGGCCAGCCTGCTGAATCCTCGGCTACCCAGCATCAGGGTAGTGTTCAGTCTAAGACTGCCGACTCGAACGCTTCTGTCGCTCAGGAGCAGAAGGGTTCCACTGTGAAGACCCCGGCGAAGAAGAGCTCTTCTTCGAAGCCTGCTTCTGGTTCTTCCTCTGACTCTCAGTCGAAGGGTTCTAAGGCTCATGCAGATGCTTCGGCCACAAAGTCTTCGACTCGGAGCGGTTCGCTGGCTAAGACCGGTGCGCAGAGCGTTCTGAGCCTGGCGGCCGTGGGCGCCTTCGTCCTGATTGCTGGCGCCACTCTGATGGTGTTGCGTCGCCGTCAGTCCTAGCATGTAACAGTATTTGGTTGGTTCTAGCTGATCCTTTCGGATGCGCCCCGTACCGAGTGTGCGGGGCGCATCTGCGTTGTGGGAGAGTGTCTGATGGGGGTTTCTGTGACCGCCGAAACCAGTACTAGATAATGTGTTCCGTTTCACTGGATTTGAATTTGGCCGTTTCGTAGAATCTCTGTATAGTAGTATGTGTTGTCAGGGAGACCTGATGAAAGAGATGTAAATCTCACGGCCCCATCGTATAGCGGCCTAGTACTCCGCCCTCTCACGGCGGCAACACCGGTTCAAATCCGGTTGGGGTCACCACTAGGAAAGAAGCTCTCCAGTCGAAAGGCTGGGGAGCTTCTTTGTTTATGCCCAGTACAGATGTGCTGAGCACAGCAAAAAGCCACATGCTCATCAATCAGCCGCCAACGGCAACATCTCGACAAACATGTGGCTTCCCAAACCAAAAGACGAGGCTACTTAGCCTCAGCCGTCGGCGACTCCGAAGCTGCGTTACTAGCAGCGGAGCTCACCGACGCAACCGGCGAAGGCGAAGCGGTACCGGGGGTACGGCGCACCATACGCCAAGTACCATCCTGGTAGTGAGCCACCACCTGACCAATCACCGGCTTGCCCTGATACTTGAACACATCAGCCAAAGGCTGGGTACGGTCGTTGGTCTTGCTGTACACGCCAGCACCCTCAGCGGTATCAACCGTCATCTCGGTAGCCCAGGTGTAGTAACCGGTGCGGGTATCCTTCGTGGGACGATCCGCGGTCAGCGAGAAGACCAACGGACGCTCAGAACCAACCACCCAGCCGCTATCAGAAGCGTACATGCTCTGGAACAGCTCAGCCACCGTGGTGTAATCACCCGTGTGATCAATGTTGGTGAAGCGTGCACCCTCACCGGTGAGCAACAGGTAGTTCAGGGTGGCCTGCCAGTAAGCAATAAAGGCATGCAGACCCTCAACGCTGTTCTCACGCAACTTCGCAGGCTCCAGAGGAACCGGAACGTTCTGGGCCTTGTGGTCCTTCGTACCGGCCTCAAAAGTACCGGTCGAGGAGTAATCACCCAGAACGACCTCGCCCTTCAGGCTAGGGCCGGCCTCAACGGTGGTCGTCGCCTCCGGAGTAGGGGTGGCGGAAGCAGAAGGAGTCGTGCTTGCGTTCGAAGAAGCAGCCGTCGCACTCGGCGAGGACGACGACTCAGAGGAGTGAGACGAACAAGAAGCCAGCAGGGTAGCGGCGCCCATACCCAGCGCAGTCAGCGCGGTACGACGGGTGTACAGAGTAGACATAAGAATCTTTCTGAGTAATGTACGTGCATGAACAGTTAAAACCAGAATATCGCAGGCTTCTACTCATCCCAATATAAAGCCGTCCACAAGCGCAAAAATGCGGCGAATGCTCACACACTAGGTGCGAAGTATTCGCCGCATACGACTGTTCAGCCTAGGGGCTCTCTGCTAGACGCTAAGGCCGCCGCTCTTCCCGCTATCGCTCTTCGGGCTCTTAGAACTAGGGGAGGGGGAAGCACCGGAACTTCCGCTGTCGTCGTCGCTCGTATCTTTGGTGATAACGGTCCAACCGCCGTCCTTGTAGGTCATATCAATGTAGATGTCATGGCTCTTCGCGGTAAAGGCAGAAGCGGAGCCCTTGCCCTCCACATAAATTTTCAGATTCTGATCAAGATTTAGGCGGCCATTCCAACGATACCGCGGCCTAGAACTAGAACTCGAAGACGTTTGGGTAGGAGCATCGGTATAAAGCGAGATACTCATTGGGGCATCAGAACCGTACATCCAGCCGGACTTGTCCTCGTACATGTCGGAGAAACGCTTGAAAATCTCCACGTAATCTTGATCGGACTTGCTCAGCGGTTCGGAATCACCGGTGAGTAGCACGTAATTAATCGACGAAATCCAGTAACCGAGGAACGAATAGATACCATCGATCGACCGATCATTCATATGAGTTGGGGGAAGCGGCTTCGGAACGTTCTTAGCCTTCTTGGTCTCGGTAGCGGGAACGTAGGTGCCATTCTTCTCGTAGTTGTCGAACTTCAGGGGACCCTTATAGGACATACCCGAAGAGGCCGAAGCAGAAGTGGAGGCCTTCGAAGAAACGGACGAGCTAGACGAAGAAGATGAGCCCGAGGCGGAAGCAGAGGAATCAGCGAGGGGACGCACCTTCGGAGCGCAGGCGCTCAGCGCGACGGGAGCCGCGGCTCCGGTGATAAACAGCGCGGTGCGTCGGGTGACGGAGGCGGAAGAAGGGCCGGTCATCGTAGCCTTTCAAATTCGTGGATTATCGGAAGTTGAGTGAGTCACCGCTCCAATCATACCCGCCCTCCCTAACGGCCCCTTCACCGCACGTCATGAATCGAATACACTCTCGGGCGAGTACTTAAAGACGTTAGCCTGAAAACATAAAACCCCTCCCGCACGCTATCAATAGTGCGCGGGAGGGGAAAAAGAATACTAGGCCGATACCGAAGAAGCCGATGGGGAAGCGTCGTTCTCGTCGCCGGTGAGCATCACCCAGACGCCATTCTTATACTCCACACCAATATACGTCCGGCCACCCTTGCTCTTAGCGACCTGGTGAGGGGCACTACCGTCTACGTGAGCCTTCAAATCCTGGCTGAAGGTGAGGTTCGCCTTCCACGTATACTGGTTGGGATTCTTAGAGTCCTGACGGGGCAAATCCTCCAGGATGCTCATCTCCATCAGAGTATCGGCACCGTAAGTCCAACCATCGTAGTCCTGGTATAGCTGAACGTACTCATCAAACTGCTTCACGTACACATCGGCAGAATCAGCCTTCTTCAGCGGCTCAGGATCACCGGTGAGCATCAGGTAGTTGATAGAAGCCAACCAGAAGCCCGTAAACTCGTAGATTCCCTCCGGACTCCGATCATTCATATGCGCCGGGGGAAGCGGCTTCGGAACGTTCTTAGCCTTCTCGGTCTCGGTAGCGGGAACGTAGGTGCCGTTCTTCTCGTAGTTGTCGAACTTCAGGGGACCCTTGTAGGACTTATCTGAAGAGGCCGAAGCAGAAGCGCTGGAAGAAGCCGAGGCACTGGAAGAAGCGGAAGCACTTGCCGAAGCGGATTCGGAAGCCGAATCGGAAGACTTCGACAACGGATGCACGGACTGAGCACAGGCGCTCAGGGTCACAGCGGCACCAGCGCCGGCAGCCAGAAGAGCGGCACGGCGGGTTACAACGGAAGAAATAGGGGAAGGGCTGTTCATCATAGCCTTTCGGTAGAGTTCATCAGAGCTGAGTGAGCTACTACAAACATCATACCCGGGCTACGCGCTCATCCTATCCATCACCCGTCACAAAATTAATCTAACGGAGCAGATGCGAGAACGCGCGGCGAGCCTTGGCCACCTTGGGGCTCACCACAAACGCACAATAACCCTGCGCCGGATTCAATGCGTAGTAGTTCTGGTGATACTCCTCAGCCTCATAGAACACACCCAGGGGCTTAATCTGCGTAACAATGGGGGAGGAGTACAGCTGCTGAGCACGCGCCACCGCATGCTCAAACGCCTCACGCTGCTGCTCATCCGCGTAGAAAAGCACCGAACGGTACTGCGAACCGGTATCCGCACCCTGACGATCCCAGCTGGTCGGGTCATGGCTCGTGAAGAAAATATCCAGCACCGTATCCAGGTCAATGACCTGCGGGTCAAAGCTGAGCTTCAGCGCCTCCTGATGCCCGGTCGCACCCGAACACACCGAACGATAATCGGGGTCGGGAGTATCGCCGCCCGTGTAGCCACACACGCTGGCCTCAATGCCGCGGAACTGGCGGTAGACGGCGTCCAAACACCAGAAACAGCCGCCGGCAAGAACAACATCAGTCATGATTCCTCCTCGAATATTGGGCCTCGAACTAACACTTCGAAAACCACACTACCTAAAGAACACCGCAGGGCCGCACAATATTCCTGCGCTACCGCAGGCTTTGGCGTAAACCGCCACCTGCCCTGCCGCGCCACCTGTCACAATGGAAGCATGACTGAAAAACTCGCAACCCCTACCCTCGCAGATGTCGTCGACGCCTTCCACACGCTCTTCCCACCCCAGCTTGCCGCCGGCTGGGACGCCTCCGGTCTCGTTGCGGGCCGCGCTACCGCCCCCGTGCGCACCGTCCTCTTCGCAGTAGACGCCCTCACCGCCACCGCTGAAGAAGCCGTAGCCGAAGGCGCGCAGCTACTCATCACCCACCACCCGCTGCTGCTACGCGGCGCAAAATTTATCCCCGACAGCACCTACAAGGGCAACGTTCTGCACACCCTCATCGAGGGCGGATGCGGCCTGCTCGGCGCCCACACTAACGCCGATGCCGCCGTTGAAGGCGTGAACGAGGCGCTCTGCGACGCCATCGGCCTCATTGACCGCGAACCGCTCACCGAGGTGCAGACCCAGGTGCTCGACGGGCAGGAACATACGGTGGGCACCGGCCGCATCGGCACTCTGCCCGAAGAACTGACCCTGAAGGAGCTTGCCGAGCGCCTCGCTACGGCTCTGCCTCCCACCGCCGGTGGGCTGCGCATCGCGGGCCGTGCTGACCAGCCGATTCGCCGGGTTGCCCTCTGCGGCGGTGCCGGTGACTCCCTCTTCGATGCGGTACGCGCCACCGACGCGCAGGTGTACATTACCGCCGACCTGCGCCATCATCCGGCTAGCGAGTTCCGTGAGACCGCTCGCGTTGACGGCAGCAACATCGCGCTGATTGATTGCTCCCACCCGGCCAGCGAATCGCTGTGGTTGCGTTCGGCCGCAGATCGCCTGCGCAAGCTACTGGCCGAACGCGGCTACAGTATTGAAACGAAGCTGTCCGCGCTCAACACCGACCCGTGGGACTTTACGGTTCCCACCGGCGTGCAACCCGGGCAGGATGCGCGCTCGGCAAGCACCGCCGCGGCCCCTGCGTGGGAGCTTTAGGACGAGAACTTTTTAGGACGGGAACTTTATAAGAATCCGCGCGGATTCTCACAGTATGCCAAAGCCCGGCCCGCACCCCATCACTTTGAATGGGGCGCGGGCCGGGCTCTTGGAGTAGGGCTCCCTGGGATAGGGCTTACGATGGCCGGGGCTGACCGGAGCAAACGGGGGGGGGGAAGAGAGACTAACCTATCCGATTTGCTTCGATAATCCCGGTCAACGAATCCAGATTAGCGAGCCTGGTAAGCCGCAATCAGGGTGGCTAGTTCAGCGCGGGTCACCATATGCTGAGCATCGAAAACGCCGCTGGCGTTCAACACCACCTTGTTCTGCTGAGCCCACAGAATCTCACGGTAGAACGCCGAACCGGGGGTCACATCCTTGTAGGAGGAGGTGCCCGTTACCGCAGGCGAACCCGCCGCGCGGTAGGTGAAGGCCGCAACGGTTGCGTTCGAAACGCCAGCCTCGGCGTGGAACTTGCCGTCCGACCAGCCGAAAGTGATGCCCTTCTGGCGAGCCCACACGTAGGCCGGGAAGTTCGGGTCGGTGGTCTTCACATCCGGCCACGGGGAGGTCTTGGGGAGCTTCACCTCGGGGGTGCCCGCCTGCACGTACAGGGCGGCCGTAAGCTCACCTCGGGTGGCCTGCTGAAGCTGGCTCTGATCGGGCTTGGGGGTCGGCTGCGGCTTCGGCTCGGGCTTGGGGGTCGGCTGAGGTGCCGGGTCAGGCTTCTTGTCGTTGTCCTGAGCCGTGGGCAGGTTTGCATCCTTGTAGCCGTTAGTGCCGTTCAGATCTAGGTCCTGCCATGCGAGCAGGGTGCCGCGACCCTCGGTGGACTTGCCCACGACTGGCGCGAGCAGCTCGCCGTTCTCGCTGTAGCCGTCGTTAGCCCAGACCTCAATCACGTACTTCTTCGAAGCATTCAGGGTGTTTGCCGGAAGATTCACGGTACCGTTCAGGTTGCCGTCACGGTAGGCCCAAGCCTGGGTGGGGTGATTAAACTCGATAATGTCGCTGGTGGCCAGAACCGGGGTGTTCGAGCCCTTCTCACGAACCACGAACTGAACGCCCTTGACAGAATCGATATTGCCGTTGAACCCCTGAGCGCCAACGTCCAACACCTGTGCCTTTGCAGAATCAGCCACAGCGTCGTATCTCAGGCGCGGTGCGAACGGCTCCGGCTTCTCGCCCAGAGTGTTCAGCACCTGAGTGTGAACCACGTTCTTGCTGGTCCACAGTTCCTCAGCTGTCAGCGGTTTCTGACCCTTCTGCTCAGCAACCACATGAATCTCGTAGCGGACGTCGTACTTCGTGCCGCCGGTCGGGTCGTGGAAAATGTCGTCGTCAATGAAGTAGTAGGCGGCAAGCTTGTACGCCTTAACCTTCAGATCAGCCTCAAAAGTGCCGTCATCGGCAATGGTGAAGTCCTTACCCTCTACAAAACGCAGCATATCCGAGGTCGGAATCCTGTAGCCGGAGGGTGCATAGTTTGCGGGTGCAATGTACAACGCCACGGTGCCGTGCTGGGCACGCCACTCCTTGGTGTAGCCCGAACCCTTCACGTGAACGGTACCGCCCTCGGTCGTGACGAGGAAAGTATTCACGCCATCGTACTTGTAACCGTTAGGAACGGATACCTCAAAAGTGGTGGTCTGCTCCACCGGCTTGGGATCCGGCTTCGGCTCGGCCTTCTGATGACCCTTGACCTTCGGAGCGGGGTCAGCTGGCAGGGAGCCGGAAGCAACGGCGGCGGGGGCATCCGCAACCACGTTATGAGCTAGTGCCGGACTCATAGGAAGCACCATGGCACCGGCAAGAACCAGCGCACCGCATCCTTGTGCTGCGCGGGCAAAAGAAGAGGGGGTCTTAGAGTTCGGAAGAGAAGACATCATTATCCCTATCGGTTCTGTCGTGTCTCGCACCGCGGTATGCGGTACCGCTGGAGGCGGCGCGCAACATCGCGGAACACCGCACCGAAAACGGTGAGGCACCCCCGCGTCCAGGGGCACGGGTGCGATGGGTTGGTTGGTTATCCCCGTCGGTTTCGGGAATAACTTCACCCTATCAAACCCTCAACTGGAAATCTCAGACCCGCTCAATGTTAGGTTGAATGTTTCCCATTATTTTAATCTCTAAGACCCCGGGAGCCGCCGGTTACAGCGTGCGGAAGTACAGGTACAGCACCATCGCCACGCGTGCCTTTGACGTGTGCTCCGTCGGAGCGAAAGCCTCCCCCTCAGATACCGTCGACACGCCGCGGCGAGATGCCCACACAATCTGGCGATAGAAAGGGGTCAAGGAAGTCACATCGCTAAACGGTGAAGTGCCCGTCAGCTGAATCTTCGAAGAGCCATCAGCACGGTGTAGCAGGGCAACGGTCGAGGCATTTGACAGGGGCGCCTCCGGGTGGAACTTACCGTCCTTCCAACCGCTCGTAATCTGCTGATCGCGCGCCCACAGGTAGGCGTCGTAGTTCGGGTCGGATTCGCTCACATCCTCGTAGGGGGAGTGCTCCGGACGAATCACAGACGGCGATCCTGCAAGACGGTAGAAGATACGAATCAACTCACCTCGCGTTACCACGGCATCCGCTCCAAAGAGAGTTTCGGAGTCGGGATCCATCACTTTGGCGCGTACGGCCCAGCGCACGCCATCGTAGTAGGCTGAGCCCTCCGGAACATCCTCGAAGACAGGCTGGTAATCGGGAGAAGCAACGACCGGGCGGTGCAACTTCGTTGCGGGAGAAGAGACACTCTGCGAGGGACTGCTGTCCGCAGACGCACGAAGGCTAGCCGATACCGAAGCGGCCGCATCAGCAGCCGGCGTATTCGCCTGCGAGGGATCGGCCATCGAGAGAAGAGGAGAGAAAGGTAGATACAGCACACCCGCCAGGATTACCGCACCCACACCCAACTCGACGCGTCGGCGTCGGGAAGTGGACTCTTTCCGCGGTTCAACCGAGGCCTCAGCAGAAGCAACGGGGCTAGGAATCTGCGCGGAGTGATGGTGATTCGTTGAAGAATGAGACGTGACGGAACGCTTCGCGTTGCGGGACATAAATCCTCGATGTGGTTGGTGTGTCGGTGTGTTTCTTGTAGCACGCTATCGTATATTCCGCGCCGGAAAAGGAGAATATACGTACGAATATGCTTAAACCTAAGCATAAACCACAGAACCCAAAATGCGAATTCACCCCGCTAAAAGGCTGTGGACAAGGGGGAATATTGTTGCTCTATCCCCGAACGGTTTGCACATAAAACAGCGAAGAAACACAGGGCAACCAGAACGCCTCCGTAAACGCTCGCCGGGCGGATGCGCGACGCACCTTTCGGTAGCGTCCGCATCCGCCCGGCGGAAGAAAGCTCCTGCGCTAACCCTTAGCGGCCCGCGTAGTTCATCAAGAATCCAGCCAGCTCACCGCGACTCATCAGAGTCGAGGGGTAGTACTGGCTACCCGGGAACACCTGAAGCTTGTGCTGCTTGGCCCAGGTAATCTCACGGTAGAACGCCGAACCCACCGCGACATCCGTGTACGGAGTCTCAGTGACGGTCACGTGCTTCCTGCCGTCGTAACGGTACAGGAAAGCGGCCACGGTAGCGTTCGAAACACCAGCCTCGGCGTGGAACTTACCATCGGACCAACCGTAGGTAATGCCCTTCTGACGAGCCCAAATGTAGGCGGAGTAGTTAGGGTCAGTGGTCTTCACATCCGGGTAGGGGCTGGTTGCAGGCAGATTAACCTTCGGCGAACCCGCCAGACGGTACAGTGCAACGGCCAGGTCACTGCGGGTTGCGTTATCGTTCGCGCCGAACCAGGTCTTCTCACGCGGATCCAGGAGCTTCTTCTCATTGGCCCACTGCACAGCCTTGTGTAGGGAATAGGTGGAAGGAGCATCGGCAAAACTGTTCTTCTGTTGCGGCGAGGTGCCGGTCAGGTTCAGGTAGGTAGCCGAGATGCGCTCGCTCTCGCCCTTAGCCGATACCACGTTCACGAAAATTGCGTAGTGGCCGTCGGACTCAAGCTGGGTTCCGTCAATCGACAGGGCAGCCTCAAAAGCACCCTGAGACACGCGGTCGGCGGGGAGCACAACCTTCTGGATGGCTTCACCGGTAGGCTTGCCATCAGCCTCTGCTGCGCAGAAGAGAACCTGAACCGAAGAACCTGCCGGAACGTTGAGATGAGAACCCTTCACGCGAACCGTAGTGGAAGATCCCAGATCCACCGAATCGGTACTCAAGGTAACCGAGGGATCAGCGTGGACGGCGTTTACGCCAGTTACCGGCACGAATGCCTGGGTGCTCAGAGCCTGCTCATTCGCCTGATCGTTATCCTCCGGGACGGTGTATTCGAAGGTTTGCACAACGTAAGAGGTGCCAGCCTTCAGCGTGCCTGCGGGAATGTTCAGGTTCGTGCTGAAGCGGCCGTTAACGTAGCCCATGTACTGGCTGAAGAACGCCGAGTAGGAGGTGAACTTTGCCTCGGACTGAGCCAGAGCGGGGCCGGTCGGCTTGCCGGTGGCCGGGTCAACGGCGCGCACGGCTAGAATCAGCGACTCGTTACCGTTATAGGGAATGTCCTGGAATCCCGCTCCGTTCACGGTGATTGAAGTGTTTGCTGAGGCATCCACAGTCGAAGCACTGTAGCTCAGAGTCGGGGAGGAGACCGTGGGAACGGAAGCAACCTTCAGCTCGGTGCGAGTCTCGCCCGCCGGAATCCAACCGTCCTGGTTGGAGTCACGGTAACCAAGCACCACATCGAAGGAAGAGCCGGTTGCCTCAAAGAAGTTGGCGCCCACCGACGCAGTGAGCTTCACGGTGCCGTCCGCAGCAAAAGCAGAAGACGGCACGTCCTGAGTATAGTAGGGGTAGTCACGCGGGTGATGCGGCGGGAAAGCGATGCTCTCGCCCTTGGGCACGATGTAAAGGCGGAAAGACTTATCGTGTACGAACTTGCGGGAGAACCCGGATCCGTTAATGGTGATAGTGCCGCCCTTGAGGATATCGAAGGTGCCGGAGGTAACCTGCAGACGTTGCGTGTTCTGTGCTTCTCCCTGCTGCACAGCACCGGTTGCTACCGGGGTATTCGCGGCGGGAGCTGCCATGGCGGGGGAGAGAGGCAAGAGTACCGCGCCGGCAAGAGTGAGGGCGCAACCGCCCTTCACCATGTTTTTGGGGAACACGAAACGCGGGTGGCTCGGAAGTGAGGACATAGGTATCCAATCAGTTTTATCGGTGTGACGCATTGTATGGAAGTGCGTATCAACACCGTAGCAAATAGATAAGACCTGCCGTAATTGGAATGGGTGGGGACTCGGAAAAAGTCTCACGCCAAGGGGTTGGCCTTAAGCTAAAGTATAACTTTAAAAACTATATGCACGCAGTGGAAAATATGCCTAAATCCTGCACTGATAAGCATAAAAACTAAGCTGTGGGCGGGGTTTTATTTTCTACAGAGGAGAAAAACCCACCGCATGATCGACGAAAACCAAAACATCAACTATGTAAAGTTGATGAATATCGTCATGCGGTGGGCAAAGCAACATCAAAGTCACTCAAGAGAAAAATGGCAAATAAAACAAGTCATAAAGTCGCCTATTTGACGAAAGCCAACCAAAATGGCTAACACCACGACCGGGAGCTACTTGAGGTGGCTGCCGCCGTGCTCCAAGCGGTACAGCATCAACGCTAAATCATGCGAGGAAACGAAAGAACTATCAAAGTCCTCATAGGCGTATTCCCCGTCAACGCGGTAACCCCACATGCGGTGATCAACAGCCCACTGAGCCTCACGCCAGAAAGCGCTACCCTGACGAACCTTATGTTGCCAGCCGCCAGCACTCCGGGGCGCATCCTGGTTACCAGGCAGTGACGAGTTACCGGGCAACGAGGCAGAGGTTGGTGCCTTCGGTGTGACCTGACTCATCGCCTTCTGGTACCTGTACATAAACGCCACCGTCGACGGGGCCGAAAGCTTCGCCTCCGGGTGGAACTTGCCGTCCGCCCAGCCGAACGTAATGCCCTTCTGACGAGCCCAAATGTACGCGGCGTAGTCCGGGTCGTTCGTTGCCACATCCGCGTACGGGCTAAAAGCAGGCAGCTTAACCTTCGGGGAACCCGCCAGGTGGTACAGCGCCACCGTCACATCGCGGCGTGTCATACCGCTATTCCTGGACTGCGGCGAAGGATCAGGCAGAATCTGACGCTCAGCAAACCAGCGTTCAGCAGCCTGCAACTCATCCTTGTGAGTCAGCTTCAGAGGAATATCCTCGACAGCAAGCTGCTCCACCGACTCGCCGGCACCATCCTTACCGGGGGTGACCTTTTCCAAGACCAGACGATACGCACCCGAATAGCTCAGCTGCTGAGCAATCGTCAGGTTCAGCTCCACCCTGCCGTCCTTGATGAGCTTAGCCGGGATCGCCTGCTGGAACACCGTCTGACCGGTCAAACGCCCCTGCTCATCAACATGCTGCACCGAGAGGCGGTATGACCCTTCACCCGGTGCAGAGAGCCCGGTAGCGCGCGCCGTAAACGAGTTCGTCTTCGCGTACGGGCTCAGGTTCACCGAGCCAAGATGCAATGTGGGCCCCGCAGAGTCCTGCTCAGGAGAATGCACCGGAAGGAACTCCACAACATCATTTAGCATAGAGCCCGGAGAATCTTCCATATCAGGGTAAGGCAACCCGCTCCCGTACATGCCAATAAAGTAGAGCTTGCCCGGCTTCAACGTACCCGCAGGAATCTTCAGCTCCGTGCTGAAATAGTTATTGCGGAACCACCTGTAGTTAACCCCGTAGTACGTGTAGTCCACCTGCTGAGTGAACACAGGCTTACCCACCATCTTTCCCGTTGCAGGGTCAGCCTCATAGATAGCAATGACCGCCGAATCTCCAGAAAACTGCTCCCTAGCCCCCGAGAAGATATGGCGTCCCTCAACCCGCAGCGTCGTATCCTTCCACGGGTCATCGATAGCGGATCGACTGAAGGTGTAAGTCCCACGGGTCGGCTGCGCGTCCTGAACCACATCAATATGGGCGCGGGCATACAAACGGTTCGAGCTACTCGAAGGTTCCGGCTCAGCTTCATCAGACGGGTAGTACGTCATCACCACATCGAAGAGCTCACCGTCGGCAGCCTCAACGTACTGCGGGGGAACCTCAAACGTGTAGGTGAGGCTACCGTCCGGGTTCTCCCGCACCTGAGGCTCCAAGTCCTTGAGCATCCCGCCGTACTCGTCGAGAGGTGCATAAACATTGTGCTCCGAATACACGTACACCGATCCGCGCTGCACCAGAGCCAGCTCGTGGAAAGTGTACTTCTTACGGAACTCGGCGCTCAACGGGGAAGTCGTCACCGACACCGTGCCGCCTTGAGAAATATTGAGGGTCCCCGAATCAACCTTCAACTGAACATTTGCTGGGTTCTCCCAATCAACAGCATCAGCGGCAAGAGGCGCCATCGGAAGCTGAGTGCTCACCGTGAACTTATGGCTACCGTACGAATACTCAGAGTCTGAGAACACCACACGCACTTCAGCCATTGAACCGCGAGAAGAAGGCCTATCGCTGGAATCGCCGTGAACCTTATACTCAACATCCACGGTCAGAGTACCGTCAGCATTGCGGGTTACCAGCTCATCACGCTTATAGTATTGGTCCGCTACATTATTCATCGCAAAAGGCGCCATCTCACCAGAGGTGGCGTTATAAATCGCCACAGACTCAAGGTAGTACCCCAGGTCCACCTCGGGGGAAATATTAGAAATAGTCACCTTATAAACCCGGTCCTGACCGGGATCAAAATCCTGTGCAGAAACAGAAACCTTCGGCAGGGTGTTCCTGAACGAATTATTCTGATACGCCATGCGTGCAGGGTGATTGCCCACAGGAACGAAGGGGAACTTACGCGACAGCTTATTCCATCCGTGGGTTTCTACACCGGAAACACCTAGGGAATACCCCTTACCGGACTTCAGGACTCCCGCAGGGATAGTGACCTTCTTCTGGAAATAGCCGTTAGGAATCAGACCCTTGAAAATGCGCTGATTCTCTTCCGTATCCGGTGCCTTCAGTTCACCAAGCGAAGCCACATTAGAGTTCGTGACCTTTCCCTGCTCATCATGCTCGGACAGGGTGAAACTCATGGAGCTGACATCCTGAAAACCGGTACCCGTTAGCGTCACCTCAATCGGCTGACCGGAGGCAATCTGCTCCTCAGAAATAGCCGAAACATCATAGGTGATGGAGGGGAGCACAGCCTCCGGGAGGTTATGCTCCACCGGCAGTGCTGTACGGACGCGATCCTCAGTGTTCCACGCATAGGGGTGCGCCTCATCTACGGGGCGGTAGGTCAGAATGACCTCGTACTCCAGGTTAGCCGGCAGGCTATTCGCCGGAACCGTCAGGTCAGCACTGAAACTGCCGTCAGCAGCCGGTTTCGGGGCGTCAAAGATAAGGCCGCGGTGATCGACCTTCTGGTAGGGGTTAGCGTAGGTCGAAGAGCCCTTCGGGGCAATCGTGAGGCTACGCAGCTCATGATGCGCCAAGAACTCGGGGCTCAGCCCGGTACCCTCCACATGAACGGTACCACCGTGAAGAATATCGAGGGAGCCGCTGGATACGTGCAGGGCCGGCAGGGAAGCATCCTGCTGATCACCCTGCGCAGGTTTGTTCTGCACGGGAGCGTTCTGTGCGGGGGTGTTTTGGGCGGGGGAGGCGGGCGCCGGCTGAGCCGCCACCGGCGTCAAAGCCAGCAACGGAGACAAACCCAACGACAGGGAAACACCCGCAACTTTTCGGCGCGTGCCACGAGCAGGCTTAAAGAAGGAGGACATCATCATCCAATCTGAATTTTCTGCATGAAAGAGGGCGAATGAGAAAAGAAGTTGAGAGGATAAATGAGTGACAGTCCACCGTACCGAACCCGCGCCGAATCCGCAGTGCAGAGGACCCGTAGCGGCGGCATGCTGAAGTGCAATTTCAGCCTACCAACCCGCGTCATAGACATTCAACGAAAACACGAAAAAACATGCCGATGATAGTTATAAGACAAAAATTCAAAAATTATGCCCCGGTTTTATATAAAGCCCAAACCCCAAAAAGACTGCACAACAGAGAAACAAAACTGGAAACATAACCAGCACTAAAAACGGTACTCAGTAGCTCCTGCACTAGAAAACAGGCACACAAAAGGGGCGGTGAAAGAAAAACTCTCACCGCCCCTTCTGCAGGTCACTATCTTCAGCTGTTGTTCTCAGCGGTTAACCCGCGCAATATGCGGTACCTAGCGAAGAAAAATGGTGGACCGAATCAATCCATCCCTAATCGCGCATATTGATGCACATGATATCCAGACGCAGCATAATCAGTGCGCGCGCCCATTCTGCACGAGTAACCTCGTGATCAGGGAAGAAATTCGCGCTCTTATACGCAAAATTCGGATCGATGTTCGCGCGAGTATGCAACCATACAGACTCCCTAAAGAACGGAGACCCGGGATGCATATCCGCCGGCACCACAGGAGTGGGGGGAGTCCCTCCAACATGAACCGGGTACACCTCGTTGAAACGATACAAGAAAGCGGCCATCGTCGTGCGGTGAGCCACCGCCTCCGGATGCATCTTACCGTCGGACCAGCCGCTCGTCAGGCCCTTCTGCACAGCCCAGATGTAGGCAGAGTAGCGGGGATCGTGTGGCGAAACATCCGGGTACGGAGAAACTGCCGGGAGAGACACCTTGGGCGAACCCACCGTGCGGTATAGCGTATCCATGAGGTCGCCGCGCGTGGCCAGGTGATAGGGGTAGATGCGGCGGTCCTTATCGATGAGCATCATCTTCTGCTGACACACGGTATACACGTCATATGCATATGGATCTTCATCATTCAAATCAATGATAAAAGGCGTCTGTGCATAATCGGTATTGACGGTAACGTCAGAAACCATCGTGCGCAGAATAGTGTATTGCTTATTGTAAGGACGCAGAGTAAGACGAATGCCAAACTTTCCCTCCGGGCCGGTTGTCATATCCGTCGGAAGAATGACCGTCTGGCGGTACACATTATCGGTATCCATACGATTCTTCTCAAGGGAAATAAAATAAAATACTTTAAATCCCTTATCCCTGGTGTAGTTACCGATTTCGAAATAGGGAGTGTACAGCCCGTTTTCAAAAATCGGTGACAAACCGGAAACCTCATAAGAGAGGGTAAAACCACTAATATCAATCGTGGCCTGATTGACCCGCAAATCCAGGGGGATGTTCTGAATATCCAAGGTTGCAGCCTGTGCACCCTGCATCGCAAGCTGACCGGTACCTAGCGCCCCTGCGATACCAATGGCAGCAGCGCCCTTCAAAAAGAGGCGGCGAGATGACGAGGTAGACATGTCGTGTCCAATCGATGTGTTTCTGAACAATTGAGAACCGCTGATAAATCCATAATCAGGTCATATAGCCTGAAAGAGACTTACCGGCGGGCAGGACGCGCTGGGCCTCGAGAGTGCTGAGTCGAGAGAAAACGAAGTGAATATGACCCCCAGCAGGAGGGGTAGTTAATACTATAAACACATTGAATGCATAAAGAAAGTAGCGCATCCGATGATGAGCGCACCGTAAATGTGCATTAGTAAAGTACCGATGATAGGAAATACTAGAATATTAGGAAAGAACGTAATAGCGAGCGGCTCTTTTGCGGTCAAAAATTTCTTAATATTAAAATTTTCAGCCGAGCGGCAAGAAGTCACCACCCGGCTGAAAATCACGATGTGAAGCCCACAGAGATTTACTGCTCCTCGTGCACGAGGAGAGTCAGGACGCCCGCCTTACGGGCCGTAGGTAGAGTGCACTCCACCGACCAGTCCTCGCTGACCGCCTCCAGAAACTCGGCAATACCGGCCGTCGAACCATCCAACGGACGCGCCGTCAGACCCGACTGAATCAAGTAACGCGCAAAGAGGCCGCGGTAATGCTTCGCCATATGCGAGACCACCTTGCGGGAGCCGTCAGCCGCCACACGCTCCACGCGCACCGCCAGGGTCTGCGACGGGGGAGTCACCCACGACTTCGCGTAGGCGGCAGAACGGCAATCTAGAATCAGCTGGTCCTTCGCGGTAGCCTCCAGTGCGGTGCCCAACGCCCCCTTCCAAAAGTTCGCCAATGCACCAATCGAACCCAGCTTCACGCCCATCGACAGGCGGTAGGCGGGGATTGCATCCTCGGGGCGCAGAATACCCCACAGCGCCGAAGAAATCAGCAGCGACCAGTGCGCGGCATCGCGTTCGGCGGGGGAGAAGCTCGCATAATCCAGCGCCTCAAACAGCACGCCCGTGTAGGTGCGAATCGCGGGCTGAGCCGGCTCGGTCAGCAGGCGCGTGTTGCGCTCCACCTCGGCTTCAAGGGAGGCACCCACCTTGAGCTCCGCTAGGGCATCGGGGCCGGAACTGACCGCGGTCAGTTCCTCCAGAACGCTCTCACGCTCGGCAGTCAGCTCAGGGAACGAGAGGTCGGCAAAAGAAACCGGCGCATTGCCAGCGGGGGCGGGGGTTTTACCTTCGGACGGGGGAAGAAGAATTAGCATCTACCCAGTGTACCCGGCAGGCTGTTAGCGTGCCCGCGAGCTTCTAATACACCCGCGAGACGAACCCGGAAAATAGCCACCGCCAGGGGTGTGCGTATAATGGGTTGGGTGAAACGGGCCGTCTAGGCAATCGCGAGGCACTCGGATGCTTCGAGGAAAGTCCGGGCTCCACAGCACGGGATGGTGGATAACATCCACTCGGGGTAACCCGCAGGCCAGTGCCACAGAAAGTAAACCGCCACGGTTCGCCGCGGTAAGGGTGAAAGGGTGGTGTAAGAGACCACCAGCGGGCGCGGTGACGTGCCCGGCTAGGTAAACCCCATTCGGAGCAAGGTCAAACAGAATACGCCATGGTAGGGTAGTGCGCCCGAACCCTGATTCTCAGGGTGCGTATTCGGGTAGGCTGCTTGAGACGTGCGGCAACGTACGTTCTAGATAGATGATTGCCTCGAAACGCCCCTTCGGACGGCGTTTTAGACAGAACCCGGCTCATAGGATGACCCGTTTTCACGTCACCATCCGCAGATGGTAAGCGAAGACCGCGAACGCATTTTCTAACGCGTTCGCGGTCTTCGCTTTAAAGCTTTGCGGGAGGCCTGCCTGGCCTTTGGGAGAGCCCGTGATTAGTGGCCGAAGGGGTCCGGATCCACGCCCGGCATCCACGAGTTACCGTCGACGGTCCAGCCTTCCTTCTTCACGACCTTCTTCATCTTGCCGGCCCACTTCTTGTTCAGACGGTTCACGTACAGCTTGCCGTCCAGGTGGTCGGTTTCGTGCTGCATGCAACGGGCGAACCAGCCGGTCGCCTCGAAGTGGACGGGGTTGCCGTGCTCGTCAAGGCCGTTCACGGTGACCCACGCGGCGCGCTTGAGGGGGAAGCCGTAACCGGGGAAGGACAGGCAACCCTCTTCTTCCTCGTACGGGTCCGGGTCGGCGGTGGAAATCTTACCCAGGGTCAGCACCGGGTTAATGATGCAGCCGCGCGGGGGAACGCCGTCCTCGTTCTCCATCTTGTAGGTGAAGATGCGCAGGCCCACACCAATCTGCGGTGCCGCCAGGCCCACACCGTTGGATGCGTCCATGGTCTCGTACATGTCAGCCACGAGCTCCTTGAGCTCATCATTAAACTCGGTGACGGGTGCCGCGGGGCGGTGCAGAACGGGGTTGCCGTGAATAACGATGGGGCGAATAGCCACGGAAATCATCCTTTGCTTGTGTTGAACGGGAACTGTGGAGTGGGAACGTGCCGGGTGCACCTTTCGCGTGAAGGTGCGGAGTATGCTCTTGTTCCTGCTCACTGGTTTAGAGGTTTGGTGTGAGGGTTCGTCGGCGTAATAAGTAGCTTCTATGCGGAATAGCTGAGGCAACATATGGCCTGACGAGCCGAGGGCAAAGCGAAAGGGTCGTTACGGATAACCATAACGACCCTTTCCATCGGGGTGATCGACGGGGGTTGAACCCGCGACCTCCTGGACCACAACCAGGCGCTCTGCCAACTGAGCTACGACCACCATGTGCTTCGCTTGGTTTCCCTTGCGATGTGCAACGGGTACTACTTTACATGAGTTCGCGAACCCTGCCAAGCTGAGATAGAGTGATGCTCGTTACAATTCAAATTCGGGTTCGAAACACACCGGATGCGCACCCCCGAGACATCCTCACGGGCCCGCAGGATGCGCATCCTCAGTGCACGGCTACACCGAATCAGGTGCCGTTCCTACTCGGACTCGGCAGCTTCGGCGGCCTTCGCCTCCAGCTCGGCGCGCTCAGCCTCAACCTCGCGGGCAATCTTAGCGGCGGCCACGGAATCCGGGCCCTGCTCCACAAAAATTGCGCGACGGTAGTACTTCAGCTCGTCAATAGAATCCTTAATATCGCCCAGCGCGCGGTGGTGGCCGGTCTTCACCGGGGCGCTGTGGCGAGCGGCGGGATACCAGCGCGAAGCCAACTCCTTAATCGTGGACACATCAATCACACGGTAGTGCAGGTGGTCCATCACCTTTGGCATGTAACGCTCCAGGAAGCGCTTATCCATACCCACCGAGTTGCCGCCCAGCTGCGCCTTGCCCGCCACGGGGACATACTTCTTCACGTAGCGGAGCACCTGCTCCTGGGCGTAATCCATCGACACGCCGTTCTCGAGGTCATCCATCAGACCCGAGGACTCGTGCATCGAACGCACAAAGTCATTCATGTTCTCCACCGCACCCGCGGGGGACTCGTCGCCGGGCTTAATGACGAACTCCACGCCCGAACCCAAAACATTGAGGTCGGCATCGGTGACCAGAACACCCACCTCAATCAGGGCGTCATTAGCCACGTCAAGGCCGGTCATCTCGCAGTCAATCCAAACAATACGTTCACTAGAAATACTCACACTCCAACTCTACCCCCATTCGCGCCCGCCTGCTCCTTCGCATGTCGGAACGTTTTGAAGCGTAGCGGAACGTGTCGAAGGGCCGTCCACGTCGTGCTCTGATACCCGAATCCGCAGGGCTTCGACAGGGCGCTCGGGTATGATAAGAGCCAAAGAGACGACGCATACAGAAAGGGAGTAATGCGCTCACGTAAAGAGCCCACACACCGGCTCGCCTCCGCCAGAGCACACGACGCGCCCCTCTCACCTCGGCTGCTGGACTACGTCAATAACCACCGTCTGCGAACGCTCGTCATTGGCACCATCGGCTCGATCATGGTCACTCTGGGGTCCTACACTGTCGGTTGGCTCTCGGACAGCTCCAACTTTTGGCGCTACGACCTGATTCGCGCCATCAGATTCGACGCCACATGGGTCATCACCGGCATCATTCTGCTGGCCCTCGGCGCCATGATTATGTGCCGTGAATGGCTACGCATCTACCAGAAAATGGGCGACTGGAATGAACCCAACGCCCTGCGGTGGATGATTGCCGTCACCATCAGCTGGTCTCTTCCGCAGATTTTTGCCCTCACCATCTACAGCCGTGACATGTTCTCTTACTACGGGCAGGGCATGGTCATGGCGCACGGCCTGAACCCGTACAAGCACGGAGTCTCCGAAATCTCGAACTTCATGCAGAACGGTGCGGATCCCATGTGGGCCGAGTCGCCGCCGCCGTACGGTCCGGTCTCTCTCACCCTCGAAGAGTGGGTTGTGCGCCTGGCGGGGGAGAACATCGACCTCTCCCTCTTCTACTTCCGCCTGCTCTCCGTGCTCGCGGTCATCGGCATCCTCTTCTACGTAGCAAAGCTCGCCAAGGCACACGGTTTTAACCAGGCTCGTGCCCTCTGGCAGATCGGCCCAAACCCGCTGTTTATCGCATCATTCATCGCCAGCGGCCACAACGACTCGCTCATGACCATGTTCATGATTGGCGGTCTCTACTACGCCAAACGCTACCGCAACACCCGATGGGGCGGCCCGCTCGGCGTGACCTTTGTAGCCCTTGGCGTGGCGGTCAAGCCCCTTGCTCTCGTGGTACTACCCTTCGTAGGTCTGCTCTGGGCTGGCAAGAACGCCTCCTGGCCGCGTAAGTTCGTATTCTGGGCCTTCTCTGGCGTGCTCCTACTTGCCGAGATGGCTGTCATGGGCTGGGCTACCGGCCTCGAATTCGGCTGGATTAAGGCGCTGTCCACGACCGGCGGCCAGTACATCTGGTACACCCCCTTCGGCCTGATAATCGGCGCCGCATCCCTCTTCATACAGGGCGACGCATTCGAGGTTATCCGCCAGCTTCTCGAAACCCTCAGTAAAGGTATCGGTATGCTTGGCGCACTCTCGATGGCATTCGTTGGACGCGACCGCAACATTGTGCGCCACGCCAGCTTGGCCATCCTGTTCATGCTCCTGTGTAGCCCCATGATTCAGCCCTGGTACCTGCTCTGGGCCATCCCGATGCTTGCCGCGACCGGCCTGCGCTCGCACTTCCAGCTCATGTGGTACTTCATCACCACGCTGTTCTTCATGGCGTACGGCGTGAGCGACCAGCTGAACGTTTCGCCCTATCTGCGTGATTTCAACCAGGACATGGGCCGGCTCATCGCGACGGTGGTCTGCCTGGGCTACATCGTGTACCTTATGGTCCTTGACCCGGCAACCCGCCGTATGGTGTACGTGAGCTTCCGCCCCACGCAGGTGCGCCGCACCGCGATTCGCCTGTGGTGGCAGCTGTTCCCAGGTGCATCGAGCCGCCGCGCTCGCCGCCGCGAGGCAAAGAAGCAAGAGCGCGAGGCGCTGACCGGCTCCGCGCGGAGCTAACCTCCCCCGCGCATTCCGGCCCCGACGGTCCCCGTATGCATCTAAACGTGCAGGGAACCGCCCAGACTCGTGTACCCTAGAGGAAGGCCCCAGTAGCTCAGAGGATAGAGCAGGAGCCTTCTAATCTCTTGGTCGGGGGTTCGATTCCCTCCTGGGGCGCCGTACAAGAAAACCGCCCCGCACCCTTCAACGGGGGTGCGGGGCGGTTTTCTATTACCGCAAAGCTACGGGGTTCTCTGCGCTACTTCTTGGCGGGGTTCGTTTCCTTGCACGAGTTGAGTGTGCGTTCCATAACCTTCTTCTCGTCGGCGGTTACCCACAGCTTGTACTTGGCCTTCACATGCACCTGGCGAGCCACGTAGGTGCAGCGGTAGGAGGCGTTGCTCGGCAACCATTCGGAGGCGTCCGCATCCGACTTCTGCTGGTTGGCCGGGCCATCCGCGGCAAGCAGGTTCTCCGGGTCATTTGCCAGCTGACGGCGCTGCTCCGCGGTCAGATCCTGTGCACCGGTCTGCCACGCGTTCGAAAGAGCCACCACATGGTCAATCTGCACAGCCGAAGAGGTCTTTTTGCCGCGCTTGAACTCGATGGTCTTACCGGTGTACGGGTCTGCCAGGGTGCCGGTAATGACGGTGCATGCGTGAGTCTTGACCTTGAAACGAACATTGGTCAGGTCGCGGCGCAGGATGTCGTCACGGGTGTTGCACTTGTTGCCGTCCACGTCATCCCAGGCGGGGCCGAACTGTTCACGAGAGTATCCGGTCTTGGAAGCGCGGTCCTTCACCTGTAGCGAGGCCAGCTCGCTCTTCGCGGTGGCTAGATCCGGTGCGAGCGCGGTGGCGGGGTCAACAGCCTTGTACGGGTTTTTGACTTCGGAGAGCGTCTCGGTTGCTACGTTGGCGTCATCATCGTCGGTGGTGGAGGTCGAAGACTCCGACCCAAAGAGACCACCCGTGCCGTGCTTGCTTACGTAGATCATGCCGACAACCAGCAGAATGACGGCCAGCAGGGCCAGCATGCCGTAGATGAGGCGCTTCTTCCGCGGGTCCATGGACTCCGGGAGCTTGGGCAGGTTGCGTTGAATCCGCTGAAGATCCTGCAGCGAGGGCAGGTCGTTGCTGTTCATGGGCTTTTTGCTCACGGAAACTCCAGGGGTAGCACGGTGTGTCGGTCAAATGTCGGTCAATGCGGCGGGGCGCCGCTCCATCAAGGATAGAGGGCTTGCGACACAAAAGGTAACTCGTTTGTCGTGAATTAGTTCGCCTCTGAGGGGTGGGGAGCGAGGGGCAGTGGCGGTGTCATAATTCGTTCCAATCACGATTCCTCTCGCCGGTTTTTGAAAAAATCACCCTAAACATTCAAATATCCCATCCACAGGTAGAACGGTAACGCGATACGACGGCGAATTATCCACAGATGCGCGAGGGGCGGAACCCGGAGGCAATGCACGCGGCACAGTAGAAGAAAACCTACCCGAAGAGCCGACCGGATTAACCTGCCGGCCCGGCTCGGTAGGGCAGAACACTAGGCGGAAGCTTGAGTAGTAGCGGCGCCTCAATCGGTTCAGCTGAGCTGACACAAGGGCTTTAACTCCGAGCTTTAGCCCCGAGAAATCATAGGAGATATCGTGAGCGACACTATCGTAATCCGCGGATTTACCGCGTCCAACCCGACTTTGGCGGCCCTGCCGAACGGCGTGCCTGTCGTGAACTTCCGCCTGGCCAGCACCCCTCGCTGGCAGGATTCCACCGGAACCTGGAAGGAGGGAACAACCAACTGGTACACCATCAAAGCCTATCGCCGCCTGGCACAGAACATTGCTGCCTCGGTGCAGAAGGGACAGCCTCTCGTCGTCAGCGGGCGCCAGCGCATCAACCGTTGGAATCGTGAGGATGGCACCCAGGGAACCACGGTGGAGATTGATGCGCAGGGTATCGGTCACGACTTGAGTTACGGTACTAGCTCATTTGCTCGCACTGTGGAGAAGCGCACGTTCCACGAGGGAACCCCGCTGGACACGCCGCAGAATATGCCGCTGGGTGCGGTATCGAATGTGCCGCAGAATGTCGAGACTCCGAATACGGCGGCTCAGAGCGCTGGCCTGCAGATTGCGGGAGTACAGACTGCTCCTCCGCCTCAAGGTGGCCTATCCCAAAGTGACGAGGTTCCCTTCTAACAGTTGTCGCCCATGCTTGCATAAAGGCGAGAGCCTTGGGATAATGAAAAACTGTGTTGCCGTCGGGCACGCCCCTGCCGCAGGGGGGAGAGCGACCAACGAGGCACACCTTCGGGCACCAATCCTGTTCGAAGCATGAGGTTTTCTGCCCCGCTGTGGGGCAGAGCAATCTGAGTCTATTTGACCTGCGGCAGATGGCTCTGGAGATCTACACTATGCAGACTCTTGACTTCCTCGACAAGAAGTCCCTCCGTGACGACGTCCCCGCCTTCGGCCCCGGTGACACCCTGAACGTTCACGTTAAGATCGTTGAAGGTAAGACCCACCGTATCCAGGTCTTCAAGGGCTTCGTCGTTGGCCGCCAGGGTGCAGGCGTTCGCGAGACCTTCACCGTCCGTAAGGTTTCCTTCGGCGTTGGTGTTGAGCGTACCTTCCCCGTTCACTCTCCCTCCATCGAGAAGATTGAGGTTGTGACCCGCGGTGACGTCCGTCGTGCAAAGCTGTACTACATGCGCGACCGCCACGGTAAGGCTGCTCGTATCCGCGAGAAGCGCGAGTTCTAATCTTTATCGGTTCAGAATTCTGCTGCAAGCCGCTCCCATCCGCACCCGTGCGGAATGTGGGGCGGTTTTTGCGTATCCGGGTGAGCACCCGGGATGCAGTGATGCGGTGCCTAAGCCCCGGGCAAGATACGAGCTGTGGAGCACACTCTCTGCCCTTCTGCTGACGTGCTGTAGAACCCAACGAAACATCACTTGACGAGTCAAAGAGGCGGCAGTGCTGGTGCTCTCGTTACAATAGCTAGGTACCGCCTCACTCAGGTTGGCCTATATATCTCTCAAACGAAAGGCTCTTCAGCATGGCAGATGATAAGACGACTGCGAACAACAGCCCCTATCCTGAGGGATATAAGCCCCAATCCCGCCGCGAGCGCCGCGAGATGGAGGAGTACGCCGCACGTCTGGCCGAAGAGAAGAAGCGTGAACAGGTCGAGCTGGCCTCCTCCGAAGAGGTTGAGAACCCCCGTGTAGACGAAGCTCGACCCGCCGATGTTGAGGCGGCGAGCGCATCCGCTCAGCCTGAAGCAACGGATAGCGAGGATTCGAAGGAAGAAGCGGAGGGTGCAGCATCCACCGCGGATAAGACTGCTGACAAGACCGCCGAGAAGGCTGAGGAAAAGAGCGAGGAGAAGCCTAAAGACCCCTCGACCATGACCGCCAAGGAGCGTCGCAAGGCCAAGCGTGCCGAACAGGCCGAGCTAACCTTCGCTAAGGCTCGTGAAGAGGACCGCCTGGGTGAATGGGCCTGGGTTCAGGTGCGCGAGGGCGGTACCGTGGTTCTCTACGCCCTGATTATTGCGTTCCTGATTAAGACCTTTCTGCTGCGTGGTTTTTACATTCCCTCCGGCTCGATGGAGCAGACCCTGCAGGTTAACGACCGCGTATTCATTAACGTAGCGGGTTCCTACTTCAATGAACCCAAGCGCGGTGACGTCATCGTGTTCAAGGATTCTCAGGGCTGGATTCCCTCCACCCAGAAGAGCGCCAACCCCATTAAGGAAGGCCTCTCCTTCGTAGGTATTCTGCCCGATACCTCTTCGAACTTCCTGGTCAAGCGCGTTATTGGTACCCCCGGTGACGTGGTGGAGAGCGACGGCAACGGCAAGATCAAGGTCAACGGCGTGGAGATTAACGAGCCGTACCTGTACCCGGGTAACCAGCCCTCCGAGCTGGCCTTTAAGGTAACCGTGCCTAAGGGCAAGTACTTCGTGATGGGTGACCACCGTAGCAATTCCGCGGATTCTCGCTACCACATCTCTGACGGCACTGCCTTCATCTCGAAGGACGACGTTCAGGGTAACGTCTTCGTGGTGGCCTGGCCGCTGAACCATTTTGGTCTGCTCACCGACGAGAGCTCCGTGTTCTCCTCGGTTCCTTCCCCGACCTCGACCCCCGAAAAGTAGGAGAGGCACCGTGACGGTGAGCGCAAAGGCAGAGGAACCCGCAAAAGCGGAGAAACCCAAACCCGCGAAGCCTCGGGCACCAAAGCCCGCTGCCGACCTGGAACATGAGAAGCAGCTCTTCGAAGCAGGGGCACGCGCGGTGGCAGGCATCGACGAGGTGGGCCGCGGCTCCATGGCCGGCCCGGTCACTGTAGGCGTCGCAATCCTCACCCCGGATGCCACTCTCGAAGTGGGCGGGTTGATTGACTCCAAGGCCCTCTCGCCCGCGCGCCGCGAATCCATGGTCCCCGAGATCCGCCGCTGGTGTGCCGTCGAGGTAGGCCACGTGAACCCGCAGGACGTGGATGCGCTGGGCATGACCCTATCGCTGCGGCTCGCCGCCCAGCGAGCCCTGGCTTCCCTGGCTCGTCGAGGCTACCGCGCCGACGCCGCCCTGCTGGATGGTAAGCACGACTGGATCACCCCTCCGCAGGAGGACCTGTTCAGTGCGCTGGCACCGGACCCGGCACAGGCGCGTTACGATACCCTGCTGGCCGAAGCCTGGGAAGGGGTAGGGGAACCCGCGGCTATGCCCGTGACCATGGTCATCAAGGGTGACTACAAGTGCGCCTCAATCGCAGCGGCCTCGGTGGTCGCGAAGGTTGAGCGAGACGAGCTGATGGTGGCCCTCGATAGGGTTCACCCGGGGTATGGCTGGGCAAAGAACAAGGGCTACGGCTCGGCCGCCCACCGCGAGGCAATCAGCGCGCAGGGCCCCAGCCCGATGCACCGCCTGTCCTGGTCACTGCCGGCCACCGCCGAGCAGATAGCGGCCGCGCAGCGGGCCCGTGCATCCGGGGAGAAGAGCCCCGAACGCTAGGAGGAGGGAGCACCGCTGAGGGGTCCGAGTATTGATTGGGGTGCCCCGCAATGCTGGTGAGATACCCGCTGGGGAGACCTGAACTGTACACACAGCCTTGAACGACTGTAGGAGGAACATGAGCGCAGAAGACCTCGAAAACTACGAGACAGACGCCCAGATGGCGCTGTACCGCGAGTACAAGGACGTCATGTCGCTCTTTAGCTACGCGGTGGAAACCGACCGACGCTTCTACCTGGCAAATCAGGTGGACGTGACCCCGCACGTGCAGGAGGGCACCCTCTACTTTGAGGTGCTCATGAGCGATGTCTGGGTGTGGGATGTGTTCCGTTCCAACCGCTTTGTGAAGAAAGTGCACGCCTACTCGGTGCGTGATGTGAACGTGGAGGAGCGTCTGCCCAATCAGGAGTTTACGGTCCCCGAGATGCCGGATTTTAACGCCTAGCATTCCGGCATTCGGCGTGTATATGACGTTCCCGTCGACCGGTTTTTGAAAAAATACCCCTAAAATTTCAAATAAGAAGCTGTGGATAACCTCTCTTACCGCGATGCGGCCGAGGTTATCCACAGTTTTTTCTCTCCGAGCCCTCGGCCCGTTTCGCCCGGGCACAGTAGAAGCACAACCAAGCCATCTACCGTGGGAGGGAATCGTGACCCCCGAACCTCAGAGCATCACGCCACAGATGCCCCGAACAAACGAATCTGCGGATGCGCCCCGCAGACGTGCGCGAGGCGCACGCGCCCGGACGAACCCCGCCGCAGCCCCGCGGGCACTGCCCCGGGCCCACAGTGTCGGCCGTTGGGGCGAAGAAGTGGTCAGTCGCATCCTGGAGGTGAACGGCTACCGCATTGTCGACCGTAATTGGCGACCGCCCGCCGGGCTGGAGCACGAACAGATTCGCGGCGAAATCGATATTGTCGCGATTGACCCCGACGACGAGCTCGTCTTTATCGAAGTCAAAACCCGAAGCACCGAGGACTTTGGGCATCCCTTTGCCGCCATCAGCCGCGACAAGGCACGCCGTACCCGCGCCCTGGCGATTCTCTGGTGTCGCCTGCGCGAGAGCCTGGACTTCGCGCGCTTTCGCATCGACGCGATTGCGGTAACCGGAACCTGCGAAACCTTGACCTTCGAACACCTGAAGGGGGTGGCGTAATGGGCTTCTCACGCACCTACTCCGTAGCTCTCGTGGGTCTGAGTGGACACGTTGTGGACGTTGAGGCCGATATCTCGCAGGGCCTTCCCGGTTTCGTGCTGCTGGGACTTCCTGATACCGCTCTCAACGAGTCCAAAGAACGTGTTCGTTCTGCCGCCAAGAACACCGGAATTACCCTGACCCAGCATCGACTCACCGTCAACCTGACTCCGGCGACCCTGCCTAAGCGCGGATCGGCCTTCGACTTGGCCATTGTGGTGGCCGCACTGCAGGCCGAGAAGAAGCTGCATCCGAGCGGAGACAGCGTGTTTCTGGGAGAGCTGGGCCTCGACGGGGCGATTCGCCCGGTTCCGGGTATCTTGCCCGCCGTGAAAGCCGCGGTTGCTGCCGGGCACCACCGGGTCATCGTCCCCGCTGAAAACGCAGAAGAGGCGGCCCTCATCCCCGGTGCGCAGGTGAGCGGATTCCGCTGCCTGGCCGAGGTGTTCGCGGCCTTGGGCGCACAGACGCAGAAGCTGACCTACCCGCCCGCCCCGAACCCCGAGGAGAAGGCCCTCCCCAAGAAAAACGCGGGAATTCCCTCGGACATGAGCGACGTAGCCGGCCAAGCGCAGGGCCGCTTCGCCCTGGAAATCGCTGCGGCCGGCGGGCACCACATGCTCCTCACCGGCCCTCCCGGTTCGGGCAAAACCATGCTGGCCGAGCGGTTGCCGAGCATCCTGCCGCCCCTGGATGACGATGCGGCAATGGAAGTGACCGCTATCCGTTCCCTCTGCTCGGCGGGGGAGGCCCTCAACGAACTGGTGCGTGAGCCTCCCTTTGAGGCCCCGCATCACAGCGCCTCAGCGCCGGCAATTCTGGGAGGAGGTAGCGGTATTCCTCGACCCGGATGCGTGTCTAAAGCACACCGCGGCGTGCTCTTCCTCGATGAGGCTCCCGAATTCAAACGCACAGTCCTTGACTCCCTGCGCCAACCCCTCGAATCCGGGGTCGTAACCCTGGACCGTTCTACCGCATCAGCCACATACCCGGCGCGCTTTCAGCTCATCCTCGCCGCTAATCCCTGCCCCTGCGGCATGAACGTGGGGCTTGGCACCGAGTGCACCTGTGCACCCCGGGAACGGCGCGCCTACTTCGGGCGTCTTTCCGGGCCGCTCGTGGATCGTATCGATGTCAATGTGACGGTCCCGAAGGTTTCGTCCACGGAGCTTGCAGGAGGTCAGGTAAATGAGAGCTCGGCACAGATTCGTGAGCGCGTGATGGCTGCCCGCGGGGCTCAGCGCGAGCGTTTGGAACCCTACGGTCTGAAGACAAACGCAGAGATGAACGGCAAGATTCTGCGCGGGCCGCTCCGTCTGGATGCAAAACTCACCGGTGAGCTCAACGCCGCAGTTGACCGGGGGAGCCTGACGGCGCGCGGCTACGACCGGGTGCTACGCATCGCCTGGACGTTGGCCGACCTGGATGGGGCCGCCTACCCGAGCCGGGAGCACCTGGACGTGGCCCTGTTCCTGCGCCAACAGGGGCAGCTGCACTGACCCATGATGTACACAAACCAAGATGCAGAAATCAATGATGATAGGGGAGAAAGATAATGACCTCAACCACAAATCGATACTCTGCCGCCGCGCATCGCGGCACGAAACGAAATAGCGTCCGGGAGGCGGCATCACACGCCGTGGCCGGAACGAAGCCGGAGGGACGGGAATACGTTCAGGGGGAACTTGCTCTGGAAGCGGACTTTGACCTGCGCGTCCTAACTAGCTGGCGATCCCAGCATATTCTTTCCCTCGGGAATGAGCCCTCGCCGAGTCCCTACAGTGCCGCGCGCGAGCCGGGGTATCTTGCAGCGTGTCTCAACCCGGCATACCTCCCTAATCCGCAGGACGGGCAAGAAGAACCAGCAGGCCCCGGCGCGCCGATGGCTACAGGACTTTTGATGAACGCTGAGCCTTCGATGGATACTGAGCCTTCGACAGCCACAGAGTCTTCGGCGGTCGTGGGGGAGCACAGCGCAGAGGAAGCTACAGGTGACCCTCAGAAGACTGAGGCCGGGGAAGAGGAATCTGAGACTGAGAATCCCGCTGGAGTTTCCGCGAACGAAGAATCCGATGGGCCGCCTCCGCTGTTCAATCCTGACCTCAGCCCCGAAGAGCTTGATGCCGCATGCCGCGAATACGTGCGTTGCTGCACCGCCCAGCTGATGCGCTACGCAGAGCCTGCTGATGAGCTGGTGGTTGAGGCGCTCGCTTCCCTGGGAACGCCCCTCGCGGTGTATTACCTGCTCACCGGCGAAAGGGTGCCGTCGGAGATTTGGGAGTGTGGTGAACCAGACCCTCAGATTGGTGATTTTCTGCGAGGGGTCACCGGTATCGTTGACCGGAAGAGCAACCGGTCCATGACGAACGCGTGTGACTACTATCGTCCCGGGGAACACCAGATGGACCGCGATACCTTCCGCGCTGAACTCGCAACTCGCCGCCTGCGTTGGAACCGTCGTATGGAACGAACCTTGGCTTCTGAAGCCCATATGGCTGCTACCTTCGGTGCCTGGCTCGTGACCCCGGCAGACTCGCTTTGGCCCGGGCAGCTCCGGGACCTGGGCCCTGCGCAACCCTACGGTCTGTGGTGTCTGGGGGATTCGAGGCACCTGCTTAACCTTGCGAATCTGCCGAGTGTGGCCCTGGTGGGTTCGCGAGATCCCAGCATTTACGGTAGTGAGGCGACCACTCACTTGACCGCCGAGCTCGCCCGCCGAGGTTACCTCGTGATTTCTGGAGGCGCGATGGGTATCGATATTGCGGCACACCGTGCGGCCCTCACCCACAGCATTGCTGAGCTACCCACCGTTGCGTTCATGGCTGGCGGCCTGGATCGTCTTTACCCGGCTCAGAACGGCGATACGCTCAGAAGCATTGTTGAGCGGGGGCTCATTATGAGTGAGGTGAGTATCGGTAACACTCCGACCCGTTGGCGGTTCTTGGAACGTAATCGGCTCATTGCGGGTCTGGCCAGGCACACGGTTGTGGTTGAAGCTCGTTGGCGCTCCGGGGCGCTGAACACCGCACGCCATGCTCTCGAAATCGGTCGTCCCCTCTGGGCTGTGCCAGGGCAGATTAACTCACCCAATTCGGTGGGTACGAACCGTCTGCTACGTGACGGCCTCGCTCAGATTTTGACGGAAGCCGCCGACCTGCTGGAGTACGATGCCGCTGCGGGATACGAGCTTGGTGCGGAACATTCAGGAGACTGGGACGCCGAGGTGTCGGCAGCCTCCACTGTTCTTGACGAGCTCACGGAACGGCAGGGAAGGGTGTGGGATAACCTGGGTTTGCGTTCATACCGCGGGGTGGACGATATCGCCAGTGCTCTGGGGATGGGTGCTCGAGAGGTCATGATGGACCTCGCTCAGCTGGAACGACTGGGCTTGGCCGAGAGCAGCGGCACTAGCTGGCGTAAGATTCGCCCGAAGATGGGAGCCTGAGAAGATGGTCGGAGGGAGGGGGCTCTCCCGTCCCGGACTTCATCTCGATGCTGTGGTTTGCGTCTTACGTTGCCCACCTGCGGTGTAGGTTCGGGTAGGCCTGTAGAGTACGTCAACGCTTAGAATGGGGAGAACCGGTTTGTTCCGCCGTTGTGCCCCGGCACACAGGGCCATCCGCTACACCACGCAATCCGCTGGTAGGCATGCGGTGGTACCCGTCCACCGGTGATTACTGTAGTTGCCCGAAAGGTCGAGAGGAGAAGCTATGGACCAGTTACCGCATCCTGTGCAGCCTGGCACGGGCGGGGACGCTTCCTCGACCACGCTTCCCGTTGTCTACACCCGCCCCCTGGAGGAGCCGGAGGGTCAGGCCTCAGGTGAATTGGCAAACAGTGAGTCGGCCCTGGGCGTCTCCGGTGAGGTTTTCCGCCCGGTTATCGAACGCTTCGAACGCTACTTGCGTTACGAGAAGCATCGTTCTGAAGAAACTATCCGATCCTATGTCTCCGACTTGGAGGGGTTCTTCGGTTATGCGGCTCGTCGCGGCGTGCGGCATGTGGACAGTATCGATGCCTCCCTCATTCGCGAATGGTTCGGCTCGCTTCACCTGCGCCGTGCGGCCCGCTCAACCGTGGCCCGTCGGGGTTCGACCCTGCGAACCTTTTTTTCCTGGGCACAGGAGGAAGAGCTCGTGCAGGCCAACCCTATGCGCGGTATGCGCACCCCCAAGCGTGAGAGCCACCTGCCGCCCGTGCTCAGCCGGGACCAGATGAGCCAGCTCATCGAAAACGTTCAGCGGCAGCGGGCTGAGGATCCCCTGAACCCTCGTCTGCTGCGCCTGGAGGCTGTTGTTGAGGTTCTTTACGCCTCCGGAATGCGTATCTCCGAACTCACCGGCCTGGACCTGCAGAGCATCGACCGCGTGAATAAGACGGTGCGTGTGCTGGGCAAGGGTAACAAGGAGCGAGTGGTTCCGCTGGGAACGCCGGCTCTCAAAGCCCTCAACCGTTGGGTTTCGAAGGGGCGCCCGCAGTGGATTCCTGAGGGTGCGAACGGGGTGACGGCTCTGTTCATTGGGCCTCGCGGTGGGCGGGCCAATAGCCGTCAGATTCGTGAGGACCTGACACGTCTGATGCGCACCGTGGAGAACGTACAGGCCTCTGGCGCGCACGTTCTGCGTCATTCTGCAGCGACCCACCTGGTTGATGGTGGGGCCGATATCCGCTCGGTGCAGGAGCTACTGGGGCACTCATCGCTTGCGACAACGCAGATTTATACGCACGTGTCGATGCGACGCCTGGCCGAAACCTACGCCCGCGCGCACCCGCGGGCTTAATCGGCGGGGGAGGGATGCTCCAAATAGCGCGTTGTCGAGTAGCACGTGGCTGTCTCTATATATGGGCGGGTTGCGTTCGCTCTAAGCTATACACCGTTCAACTTACGCTGAAACTTTATGCACAGCGATGGAACGCGGTAGCATAGGTAACAGATTATCTGAGGGTGCCGCCCCCGTTGCGGCGCCGCGTACGAGTACTAAAACCAGAAAGGTCGCACCGCATGCGCGCACTCGTTTGCCCCGGTCAGGGATCCCAGAAGAAGGGCTTCCTGAGCCCCTGGCTTGAGATTGAAGGGGTGCGCGAGCACCTGGAACGACTCTCTGAGGCAGCAGGTATCGACCTGATTCACTACGGCACCGAAGCCGAGGAAGAAACCATTAAGGACACCGCCATCGCTCAGCCCCTCATTGTGGCAGCGGGTATCGTGACCGGTCGCCTTGCCCTCAAGGATCTCGAGGGTGAAGAGCTCGTCTTCGCCGGACACTCCGTCGGTGAAATCACTGCTGCCGCCCTCGCTGGTGTGTTTAGTGAAGAAGACGCCATGCGCTTCGTGCGCGTGCGTGCCAACGGCATGGCGGAGGCTGCCGCCGCCTCTCCGACCGGTATGGCCGCAGTCCTCGGCGGTGTCGAGGACACGGTTCGAGAAGCCATCGCTGCCGCAGGCCTGGTTGCCGCGAACTCCAATGGCGGCGGGCAGATTGTTGCCGCAGGCCCCATCCCCGCCATTGAGGAATTTGCCGCCAACCCGCCGGCCCGCACCCGAGTAATTCCTCTGAAGGTTGCCGGTGCATTCCACACCGAAGCTATGGCCCCCGCCGTTCCCGCGCTTAAGGAATTTGCGGACTCTCTTAAGGTCTCCGACCCGAGCTCGCTGCTTCTGACCAACCGTGACGGCTCCGTTGTTACCTCGGGTGAAGAGTTTGTTCAGACTCTGGTCTCGCAGGTCACCAGCCCGGTGCGCTGGGACTTGTGCATGGCAACCCTGCTTGAACGTGAAGTCTCTGGCATTATTGAGGTGGCCCCCGCCGGTACCCTCGTCGGCCTGGCTAAGCGTGCCATGCGCGGCGTCCCCGGCACCGCCATCAACACTCCCGAGGACCTCGACGCCCTCAAAGCCTAAGTACGGGCATCGACCCAGCTTCACCCCCATAGACAGCAGCCCGCAGCCTGCGAGCCGCAACAGTATAAAGGATTGAATACGTGACTACCCTCAAGCAGTACGAAATCAACCGTTACTCCCGCATCCTCGGCTATGGTGCCGCCCGCGGTGAGGTCATCGTCCGCAATGATGACATTGTCGAGGCCATTGACTCTTCCGATGAGTGGATTCGCCAGCGCACCGGCATCATTACTCGCCACCGCGCTAGCGAGAACCAGTCCGTTACCGACCTTGCCATTGGTGCTGCAAAGGACGCGTTGCAGTCCTCCGGTGTAGCTGGCGAAGACATTGAAGCGGTCATCATCTCGACCATTTCGCACCCTTACGCAACTCCCTCCCTGGCTACCATCGTCGCCGATGCTATTGGCTCTAAGTGCCCCGCTTACGATATTTCCGCAGCCTGCGCGGGCTTCTGCTATGGCATCGCCCAGGCGGATGCTCTCGTGCGTGCCGGTACCGCCAAGAACGTCCTCGTGATTGGCGTTGAAAAGCTGTCGAACTTCATCGATAACACCGAGCGCTCCATCTCCTTCCTGCTCGGCGACGGCGCGGGTGCCGCAGTGGTCGGCGTCTCCGACGAGCCCGGTATTGCCCCCACCGTCTGGGGTTCGGATGGATCCCGCTGGGGCACCGTCGGCATGACCCACTCCCTTCTCGATATTCGCAACCGCGACTTCGTTGCCAACCCCGTCCAGGAAGGCGAGAAGATTTGGCCCACCCTGCGTCAGGATGGCCCCTCCGTTTTCCGCTGGGCCGTCTGGGAGATGGCTAAGGTCGCCAAGAAGGCCCTGGAAGAAGCTGGCATCACTCCCGACGAGCTCGGTGCTCTCATTCCGCACCAGGCTAACGCCCGCATCATCGACCAGATGGTCAAGACCCTCAAGCTTCCCGATACCGTCGCCGTTGCGCGCGACATCGTCGATGCCGGCAATACTTCCGCCGCATCCGTGCCGCTGGCAGCCCACCGACTGCTCAAGGAGAACCCGGAACTTTCCGGCAAATTCGCCCTGCAGATCGGCTTCGGCGCGGGTCTTGCCTTCGCAGCTCAGGTCGTCGTTCTTCCGTAACGGCCCCGAGCCGGATCCCCACGGATCCCCACACACTCCGAGTTGTCACATGCGTTCACCGCGTATACACGATAAACTCGGTAATGCACGCGTACCCCCACCTGGTGGGTGCGACGACCATCGAAATAACAAAAGGAGCCCCTGAATGGCTAACAAGGAAGAGATCCTCGCAGGTCTGGCAGAGATCGTTAACGAAGAGACCGGCGTTGAGGTTGAGGACGTTCAGCTGGACAAGTCCTTCACCGAGGACCTGGACATCGACTCCATCTCGATGATGACCATCGTCGTGAACGCCGAGGAGAAGTTCGAAGTTACCATCCCCGACGAAGAGGTTAAGAACCTCAAGACCGTTGGCGACGCAGTCGACTTCATCGCAAACGCAGCCTAAGCTGTAACGCGACCGACGCGGCGCGGGCTCTCACCGGTCCGCGCCGCATCATCGTACCCCCCCCCCGTTGCATACCCCGGCTCTTACGAATGCGCCTGCGCACCGTAGCGTCCCGGGGACCACAGGTTTTTATCCACACACCACCGGATAAACCACCCACAAAACCACCCAAGAGAAAGTGCCACAATGTCTCGAAAAGTGCTGGTGACCGGCCTCGGCGCAACCACCCCCATCGGTGGCGACGTCCCCACCACCTGGGCAAACGCCACCAAGGGCGTTTCCGGTGTCTCCACGATTGATCAGCCCTGGGTTCAGGAATACGACCTGCCGGTCTACATCGCCGGCCAGCTTGCCGTTGAGCCCCTTGAATCCGGCCGCCTCACCAAGGTCGAAGCTAAGCGCCTCGACCCCTCGGGACAGCTTGCCCTCATTGCAGCCCGCGAGGCATGGGAAGATGCAGGTTTCTCCGGCCCCGATGCCGAATCTGCTGAAGAAGTCGATCCCCTCCGTACCGGTGTCGCCTTCGGTACCGGCATTGGCGGTGTGTGGACCCTCCTCGACGCCTGGGATACCCTCCGTGAAAAGGGTCCCCGCCGCGTCCTGCCCATGACCGTGCCGATGCTCATGCCCAACGGTAATGCAGCCGCGGTTTCCATGAACCTTAAGGCACGCGCGGCAGCTCAGACTGTTGTTTCTGCATGCGCATCCTCTACCGAAGCCATGCAGCTTGGTGCCGAAATGATTCGTAGCGGTAAGGCCGACGTAGTTATCGTCGGTGGTTCCGAAGCGGCTATTCACCCGCTGCCCATGGCGGCATTCGCTAAGATGCAGGCGCTCTCCTCTCGCAACGACGAGCCCGAGAAGGCTTCCCGTCCCTACGACGTCGACCGCGACGGCTTCGTCATGGGTGAAGGTGCGGCTGCCCTCATCCTGGAGTCTGAAGAGCACGCTAAGGCTCGCGGCGCACGCGTCTACGCAGAGCTCGCCGGTACCGGCGTCTCGGCAGACTCCTACCACATCACTGCGCCCGATCCCGCTGCACTCGGCGCAACCCGCGCACTGCGCGAAGCCCTTGAAGACGGCAACATTGACCCCAAGACCGTGGTGCACATTAATGCCCACGCGACCAGCACTCCCGCCGGTGACCTCCCCGAAGCAACCGCAATCCACGAAACCTTCGGTGAGCACACCAAGGACATCGCTGTCTCCGCAACCAAGTCGATGACCGGTCACCTGCTCGGTGGTGCTGGTGCCCTGGAGGCTGTGCTGACCGTTCTGGCGCTGCACCACCGCATCGCACCCTGCACTATCAACCTTGATAACAAGGACCCGCAGATTGACCTGAATATTGTCACCGAGGCTCGCGAACTGCCCGCCGGTGAGATTGTTGCCATCTCGAACTCCTTCGGTTTCGGCGGCCACAACGCGGTCGTAGCATTCCGCTCCGTAGAGGACTAATACCTCAGGTTCTAGCCTCAAATAGACATAACGCTCCCTCAATCTACTGTCTGTAGATGGGGGAGCGTTATGTTTTGGATACGTTTGTGAGAGGAGAGCATACCGGTTCATGCCCTCGGGGGGAGTGCCCCCCTCTGCGGGTTAGTTGTTTAAGAGGGTACACCGGACGCCGCTCGCGGGGTTTGGGTTCCGTGGGGTAGTTGTTTGGGGAGAGTGCATACCGGACGCCGCTCGCGGGGGAGTGCCCCCTCTGCGGCGCTGGGGCGCCTTGAGGACGGAGCCCCCGCTTTGCGTGTCCGGTACGCCCTCTAGGTCGCCTATCCCTCGGATTAGTTGAGATAGATGCTTGTTACGTGTTTACCTTCTCGGGCTAGCTCGCCTCGGCCTGGGGTGTATGGGATTGGTATGGGGCTGGGATTCGTGTGTAGCTCGCCTGAGTTTGGGGTGGGCAGGGTTTTACAGGTTAAAAACGGGTGGCGTATCCGCTCCGGCACTGCAGATACGCCACCCAAACACACCACACTCCACAAGACAATGCAGAGCGCGCGGGAATTAACCATCCCGCAAGGTTCCCGCGTTCCCTGTCTCGCACCACGGTAGGCGTTGGCAGAGAAACGGGAGTATATGCCCTTCGGGGCGAGATGCCCGTCCGGAAGATTTAAGGAAGCTCCCATACCGGTTCCATCGGATAGGAATCGGAGTGGTCGCTCCTCCGATGGTGAAGCATTCCCCTGCGGAGCGCGGGCCGCAATGGCAGGAGCCAGCGATTTGCAGGAAATGCTCGGAGGAGTCCGAAAATAATCTATGCTCGCATGGAACCGGATGATCGGTGATGGGAGCTCCTGTAGATAGAATAACCTTAAAGCAGGCATAAAGTAAACCTTCAACTAATAATTTAACCTTATTGTTATAAATCCTTGTCATTGCGTTATTGATAGTCGTTCAACACCCTGTAGAGGTTGCATAAATAGCCTCCCAAAACTTTGGTCTGTTTGACACTCTCCGCCGTTATTAAATCGTGATAAATTCCGCGCCACCGATTCCCCCATGAGCCCAGAATCACGCGTGGTCAACCGTCACGGAGCGTCAAAAAACGTCATTTTGTCACGGAATTTATTCCGGCGGCGAGAAAATATGTGCCCCGTCCGCGCTGTGGCATAATCAAAAGCGTCATCGTGCTCCGGGGTCGGTGAAATTCCGAACCGGCGGTCACAGCCCGCGAACCGTTTCGCCCGCATTGAGCGACTCGCGTTCACTGTCCAGCTATTTATACGGCTTATACGGCAGCGAACCACCGAGCACCCGAGCAGGCAGACGGCCGAACCGGTGAAAATCCGGTGCCGACAGTACAGTCTGGATGGAAGGTAGCACGAGCAGAAAACGGCAAGTCCCACCCCTCGCGGAATCGCCAACGGTGTCCCACGGCGGTACAACGAGTGGAGGCTATATTCGGCGTTCCATCGTGGCATCCCGAAGGATTCGCAGACCTTGCCCGCACACCGGAACCGGCGCATCCACCCCGTGATGCGCCCGGAACCGATGAGTTCTGTTCCTCTCCCCGGAGCCGCCGCAGATGCGCGCCCGCGCATCCGGAATACGTCCACACACGAGAGGAAAGAATCATGGACATTCTGCGGTGGCTCTTCGACGCACAAATCCACGTGGGGGACCAATCCCTCCTCGTGCGCGAAGTCCTCGGCAACGCGTTCGGCCTGGCATCGGCGCTGGGCGGCATGCGACGCAAAGTATGGGCATGGCCCGTCGGAATCCTCGGCAATCTGCTACTCCTCACCGTCTTTTTGGGCACCCTCGTCGGTAGCCCCCACCCCGTGACCATGCTCGGCCAGGCCGGCCGCCAGGTCATGTTCATCGCCGTGTCCATCTGGGGCTGGTACCGCTGGCGCGCAACCCGCGCCTCCGGCGGTAACGCAAGTGCGGGCGCCGCCGTTATTCCGCAGTGGGCAACGAACACCGAACGCGCAGGCCTCGTCGTCGCGATGGTCGCTGGGACCCTGCTACTCACCCCCGTCTTTCGTGCCCTCGGCTCTTACGAGCCGGTTTGGTCCGACGCCTGGATCTTCACCGGCTCCCTGCTGGCCACCTACGGCATGGCGCGCGGCTGGGTTGAATTTTGGCTCATCTGGGTGGCCGTTGACCTGGTTGGTGTGCCGCTACTGTGGAGCGCCGGCTATTACGCGACCTCCCTCATGTACGTGTTCTACGGATGCTTCACCCTGATCGGCTTCTTCGTCTGGTGGCGCACCCGCAACCTGGAGGTGCAGAAGGCTCGCGTGCAGACCCAGTTCCCAGACGTGACCGTGGATGTGGCGGACCTAGCCTCCGCGGACTCCGTGGCGGAATGCGAGGTCGCAACCAAGAGCAACACTGCGCAGAATGTAGTTTTGCAGAATGTAGCATCGCAGAAGGAAGGCTAAACGCTATGATCCCCATCAACCGCCAGCACGAAGCCCAGGGGCCGGCGGGTACCCTGCCCGAGCGCATCGGCGCCGTGCACGAGCGTTACATTCCCGAAGATACGGGCTACCTGCCTGCAACGCTTGCCCCCAGCATGCACCTGCCGCACAACGATGCGGACTACTCCGCCGCCGAGTACGGGCACCTCGCCGGCGTGCCCGTCGCCCGTACCCTGAGCCTGCCGGGTCCGGATCAGGTACTCAGCCACGATGAGGCGATGAGCCTGGCCCTCGATGCCGCCCGCCAGGGTATCCGCGGGGCGAACCCGCTCGTCGGAGCCGTCATCACCGATGCGCACGGGCACCTGTTGCACGTGGGCTACCACCGAGGCGCAGGCACCCCGCACGCCGAAGCAGACGCGCTCGCCGCCGCCCGTGCCGCCGGAACCGACCTCACCGGCGCCCGCATGTACGTGAGCCTAGAACCCTGCAATCACACCGGACGCACCGGCCCCTGCTCCCACGCCGTCGCCGAGGCGGGCATCAGTGAACTCTACTACGCCTACAGCGACGACACCGAAAACGCCGCCGGAGGCGCCGCCTACCTGCGCTCGCGGGGCGTCACCGTGCATGCGATGGAGGAGTTCGCGAACGCATCCTACCTGCTGAATGAGCGCTGGTTCATCGCCGCCGCCGAATGCCGACCCTTCGTGACCGCCAAGAGCGCCTCCACGCTCGACGGGTTTATTGCGGCGGCTGACGGCACGAGCAAGTGGATTACCGGTCCTGCCGCGCGCATTGATGGGCACCTGATTCGCCACCGCGCCGATGCCGTCATGATTGGCACCCGAACCACTCTCATGGACGACCCGACCCTGGACGCGCGCGACGCCAACGGGGAACGCTTCGAGAAGCAGCCGCTGCGCGTGGTCATGGGCAAGACCGAGATTCCCGAGAACTACAGGATTCGCGGCCTCAACCCGCCCGAAGGTGTGGAGGCAGACCCGCAGAACTTCCTGCAGATCTTCACCCACGACCCGCGCGAGCTGCTCGATGAGCTGTACACCCGCGGGGTGCGGCACCTCATGATTGAGGGCGGCCCCGGCATGGTCGGCCTCTTCGCCGGTGAAGACCTCATCGACGAGATGGTCTGGTACCGTGCGCCCATGATCATGGGGCAGGGCAAGAGCGCCGTGTACCGTCTGCTTGTGGACACTCTCGCTCAGGCGCCGCGCTTGCAACTGGACGACCTGGGCATGTTCCCGGCGGTGCGCGTGCTCGGCAATGACACCGCAACCCACCTGGTGCCGGCACCTCGTGGAACGGCACAGGAACCGGGGGAGCGGCGTACCCTGCCGAAGCTGGATGCCTGCCATGCGCCGGAACCGCGGCTGGGTTAGCCAAGGTTGCACTAGCTGAGACTGGATTTAGACCCGTCATCTGTTGCACCGCGATGCGGGCTCGGTAGCTTCACCGAACGCTACCGGGTTCGCATGCTGGCACGTCCCGCATCCGACTACTGAGAATATTCGAAAAATACGTATAGTTATACGTAGAGCAAACCATCGCCGTCCGTCGCCCTCAATGACGACAACCGGCGGACGGCGAGAAAAGGAAACCACATGTTTACCGGAATTATTGGCGCCCTCGGCACCGTAGAATCTATCACCCCCATCGAGGGCAGCGACGCAGCCTACCTGACCCTCACCGCCGGCGATATCGTCACCGACCTCGAGCACGGCGGCTCGCTCGCCGTCAACGGTGTCTGCCTGACCGCCATCGACCTTGACCAGCTGCAGCCCGGTCAGTTCCGCGCCTACGCCATGGGCGAGACCCTGCGCCGCACCAACCTCGGCGACCTGACCCCCGGAGACACCGTCAACCTGGAGCGTTGCCTGCCCGCCGGCGGCCGCTTCGACGGACACGTCGTGCAGGGTCACGTGGATGCGGTCGGCGCCCTCGCCTCCGTCACGCCCCACGAGGCGTGGAGCACCCTGCGTTTCTACCTGCCCGCCGAGCTGGCACCCCTGCTCGCAGAGAAGGGCTCCATCGCTGTTTCTGGTGTGTCCCTGACCGTCACCGCGGTTTCCGCTCCCGGCGAGAGCCCTGCATGGTTCGAGGTCGGCCTGATTCCCGAAACTCTGAAGGCAACCAACCTCGGCGCGCTCAAGGTTGGCGACAGTGTGAACCTTGAGACCGATGCGCTCGCCAAATACGTGCAGCGCCTGACCGCCTTCGCTGGCGCGCCCCAGGCTTCTTCCTCCGAGGAGGTTGCGCCGCGTCGCGCCGATGCCGCAAGCGTTCTGGACAGCGTGCAGACTGCGGTGGACGCTATCGCTGCCGGCCGCGCCGTGGTCGTAGTGGATGACGAGGACCGCGAGAACGAGGGTGACATCATCTTCGCTGCCGAGCACGCCACCGCCGAACTGATGGGCTTCATGATTCGCTACACCTCCGGCGTGGTGTGCGCACCCATGAGCAACAAGCGTGCCGACGAGATGAAGCTGCCGCCCATGGTCACCAACAACGAGGACCCCAAGGGCACCGCCTACACCGTCTCGTGCGATGCGGCCTCCGGCGTGAGCACCGGTATCTCCGCCGCGGACCGCGCACGCACCGTGCAGATTCTTGCCGATGCTTCCTCCAACCCGGCGGACATTACCCGCCCGGGCCACATCTTCCCGTTGCGTGCTGTGGATGGCGGCGTGGCTCAGCGTCCCGGCCACACCGAAGCCGCTGTGGAGCTTTCCCGTGCAGCTGGGCTGTCCGGCGTGGGCGTCATTGCCGAGGTCGTTCATGACGATGGCTCCATGATGCGTTTCGACGCCCTGCGAGCTTTCGCCACCGAGCACGGTCTGCCCATGATTTCTATCGAAGACCTCATCAAGTACGTGGCGCAGAATGCCTCGACCGGGGAGAACGCATGAGCGGCGCGATGAACGCGGCCGAGCATGTGACCGCGCAGGTGACGGGCACCGAGAGCCTGAGCGCTGAGTCTCGCGCTACGGCCGCGCATCTTGCCGAGAACTACCGCGTCAGCCCCCTCGACATGGTGCCCAACCCCAGCCCGTTACTGGTTGAAAGCACCGAGGAGGTTGCCGTACCGACCCCGAACGGCCTGTTCGGCCTGCGCGCCTGGCGTTTCGCGGATGGCGCCGAGCACCTCAGCGCCCGTGCGCTCGACCGCGATGGCAACCCCGTGCCCTACGAGGGCGGGGGAGTGCCCGCCGTGCGCATCCATTCCGAGTGTGCGACTGGCGATATTTTCGGCTCCTTCCGCTGTGATTGCGGCCCCCAGCTGGAGAACGGCCTGCGCATCATTGGCCGCACCGGCGGGTACCTTGTCTACGTGCGTAACCATGAGGGGCGCGGCATCGGCCTGGTGAACAAGCTCCGCGCCTACGCGCTGCAGGATGCCGGACTCGACACCCTCGACGCGAACCTCGCGCTCGGCCTGGACGGCGACATGCGTGACTACTCGCAGGCGGCGCTGATTCTGCAGGAGCTCGGCGTGCACGAAATGCGTCTGGTCACCAATAATCCCGCCAAGCAGGAGGCCCTCGAAGGCCTCGGTCTGCGCGTTACCGAGCTGATTCCGGATGAGATTCCCGCCCGAGTCGAGAACGCCCACTACCTGCACACCAAGCGTGAGCGAATGCATCACCTGCTTGAGCGTGCCTAACGCGGCAGGCCAGCGGGCCAGCAACCCGGTCGGTCGGTAACTCGGCAGACTAACAACCCGGCGAATCCCGGAAAACAGACACCCCACTATTTCAAGTCAACCTACCAAAGGAGAACACCATGAGCGGCGTCGGCGCAGCAGACACCTCCCTCAACCCCGAAGATTACAAGGGCTTCAAGCTCGCTATCATTGCGGCCAGCTGGCACACCCGAGTCATGGACGGCCTGATTGATGGCGCGCAGCGTGCCGCCCGCGACGCCGGCCTTGAGCCCACTCTCGTGCGCGTTCCGGGCACCTTTGAGTTGCCCGTCGCCGCAACCCGCCTCGCCGATAAGTTCGATGCCATCGTTGCGCTCGGCGTCGTGATCCGCGGCGGCACCCCGCACTTCGAGTACGTCTGCCAGGGCGCAACCAGCGGCCTGACCGATGTTTCCGTGCTCACCGGCCGTCCCGTCGGCTTCGGCGTGCTCACTTGCGATAACGAGGAGCAGGCTCTGGACCGTGCTGGCCTGGAGAACTCCACCGAGGACAAGGGCTATGAGGCAACGGCCGCCGCACTGCAGACCGCGGCAACCCTCAAGAACCTCGCCTAACGGCACACCCGCCCCGTAGTGGGGCCGCCCTCGGCGGCTTGAGGGCGTTCGCGGATTGGCGCCTCCGGCCCCTTGAGGCTTGGAGGCGCCGGCCCGCATCATCCCTGCCGCAGCCGGCAGGCCCAACGAGGGCCGCGCCCGCCGTCCGGCTACAGGCCCCCAACGCCACGGGCCAACACGAATCAACACCTCCGCGGGTAGACTGAACACAGAACCCGCCACCCACCCCGACGCATCGCGGCACCACCGGCGTCACCCCACCCCAAAGGAGTACAGTAATGCAGGACTTGGGTACCATCACCCCCTCGCGCGAAGAATTCCGCGCCCGCGCAGCCGGAACCCGCGTCATTCCCGTCCACATTAAAATCCTCGCCGACTCGCTCACCCCCATTGGCATCTACCGATCCCTCGTACTCCAGGACGACCAGGGCGCGCCCGTCGAGGCGGCCCACGGCACCTTCCTGCTCGAATCAGCCACGATTTCTTCCGAGGGCGAGTCTGCCTCGTGGGCACGCTACTCATTCATCGGTGCGTCCTCCCGCTCAACCCTCACCACCGTTGACGGTGCTGTTCACTGGCAGGGTCGCACCCCCGCCGGCGCACCCGTCGACGGTGACCCCGTGGAGGCCATCGCCAAGACCCTGCAGATGCTCTACACCGAGCCCGACCCCACCCTGCCGCCGCTCACCTCCGGTCTCGTCGGCTACCTCGGCTGGGATGTTGTCCGCCACTGGGAGAACCTGCCCAACCCGCCCGCCGATGACGTTAAGCTGCCCGAGTTCGCGCTCAACATGGTCTCTGACATGGCCATTCACGACAACCAGGACGGCACGGTCCTGCTCGTCGCCAACGCCATTAACTTCAACGGCACCAGCGAAAACGTCGACGGCGCCTACGACGATGCCGTTGCGCGTCTGCACAGCATGCTCCGGCGACTGCAGCGCGGCGCCGCGGCCACCACCTCCATTCTCTCGGGTGTGGACGAGGTCAACCGCAAGGTCCGCGAGGATGTCACCCTCACCTGGAGCGACCAGGATTTCAAGGACATCATCGCCCGCTCCAAGAAGAACATCATCGACGGTGACGTTTTCCAGCTCGTGCTTTCCCGCCGCTTCGAGGCGCAGACCGACGCCCGCCCCCTCGACGTGTACCGTGTGTTGCGCCAGTCCAACCCCTCGCCGTACATGTACCTCTTCAACTTCGAAGACAGCAACGGCACGCCCTTCCACATCGTTGGTTCTTCCCCGGAGGCGCTCGTCACCCTCAAGAACGGCATTGCCAACACCCACCCCATTGCCGGTTCTCGCCCGCGCGGCGCAACCCGCGAGGAAGACGTGGCCCTGGCCGAGGAACTGCTCGCCGACCAGAAGGAACGCTCCGAGCACCTTATGCTCGTCGACCTGGCCCGCAACGACCTCTCCCGCATCGCCAAGCCCGGCACTGTCTCGGTTGACCAGTTCATGATCATTGAGCGTTTCAGCCATATCATGCACATTTCCTCCGCCGTCAGCGCCGAACTCGACCCGCAGTTCAGCGCCTACGACGTGCTGCGCGTCGCGTTCCCCGCCGGTACTCTCTCCGGCGCACCCAAGCCTCGCGCGATGCAGCTCATCGACGAATACGAACCCACCCGCCGAGGCGTCTACGGCGGCGTGTGCGGCTACTTCGACTTCGCCGGCAATATGGACATGGCCATCGCCATCCGCACCGCCGTTCTCAAGGAGGGCACCGCCTACGTTCAGGCCGGTGCGGGCCTCGTCATGGACTCCAACCCGGACTCCGAAACTCTTGAAACCGTCAACAAGTCCGCCGCCCCGCTGCGTGCCGTGCTGACCGCCTCCGGCCTGGCACCCCTGGACGCAGACGCAGCCGTCAACGCCGCCCAGTAACCCAAGGAGACACCATGAGCACCGTTCTCGACGAGATCATTGTCGGCGTCCGCGAAGACCTTGCCGCCCGCGTACAGCAGGTTCCCCTCGAGGAGATGAAGAAGCGCGCCCTCGCCGCCGCACCCGCCCGCGACGCGATTGCCGCTCTGCGCGGTGAGGTGCCCGGCGGAGGCAACGGCTCGACCGTGCGTATTATCTCCGAGGTGAAGCGTGCATCGCCCTCCAAGGGTGCCCTCGGTGAGATTCCTGACCCCGCAACCCTCGCCACGCGCTACGAGGCAGGTGGCGCGGCGGCTGTCTCTGTGCTTACTGAGCAGCGCCGCTTCAAGGGCTCCCTCGCCGACCTCGATGCTGTGCGCGCCGCGGTGAACATCCCCGTGCTGCGCAAGGACTTCACCGTCGACGAGTACCAGATTTGGGAGGCCCGCGCACACGGCGCTGACCTGGTGCTACTCATCGTTGCGGCCCTCGACGAGAAGACCCTGCGCGAGTTCCTGGAGCTCACCGAGTCGCTTGGCATGAACGCCCTCGTCGAGACCCACACCCCCGAAGAAATCGAGGTCGCCCAGCGCATCGGCGCCAAAATCGTCGGCATCAACGTGCGCAACCTCAAGACCCTCGAAGTCAACAACGAACACTACGCATCCCTCGCAGCGCACCTGCCCAACTCGGTCATCAAGGTCGCCGAGTCCGGTGTTGCCGGCATCGAGGACGTGCGCGCCTACGCGGGTGCCGGCGCCGATGCGATTCTCATCGGTGAAGCGCTGGTTCGCTCCGGCGATCCGGAGGGTACCGTGCGCGAATTCTCCAAGGTGCCTGTGACCCGATAAAGGTTTTCTCTGGTTGTGAAGCCGGTGTCTGCTCCCTCGCAGGCACCGGCTTTTCTGCGGTCTTTTAACAAGCCACCAGGTGCCCTGTGACATAAATCTATGGGTAGATTACAGGTGGAGAGTTTGTTATACGTGCCTGGTGGGTTAGTGGCTGGTATTCTATGGGGGACATTTCCCTAAAGTACAGTGCATACCCCCGGTCCGTGACCCATGACATGCTCTAAAAAGTCTGGGAGTAGTGCCGAAACACACCAACTATTTCACTCATTCATACATACGGAACACCATGGCTGAACATCATGGACGGGTCGTGCCGTCCTTCAACTTACGTAACTTTTTTTATGGCTTCCTCTCCGGTCCTGTACCGACTCTAGAAGCACTCCGAACCTCCACAAAGAGTGGAAGCGGAGACTCTCCCTCCTCTGAGGCCGGCGCCAACCGACCTGAGCTACTGCCCGCTCGCCGCACCTGGATTGCTGCCCTGCTCATCTGGGCTGTGGCTTGTATCTTCCACTTGGGATTTTTTGCATTAGCTTATGCCCAGCATAGGCGTCATCCCACGCCTGAGACACCTCTGGATATAGATTTCCCGGGGTATCTGAATGTTTGGGATGCCACCTTCTACAGTCGTATCTACGCCAACTGGTATCCGCATGAGTTGCCCATTCGTGCCAATGGTTCGGTCGATTTTAACAACTGGGCCTTTTACCCTCTGCAGCCTCTTCTTGGCGGTGGAATATCAAACATATTCGGCATTAGGTTCCCTATCGCTTCCTTGGTTGTGAGCCTTCTGGCTGGATTTGTGCTGGCTGTGGTGCTTTATCGTCTCTTTATTGGTTCGCTGAACTGGCGTGCTCGCGGTGTTTTTGATACTCGTGCGTTGGTGGGGGATGAATCCCGCAGCCGGCTCGCATTGTGGGGTTTGGCTGTATACGCGTTGAGCCCGGCTAGCCCAATCTTTGTAACCGGTTATGCGGAGGCTCTTTCGACTCTGCTACTTGCTTTGAGCGTATGGTGTGTACTCCGGGGTCGGTATGTATTGCTTCTGCCTGTGGCACTTCTAGCGGCGCTTTCCCGCCCGGTTGGTGTACCGCTGGGTGCGTTCGTGGGTCTGTGGTGGCTGTGGTGTACGGTGAACGACTACCGTCGCCGTCGTATCGAGGATGCATCGCACTCTGCACTATCCGATGCCTGGGCAGCATTCCGTGGACGCTTCGGTCATCTCCTTGGTGCCTTGTTGGTATGCTCTTTCGCATTTGCGCATCCTTTGTATGCAGCCCTTTATACGGGACGTCACGATGCGTATCTCGCAACGGAGCTGGGATGGAGTAACCGTAAGCCTAGTGATGGACACCAATACTTCATTCAATGGGTAAACCAAATCTATCGAGATCTCTCGGGTGCGGTCCCTAAGGTTGTTCTTGCGCTACTCTTTGCCGCGTTGATAGTGGGTTTCTACTGGTGGATTTCCAGTAAGTTGAGCCGAACTCTCATCCACCCGGCGATGTGGTTGTGGACGGCTAGCTACGCCGGGTACCTCTTCGTCTTCTGGCTCCCAATCGCATCCACCGTGCGTATTCTGCTGCCGCTGTTCCCGCTCTCTCTATTGGTTGCTTCCTACCTGCCGAAGAGCCGATGGTACCGCCCAGCCCTGGTGGTTCTGAGCGTTCTGATGTCTGCAGGATGGGTGATTGTGCTGTGGGGTAATATGCTCATTACTAGGCATATTGTGCTCGTCCCCTAAATATCAAATGCTAAAAAGCCGGTGCCCGGTCCTGTCAATAGCAGGAACCGGGCACCGGCTTTTCATGTGTCAGAGGGAGCTTTAGCGGCCCGTATAGTCGGCGTCCGCGATATCCTTCGGCCAGCGCGCCTTACGGAACGGCGCCCACGTGAAGGCTGCCGCCACCAGCAGCAAACCGCTCAACATGAACGCCGGGACGAAGCCCCACGCATCCGCGATGAGGCCGGCCACCAGCGGGCCCAGAATCATACCGAAATCGCTAGCCATCTGATACACCGCCAACACCTGGCCGCCGCTGCGGCGAGTACCAATCACGTCAGACACCGCAGCCTGAATCGACGGGCCCATAAACGCCGCACCAATACCCAGGCACGCCGTCAACGAGACAAACACCCAGGCTACCGGTGCGAAGCCCATAAAAGTCACTGCCGAACCAGCCAATAGCAGACCGGAGAACGCCATGACGCGGCGGCCAAAGCGATCCGAGAAGCGGCCCGAGAACGTCTGCGTCAGCGCGTTACCCAGCGAGTTCGTCGCCATCGCCAACGAGGCCAGCAGGGTACCCGCTACGGCGTTCGACATGTCACCGCCGGTTGCCAAATACGCCGCGGCCAGGGGGATAATCGAGGACTGAACACCAAACACTGACCAGCCAATCGCCCAGTTCGAAACCAGGGCGGAGCGGTAATTCGTGAACTTCCAGGCGTCACGAACAGCCATCGCCGGCAGGTTACTTTTGCCCGAAGAATCCCCGGACGAGGCGGGCTGGGCGGCATCGTTGGAGGTGCCAGCCTCGGCGGGGGAGTCGGGGGAGTCTACCGGGGAGTCGGCCGAGTCGGATGCGGGAGAACCCGTAGCTACAGACGGCACCGCATCGGTCTTACCCTCAGCCAGCCTCGCTGCCTCGGCGATAGCGTCACGCTCGGCCTCCAGGGTTGCCTGCGAAGGCATCATGAACCACACGATGAGGCCCGCAGCCAGCAGCGAGAAACCGTACACGATGAACGGTGCGCGCAGGCCAAACGGAGCTAGGGCGCTCGCAATCACCGGGCCCAGCAGGTTACCCAGCAGGAACGCTGTCGCGTAATAGCCGGAAATACGACCGCGCATGTGGGGAGGGGAGAGGCGCACCAGCAGACCCATTGCGGAGACCGTGAACATGACCGAACCAATGCCGGCTACCGCGCGGGCGGTCAGCAGCACCCAGTAATCCCATGCGAAGGCAATCATGAACGAGGTCAGGGACACGATCAGCATGCCAATGGTGTATACCGGGCGCTCACCGAAACGGGTAATAATCCGGCCGGCTGTCGGTGCAAATAGCAGACGCGTAATAGCTAGGGCGGATACCACCATCGTCGCCATGGTGACTGTTGCGTTAAAATTCTGCGCGTAATTCGGTAGTACCGGCGCGACCAGGCCGAAACCCACCGCAATCATGAATGAGGCAACGATGAGAACCTTCAGACCGGTCGGCACGCGGTTTGGGTTAATCGTGCGAGGGTCAAAGGCAGGGGGTGTTGTGGCAGGGTTCCTCATGCGCATCCTCGTGTGTGTGAGCTGATGCAGCCGCGGGGCCCCGCCCCTGGGTGCCGGTTGCGTTCAGCTGGAAAACTTCAATAGTGTCCAGTCTACTCCGGGCCGGGCTGGGCATGCGCGTCAACTTGACCGGTGAAACCTCCCAAGCCGGTAAGCTAGTAGTGTGAATGAAACGATGATGATAATCTGGGCGATTGTGCTGGGCGTGCTGGTGATTGCCGGTGTGCTCTTCGCGGTTCTGCGCCGACCCAAGAAGACCGCGAACCTGCAGTCTTTGCGTCGGGAGGCGGCCGCTGCCTCCGGCGAGTCGGTGCCGGAGGCTGACAGCTCGGCACCTCGCTCCATTGAAATTGAGATGCCCGACCCCTCCGCGGGTCGTCTGGTTCGTCTGCGTGCCCGCCTGGCCCGCTCGAACAACATGCTCGGTAAGGGTCTGCTTTCTCTGCTGTCTCGTGACCGCATCGATCAGGATGTGTGGGATGAGGTGGAGGAGACTCTGCTTCTGGCCGACCTGGGTTCTGAGCCGACCACTCGTTTGGTTGAGGCTCTGCAGAAGCGTGTGCGTATTGAGGGTACGAATAACCCTGCCGCTGTGAAGAAGATGCTCCGTGAGGAGCTTGTGAAGATTGTCGGCCCCGACATGGACCGCGAGCTGAAGACCTCCGGTAGCGACGGCAACCCCGGCGTGGTGCTGGTCGTTGGCGTGAACGGCGTGGGTAAGACCACGACCGTCGGTAAGATTGCCCGCGTGATGGTTGCGGACGGTCAGTCCCTGATTCTGGGCGCCGCCGATACCTTCCGCGCCGCCGCTTCGGAGCAGCTGACCACCTGGGGTGACCGCGTGGGTGTGAAAACCGTGCGTTCTGAGAAGGAGGGGGCCGACCCTGCTTCGGTTGCCTTTGATGCCGTGAAGACTGGTAAGGATGAGGGCGTCGACACCGTGCTGGTAGATACCGCGGGTCGCCTGCAGAATAAGGCCGGCCTGATGGATCAGCTCGGCAAGATTAAGCGTGTGATTGAGAAGGAAGCCCCGGTGACTGAGGTGCTTCTGGTGATTGACGCGACGACCGGCCAGAACGGCATGATTCAGGCGAAGGTCTTTGGCGAGATCGTGGACGTGACCGGTATTGTGCTGACTAAGCTGGACGGCACTGCAAAGGGCGGTATCGTCGTGGCCATCCAGGAGGAGCTGGGCGTTCCCGTCAAGCTCATTGGCCTGGGCGAAGGCCCGGACGATTTGGCGCCGTTTGACCCGGAAGCTTTCGTGGACGCGCTGCTGGACTAAATTCCCTTATCTTTCCGCCGAGAAGCCACATGTGTTGCGAACACATGTGGCTTCTCAGCGAGAGGGGTGTGGATAAGTTGAGCGAATACGGTTCGGCATCTAATTACTGGATGCTACTTGTTGAACTGTGAAACAATCAGCTCAGCAAGCGCGGGCTGGCATGCTACCAGGCTCACAATAGCCAGGAAGAAGCTCATGCTTGCCTCCTGAATAGAGGGGCGAATAAGAATGTCGCGGTAGAGTGCACTCAGAGCCTTAGCCGAGTACTTGAAGCACTGGAACAAAGCCACAGCCATGAAGACGACAGTAAGCAGGTTAAGCGCAATCAGGGTGAAGCCTGCAGCGCCATATGACGCAGTAACTGCCTCAATGAAACGTACAACTATGCCACCCTGAGGGTGAGACTCGTAGTGTCCGCTGACGGAGGTGTAGATGGTGGCCATGTTGTACTTACCCGCCCCGAGGAGAGCAAGCCAGGTGCTACCAACAATCGCCAGCAGGGATGCAGGGTAGAGCACATTCAGAATGGCATGTGCGGAGGAGTTAGTGCTCTTGGCGCTAAGCAACTTTACCTGCCAACCGACGAGTACGAGACAGGTGACCCAGCAGGCTGCGAGGGTCCAGCTGATGGTGGGCCAGCTGACGATGAAAGCACCAGCGATAAGAAGACCACCAAAAGCAGCAAATGCGATGTTGCCCCAGGTATCTTCATCGCTTTCCTGCGCATCCTTGGAAGGTGCGTGGTTGTGCGTGTGCTGGCTGTTATCGATGGTAGTGCGGTTTCCGTCGCCGCTAATGGCCGCGGAACCGTTTCCTACCTGCTGGTGGGTATTGTGCACGCGATTGCCATTGCCGTTGATGGTGCCGACGCTGAGCTTCTGCGTGGTACCCCCGGTGCTGGTGCCCGCCTCAGCCTTCTTGGCTTCAGCCCGGGCAGCCCGGGTCTTGAACAATGCGGTTGCCAATCCTGCGATTGCGGTGAGCAGGGGGATGATGATCGGTGCGTACTTGGTGATAAACTCCATGATTTTTCTCCTATCTGGAAGAATCTGCCCCGGCCCGTGTGGGCCTGCACCGGGGCAGGTGGTGCGGTGTCGTGCAGTGACCTTATGCCTCCACGATAGGGTGAGGGTTTAGGGCTGCTGAGATTTTTTGGTTTACCCCGGGGTAAGCGAAAAGTTGTCGGACTGGGTGCGGGGTTGGGGGAATATATTCTTTGAATTCCTGCGGGCGGGCACTTCTTAGCTGCCTCCAGAAGCCACATGTGTTTCGAAAAGCTACCAAACATGTTGCTTTTCGAAACACATGTGGCTTTTCGCGGTAGAGGGGGAAAGGAGGGGGCATGTAACCGGCCGGGCGGTCTCATCTTTGGCCAGCAGGGATAATAGAAAAGGTTAGACACTCTCATTGAGGACATTCGGGGGTTGCCCCCGGTGTCATTGAAAGGTACGAATATGGCGAAAAAGCCCGCGTCTAAGGGGGCGGAAACCCCGACTACTCCGGCTGAGTTGGCGGAGATGCTGTGGAAGTCTGCGGATATTCTGCGCGGTTCTATGGAGTCTGGCGGCTACCGTGACTTCATGCTGGGCCTCATCTTTCTGAAGTATATTGGTGACACTTTTGAGGCGGCGCGGGAGAAGGTGAAGCACAAGCTGGTTGAGGATGAGCACCTGGAGGGTGAGATCCTGGCTGAGGAGATGGAGGTTCCTTACCGTTACCACTCTGAGCATGCGTTCTATGTGCCGGTTGGTGCTCGCTGGTCTGACCTGGTGCGTCAGGCGAAGGGTGACCGTGTGGGTGAGCTGGTTGATGACGCTATGGATAGGATCATGGAGGAGAACCCGCAGTTGCGCGGTGCCTTGGAACCTATGTATGCGAGCGAGAAGGTGGAGCAGCGTACCTTGGCGCAGGTGATTGACTTGCTGTCGAACGCGAATTTTGCGGCGGTGCGTGACGGCGAACATTCTTCGTCGAAGGATGTTCTGGGCTTCGTGTACGAGTACTTCTTGGGTAAGTTTGCTCGTGCGCAGGGTCAGAAGGGTGGCGAGTTTTACACGCCGACGACTGTGGTGAATACTCTGGTGGGTATGATTCAGCCGATGAGCGGCTGTGTGTATGATCCGTGCTGTGGTTCGGGTGGCATGTTTGTGCAGTCGAATAATTTTGTGCATCGTGCCGGTGGTGTGTTTGAGAGCCGCAGTAAGGGCGAGCAGCGTGTTTTGGCGTATGGTCAGGAGCGTAATCAGGCGACGTGGCGTTTGGCGCGTCTGAATTTGGCGATTCACGGTATTGATGGTTCGGTGGGTGACCGTTGGGGTGATACGTTTGTGGAGGATTCGCACCCCGGTAAGTTTTTTGATTATGTGTTGACGAATCCGCCGTTCAATATTAAGGAGTGGCACCGGGTTGAGGATGACCCGCGTTGGGTGTTTGGTACTCCGCCGAAGAATAACGCTAATTTTGCGTGGTTGCAGCATGTGTGGTCGAAGCTGGACGTGAAGGGTTCGGCTGCTGTGGTGATGGCGAATGGTTCGTTGACTGCTGATACTGGCGGTCAGGGCGGTATTCGTCGCGCCATGGTTGAGGGCGATGCTGTGGCTGCGGTGCTGGTGCTACCGCCAAATATGTTTACGACGACGAGTTCCCCGGCGTGCGTGTGGTTGCTGTCGAAGGATAAGTTTGCCGGTGTGAATGGTTCGGTGGACCGTTCGGGTCAGGTTCTGTTTATGGATGCTCGTTCGATGGGTCATATGGTGTCTCGTACTGAGCGTGTGTTCTCTGAGGAGGATATCGCGAAGATTGCGAATACGTGGTGTGCGTGGCGTGGTATGCCGTCGATGTATCATGCGGACGGTTCGCTGGTGAAGGCTGGCGAGGAGCCGACAGTTGGCGTGTATGAGGATGAGGCGGGTTTCTGCTTCTCGGCGTCGCTTGAGGATGTGCGGGGGCAGGATTATGTGTTGACTCCGGGCCGTTATGTGGGCAGTGCAGTGTCTGAGGTTGAGAGCGCTCAGGAGCTGGATGCGCGTATTGCCGATTTGCGTGAGCAGCTGTTGGAGCAGTTCGCTGAGTCGGAGCGTTTGGGTGCGGTGGTGCGCGAGCATCTGGCCTCGCTGGACCTTGAGGGCGGTGAACTGTAGTGGCTGTACTGTCGGACGCTCAGCGTGAGGCTGGGTGGACTATCGTCAAGCTGGGGGATATAGCTCCGTTGACTTATGGGAAAAGTTTAGTGGCTTCTAAACGTATTCCGGGTGATATTCCTGTATATAGTTCCGCTGGTCTTATCGATAGCCATAATGAAGCTATTATTGATGGGCAAAATATTATTATTGGCCGCAAGGGGACTATTGGTTCGATTACGTGGAGTGAAGGCCCCGCATATCCCATTGATACAACTTTCTATACGGCCGGTACAGATAAGACAAATATTAAGTATTTGTATTACCTGCTTAAAACTTATAAGTTCTCGGAAATGAACACAGATTCTGCTGTTCCCGGATTAAATAGGGTGACATTTGAGTCTCAAGAAGCTGTGCTTCCCTCTCTGGAAGAGCAGGAACGGATTGCCAGGATTTTGGGCTCGCTCGACGACAAAATCGAAGCAAACACCCGACTCATTCAGACCATGGAAGATTATGTTCATACAATGATTAAAAAAATATCGAAATTTGATTCTATAAAGCGAGTAGCAATTAAAGATTTAGCGGTTCATGAGAAAAATCAAGAGTTGCCGCGTGAACACGTGGATGGCGTAATTCACCACTATAGTTTGCCTGCTTATGACTCAGGGAAAACTCCTGGATTAGAAGAAGCTAACTCCATTAAGAGCAACAAATTTATAATTGACAAACCGTGTGTTCTGTTTTCTAAATTGAACCCTGGAACTCCCAGAATTTGGCTTGTTAATCCAGAAGAAGGTGTCAAGAGTTATGCCTCGACGGAATTCATCGTTCTGACTCCGAAAGAAAATGTTGATATCGCGAATCTTTGGGCTGCCTGTAGCGAAGAGAGAATATCTCAAAACCTAGCAGATATGGCTTCTGGAACCTCCACCAGTCATCAGCGAGTTCGCCCCACAGATATTCTTAATTCGAAGATTCTTGACCTGAGTAATCAGAGCGAGATTCGCAGTATTACTTCATATATTGAAGCTCTCCGAAAAGAGAACCTTCAGCTCGCTGAAACCCGCGACGCTCTCATTAAGCGCCTCATCGGCTAGACGCTAAGGGAGCACCGCATCCGCCCTGCCCGGCCGGTCCACACCCACCGGGCAGGGCACCCCACCCCGTTACCTCACAATCACCCATGTCACGCCCCGCCTCAGCAAAGGAGCTAGCACCATGGCACCCGCCAACCACCCCACATACCAGCCCAACGACACCACCTACGAGGCCCTCACCCAGCTCGTCGCCCCCTACAGCCTCTCACGCATCCAACTCGCCGAAGCCATCGGCATCGCCACCAAACCCACCATCAACACCTGGGTCAAACAGTGCTGCCCCAACCTCCCGCAAGGCACCCCCGTACCCCTCGAACCCATCCTGCGCTACCTACACGAAACGCACCTGCCCAACCCCAAAAAATGGCCCGGCAACCACCCCTACGACCAGTACATCCTCGAAAACATCACCGCACGCATGCTCGCCCGCGCCGTCGCCACCACCTTCAGCGGAGCCAACTACCGCAAACTCGTCACCCTCACCGCAACCCTCATACTCCTCACCCGCTACTGGGACGGACCCAACGAAACCTTCCTCACCCTACTCGACCCCCAACCCAGCCACGAAACCGAAGAACACCTACAGCAGGCCATCAAGAAAACCTCCAACGTCATGCGAGACATCCTCAACGACCTGCTCCTGCCCACCCTGCACACCGCCCGCGGAACCTACCCCACCCACCAGGCACACCTCCTCACCAGCTACGCCCTCGCCGCCGGATACTACGCCGGCAACCACCCCCACGAAACCCTCAACAGCATCCACACCTCACTCGCCGCAGCAGACCGCACCAACGCCCTACCCGACGCCGAACTCACCCGCTACGTCGCAGACTTTCTCAACGCCGGCTCCTACGCCACCCACGACGACGACGCCCTCGGATGGACCCACCCCAGCCAACGCAACCTCATCCTGCACGGAAGCTACGGCAGCTACGAAACCGCCGCACAGCTCATCGCCCATCTGCCCCACGCCCACCACGCCATCGCCTTCAGCGCCCCCGAAGGCACCACCAGCGCCCTAGCACCAGAACGCCGCGACGCGTTCACCCTCTACCTCTGCTACCTACTCCTAGACGACGAAGACTCCACCGAAAAGCAAGCCGCCGACCTCTACCGCGCCGAACACTGGGCCACACAACAGACCCACACCACCAACCGCGTAGCACACGCCGAAACCCCCGAAACCGCCATCCCCGAACCCGAAGCCACCCTGCCGGACGCCCCCGCTAACCACCTGCTCATCCTGCCCCTCGACACCCCCGCTGGCGGCCCCGACGACCTCGCCGCACAACAAAACGACGCCTGGGACGCCATCGAAAACCTCGCCATGACCGTCGACGAAAACATCAGCCTCACCGGCACCATCAGCTACCCCCTACGCCCCGGCGAACACCTCGCCGTCCTCGCACCCCTAGACGTACTCGCAGGCTTCGGCCGGCACCTCAAAGCCGACCAGCGCAACAACAGCCAACACGACAACTTCCTCGAAAACTCCGAGATACAAGCCCTCAACCACGGCATGCGCCTGCGCGCCGTCATCGACCTCGGCCCCGAACACCTCAAAGTCAACACCAGAACCCGCCTCGGCCTAGGCCTCCTACACGTATTCAACACCGGTGAAAAACCCCAAGGATCCGTCTACCTCGGCTCCCTCGACGACATGCCGCTCTACCAGCAGACCGAACACACCGGAACGCCCGGACTCACCACCGCAGCCGCACAAATCCAAGAAACCGCCTGCGGCTACCTCACCCGCGGCGAAATCACCTCCGAAGACATCAGCAGCGGCGTCATCGTAGCCTCCAACGCACTCAAAAACGCCTCCTTCGACGAACTATTCACAAACCCCGCCTCCACCAACACCCCCGTAGAAAGCCTGAGCCTACTCACCAGCCTCACCCGAAAACTACCCGCACTGCTCGAAACCCTACCCGGAACCCTCAACGTAGACGTACCGCACCTGCGCACCCCCGAAGACCGGCAATCCATCCCGCGCGGCGAAGAACACGACATCACCATCGCCCACCTCGTAAACACCGAAAAAGTGCTCACCAAAATCACCGGCCGTCAGATACACGACGCACACTACGGCGACCTAGAAGGCAACCTACAGCGCATTCGCGTTCTCGACACCCACACCCTCGGCCACTACTCCCGCTACGGAGTGCTACCCGCTGAAGGCCACTACCTGCGCTCCTTCAACCTGAATGACACCATTCACCTCACCCAGGCCAACGACATCGTGGTCTACCCCTCCTACGACCAGACCCACGGAGGCCCCGCCGTCTACCTCAGCGAACACGGAGGAGAAGCCATCGACAAAGGCCTAACCGTACTGCGCTTCAGCCGCTACACACCCGGCGAATCCAACGCCCACACGACCCGCGAATACCGCCAACGCGCCCAGCTACTCGCGCACCTTCTGCAAGCGCTACTACGCGGCCTTACCGAAGGAACCGCGTTCGGCATCAGCACCCACATGGCCCCCGAAAAACGCAAAACCGCCGCAAACCTCAAAGGCTGGGAAAAGAAGCCGCTACCCTACATCGACGCGCTCGCCGGTCGCACCAACGACCTCGAATGGTTCAGCGAACCCATCGAGGAACCCCGAGGCGCGGCAAATACCGCCGCCGAAGAAACGACCGCCGAGGGGAACGGGGATGCGCCCACCACCCACCCGGTCGCACGCTATCTGGCCAACCAGCTCAACGCCTTCGACACAGCCGAAGCTGCCCTCGCCGAAGCCCTACACCAGATACGGGCCGTCCGCAGCCGCTACGAACGCGACCTCATGGACAACCGCCTCGACATCCGCTCCACCCAGCACGTTGCGGTCACCCGAAAGAACATAGAAGCAGAAGAACTAGCCCGGATCCTGCGAGCAGTAAAGGCCGAAGCACTGGGACTAGCCGTCACCGGGGAACCCGAGATCGAAACCCCGCTCGGCTACCCGATGGAACTACCCGACTAACCCATCCCCGCTCACCCACCCCAACAAGGCCACCTCGGGGTATCGAAACCAGACCACCCAAACCACGAAGTTTCGCTTACCCCGGGGTAAAGTACCCCGCACACACCACACCCAAAAAATCAGGCATTCTAGAAACATCACCGCCGAGCACCCCACCGCAACACCGCGAACCACTAACTCACCACGCGAAGGAGCCCGGCACCCCAAGCACCATAGGATGCCGCGCGCAGAGAGCATCCACAGACCGAAAGGAACAAACAATGGCCGAAAAGGATTGGGAACTGACCGTCCTCTCCCAGCTCAACGACCTCGGCTGGGAACTGACCAACGGCACCGGCATTCAGCCCGGCACCAGCTACACCGAGCGCGAACGCGCAACCCGCAAGCCGAACTCAATCCTGCCCACCTACAGCGCCTTCCGCCACGGCCGCGAATCCAACGAATCACTACTTATCCCCGGTGAGATCAAGGACGCCCTGCGCCGCCTCAACCCCGATGCCACCGAAGACCAGCTGCAGAAGGCCTACACCACCCTGACCCGTCGCCGTAACGGCAACCTCGTACAGGACAACAAGGATGCGCTCGACCAGATGCGCGCCGGCATCCCCGTCGAAACGAAGGCCCCCGACGGCACCCTGCGCACCCGCAACCTGCAGATCATCTCCGAAAACACCGACCAGAACACCTACCTGGCCGCGCAGCAGGTGACCGTCATCTTCAACGGCCGCACCTACCGCCTAGACGTCGTCATGTACTGCAACGGCCTGCCCGTAGGCATTATTGAGCTCAAGGACCAGGGCAAGAAGCTCAGCGAAGCCTACAACCAGATGGTCACCTACCAGAGCGAAATCCCGCAGGCCTTTACCTACAACATCGTCACCATCATGGGCCAGCCCGACGAAGCACGCTACGGCACCATCGGCACCCCGCTCTCACACACCGCACAGTGGAACTACGACGCCGATGGCGCAGAGACCCCCAACGGCACCTACGACGACGAACACGGCCACTTCAGCACCCAGCTCAGCCGCATCGTACAGGCCTTTGGAACCCCCGACATCCTGCTCGATATGATGCGACGCTTCACCCTCTTCGTGAGTACCGGCACGGACAACAACAACCAGCCCCATGCCAAGATCCTGGCCAAGGCCCACCAGTTTTACGCCGTACGTGAAGCACTCGACCGCGCCGTGAAGACCCACACCGGCAGGGGACAGGTAGGCGTCGTCTGGCACACCCAGGGATCCGGCAAGTCCTACTCCATGCTCTTCTTCGCCCGCGCCGCCATGCGCGAGAAGGCACTGCACAACCCCACCATCGTCGTGGTCACCGACCGCACCGACCTGGACAGCCAGCTCTACACCACCTTCAAGAGCGCCGAAAGCGTGCTCCCCGAGAAGCCCATCCAGTTCGAATCGCGCCGCGAACTCAAGAACCGCCTCAACGACATTCAGGCCGGCGGTATCTTCTTCACGACCCTGCAGAAGTTCGGCCTGGAAGAAAACGACGAGAAGTTCCCGCAGCTCTCCGACCGCTCAAACATTATCGTCATGGTTGATGAGGCGCACCGCTCCCACTTCGAAACCCTCGAAGGTTACGCGCACAACCTCAACATTGCGTTGCCCCACGCCAAGTACATTGCGTTCACCGGAACCCCCATCGACAAGGAAAACCGGAGCACCCGAGCCATCTTTGGTGACTACATCCACACCTACAGCTTCGACCGCGCCGTCGAAGAGGGGGCAACGGTGCCGCTGCTCTACCAGCTGCGCCACGTCAAGATGAGCAAGTCTGAAGAAGCTGAAGTGGCAGGCAAGTCCTTCGACGAACTCTATGACCTGCTCGAAGCAGAAATCGCCGCACAGACCACGCTCGAACAGACCACGGTCATGAAGATGCTGGTTTCCGAAGAGCGTCTCAGCGAAGTCGCCAAGAACATCGTGGAGCACTGGGAAGAACGCCGCGAGTACATGCGTGACGAGATGAACTGCCAGACCGGCAAGGCTATGGTCGTCACCTCCTGCCGTGAGCACGCCGTGCGACTCTACCACAAGATTGCGGAGCTGCGCCCCGATTGGGCCCCCGAAGGCGGCGCACAGGACATCAAGACCGGCCGCATGCAGGTGCTGATCTCTGGTACCACCGGCGACCCTGAAGAACTCGCCCCCTTCCGCCGTAGCAGGGCAACATCCAGCGAGGTGGAGCGCCGCATCAAGGACCCCAAAGATTCGCTGGAAATCATTATCGTGGCCGACCGCCTGCTCACCGGCTTCGACGCGCCTGTACTGCACACCATGTACATGGACCGCGTACAGAAGGAACACAACCTGATGCAGACCATCGCCCGCATTAACCGCACCTACAAGAACAAGCAGTCCGGCCTGATTGTTAGCTTCATGCCCATGCACACCAACCTGCATAAGGCGCTGAGTCAGTACGCAACTGGCCGAGGAGAAGTCAACTTCGACCCGACCACCCGCGCGCTGAAGCTCCTGGAAGCCCTTCAGAATACCTACGCTCAGCTCACCGAATACCTGGGGACCGACTGGTACGCCGTGGCTGAAGCCCACGCCAACGGCGATGACCACCCGCAGGAATACACCCATGCATTGATTCGACTGCAGAATAAGGTCCTCGGTTACGAGCAGGATGCAGAACGCTCAGCCCAGGGCGGAGGGACTCAGATTTCTAAGAATCTGGGCGCTGTGATTGACCTGTACCGTCAGCTCGTTCCCGTCCGGGAGACGCCCGACATCGCTAAGGTGCTGACCCAGGCCATGATTGCGCGACTCGAATTCCTGCGCGAAGTGCACAAGGGCGTGAAGAACCGCCGCCTGACGGACCGCGCTTACGGCCACGTTGCAAACCCTGAAGAGATTAAGCGTCAGATGGCACGGCTCTTCAACGAATCCGTGGAAAGCAACGGAACCAGCATCATCGCGGCGGATGACGAAGGTGAGACCATCATCGACCTGCGCATGCTGACTGATGACGCCATCGAGCGTCTTTCTGACTTGGAGGTTGCCTCCCTGGTGGCGCAGAACGTGGCTGATGTGGTGACCATGCAGATTCGGAGCTCCCTGAAGGGGCAGCAGGTGCGCGTTGTGTATTTCATGAAGCGTCTTGAGGAGCTGCTGAAGCACTATAACTCCCTGGAGCAGAAGAGCACTCAGGACCTGAAGGATTTACTGCAGGCTATCCGTGCACTGGCGTTTGAGGCGGAGCATGATGGGGAACGTGGCTCTCGTCTGGGCCTGTCTGCCCAGGAAGTACGGGTCTTTGACGAGCTGTGCGCCGTTGATGTTCTGAGCCAGAATCTGGAGGAAGATGAGCTGGTAATGTTGGCTCACCAGCTGAAGGACTCTGTCATTGGAGCTGCGTCTCTGGATACGGCGGATAACACCGGCAAGGCTACGTTGAAGGTGCAGATCCGCAGTAAGCTCCTTAAGTTCCGCCCGCAGCTTGGCTACTCTTCTGAAGAGTTTGAGGGTCTAGTGGGGGAGGTATTCGCCCACCTGGAGGATTTGAGCCTCTAACTCCTCCCTCTTACGCCGAGAAGCCACATGTGTTGCGAACACATGTGGCTTCTCGCGGTTAATGCGCGGTTAGCAGGTGGGTAATGACGACAGGCAGCACACGATGTGAAGCTCTGGGATATTCTGAAATTAGAAGATGCGCCAACCCGTCAAACGGTCCCGGGCATCGCACACCGTACAACCCAATTCACCCCACAAATCAGCGAAGGAGCCACCATGGCAGCCACCCTCCCCGGAACCCTCCCCACTGCTAACTACCAGCCCACCTACCGTTCCAACGGCGCCTGCGACGACCTCGCCGCACTCGTTGCACCGTACAGTCTCTCGCGTGCCCAGCTCGCTGAAGCTACCGGTATCGCCGATGAGGCTACTGTGAACAGCTGGGTTGAGCAGTGCTGCCCCGGCCTTGCCGCAGATGTGCCCGTGCCCCTCGAACCCGTGCTGCGCTACCTGGACGAAACCTACCTGCCCGACCCCGCCAACTGGCCCGTCACCAACGCCTACGACGAGTTCGTTCTCGAGAACATCGCCGCACGTATGCTCGCCAGCGTTGTTGCTGACACCTTCGGCGCCGACCGTTCCGGCGACTATCGCGAGCTCCTCGCGCTCGCTGCAACCCTCGTGCTCATCGCCCGCTTCTGGGATGCCCCCGAAGAAGCATTCCTAACCCTGCTCAACGCTGAGCCTACTGCGGATGCAGAAGAGTACCTGCAGGAGGCTATTGAAACTGCTCCCGAGTCGTTGCACCCGCTCCTCACTGAGCTTCTGCTACCCGCTCTGCGTAAGGCGCGCGGTACCTTCACCGCCCCGGAGGCGCAGCTGCTGACCGGCTATGCTCTCGCCGCCGGACGTTACGCGGGCGAGCACCCGCACGAGACGTTGCACAGCATCCACGTTGCGTTTGCCGCGGCAGCGCAGAGTGACGCCCTGCCCGATGCCGACCTGGTTCGCCGTGTTGAAGAGGTCCTCAAGGCTGACTTTTCCGCCGGTCGAACAGGAGGTGCCAGCGCTACCGAGGCTAACTCGGAGCCGCACAGCGTCGTCCTGCCCGGCAACCAGGACGGCTACGAAACCGCCGCGCACCTGATTGCCGCCCTGCCGCAGGCGCACGACGTTATCGCCTTTAGCGCCCTGCCCGGCGAAGGAATCGATGCGCTCGCTGATGACCGCCGTGCCGCCTTCACCCTGTACCTGTGCTACCTGATGCTCGGTGATGACGAATCCTCGGAGGAGCGTGCAGCGGAGCTCTACCGCGCCAACCGCGGGGAGTAGAGCTAGGTTTTCACACCCTGCAAGCACCCCGAATTTGCAGACAGCCTGACCCGGCAGATACCCTGCCGGGTGCTCCCGCTGGTAGACGCTCAGAAGCCACATGTGTTTCGAGAAGCCACTAAAAATGTGGCTTTTCGAAACACATGTGGCTTCTCGAGGTTAAGAGTTGGGGGGGGGGGATTACACCGCGACGGGTTCTTCGGTGCGTATCGCATGGTAGGTGGCGTCGCTGACCGTCACACCGTACTGGTGCGAAGCGAGCTTGAGGATTTCTTCCATCGTGTAAATACGGAACACACCGCCGTCGGTGACCTGCGCGTACTCGCGTAGTAGCTGGCGGTTAGCGAGCTGACGCACCGGTGTGCCGCTGGCAGAGGCGGCACGCACCTCCGCGCTATTGCGTAGCCACAGGTCGCGCACCCCGGCGGTCACGAAAACGCAGTCGGTACCCTTCATGCGGGTCGATGCCTCGGCAAGGCACTGGGTCCACAACGCAAAATCGGCGTCAAAGCTGGTGCTGGGCAGAAGCGGGTGGCCCTGCTTTACAGCCTCGGCGAGCTGCTGATTGTAACGTTCCGGGCTGGGGGCCGCCCCCACATGCCCGGTGAAGAGGCGGTTGAGGCGGGGGAGGATTGTGTCATCTTCGCGGCGGGCCACGTTAATGGAACCGGTATCGGTGGTGGGTTCGAGAATCCTCATGATCTGGGCGATGGAGTGGTCCAGCTGGTGGGTGACGGAACGTAGAGCACTCCAGGGGGAGCTGTTTTCTTCGGGGAGGGTCTCTTTGAAGGATGCGAGGGCGGAGCGCACACGATCTGCGGCTGCCGGTACGGGGGAGGTACCGTCGAGGGCCGCCCAGAATTCCTTAAGTGCCTGGTGGGGGAGGAAAGCATGGCCGCGTAGCTGTGAGAAGGCACGGATGATTTCGTTGCTGAGGCGAGCGGGGTATTGGTAGAGGCTAGCCAATGCGGTGGAGTCAAAGATGACGAGGATTCCGGGGTGAATCGATGATAGGGTGGCGCGATCGAGTTCCTTGTATTCGACGAAGTCGGAGTACAGGGTTCGTGTTTGTCGGGTGATTGACATGTGTCCCCTCCGGGTATGCGGGTATGGTCGGTCAAATGCGGGTGCCGGAGAAGTCGAAGAGAATATCCATTCCAGTGTATCGACCTCCGGGGGCAGGTGAGGGACTTTCTGGACAAATATTTGGTTTATTACATGCGTACCTGTCAAAGACGGGTATTGTTGCAGGTCGAGGCCTTATGAGAGGGTCTGCGAACACCGTGAAATGAGCCGCATGTGGTGTTTGAGTGGGTGTTTATGCCGGTTACTGTTGTAGGTTCCGGCCTTGCTCTTTTGGGCTTCGGATGGGTAATCGCGGATTGTCTCTTGAGGGTTCTATTGGAAGTATAAAACAAAATATGCAGTTCAGTGCAAAATGTATGCGTTGTGTTACGCACATACAGAACATGTAACGGAACTCGTGGGATAGTAGATGAACTTTTGCCTACTCCTGTAGACTTGAAATGATTGAAATTTAATAAAGGAGATAGAGTAATGTCAGAGCTGACCACTCAGAACCAGGCGGAGGAGCAGGCTCCGGCTCGCACCGTCGTCGTGGCAGAGGATGAGGCATTGATTCGCCTCGACATTGTCGAAATTTTGAAGGACCAGGGTTTCGACGTTGTTGCCGAGACTGATAACGGTAAGACCGCCGTTGAGCTCGCTCAGAAGCACCGCCCCGACCTGGTTCTCATGGACGTTAAGATGCCAATTATGGACGGCATCACCGCTGCGGAGGAAATCACCAGGGAACAGATAGCCCCCGTGGTTCTTCTGACTGCCTTTAGCCAGAAAGAACTTGTGGACCGCGCAGTGGATGCGGGTGCCATGGCATACGTCGTCAAGCCCTTCACCCCTAATGACCTGATTCCGGCCATCGAGGTGGCCATGAGCCGTTACGAGCAGATTCGCGCGCTCGAGAAGGAAGTGGGCACCATCCGTGACCAGTTCGAAACCCGCAAGCTGGTGGACCGCGCTAAGTCCCTGCTCATCACCAAGATGAACCTGACCGAACCGGAGGCATTCCGCTGGATTCAGAAGACCTCCATGGACCGCCGACTGTCCATGCGCGAGGTGTCTGATACCATCATCAAGCAGCTTTCCGCATAAACGGCTCCCATCTCGCCACTCAAAACAACGCGATTCGGTGCACTGCCATGGCAACGCGCAAGACGACCAAGGACGAATACGCGTCAATATCCTCGGGTGTTATCCCCTTTGACCCGTGCTTTTGCGCACTTCTCAAGTGACGAGAAACCCGATTGAAAGCACACGCACGACAGGCTAAAGAGACGAGGCAAACACTAAGATTTGCCGGCACACACGCAAGGCGTTAACAAGCGCCCCGACCCCCACAATGAAGCTGGAGGTCGGGGCGCTTGCGCTATATATGATGGATTGCGTTTGCGCGTCGCGGCGGGTTAAGCCGTTTAGCGCAGGTAACGGTTGAGTTCGTCGTCGGAGTCCTGCGGGCCGTTGAGCGGACGCGCGGTGGGCGAACCAGCCCAGAGCATACCAACTGTGCCCAGCATGACGCCGAGCCACCAGAAGGATCCCGGGTTATTCATGGCGGTCACCAAGCACACCAGCATCACGCCGATGGCGATGGGCAGAATAATGCGCTTGGCACGCACAATCTTGGGGTAGCGCTTGAAATAGGGGGTGCGCTCGCGGGCCATGGTCGTCCTTTCGTTGGGGGAGTTCCCTCTACCTTAGCTTAGGCTTTGGGGCGGGGGATGAGCATGTTGGTGATGCGTGCGGTGCAGGTGGTGCGGCCGCGCTCGTCCACAATGTCGATGGAGTGGATGCACAGCGTACGTCCCAGCTTAACTGCGGTGCAGGTTGCGGTGACCAGGCCGGAGACTGCCGGGCGCACGTGGGTGGCGTTGATATCCACGCCGACTGCTACGAGGTCTTCGCCGCCGTGCACGCCGGATGCTAGCGAACCGAGGGTCTCTGCCAGGACTACATTAGCGCCGCCGTGCATCAACCCAATGGGCTGGGTGTTGCCGGCAACCGGCATGGTGGCGACGGCGCGTTCGGCGGTTAGCTCTTTGAACTTGATGCCCATGGCGGGGATCAGCTCGCCCATGCCGCGGGGGAAGTAAGAGTGTAGATGCTCGGGAACGCCGGTCTCAATTAGCTGGGCTTTGATTTGCTCGGGGGTGAGTGTGGTGGGTGCCGCCGCGCGGACGGGTGCGTGCTGCGTGTTGTTTTCAGTCATGACTTCCAGTGTACTCCTCGGTTTTTGGTGTGTTGATCTGCGGGGGAGGTTCCGGGTACGCGTCAGCCCCGCCTCCCGAACGGGGGAGACGGGGCCAAAAACGCTGTATGGGCGGGGAGGATTAGGCGGAGATGGCTTCTGCCTTTTCGATGTCCTCGTCGCGGATTTCCTTATCGGGGTTCGTACCGCTTGCCTTGGAAATGTGCTCGGTCAGGGTTGCGATGGTCGCGTCACCGGTCACGTTGGTCGCGGTGCCCAAGGAATCCTGAGCCAGGTACAGAGCAATCATCAGGGCAATCATGGATTCATCAAAACCGAGCATGGACTGCAGTAGGCCAATTGCGGTCATCACGCCACCACCGGGAACGCCGGGAGCGGCAACCATCATCACGCCGAGTACCAGAATCATGGGAATCAGTGAGCCAAAGTCGGGGTGCTGACCGGTCATGAACAGCACTGCCACCGAGCAGGAGGTAATGGTAATCATGGAGCCGGAGAGGTGAATGGTCGCGCACAGCGGGATGGCGAAGTCCACCACGCGAGGGGAGATGCCAGCCTTCTTTGCCGAACGCACGGTCACCGGGATGGTCGCAGCCGAAGACTGGGTACCGATTGCGGTGAAGTATGCCGGGAGCATGGTCTTGAGCATCTTGAAGGGGTTGCGGTGAGAGACTGCGCCAGCCACCGAGTACTGCAGGGTCAAGGTAATCCAGTGCAGAGCAAAAATCATGAGGAAGACGAAGATGAAGACCGTGAGAATCTTTGCCACCTGACCGGCGAGGGTCATGTTCGCGAACACACCCAAAATGTGCACGGGCAACAGGGGGATAATCACGTAGCTGAGCATCTTCTCAACGATGACCTGGAAGTCCTCAAAGAGGTTCAGCATCGCACGGGTCTTCAGTGCGGTGATGCCCAGGCCCAGGATGAAGGAGAGAATTAGTGCGCTGAGCACGCCCATAATCGGGGTCAGCTCGAAGGAGACGTAACCCTTGGAGAGTGCATTCTCGGGGTTATCGAAGGAGGCGAGCTGCTGGCCCTTCAGGATGATGGGGTAGAGCAGCAGTGCGCTGGCCAGCGCCAGGAAACCAGCAAGGATGCTGGAGAGGTACGACAGGCCCACGGTGATGCCGAGCATCTTGCCAGCACCCTGCGCGAGGGAACCGATGCCGGGCACGATGAAGCCGATAATAATCAGCGGAATCGCGAAGCTCAGGAAGGCGCTGAACACGGTAGAGAAGGAGACGAAGAGCTGCACAATGAGGTCGGTGGGGATGGCTGCACCGGTGGCGTCATTGATGCCGCTAACCATTCCAGGGGTGAAGAGACCGATGAGCACACCCGTGCCGATTGCGATTGCAATCCACAGGATCAAGGGGATTTTTTTGAGTACCTTCATGGGTTCCTAAATGAGGGTTTGTTGTGTGTGGAGCGCAGGGTGCCCTCACCGTGTGTGCGTGTGAATTCTGGGCAGGGTTTTGCCTGTGAATGCACGGGGTGTGGGGGTTTCCTACGCTGGAGGCGATAATTAAGGTTATATATTATCCGGAAACTGTATTACTATCCACCTCACATAGTGTCTTGGGGCACAATATTTGTGAGAAAAACTCACTAAACACACCCCACCGGTACTTATATATGAGGTAAAACTCTTCCCACTCACACGGGCAGTCCGCCATACGGTACAACGCCGGCACCTCGTGCGGCGGGGGTGACCCGCGCCGAAACCCGCGGGACCGGAATCGATACACTAGAGGGGTGACTACTGCGAATAACACCCTCCTGCTCATTGACGGACACTCCCTGGCCCTGCGCTCCTTCTTCGGCATCTACACCATGGCCGAAAAGACCGGCCAGCACATCTTCGTGCGCAGCGACGGCCAGCACACCGAGGCCGTGCACGCCTTCCTCTCCACCCTGCTGAGTATCATCAAAGACAACCAGCCCAGCCACATCGCCGTTGCCTTCGACCTGCCCGGCGGCACCTTCCGCACTGCCGAATACGGCGAATACAAGGGCGGCCGCAACGCCATTCCTGAAGCCTTCAACGGCCAGATTGACCTCATCAAGAAGATGCTCGGCGCGCTGAACATCCCCGCGCTCACCTACGAAAACTACGAGGCCGACGACATCGTCGCCACCCTGACCCGCCGCGGCACCGAAGCCGGCTACAAGATCCTTATCCTCTCGGGTGACCGCGATATCTTCCAGCTCGTCACCGACGAGGTCACCCTGCTCTACCCGGTCACCACCGGCCCCTCCAAGGGTATTCAGCGCATGGACCCCGCCGCCATCGAAAAGAAGGCCAAGGTGCCCCCGCACATGTACCCCGACCTGGCCGCCCTCACCGGCGAGCAGGCCGATAACCTGCCCGGTGTGCCCGGTGTGGGCCCCGGCTTCGCCGCCAAGTGGCTCGGCGAGTACGGCTCCCTGCAGGGCGTGCTCGACAACCGTGACAAGATTGGTGGCAAGAAGGGCGAGGCGCTGCGCGAAAACGTGGATAACGTGGTGCGCAACCGTCGCCTCAACCAGCTCGTCAACGACCTCGACCTGGACGTCACCCTCGAAGACACCGCCTTCACCCCCGACCTGGATGCACTCAACACCTTCTTCGACGAGGTGGAGTTCCGCACCATCCGCAAGCGTGCCGCCGACACCCTCGGCCCCATCGTGCGCGCCGCCGGTTCCGCAGGTGCTACCAGTTCCGCCGCAGAGGCGGGGGAGGAGGGCCCTGCCAAGAAGGTCCCCGCCGGCCCGGTTTACGCACCCATCCCCGTCGAGGCACCGCAGGAGGCCACGGATGCGGTCGCCTTCCGTGCCTTCTGCGCCGCCGCGGCCGAAGAGAACTACGGTGAAACCCCCGAAGGTGCACTCGTCCCCGTGCCCGAACGCCTCGAAGGCGCCGTGACCCTCTACCCGGTCACCAACCTGCCCGTAGCACGCCCCGCCATCGGCGACGCACCCGCCGTCAAGGTCACCAAAACCAAGATCCGCGCCGCCGAAGAAAACCCCGAACTGCTCGGCGTGCTCCTCACCAGCAAGAGCACCAGCCTCTGGATTGACACCCGCAGTATCGACCCGGAACTCGACGCCGCCCTCGCCGCCTGGCTCTCCGACGAAGCCGCCCGAAAAATCGTCATGGACCTCAAGGTTCAGCGCAAACTCCTGCGCGCCTACGGTTACGAACTCGCCGGCGCCGTCGAAGACCCTGCTCTGTCCTCCTACATGTGCGGCTTCATCCCCACCGCAACTCGCAAGCTCTTCTCCGAACGCATGGAAGACCTCGCCGAACGCTACCTGTGGATCCCCAAGGACCCCTACGCGCAGCTGGTCTTCCAGCCCGAAGAAGACGAGGCAGAACCCTCCCTCTTCAGCCTGCCCGGCGAAACCGAACCGGTCGAGAACCTGCGCTACTTCACCCAGGTCAGCCGCATTATTCACGAACTTGCCCGCCTGCTGCACTACGAAATGGAAGAGCACGGCCAGCTGAAGGTCTACGAAGAGATTGAGCTGCCGCTACTGTACGTGCTTGCCGACATGGAGCAGGCCGGCATCGCCGTCTCCGATGCGCTCCTGACCGAGCTACACGACACCTTCTCTGCACGAGCCAACCAGGCGCAGGACGCCGCACGCGCCATCATTGGCGAGGAGGTCGTCACCGAGGATGGCGAGGAGCCGCTGAACCTCGCCTCCATCAAACAGCTGCAGACCGTGCTCTTCGACAAGCTCGCCCTGCCGCACACCCGCAAGATTAAGTCCGGCTACTCTACCGACGCCGAATCCGTCACCGAGCTGCTCTCCAAGATTTCGCCCGAATCCGACGGCGCCGCGTTCCTGGGTGCGCTCATCGCCTACCGCGACAACATCAAGCTCGCCCAGACCGTCGAGGGCCTGCAGAAGGCCGCCACCGAGGACGGACGCGTGCACACCACCTTCCAGCAGGGTGTCGCATCCACCGGCCGACTCTCCTCTACCGCGCCGAACCTGCAGAATATTCCGATTCGTACAGAGGAGGGCCGCCGCATCCGCGGTGCCTTCATCGTGGCTCCCGAGCCCATCGACGGCGTGGAGTATGAGGGTCTGCTCACCGCCGACTACTCGCAGATTGAAATGCGCATCATGGTGCACCTGGCTGCCGACGAGAAGCTCATCGCGGCCTACGAAGCGGGGGAGGACCTGCACCGTTACGTCGGCTCCGAAGTCTTCGGCGTCGCCCCCGAGGATGTCACCCCCGAGCAGCGCTCCAAAGTGAAGGCCATGTCCTACGGCCTGGCGTACGGTCTGTCCCGCTTCGGCCTGGCCAAGCAGCTGAACATCAGCTCCGACGAGGCGGGCGAGCTGCGCACCAACTACTTCAAGCGCTTCGGACGCGTGGGTCGCTTCCTGCGCGGCGTGCTCAAGCAGGCGCACCAGGACGGCTACACCGAAACCATTTTCGGCCGCCGCCGCGTGCTGCCCGACCTGGATTCGCCGAACCGTACCCGCCGCGAAGCCGCCGAGCGTGCCGCTCTCAACGCCCCGATTCAAGGCACCGCCGCGGACATCATCAAGATCGCCATGATCAACATTCACCGCCGCCTGCGCGAGGAGGGTTTGAAGACCCGCATGCTGCTGCAGGTGCACGACGAAATCATCCTTGAGGTTGCCGCCGGCGAGCGTGAAGCCGCTGAACGCGTGCTCGTCGAGGAGATGAGCGGTGCCGCCAGCCTGCGCGTTCCTCTGGATGTGCAGGTCGGCTGGGGTAAGTCCTGGCAGGAGGCGGGCCACTAGGCTCACTGCCTCTTCGGGGTTTCCGCACGGGATGCGCGGCTCTGCTTGGAGAGACGGTGCTCAGCTTTGCTCCGCATGGAAAGACGGTTATCGTCCTCGTTCCTACAGGGGACCCGCCCTCGCTTCGCTTCGGGCACCCTGATGTCACTTTCGGACGATACCGCCTTTCCGCGCTGGGGCACAGTGCGGGTGCGGCCGCGTTTTCCGGATGCGCCCTCAGGGTGTCAGCCCGGACGCTCTCCGCAGCGAAGCAAGGAGGAAGCGGAGCGTCCGGGTGACGGGTGCCCCTGCGTAGGCGCGGAGGAAATATGCGGCGCCCCGCCCCTCCCGTGTTGAGAGGAACGAGGACGAACGCCGTCCCGCAACCCCCATCTCAAAAGCCCCAAATAAGTGGGTAATCTCGGGCGCGCATCCATTGACGACACGCCCGGGATTCCCGTAGACTGTTAATCGCGTGTACCAATGTACGGGTTTTTGCACCCGTTTTACGGGAATAACCTTCCAGAAAAACGAGTTATATCTTCCGTGCACCTGCTGAAGCGTCTTCGCTTCGGTGGCGGTACACATTGTAAGTATCCGTCAGCTCGACGTTTCCTCATCCCAAGTCATGGTGTTCGCGGCCCTATGCCGTGCGTACCGGAGTGAAAAAGTGAGCCGGCCGGCGCCTCCGCACGGGGGAGTCGAACGGCGAACCGGCGGCGTCGACCTATTAGAAATCCAATTGGAGCCCTCACTACATGAGCACCAACATCCCTCAGGTCGCAATTAACGACATCGGCGACGAGCAGGCATTCCTCGAGGCTGTCGACAAGACCATCAAGGTCTTCAACGACGGCGATCTCGTCTCCGGCCAGGTCGTCAAGATCGACCACGATGAGGTTCTGCTCGACATCGGTTACAAGACCGAAGGCGTCATCCCCTCCCGCGAGCTGTCCATCAAGCACGACATTGACCCCTCCGAGGTTGTCGAGCTCGGCTCCGAGGTTGAGGCACTCGTCCTCACCAAGGAGGACAAGGAAGGTCGCCTGATCCTCTCCAAGAAGCGCGCACAGTACGAGCGTGCATGGGGCGACATCGAGAAGATCAAGGAAAACGACGGCGTCGTCACCGGCACCGTTATCGAGGTTGTCAAGGGCGGCCTCATCCTCGACATCGGTCTGCGCGGCTTCCTGCCCGCATCCCTCGTCGAGATGCGCCGTGTCCGCGACCTCGCTCCCTACATCGGCCAGCAGCTCGAAGCTAAGATTATCGAGCTGGACAAGAACCGCAACAACGTTGTTCTGTCTCGCCGTGCATACCTGGAAGAGACCCAGTCTGCAGTCCGCTCCTCCTTCCTCAACGAGCTGGAGAAGGGTCAGGTCCGCGAGGGCGTTGTCTCCTCCATCGTCAACTTCGGTGCATTCGTGGACCTGGGTGGCGTGGACGGTCTGGTTCACGTTTCCGAGCTGTCCTGGAAGCACATCGACCACCCCTCCGAGGTTGTCGAGGTTGGCCAGCCCGTCACCGTCGAGGTTCTCGAGGTGGACCTGGACCGCGAGCGCGTCTCCCTGTCGCTCAAGGCAACCCAGGAAGACCCGTGGCAGGCATTCGCCCGCACCCACGCTCTGGGCCAGATTGTTCCCGGCAAGGTCACCAAGCTCGTTCCCTTCGGTGCATTCGTGCGCGTTGAGGACGGCATTGAGGGCCTCGTCCACATCTCCGAGCTGGCAACCCGCCACGTTGACCTGGCTGAGCAGGTCGTCTCCGTTGGTGAAGAGGTCTTCGTCAAGATCATCGACATCGACATGGACCGCCGCCGCATCTCCCTGTCCCTCAAGCAGGCAAACGAGGGCGTTGACCCCAACGCTACCGAGTTTGACCCCGCTCTGTACGGCATGGCCGCAGAGTACGACGAGGCTGGCAACTACAAGTACCCCGAGGGCTTCGACCCCGAGGCTAACGAGTGGCTGGAAGGCTTCGACGCACAGCGCGAGGCTTGGGAAGCACAGTACGCAGAGGCACAGGCTCGCTTCGAGGCTCACAAGGTTCAGGTTGCTAAGGCTCTCGAGGCTGACGCAGAGGCTGCAGCAGCAGCTCCCGCAGCAGCTGAGCCCGCACCGACCTCCTACTCCTCCGAGGAGCCCGCATCTGCAGGTACCCTCGCATCGGATGAGGCACTGGCTGAGCTCCGCAAGAAGCTGACCGGCAACTAATCTGCCGCTCAGATGAGCACTCATCAGGCGTAATAGCCGATAGGTAACCCCCGCGTGGGGTGCCTAGAGCAGGGGAACCCCCTCATCTCCCGTTTGGGAGGTGAGGGGGTTCTTTGCGTTATCGGGAGGTTGGGCTCCGGGATAGGTTTTGGGTGCCGGGTGTTGAGGGATTTTTAGGCGGTGGTCATTTGCTGCCACACGGTGCGCACCTGCTGGGCGGTCTCCTCCAGCGAGCCGCCATTATCGATAATCCAGGTGGCGACCGCCTCACGCTGCTCGTCGGTGGCCTGCGCGGCGATGCGGGCGCGCGCATCCTCCTCACTCATGCCGCGCGAAGAGACCAGGCGCTGCAGGCGAGTCGCCAGGGGAGTGTGCACCACGACCACGCCCTCAAAAGCGGACGGGTCACCGGTCTCCACGAGTAGCGGAATATCCTCCAGCACCACGCCGCTGAAACTGGGGTCGGACTGCGCCTGCTCCACCAGTTGCGCGGCACGCTCACGAATAGCGGGGTGCACAATCGCGTTCAGGCGCAGGCGTGCCTGCTCATCATTGAACACGATACGCGCCAGGGCGGGGCGGTTGAGGCGGCCGTCCTCATCGAGCAGATGCTCACCGAACACGGCGACCGTGCGGGCGAGCACCTCCTCGCCGGGTTCCATGAGGGAGCGGGAGATAGCGTCCGCATCCACCAGGAACGCACCCTGCTCCACGAAAAGGGAGGCGATGGTGCTCTTGCCGCTGCCGATACCGCCGGTGAGGGCGTAACGGCGCACGGGCTTAGCCGAAGAGGCGGGTGAGGATTGCTTGGACATGGGACGGGGCTCCTGACGGGCTGTGCCACAATAGATAGGTACTGATTAGAGGAGGATACATGCAGGAAGAAACCCGCGCTAACCGCTACCTTGTGCCGCGCGGCGATGAGCCCTATGAGAGCCTCCTCGAAATTAAGCGTAGCGAATTTATCGGTCACATCAAGCGCGTGAACACCGTTGAGGAGGCCCGCGCCTACATCGAATCGGTGCGCAAGACCTACCACGATGCCCGCCACGTGTGTTCGGCGTTCGTGATTGGCGCCGACCGCGATATTCAGCGTTCCTCGGATGACGGTGAGCCCGCCGGTACCGCCGGTGTGCCGATGATGCAGGCGTTGCTGGCGCGTCAGACCCGTGAGGACGGCACCGCTGACCTGTCTGATGTGGTTGCCGTGGTCGTGCGCTACTTCGGCGGCATTAAGCTGGGGGCGGGTGGCCTGGTGCGTGCCTACACGGATGCGGTGGTGCAGACCCTGGACTCGGCGCAGTTCGACTCGCATGAGCGTCTGCGCGTGGGTCAGGTACCCAGCTCGCACGCGGAGGCGGGTCGCCTGGAGAACGATATGCGCACCGCGGGTCTGAATGTGCTGGGCACCGAGTACGGCGCGGAGGGCGCGGACATCTCGGTGGGCGTGTTTGACCGTGTGGAGGAGCTGGCGCGTGCGGAGGAGCTGGTGGTGAGCCTCAGCTCGGGCGCGGCGAGCGTGACCTGGGGTGAGACTCGCTGGGTGGACCTTCCGGCCTAAGGATCTGGCTGTTTCTAAAAATCTAGCCGCTAAGTCACCCGCATAAGCCACCGCAACCCAAAAGAAAGCTTAACCTTAGTTAATAGTTACTCTAACCCTAGTAATTGCCCGTCGTTGTTGATAGGGTGAAAGGAGTGCTAATAGACTCATCCAAGATCTGAGGTCGTGATAGTGTGGCGCAACAGGGCATCATCCCCCATGGACCAGAGGAACCCGCCAACGCAACGGGAAGGGCGGCAACCCTCACCCGTCAGCAGAAGACCGCGGGAGCTCCCACCCAGCTTGAACCGGCGACCGTCGCGCAACTCCTCGACGCTTACCGCAAGCAGAACCTTGGCACCCTCCTGGGCGTACTTACCCGCCGCCCCGGCGAGTTCGCCCGCCAGCTAGGCCGCCTCAGCCGCCTCTTCCCCCAGCACGTGGCGGCTATCGCTGAGGCCTTCGCATCCGTGGGTCGAACGCTACCTCTTGACGAGCTCGTGCGCCTGCACAACCGCTACTCCAATGCCGCCCGCGGTGTGGGGGAGAAGCTCAGCCTCGACAACTCACGGATGCTTCACCTCATCCAGGCTCCGGCGCTCAGCCGTGAGGGGGCCGGGCACCTGCTCATGGCCATCGAACTCTGCATGGCCGGTCGCCTGCACGGCCTGACCGTTTCCATGCCCTCCACCGAGGCGTTTGCCCCCGCCGAACAGTCCCCGAGCCTCGGCTCCTGCAACCCCGCCCTGAACGGTGCCCTCAACGCCTTCGAACCAATCGGGTGGGAACCTTTCTCCCTGAATGGCAGCGAAGTTCTACTTGCTTCCGGTGTGCGCGATATCCCCGACGGCTACGAGCTGTCCCTCTGGCTCCTCGACGACGACTACAGGTGCCGGGCTCGAGTGGAGCGTGGCGCCCCGCGCGTGTGCGTGGCCAGCTTCCATGACGAGGAGATGACGAGCCGCACCGTGGATGCTTCCGGAATCTCAGAGAACTACCGTATCGAGGAGTTCGCTGAGCTGGACTACCTGAACGCCATGGACCGGCAGGTACGCTACGTGGCCGTAACCGCGAAAACGGGAGAACCCCTCCCAACCTCGCTGGATGTTCCCGAGCCTTGGGGCATGGATTCCCTGAGCCCCTTCGTGGACGGGCGCTTTATCTTGCCGGATGTGCGCGCAGCGGAGGTCACCTCCACCGGAGGTCTGCGGACCCGCACCCACAGCGGCATGCTTCCGGTTGTGCGCGCCCCCGGCCGCACCGTGTGCGCGGTGATTGACCTGTACAAACAGCGCATCAACACTCCGGGAGTGGGTATTCCCGCGGGCCTGAGTGCAGAAGACGAGGAACGCACGATGCAGCTGATTTTGAGCGCTCTGAATGGCTACCTGCCGCTGACGAATAGGGCGATGATGAGCCTCGCTGGCGCCACCGTCGAGATTCGTTAACCACTCGGTTCCTCATATCAGCCCCTGACCTGAAGAGCGCAAAATACCGCCCGGTGTCACGGCCGTAGCCGCGATACCGGGCGGTATTCGCACACAGGAATTAATAGAGAGAAGAAGAGAGAAAATCTTGAGGCCCCGCCGGCTTGACTGAGGTTCCAGAGGCTCCACAAGAGCTCTAGACGAAGAGCCTCGGTAGAAGAATCTTGGCAAAGCCGGCGGGGATAGCTACAAAACTAGCGAACTAGCGAGCTGCAGGGCTACTTTGCGGGGCCCTGGCCGTTGATGATGCGCTGCGCCTCATCATCGGTCAGGTTGTAGCCGTAGAAGGTCGAGTAGAACTCGCGGGTCTCCTTGACCAGATCAACATCCTTGAACTGCTCGGGGTGGAACTGCTTAGCGGCCCACAGAATCTGCAGAGCTTCCTCAGCGGAGTAGCGGTCCCAGTTGAAGGTGCCGACCGGGTTCTTAATGATCTTGCCATTCTTTACTGCGGGAACGTCAGCCCACGCGGCGTCAGCCTTAATCGCGTCAACGCCCTTCTGAGCGTCCGCGCCGCCAATGATGATGTACTCCGGCTGCGAGGCAATAATCTGCTCAACCGAGACGTTCTTCAGGTTCTCCACACCGTCGAGGGAGTTGGTGGCGCCTGCCAGCTTCATCCACTCACCAATCAGGGACTTGGAGCCATCCACCTTGGTCAGGTCGGAACCGCCGGAGATGTGCAGAACCTTCGGGTTCCCCTTGACGTCCTTCAGACGTTCCTTGATCAGGTTCTCGTTCTTCTCCAGGTAAGCCAGGTACTTGTTCGCGCGGTCGATAGCGTCGTTGGTGCCGATGACCTCAGCGGTCAGCTCAACGGTGCGCTTCAGGTCAGCGAAGTTCTGGAACTCAACGTGCACGGAGGGGATGCCGGCAGCGGAGGTCTTGGAAATCTGGTCCTTCGAAGAAGCCAGCACAACGTCAGGCTTGTCAGCCAGCAGCTGCTCCATGTTCACGTCGGTGCCCTTCACCGGGGCGTCGACCTTGTCAATACCGGGGTGAACCTGCTTAAACCACTCGAGGGACTTCACAGCGGTGGTGGTAGCGGACAGCTTGTCGGCACCGCCCAGCAGCAGAACGATCTGGTTGTTAGCGTGCCACAGGTCAGCGATGCGCTCGGGGTGAGTCGGGACGGTGACCTCCTTGCCATCAATGTCCTTAATGACCTTGGTGCCGTCACCGTTGTCCTTCACGAAGAAGCTGGTGTGCTTCTGCGCTGAGTTGCTCGATGCCGGTGCTGAGACCGAGGAGGAAGCAGCTGCGGAGGAGGACGAAGACGCGGTGTTAGCGGCACCGCAACCGGTCAGCGCAGCCAACAGCAGGGACGTGGTCAGGGCAATGCCGGTGTGGAGCTTCGTAATCTTCATGGTGTGTCTTTCTGTGGTGTACAACGGATAGTTGAATAACCCGGTGGCGGCCTGGGTGGGGTAGGCGTGCTAGGGATACGCCCTTCACAAGAGATAGGGCACCTCTACCGCATCTCTTGCGTGCCACCCAAACCACCGCCGGAAATCTAAAACGAGCCCGGGGGATTAGGACGCCGGGTTCTGCCCAGCTAGGATGCGCTGGGCGTCATCTTCGGTGAGCTGGTAGCCGTAGAAGGTCGAGTAGAACTCGCGGGTCTCCTTGACCAGGTCAACATCGGTAAACAGCTCGGGATGCAGGGTCTTGCCAGCCCACAGCAGCTGCAGGGCTTCCTCGGTGGAGTATCGGTCCCACTTGAAAGTGCCTACCGGGTTGCGGTACAGCTTGTCATTCTTGACGGCGGGAACGTCCTTCCACGCAGCGTCAGCCTTAATGGCGTCAATGCCCTGCTGCGCGTCAGAATTGCCGACGATAATGGCATCCGGCGCAGAGGCGATAATCTGCTCCAGCGAGATGTTCTTATAGTTGGCCACGCCGTCAATCGAGTTCTTCGCGCCGGCAGCCTTCATCCACTCACCGATGATTGAATTGGAACCGTCGACCTTCGTCACGTCGGAGCCGCCAGCAATGTGCAACACCTTCGGACGCTGGTCATCGCTCAAGGAAGCGGTGCGTTCGCTCACGAACTTCAGGTTCTTCTCAAGGTAGGTAATGTACTTGATAGCCTGCGAGCGCGCCTGGTCGGTACCGAGCACCTCCGCGGTCATGACCACGTTCTTCTTCAGACCCGCGAAATCCTGGAAGCCCAGCTGCACAGTGGTCAGGCCCGCAGCTCGCGCCTTTTCAACCTGAGTTTTGTCAATGGATACCACGACGTCCGGCTTAGCCTTCAGCAACTCCTCAACGTTCAAATCGGTGCCGGAGACAGGAGTGGATGCTTGAGTAATCTTCGGTTGAACCTTCTTAAACCAGGGCATCTTCGAAATCTGCTGGGTAGTCGCCACAATATGATCGGAGGAGCCAAGCAACAGCATCACCTGGTTGTTCGCATCCCACAGGTTTGCGATGCGATCAACGGTAGCGGGTAGCTCAACTTTCTGGCCGCTGTTATCGGTCAGCACACGCGAACCGTCCGCATTGTAGGTAATCTCAACACCGGTGGCGGAGACTAGATCCTTCCACGCCTGAGAGGATGCTACAGACGAGGACGCCGCAGATACGCTCGAGGACACAGAAGTACTCGGAGAGGAGGAAGCGGTATTCGCCGCACCGCAACCTGTCAGCGCCGCCAGCATCAAAGCTGCCGTCAGCGCAATACCAGAACGAAAAGTAGTCATCGTATATCTTTCAAATATGTGTGAAACTCTGAGGAGAATCTCCCCACCGGTAGGGTCCCCACCGGCAGGGGAGAAGCGCCCAGAACAAGGTCTAAGCGGTGTAGCCTTCGGGAGCCTCACCGGCGAGGATGCGCTGTGCATCATCAGCGCTTAAGGAATAGCCAAAGAAAGTGGAGTAGAACTCCTGGGTTTCCTTCACCATGTCAATATCGGTGAACTTCTGAGGATGCAGAGTCTTCGCAGCCCACAGCACCTGCAAGGCTTCCTCAGTGGAATAGCGATCCCAGTTGAACGTGCCGTACGGGTTACGGATCACCTTGTCGTTCTTCACCGCCGGGATGTCCTTCCATGCCGCATCAGACTTAATCGTCTGAACACCCTTCGCGGATGCGTCACCGCCAATAATGATCACTTCAGGAGCGTACGCGGTAATCTGCTCCATAGACACGTCCTTCATGCCTTTCTGATCAGCAGCAACATTCTGACCGCCAGCAATCTTAATCCACTCATCAATCACGATGCCGCTACCAGAGACATTCTGAACCTTCGTGCCGCTACCGATATGCATCACCTTCGGGCGCTCGCTATCGGGCAGGTCCTTCAGACGTTCCTCAATCAGCTTCAGGTTCTTCTGCATGTACGCGTTGTACTTCTGGGCACGCTCATAGGCGCCCTGAGTACCTAGAACTTCCGCCGTCAGATTCACCGTCTGCATCAGGCCGTTCATATCGCTAAAACCCACACGTACGGCGGTCAGTCCCGCCTGGCGCACAGCCTCAGCCTGCTTCTCGCTCGACACCAGCACCACATCGGGCTTAGTGGCCAGCAGAGCCTCCATATTGAGGTCGTTATTGGCGGCAATCGGGGCCGGAACCTTCGTAATATCCGGGTATACCTGACGGAACCACGGAATCGTCGTCACGTAGTGAGTAGTTGCACTAAGCTTCGGGGCGCCGCCGAGGGTAAGAATCACCTGGTTATTCGCATGCCACAGGTTTGCCACACGCTCCGGAGTGACAGGAATCGTCACTTCCTGACCGTCAACATCCTTAATGACCTTAGTGCCGTCGCCGTTATCCTTCACGAAGAAGCTGGTGTGGTCGGTAGCCGCAGCCCCGTTGTAGCCGTTCTGAGCGCTCGCAGATGAAGAAGCCGACGCGCTAACTGACGAAGAAGCCGAAGCAGACGAAGACGAGGTGGTATTCGTTGCGCCGCAACCGGAGAGCACCAGCATCAACGCAGCTGAGGAAAGGGCAAGAGCCGAGGTGAGGCGGGAAGAAGCCATGAGAACTCCTATGAATGTGTGAGAGGGAACCTATGAATCGAGAGTGGTAATGTGCACGCTGGAACGCCCCAGCTCCGGTGAATACACCACCGACAAATCTGTGGCGAAGGTGCGAGAAAGAACATCGCTCGTGAGTACCTCGGATGCGCGGCCCGTCAACAGCTGAGCCGGCGCATGCGCAGATACCTGCGGCGCTGCGTCTGGCGCGGTGTCTGGCGCGGTATCGGGTATATCGTGTGCGCTAAGCAGGGCGACGGTCGCATCCAGAATGAGGGCGTGATCCGGGTTGTGGGTCGTGAAGATGACCCCGTACCCGGCATCGCGCAGCTGCCGAATCTTCCGCAGAGCCTTCGCCTGATTCGCCACATCGAGGGCGCTCGTCGGCTCGTCCAAAACGATGAGCGGGGCGTCTTGCACCAGGGTTCGGGCAATACCCACCTGCTGACGCTGACCGCCGGACAACTGATCCAACGGGGAGCGCGCCAGGTCGAGTAGACCCAGCTCCTCCATCACGGTGTGCACCTGCTCACGGTCACGGCGCGAGGGTGAAGAGAACAACCCGATATAGGGTGCGCGACCCATCAGCAGGTACTCGGTCACGGTGTAGGAGATGCCGCGCCCCTCCATCTGCGGAAGGTAGGCGATGCGGCGGGCACGCTCAGTCGCGGTCAAAGAATCCAGCGGCTCACCGCCCAGGCGGACGGTGCCCTCGGTGAGCGAATGCAAACCAATCAGGCAGTTCAACAGGGTGGACTTACCCACACCGTTGCGGCCCAGAATGGCGAGGACCTCACCGCGTCGCACCTGCAGGTTCACGTTGCGGAAAATCCAGCGGCTGGAGCGGTTCCCGGAACGGTGCAGACCGGCGCTGCGGCGATTGATGCGCCCGCCCCGGTGACCGTAACGGAAGCCCGCATCGTCCAGGCGCAGCAGAACCTCTGCGTTCGCATCCGCGCTGTGCTGAATATCGGGGCTGTGCTGAGTATCAGGAATGGAAGACGACATTACTTCACCCGAACCTTTCCAAACAGCAGCAGTACCACGTACAGGGGGGTGCCAATGAAGCCGGTCAGCACGCTCAGAGGCACCTCCGCACTGGTGAGGCTACGGGCCAGGGTATCGACGAACATCATGAACGAAGCACCCATCAGAACGGACAGCGGCATGAGCTTGGTCGTGTCACTACCGACCAGCAGGCGGCACAGGTGCGGAATGACCAAACCCACCCAAGAAATCGGGCCGCCAATACACACGCTGGTCGCGGTCACCAGGGTTGCCAGCAGAATGGTGATACCGCGGGTGCGGGTCAGGTTAATGCCGAGGGTGCGCGCCTCATCGTCGCCGAGCGAGAGGATATTGATGCGCCAACGCATCGCCAAGAGCAGCAGGATGCAGGGCACCGCCACCAACGCAAACTGGGTGAGTGCCTCCGCGCGTACGTCCTGCAGGGAGCCCATCTGCCAGAACACGATCTGCGCCAGCTGAGTTTCAGGGTTTGCAATGAACTTCAACGCACCCAGCGCGGCGGTGCCAAAACCGCCCACAATCACACCGGAGAGCACCAGCATGAGCGTGGACTGATTCTTCAACAGACGCGGAATGCTCACGGTCAGCAGTACTGCCGCGAGGCCGCCGGCGAGGGCGGAACCCTGTATGGCGATGCTCGTGCCCACACCCAGCAGAATGGCGGAGGCGGCACCCACCGACGCACCCTGAGAAACGCCCAGCAGGTACGGGGAAACCAACGGGTTACGGAATACCGCCTGGAAGGTAGCGCCCGCAATGGCGAGGGCGGCACCGATGAGCCCGGCGGCGAGCAGACGCGGAATGCGTACGGTCAGTAGCATGTTTTCTGCGGGCTTGTAGACTTTCAGGTCCATGCCGAACCAGTTCTTGCCGAGAATGCGGAAGAGCTCGTCCAATTCGAGCGGGTACCTGCCGGTGACCAGGGAGAGGTAGGCGACGCCCAGCAGAATGATGAGGGCGATAAGTATTACGAGCGGGTAGGAGGAAGCGAAGAAGGAACGACGGTGTTCGTTCTTGGTGGTTGGTGCGCTGGTGGAGGTCACCTCCGTAGTCGTGCTCATGGAGTCCTTCCGTGTGCTCTTGCGGTCCCGTGTTGCGCGTGTATGCGCTCTTAACATATGTGAGCCACATCAAAGAGGCAAAGGGTGTGGGTGCGGAGCGCCCGTCATAAGTTGTTATACGCAGTTGCTTATCTTCAGCGATGTGGATGCTTATACGCAGTGATGTATGCAGGGGCGGGGAGCTTCCGTCACGAGGCGTTGATTTAGAGGATTATTGCGCAGAAAATATTTTTTGCGTGAGGGTGCATATGACGTGCTTGCGAATCTCTTAGCTTACGCAATCTGTCTTTTATGAGATTGAACACTTTCATGGTGATGGCTTGTTACCTGTCGTGTCTGGAGCTATTGCGCCAGCAGAAAAGGGTGACCAATCCTAGGGCGCATCGGGCGGCTTTCCCCTAGGATGGATACATGAGTTACGCACCCGAAATTAACCGCATTGTCGCCCCCTTTGAGGTGGTCAGCCCCTTCCAGCCCGCCGGCGACCAGCCGAAGGCTATCGCCGAGCTCACCGAGCGTGTTCAGAACGGTGAGAAGGATATTGTGCTGATGGGTGCTACCGGTACCGGTAAGTCGGCGACCGCAGCCTGGCTGATTGAGGCGGTGCAGCGTCCGACCCTGGTGCTTGTACAGAATAAGACGCTGGCGGCGCAGCTGGCGAATGAGCTGCGCGAGCTGCTGCCGAATAATGCGGTGGAGTATTTCGTCTCGTACTACGACTACTACCAGCCTGAGGCGTACGTGCCGCAGACCGATACGTTCATTGAGAAGGACTCCTCCATCAATGAGGAGGTGGAGCGTCTGCGCCACTCGGCGACGAACTCCCTGCTGACTCGCCGTGACGTGGTGGTGGTCGCGACCGTGTCCTGCATTTACGGCCTGGGCACGCCCGAGGAGTACATTAAACAGATGGTGACTCTGCGTCGCGGTGAGGAGATTGACCGCGACGAGCTGCTACGCCAGTTCGTGGCGATGCAGTACGCGCGTAACGACATGGACTTTCACCGCGGCACGTTCCGTGTGCGCGGCGATACCGTCGAAATCATCCCCATGTACGAGGAGAACGCGATCCGCATTGAGTTCTTCGGTGATGAGATTGAGGCGATTTACACCCTGCACCCGCTGACCGGCGAGGTAATTCGCGAGGAAGAAGAAATGTACGTCTTCCCCGCAAGCCACTACGTTGCCGGCCCGGAGCGCATGGCGAAGGCTATTACCTCCATTGAGGATGAGCTGCGTGAGCGCCTGCAGACCCTCGAATCCCAGGGCAAGCTGCTGGAGGCGCAGCGTCTGCGCATGCGCACCACCTACGACCTGGAAATGATGGAGCAGATGGGCTTCTGCAACGGCATCGAGAACTACTCGCGCCACATTGACGGTCGTGCCCCCGGTAGCGCCCCGAACTGTCTGCTGGATTATTTCCCGGATGATTTCCTGCTGATTATTGACGAGTCGCACGTGACGGTTCCGCAGATTGGCGCCATGTACGAGGGTGATATGTCCCGCAAGCGCACCCTCGTGGAGCACGGTTTCCGCCTGCCGTCGGCGATGGATAACCGCCCGCTGAAGTGGGAAGAGTTCCTGGAGCGTATCGGTCAGACGATTTACCTTTCGGCGACCCCCGGTAAGTATGAGCTGTCGCAGGCTGACGGTTATGTGGAGCAGATTATCCGCCCCACCGGCCTGGTCGACCCGGAGATTGTGGTCAAGCCGACCAAGGGTCAGATTGATGATCTGCTTGAGGAGATTCGCGTGCGCGTGGAACGTGACGAGCGCGTGCTGGTCACGACCCTCACCAAGCGCATGGCGGAGGATTTGACCGAGTACCTGCTGCAGCACGGCGTGAAGGTGCAGTACCTGCACTCCGACGTGGACACCCTGCGCCGCGTGGAACTCCTGCGTGAGCTACGCCTGGGCACCTTCGACGTGCTGGTCGGCATTAACCTGTTGCGTGAGGGCCTGGACCTGCCCGAAGTGTCCCTGGTTGCGATTCTGGATGCCGATAAGGAAGGCTTCCTGCGCTCGACCACCTCGCTGATTCAGACGATTGGCCGCGCGGCCCGTAACGTGTCCGGTCAGGTGCACATGTACGCCGATAAGATAACGGATTCTATGCGCGTGGCGATTGATGAGACGAACCGCCGCCGCGAAATTCAGCAGGCGTACAACCGTGAGCACGGCATTGACCCGCAGCCGCTACGCAAGAAGATTGCCGATATTACGGATGTGCTCGCCCGTGAAGAAGAAGACACCCGCGAGCTTCTGCAACAGCGTAAGAGCGGTAAGAAGGGTGCTCGCACCGTGAAGGCGGGCGCGAAGACGGGCTCTTCGACGGCTTCGAAGATTGCCACGAGCACCCCCGAGTCGGAGGAGCTGCTCGCCCGTGCGGAGGCGCGCGTTCGTGCCGACGGCCTGGCCGCAGCCCCCGCCGAGGACCTGTTGGACCTCATCGAGGAGATGAACGAGCAGATGCGCCTGGCTGCGGAGAACCTGCAGTTTGAGTTGGCGGCGCGTCTGCGTGATGAGCTTGCCGATTTGAAGAAAGAGCTGCGTTTGATGAAGGAGGCGGGGCACGCCTAAACTTGCCTTTTTGGGCGTTGACCTGCGGTTTTTCAGATGAGATAATTCATTACCATTGGTTTTCTTAAGGGTGCAGATACATGCTGTACACTAGCAAAGTGTTTTACGTGTCAAATAAAACCGTGATGCATCCGAATGATAAAGAAAAATCTGTGACTACTGTGAATCAATCTCCAGACGCACACGCCACGGGAGCTCGTTCTGTTACCCGCCGCAACCTCACCCGCGGCGCGCTTTGGGCTGTGCCCACTATTGTCGCCTCCACGACAGTGCCCGCATTCGCTGCTTCGGCTGATGATTGCAAGACGGTACACGGCCCGGACTTCACCCAGGTCGGCGGCTGGATGATTACCAACCCCGCCAGCGGTGCCCTGCGGTCGCGCACCAAGAACAAGCCCGTGACTGCGCCGGTCACCGGTCAGGCGTGGTGGTCCATGGAGAGCGCAACCTCCCCGAACCCCGCAACGATCCGCCTCATGTCCGTGTACGAGGCGACTCACGGCCCCGAAGGTGACCTCAACCTGAACTGCGGTGAGTTCGTGATGACTTACAACGTCTCCGCTCTGGAGGCGACGACCGGCACCATGCACCTGCACCCGTCCATGGACATTTACTTCTTCTCGCCCGAGGGTGAAATCATTGACCGTCAGATCTTCACCACTGACCCGACCGGCAAGGCAACCGTCATGACCCGCAGTGGCAAGACTCAGACCGTTCAGGGCCAGGTCATTCCGTTTGCGTCGAGCGTGAACGATCAGGCGACCGGCATCTCCGCGCGTTTTGCGTTGCGTGGCAATAAGCTCATGGAAGGCATGTACCAGTTCGAGGTGGTTATTACCGTCCCGACGATTCGGGAGAACGGTACGTTGGATACGAACAAGCAGGTGAACGCGATTGCTTTCACCCCGCCGACCTTCTACATGGTCTCCTAAGTTCAACACGGTCTCCTAACTGAATGAAATATAAAGGTAGCCCTCCCCGTAAATAGTTCACGGGGGAGGGTTACCTTTATGTGGGCTTGCTGTGCGGTGCCTTTTTACATGTCGCCGTTTTCTAGCGCGGCGTCGTAGCGCTCGCGGGCTTCAAGTACCGCTTGCATATTGTCCTGCGCCCAGTGGCGCAGGGCGGTCATCGGCTCAATGAGGGTCGTTCCGAGTGCGGTCAGTTCGTAGTCCACACGTGGCGGAACGGATGCGGTGACCCGGCGTTCTATCAGTCCGTCGCGTTCCATGGAACGCAGGGTCTGGGTGAGGACCTTGGGGGAGACACCCTGAATCATCGCCTTGAGTTCGCCGAAGCGGGCGACCGGCTGTTCGGAGAGTGCCGCAACAATGAGCGGGGTCCACCGGTCGGTGAGGTGGCGCATCACGGTGCGGGAGGGGCAGGCGCTGGCGAGAATATTGGCGGGCAGGTCGTCCTGCGGGGTGCGGGTGGTTGCTGCGGTTTCGTGCGTGGTTGCGGTTTCGCGTGCGGGGGAGGTGAGCGTGATGGTCATAGCTGCTGTCTTTTCAATCTGCTGAGGGGCTGTTTATGGGGGTGGTGAGGGGTGCGAAAAATATTTTTAAATATTTTCTCAAACCCCCAATAGTTACCTTGAGGTATCCGGTTTCTAATAGATACTATAAAACTATCACGCGGAACGCCGCAAGAAAAAACCGCAAGAAAAAACGTCAGAAACCCATCCGAAAGGAACCCCTCATGAACATCGCAATCATCGGCGCAACCGGCATGGTCGGCGCACGCACCGCAGCAGAAGCAATCTCCCGCGGCCACCAGGTTGACGCCTACACCCGCTCCGGCAAGGCACCCGAAGGCACCACCGCCCACAGCATCGACATTGCAGACACCGCAGCCCTGGTCGACATCGTCAACAACCACGACGTCACCATCGTCGCCGTCTCTGCAGGTCGCGGCACCTCCGCACAGCCCGTCATCGACGCACACCGCGCACTGATCGCGGCAGCACCTGCCGGTCGCCTGCTGGTCGTTGGCGGCGCTGGCTCCCTCGAGGATGGCAACGGCAACCGCTTTGTTGACGGCGAAGGCTTTCCCGAAGAGTACAAGCCCGAGGCGAGCGCATTCGCCCAGATTCTCGACGAGTACCGCGCCTCCGAGGGTCTGAACTGGACCATGCTCTCCCCGGCGTTCGAAATTGCACCGGGTGAGCGCACCGGCACCTACAACACCGCACTGGACACCCCCGCAGGTGAGTTCATTAGCGCCGAGGACTTTGCTGTCGCCCTGATTGACGAGGCTGAAGAGCCCAAGCACGTGGGCCGCCGCTTCACTGTGGCCAACTCATAGCAGCGCCAGCTAGATAGCGTGTATTCGTTGCCCAGAACGCCGCATCTGACGGATTCACCCCACCGGATGCGGCGTTTGCGTGCCCGCTGCTCTTGGAAAACCCTCCGGGGGCTCCTGGGTGAAAACCCTAACCTGCTGTATAATCGTTCACCGAGCAAGGGAGTATCCCATCAATCGACTCATCGTCAGCACGTTAGCCGAAGGCGCCTAACCGGGGAGTCGAGCCAACCTCCATTCAGGACGGCGGGAGAGACTTGTGGTCCTGTACGCACACCACAAGAAAGGCTCCCCATGGAAGTTACCGGGTTGCAATGGTTGGTTACTATTCTCATCATCGCAGGCCTGCTGGCCTTCGACTTCGTGTTCCACGTCCGTAAGGCGCACGAACCCACCGTCAAGGAAGCCGCCATCTGGTCGGCGATTTACATCAGCATCGCCGTGCTGTTCGGCCTGTACATTTTCGTGACGAACGGCCCCTCCGCCGCCACGGAATTCTACGCGGGTTACATCACCGAAGAAGCGCTCTCGGTCGATAACCTCTTCGTCTTCATGATCATCATGGGCACCTTTCGCGTTGCCCGTGAAAATCAGCAGAAGGTCCTGCTCTTCGGCATCATCTTCGCCATCTTCGCCCGTGGAGCGTTTATCTTCGCTGGCGCCGCCATCATCAACTCCTTCGCCTGGGTGTTCTACATTTTCGGTCTGGTCCTGCTCATGACCGCGGGTAACCTGCTCAAGGACGAACTCACTGAAGGCGACGGCGACGATGAGGCCGATAACATCATGGTTCGCCTCGCCAAAAAGTACCTGAAGACCAGCGACCACTTCGACGGCGACAAGCTCTTCACCCTCGAAAACGGTAAACGCGTCATGACCCCCATGATGCTCGTCATGGTCGCTATCGCCGGTTCTGACCTGCTCTTCGCGCTTGACTCGATTCCCGCGATTTTCGGCCTCACCCAGTCCGTCTACATCGTGTTCGTGGCGACCGCGTTCTCCCTCATGGGTCTGCGCCAACTGTACTTCCTGATTGACGGCCTGCTGGACCGCCTCGTCTACCTATCCTACGGCCTGGCAACCATCCTCGCGTTCATCGGTGTGAAGCTCATCCTGCACGCAATGCACGAGAACAACCTGCCGTTCATCAACCACGGCGAGTCCGTGCACGTGGTTGAGATTACCACCGAGATGTCCCTGTTGGTGATCGTGGGCGTTCTGGTCATCACCGTGCTTGCCTCGCTGCTCAGCCCCAAGGGCCGCGCATTGCAGACCATCCAGCGTGTCCAGGCGCTCTCCGAGAAGTACCTGGCACTGCCCGAGGATGCACCCGTCGCCCAGCGCGCGGACATCACCGCCCGCTGGCAGCAGGAAACCAAGAAGCTCAACGCCATTCCCGCCAAGTTGCGTGCTGAGCTGATCGAGAAGGAAGACGAGTACCACGCCCTCGTGCTGCGTGCCCGCACCGCCCAGGATGCGCATGCCTCCTCGAAGTAGCGCCAAGCGGCCGTAACGCCTGAGCCGCCGAGACGCTCGCGGTCCAGCTCAAGCGCCCACGCTAAAGCCCCTCACACCGGATCAACCGGAGTGAGGGGCTTTCGCTATATTGAAAGTTTTACTGGTTGTGAACCTCAGCCAGCATGTTCTTCAGGTGACCCAGAATGGTCATCGAGTCAGAACCGAAGCCGTCGTGGTGGTGGGTCTTCGAAGTCCACACGTGGGTGTTGCCGACCCAGCGGGCGGTCTCCATAGAGTGCTCAAAGTCGACGTACACGTCCGGGTTATACGCCGCAGCCACCACGGGAACCTCATTCTTGTGCAGCTGTGCGTGGTCGTACAGGCGACCCCAGTCCTTCTTCTCGGCCAGCAGGTTAGCAACCTCGGCCAGCGGACGCAGGGCGGGATCCTCCTCGTAGTACCAGGGGAAGATGTGCTCGCCGGTGAAGAGCAGCTTCTCCGCATCCGGTGCGAACTCGGGGCGGGACGCCGCCACGCGAGCAGCAGACCAGTTGGTCGGTGCAGGGGAGGGAGACAGCTCGTAGCCGGGGATGCCGGGCAGAACGCCGTCAGCGGGGCCGTCAGCGTAAATAGTCTCGTGCATCAGGGCGTACAGCGGGTTCGCCTGGAAGGTCACCTCAGCACCCATAGCGGTCAGGAACTGATCGGACAGGTGGTCGTTACCCTCAGCAAAAGCACTCTCCAGGAAGTAGTGCAGATTACGTTCACGCCAGCGGCCACCCAGGAAATGACCGGCCATCTGGAAACGGTGGTCGGTCAGGCGCTCACCGGTAGGCAGGTACTCCTTATGAGTGCGTAGGTGCTCAGCGATGCGGGTTGCCAGCTCGGCATCCTCAGGGAACCAGCTGTAATACTCCTCGACGCGCTCCTTCATGCGGTCGAAGGTGTGCTGGTAGACATTGTCCACGGAGGTACGAATCGGTGCCAGACCCGCAGTGATGCGGCAGTCGCGCAGGGACTGAGGTGCGAACGACAGGTAGGACAGGGTCAGGAAGCCACCGAAGGACTGGCCGATGGTGGACCAGCGCTTATCGGCACGGTCCGCCAGTAGCACCTCGCGGACAGCCTCAGCGTCAGCGATGATGGAGTCCGCACGGAACAGCTCAGTGTACTCAGCCTGAACCTGCGGGTCACCCACAGCGGTGATGTTGCGAGCAGACAGCGGGGAAGACAGGCCCGTACCGCGCTGATCCAGCAGAATCACGCGGTGGGTCTTGGCCAGCTCAGCAATCCAGCCGCTAATAGAACCGGTCTTCGGCGAACCGAAACCGGGACCGCCCTGCAGGTACACAATGTAGGGGCGCTTATCTGCCGGAACGGTCAGAGTTTCATTAGTGCTCACAACCTCGCGGACGAACACGGTGATGGTCTGGTCCGCAAAACGGGAAGAGAGAGCGGCATCCTTGCCCTTGGAGAAAATCAGACCGTGGGTCAGGGGAACCTGGAACCAGTGGTCAGTAATCTCGTAGCCGTCGTGCTTGACGACTGAACCCTTGCGGTACTCAACCTTGGGAAGCGAAGAAACGGTCAACGGTGAACCTTCTTTCAATCAATAGATGTGTGTGGGCAGTTACCTTGTATTCTAGCCCACTTCTAGGGGTTTGACGGGTGTGTTTCTAGAACTCACCAACGCTCAGAATCTTCAGCACCGGGTACCCCGCCTCATCAGAGGCCGCCAGATCAACCTCGGCACGAATACCGAAGTCAAAGTGATCTTCGGGGTCGGCGAAGCTTTGCTGAACCTTCCACACGCCCGGGTGTGCGGCGGTGTCCTCATCCATGCTGACCAGACGCGGCGAGCGCGCATCGGCGTCCGTGTAGATATCGTCGTAGACGTCGAAGTAGTCGTCCATGGCGTCCGCCCAGCGGTCGGCATCCCACCCGCACCACTCGTCCAGGACACCCAGGGCGCGGTCGCGTTCGTCGGCGAAGAGCTCCACGCGGCGGAAGAGGGCGTTACGCACCATCACGCGGAAGGCGCGCAGGTTCTTCGTCACGGCGGGAGGCTCTTCCTCCTCGATGGAGGAGGCGTGCTCGGCGGTAATGGTGGCGGTGTCTTCGCCGGCAGCCAGCTTCTCCCACTCGTCCACCAGGGAGGAGTCGGTCTGGCGTACCAGCTCGCCGAGCCACTCGATAATGTCGTCCAGCTCGTCGGTCACGGCAGAATCGGGGATGGTGTGGCGCATCGCCTTGTACGCGTCGGAAAGGTAACGCAGAAGCACGCCCTCGGCACGTTCCAGCGAGTAGAACTGCACAAAATCATTGAAGCCCATCGCGCGTTCGTACATGTCACGCACAATCGACTTGGGGCGCGGCTCAAAACGGGCCACCCACGGGGCGGACTGCTTGTAGGTCGTGTACGCCTGCTCAATCAGCTCTGCCAGCGGCTGCGGGTAGGTGACCTTGTCCAGCTCGTTCATGCGTTCGGTGTACTCCACGCCGTCTGCCTTCAGCTGGGCCGATAGCTCGTTCTTTGCCTTGCGCTCCTGCGCGTACAGCACTTGGTTCGGCGAATCCAGGGTTGCCTCGATGAGGGAGAGCGCATCCAGGGCGTAGCTGGGCGATTCGGGGTCCAGAAGCTCCAACGCGGCGACCGCAAAAGCGGACAGCGGCTGGTTCAGAGCAAAGTTATCTTGCAGGTCCTCGGTCAGGCGCAGGTAGGAGCCGTGCTCATCGGGGGTTTCGGTGCGCTCAATCACGCCGCCGGTCAGCAGCTCCTTGTAGATGCCAATCGCCTTGCGTAGCAGCTCGCGGCGGCGCGCGGGGCTCTCGTGGTTTTCCTGAATGATGCGGTAGGCGGCAACGACCGGATTTTCCGGGCGGTGCATCAGGTTCAGCAGCATCGCGTGAGTGATGTCGAACGAGGAGGTCAGCGGCTCCGGTGCGGCGGCCACCAACTGGTCAAACGTCTTCTCGGACCAGCCAACGAAGCCTTCCGGTGCCTTCTTGCGCTTGGAGGACAGCGACTGGTTAATGCGCTTAGTGTCGTCACCGAACTTCGCCTGAGCCTTAGCAAGCAGACGCGCGTTCTCAATATCGTGCTCGGGTGCCTGAACCACCACGGTGCCGGCGGTATCGAAGCCCGCGCGGCCTGCGCGTCCAGCAATCTGGTGGAACTCGCGGGCACGCAGACGACGGCTACGTGCACCATCGAACTTCGACAGCGCCGTAATGAGCACGGTACGAATCGGCACGTTAATGCCCACACCCAGGGTGTCGGTACCGCAAATGACTTTGAGCAGACCCTCCTGAGCCAGCTGCTCGACCAGGCGGCGGTACTTGGGCAGCATGCCCGCGTGGTGAATACCGATACCGGCACGCACCAGCTTATTCAGCGCCTTACCGAAGCCCGGACCGAAGCGGAACTTCGCGATGAGCTCGGAGATGCGTTCCTTATCTTCCTTGGAGGCGATAGCGACCGAAAGCAGTGCATTCGCCTGCTCCAGCGCCGCCTTCTGCGAGAAGTGCACAATGTAGACCGGGGTCTGCTTGGTCTGCACGAGCTCCTGCACGGTCTCCTGAACCGGGGTGGTGGAGTAGTAGAAATGCAGTGGAATGGGGCGCTCAGAATGCGCCACCAGGTCGCTCTCGCGGCCGGTCAGCGCCGTCATCTCCTCCTGGAAGCGAGTCGTATCGCCCAGGGTCGCACTCATCAGCAGGAACTGCGCCTGCGGAAGCTCCAACAGGGGAAGCTGCCACGCCCAGCCGCGTTGTGGGTCGGAGTAGAAGTGAAACTCGTCCATGATGACCTGGCGGAGGTCCGCCTCCTTGCCCTCACGCAGGGCAATGTTGGCAAGAATCTCTGCAGTACAGCAGATAATCGGCGCCTCCGTATTAATGGCGGAGTCGCCGGTAATCATGCCCACGTTCTCGGCACCAAAAATATTGATGAGGTCGAAGAACTTCTCGGATACCAGCGCCTTAATGGGGGCAGTGTAATAGGAACGCTGACCGGTCGCCAGGCCCGTAAAATGCGCGGCAACAGCCACCGTGGACTTACCCGAACCGGTCGGGGTTGCCAGCACCACGTTATGTCCGGCGGCAATGCTCAGAACGGCCTCGTCCTGGGCGGGGTAGAGGGTCATGCCGCGGGTAGAAATCCACTCGGTGAAGGACTCGTAAATCTCTTCGGGGGTGAGGGGATTGCCCTTGAAATCGCGTCGATTATAATCACCGGGGTTCTCGCCCAGCGAGGGAGAAAGAAAATTCAAAATACTCATCGGAACTCCAGTGTATCGGGAATGAAGTGGCCCAGCGCGGCGTTGCGTCAGAGCAATTATGCCTTGGACGGGCTCGATATTGGTGTGGTCTCGAACCTCTTATCCTTGAAACAACCCGCGAATGTTAGAATAAGAATACCATACTCGAAAACATTTTCGTACATATGCTCGAAAATCCCACGAATGTGGCCCGTCTTTGATAGGCTCGATGTAACGAATAGTACGGTAACAACTGGCGCGCCCGTCACAAACGCAATGTAGCAGCACGACATCCACCCGGCACTCGCTTCCGGGAAACACACATTGAACACCCACGCTATACCGCGCTAAAACATGCACAGAGGGCCTCCCGTCCGCACCATCACAGGGCTTACTGCTGGCGGTCGAGGCTCGCACAGAAGAAGGAGGGACCGCGCAGTGCCACAGAATACCACCGGCCCGGAGACCACCCCAGACGGCTACACCACCAACGTCTCAACCAGTCAGGCGCACTTCGATTTAGTAGACTACACAACCGAAAAACCGGATGAGAACAATACCCTCACCAGCGAGGAACCGAATAGTAGCGAACAGCGCAAAGCGGAAGAGGAAGCCCTCAAAAAGCGCCTCGCCCTGCGCGTCACCGCACCAGGACATAAATACCCCTGGCACCGCTGGGCAATCCCCATCGTGGGTGAAACCACCGCGGGTACCGGTGCGATTCTTATCCCCGTCATGGTGGGTCAATTCATCAACCAGCACATCGCTGGCAAAGCCCCCGACGCCTGGCCCATGTTCTGGGTGGTCATCGCAGCCATCACCTTCATCGTGATCAATGAGTTCTTCGGCTGGGGCACCTCCATGACCCTCAGCGCGGAACTTGGCCGCGACTGGCGCATCTACATCAACCGGCTTATGGGGCGCACCCGCGCTGGCGTAGACTCCGGCGAAGCGGTCACCGTCATGAACAAAGACGTACGCCGCATTACGGACGTCTACTTCTCACTGCCGCTATTCGTCAACGCCATGATTGTCGCGACCCTCGGTGCCGTGCAGCTCTGGCTGATCAACCCCGTCACCGCGGTTGTCACCCTCATCGGCACGATTATCGTGGTTAGCGTGATCGCCTGGTACTCGACCTTCCTCGAATCCAAAATCGGCGAATACCGCGAAAAGGACGGCGAAGCCTCCTCACGCGCCTCCGACATCGCCACCGGTCTGCGCACTATCGCCGGCCTCGGCGCCGAAAAGCAGATGCGTGAACGCTACCACCGCGGCACCGACGAAGTCTTTGACAGCTACATGCGCTACGAAAAGACACACCGCTGGATGTTCCTTATCCGCGCGCTACTCGGCGGTACCGTGACCCTGCTCGGCATCGGCTTCGCCCTCACCGGCCACGTCGAAAACGGCCGCTGGGTCTCCGACACGCCCGCCGCGTCCCTGGTGACCGTCGCCTCCATTATTGCGATGATGGGCGGCCCCATCTGGATCACCCAGAACTTCCTCACCGCATGGCGATACGCCAAGATTGCGCTCGCTAAGGTCGCCCGCCTCGAAGGCCACGCGGGTGTACGCCAGGGCGTGCTGAAGAGCCCGCGCACCGACGAAGAAATGGCGCAGCTGGCACGCGCCGAACAGGCAGTCGAGGCGAGCAGCCTCGAGGTGCCCGTACCCGTCGCTCCCGCCGGTGCAAGCAACCCGCGCATCGTGTACGTCAACCCGCGCGACTACAACCTCACCGCGCAAGACTACGCCGAGGCACTCGCCCGCGCCCTGCGACGCGGGGGAGAGGACCTCAAGGACGCAACCGGCCGCCGCGTGCTGCTGAGCGAACCCAACCCCATGATTTTCGCCGGAACCCTGCAGGAGCACCTGCGCCTGGGCACCGTGCCGAACCCCGACGAGGAGCTGGCACAGGCAAAGGATGAGGAACTGCTGAAGATTACCGACTCCCGCGAAATCGCCTACCGCCTGGGCGGACGCAACCCCGAAGACTACTTCGCCGCCCGCATCACCAGCGAAGGCGCGAACCTCTCCGGTGGTCAGCGTCAGCGTCTGGCGCTCGCCCGCGCACTCGCACAGGACGCGCAGGTGCTGATTCTGACCGAGCCGCTAAACTCCGTGGACGAACCCAGCCAGCGTTACATCTACGATGCGATGGAAACCCAGGTCGGTAGCGACCGCCTGCCCGTCGGCTACCCCGGCCTGCTACAGGATTTGGAGCAGGTCTACATTGTCTCCACGACCGCGGAGACGACCCGCCGCATGGAACGCGACGGCTACCCGGAAACCGCTCAGTCTGAAACTGCTCAGACCGAAACCACTCGGAATCAGGAGGTGAACTAGCATGGCAAAGCAGCTCCCCATCGAAACCCCCGCCTACGTGGCACGCCGCATGTGGAACTACCTCGCAGCGCATAAGGGGCGAGCCCTCTACACCTTCGTCATCTACATGGTCAGCACCCTCATGGGTGCGGTGGTGCCCCTGCAGATTGGTGCCACCGTGGACGACGTGGTGGCGGGCAAGTTCTCCAGCTACCCGTGGCAGCCGATTCTGATTATCCTGGCGGCGTTCATCGTGCAGGCGATAACCCTCATGGTCTCCTCGTACAGTGCGGCCCGACTGGGTGCGCTTGTCACCCGTGACGCCAACCAGGACACCCTCGACGGCACCCTCGACCTGGACGCACGCACCGTGGAAGAAGCCGGCAGCGGCGACCTGCTCACCCGTGTGACCGACGACCTGTCCTCGGCGGCGAAATCCGTCAGTGAGGACCTGCTCGGTGCAATCTACGTGGTGCTGTACTTCCTAATCTCCACCATCTCGCTAGCGGTTGTGAGCCCGGCAATGGGCCTGATTATGCTACCCATGATTGCTGGTCTTGCCCTTATCATGTCGAAGATGCTGCCGCTCATGGCGGCACGCAACCAGACCGCCCAGGAGCGCGTGAGCGACCTCAACAGCGTGCTGACCGAGAACATCCGCGGCACCTCCACGATCCGTGAGCTGGGCGTTCATACTGCCCGCGAAGACGCCTTCGCCGGTGAAAACAAGCGCCAGTTCGCCGCGCAGCTGGGTATGGTGCGCATCCGCCAGCTGTACTTCACTGTGGACGCCATCAACGCATGGATGCCCACGATTCTGTGCATGCTCTGGGGTGCCGCCTGCGTGGCTCTCGGCTGGGCCAGCTGGGGTGCCGTGGCGACCGCCTCGGTCATGGTGTTCAGTCTGCGAACCCTCGCCGACATGCTGAACCACCACGTCAGCAGCCTGCGCATCATGCTCGTGAACATGGGTCGTGTGTTCGGCGTGGTCTCCTTGGCGAAGAAGCAGCGTGAGGCGCGTGCACAGCACCGCGCCGAAGCATTCGCCGCAGTATCGGACGAGGCCGTGAAGAACCCGGAGTACGCCATTGACTGCACCGACGTTTCCTACGGCTATTCGCCGGACGCCCTCGTTCTGGAAGGCATCAACCTGAAGATTCGCCGCGGCGAGGCGCTCGCCCTGGTGGGCCGTTCCGGTTCGGGTAAGACCACCATGGCTCGTCTGATTGGTGGTTCGCTGACCGCCCTGGAAGGCACCATCACCGTGATGGGTCGTCCCGTCGGTCACGGTGACTTCCCGACCGATGCCGCCGCCGATGGACGCCCGCGCCTGCTGGTCTGCACCCAGGAAGCACACGTCTTCTTCGGCACCCTCGCCGATAACTTTACGGTGGTCATGCCGGATGCAACCGTCGAGCAGATGGGCGGGGCACTGGACGCTATCGGCGCTCGCTGGTGGCGCGACCTGCCGCAGGGCATGGATACCGTCATCAGTGGTGCGGATTCGCCTCTGACCCGCGACCAGGTTCAGCAGCTGGCGCTGGCACGTATCGTGCTGGCTGACCCGCACGCCGTGATTCTGGACGAGTCCACCACCCAGCTGGAACTCGCGGACGCCACCGAGTCTCTGCGTGCCGTGCTGGCGAACCGCGCGGTGCTGATTATTTCGCACGATGCGCGTATCGCCTCCCTGGCTGACCGTGCGGTCCTGCTGCACGAGGGTAGGATCATTGCGGAGGGTTCACCGGCAGAGATTTTTGCCCTGACCTAAGCCAGGCAATACGCCCGGTGTATATGCCGTGTGCATGCAGCTCTGTAGATAGTGCCCGGTACCGTCTAAAGCGGTGCCGGGCACTACTCGTTTAAAGGCGTTTCGGGGCGCTGATGGGTGTTGAGATAATGCGTTGGGGCGGGTGCTATAAAGCGCAGTAAAAACGCAGTAAAAACGAAAAATTCGCAGAGATTGCGTGTATGGTGCGCCAGAACCCAGCCCACTCAGGAATCTACATGATAGGCTGACAGAGCGATATGGGGTGCCTTGACACTATGCCCCTTCACCAGCGTCTGCTCAGAATTTTCTGAAAGGCGCACTCGGTGAAGTACATGCTTCTCAAGGCTGAGAATCACCCATTGAACCTGCTCTAGTTCGAACTAGCGAAGGGATTATCGATGAAGGCAGAGCAGCCTACCGCGCACACCTGCGCACCCGCCACTAACACCGCCGCTGGAACCCCCAACGTGCCGAGGGTCCTTTCCATTGCGGGAACCGACCCCTCCGGCGGTGCTGGCATCCAAGCGGACCTCAAGTCCATTACCGCTTCCGGTGGTTACGGTATGTGCGTGACCACCTCACTGGTCGCCCAGAACACCTGTGGGGTTCGTGAAGTGTTCACCCCGCCTCTGGAATTTCTGACCGCGCAGCTCGCCGCTGTTTTCGATGACGTCACGGTAGACGCCGTGAAAATCGGTATGCTCGGGGATGCAGACACAATCCGCACGGTTCGTACTTGGTTGAGTGAACACCCCGTGCCCGTGGTCGTGCTTGACCCGGTCATGATTGCTTCTAGCGGTGACCGACTACTTCGTGCAGAAGCTGAGCAGGCGCTGCGTGACCTCGTGCCGCTTGTGGATGTGATTACCCCGAATATTCCGGAGCTTGCCGTGCTCTGCGAAAAGGAGCCTGCCCAGACCTTTGAGGAGGCGCACGAGCAGGCAACGAACCTGGCGGCGGCAACCGGAACCACCGTCATTGTCAAGGGCGGCCATCTGCACGGTGATGATGCCGGTAACACTGCGGTCTTCCCGGACGGCACCTGCGCGCACGTGCGCACCCCGCGCCTGGACAGCCGTAACACGCACGGTACCGGATGCTCCCTGTCCTCCTCGCTGGCAACCCGTCTGGGCGTGGAACTGCTGAAGCGCGCAAAGACTGCCGAGCCCGCCGCAGACCCGCAGCTGACCAGTGAAGACACCTACCGCGCCCTGCAGTGGAGCACCCGCTGGCTCCACGAATCCATTGCCGCAGGTGCCCGGTTGCATGTCGGCTCCGGAGAGGGACACGGTCCGGTAGACCACGCCGCCCGCGCTCGCCGCCTGGAGGCAGCCGCCTCCGCCTACCCGTGGCGTCACCTGCTCGCCACCACCGACTCTGAGGGCAACACTCTCGATGGCACCAGCCCGCAGCGCCTGCTACCGGCCAGCCCCGTCCCCGCCGGTGAAGCCGTCGTAAAGCCCGCCGGTCCGTGGACTGCCGCGCTCTGGGCTGCGGGTGGTGAAACCTGGCGGCAGATCCTGGACCTGCCCTTCGTACGTGCCCTCGGTGACGGCACCCTCGACGAGGACCTGTTCTCCTTCTACCTGGACCAGGACGCCCTCTACCTGCGCGACTATTCGCGAGCGCTCGCAACCCTCTCGGCACGTGCTGATACCGCTAAGGGGCAGGTGCATTGGGCTGCCGGTGCGCATGAGGCGATTGCCGCCGAATCACAGCTTCACGAGGGCTGGTTGGCAAACCGTGCCCGCCTGGGCGGCCCCTCGCCGATCACGATGGGGTACACGAATTTTCTGCGTGCCTTCACGGCCGGTGAAGACTATGTGGTCGGTGCCGCCGCTATCTTGCCCTGCTACTGGCTCTACGAAGAAGTCGGCGCCGTGCTCTCCTCGCAGAATCATGAGGGTCACCCCTATGCGGACTGGCTGAGCCTCTACGGTGGCGAGGAGTTCGCCTCGGATGTGGCCCGTAGCCTCGCGGAGGTGGAGCATGCCTTTGAGGTGGCCTCACCGGCCCAGCGTGTGCGTGCGGCGCAGGCGTACCTGTCGGCGTGCGTGTATGAGCGTGAATTCTTTGATCAGGCTCACCGAGCGCTACGTTAGCGGGTAGGAACCGGCGTGATGCACCTGCCGCACCCGCATCTTTAGAACGTGTGGCTGATGTGCCGAAAGTGTGGTTCGCCGCAACCACCCCCATCTGCCTTCCCTGTGGTGGGCTGGGCGCTTTCCTCGTTGGATTCTATCGGCAAACACTCTATATAGATATATCCCGTGCAGATACGGTCATCTGCACGGGATATATCTATGCGGTATACAGCGGGTGTACTACCGATGAGCTGTCGCGAACAGCTCAAGGGGGAATGAGGGCTTACTTGCTCTCACCCTTGAGTGCACCCACGAGGGGGCCGATAACGTCCATGGGCAACGGGAAGACCACGGTCGAGTTCTGGTCGGCACCCAGCTCCAGCAGGGTCTGCAGGTAACGCAGCTGCAGGGAGGCGGGGGACTGGCTCAGAATGTCGGATGCTTCCTTCAGCTCGCTCGAAGCCTCAAGCTCACCGCGTGCCGAAATGATCTTTGCGCGGCGCTCACGCTCGGCCTCAGCCTCACGAGCCATAGCGCGCTGCATGGCCTCGGGAATCTCAACGTCCTTAATTTCAACGAGCTCAACCTGGATACCCCAGTGCTCCGTGCGGGAACCAATGATGGAGCGCAGGTCCTCGTTCAGATCCTCACGGTGTGCGAGCAGGGTGTCCAGGTCAACGCGACCCAGCAGGGAACGCAGGGTGGTCTGGGCAATCTGGCTGGTGGCAATCGGGTAGTTCTCGACCTCAAGCACGGCGTTCTTGGCGTTGGTCACGCGGAAGAGGACCACGGCGTTCACACGGGCGGGAACGTTGTCCTTGGTGATGACTTCCTGCGGGGGAATGGTCAGGGTGATGACACGCATGTCAACGCGCTGCAGGGAGTCGACGAGGGGGAAGACGAGGTTCAGGCCGGGCTTCAGCTCGGAACGCAAGTGACCGAAGCGGAAGGAGATACCGCGTTCATATTCGGGGATGACGCGGAACATACGAATCAGAATAAAAAGAATAATGACGGCAACTGGGATGAGGATTGTTGCCAAGGTGACGGGATCCATGGGTTTCCTTCACATCTATTCGGGATGGTTCATTCGGGAGGGCGGTATGTGCACCCGTCGACTGCGCCTCGTACAGACTCGACGGGAGGGTGTGTCCGGAAAGTCCGCCAGCGGCACCGCGGGGTGCTTACGACGGTCCTTCCGGCGGGGAAGCTTCAGGGGGTAATGCGCAATGGGCCTCCGCCCCGGCAGGGGAACGCCGGGACGGAGGGACCATCAGCATTGCTACTTCTTCGCCAAGTTCTCGGCGGCCTCAACTTCGGCCAGGTTCTGCTCCTGTAGGACCTCGTTCGTGGTCTTGTGCAGTCGCTTAACCGAGGCGCCGGTACCGCTCCAGGCGGGGCGATCCGGGTCGATGACCGAGGTGCGAACCGGCAGGGATGCATCCGCAATCATCTGCTTGCGGGCCTGCTCGGTACGGCGCTTGCGCTCATTCGAGACGCCACCCCACTTCGCTGCGAAGCGATCCATCTTCACGCTCATCGACTCTTCGGCGGTGGATGCGTGAATATGCTTCGGGTCGCCCTCGAAGTTGGCGGGGGAGTGCATGAGCTTAATCGCCAGCGGGTAGGTCAGCGATAGGGTGACCACCACTGCGGCTGCCTCCACCAGAAGCTCCAGGGGAGAGTGCCACACGATGGCCGCACCAATCATGACCACTACGCCCAGCAGGGAGACCGCCACGGCCAGGCCGCGGTGGAATCGTCCCGACTCGGAGTAGGGCCACTCGTCCACCTCGCGGGTGAGCTCGCGGCCGTTTGCCGAGACGGTGCAACTGTCCTTGATCGGGCAGGTGTTGCATACGCTGGGCTTAGCGCGGTAGCGCATGACGCGGTTGTCTGAGTCGAAGGCCGTGGCCCACAGCCACTGGTCTTCGGGGCAGAGCCACGCGTCGTTCTCTTCGTGGTAGGTGAACCCGAAGGTGCGCGCCGCCACGACACGCTGGCTGGTGCGCTTAGCGAGAATATCGAAGCACCACCCTACGGCGACTAGACCGAGTGCGTACACGCAGGCTAGCCACACGAAGATAGATACTCCAGCAATCTGCTCAGGCATGGTTAGCCTCGACGATCGCTACGGTAGGGGCTGGTCTGCTCGGGCAGTTCCTCAGCAGCCTTGGCGCCGGCGAACTCGGCGATGCGAGCGTCGTCAACCACCTCGTACAGCGGGGGCTCGGGCAGCTCGAGGACGGTCTCCTTGGAGTTCTTGGAGAAGATCTCCTTGATACCCAGCCATGCCAGCTTGATCAGCGGGAAGATGCCGATTAGGAAGATGACGTCACCGGGCATACGCATCCAACCCATCACGGCGGAAGCGCCGTCGTGGATGAACGCGAAGGAACGAGCCTCGTAGTAGCCTTCACCAACGGACTTGTACAGCTGAGCGATACCCAGCGGCAGCAGCGAGATGAAGGACATCCACAGCAGACCGATATTCAGGGTCCAGAAGGAGAACTTCAGACCCTTCTCAGGCCACTTGTTCTCGGGAATCAGGTAGCGCAGACCGAAGACCGCGAACGCGATGGCGAGCATACCGTACACACCCATCATGGAGGCGTGTGCGTGGTTTGCGGTCAGCGCGGTACCGATTTCGAAGTAGGACACGATCGGCAGGTTGATGAGGAAGCCGAAGACACCTGCACCGAGGAAGTTCCAGAAGCCCACGGCGATCAGGAACATCACGGCCCAGCGGTGCGGGAAGGGCTTGGTGCGGTTGGAGTACTGGCGAGCACCCAGCTGCATGAAGCCCCATGCCTCAACGGTCAGGAAGGTCAGCGGGATAACCTCAGCTGCGGAGAAGAACGCACCGAATGCCATCTGCTCGGAGGGGGTACCGACGAAGTAGGTGTGGTGCAGGGTACCGACCACGCCACCGACGGAGTAGAGCACGGCATCCATCATGATGATGGAGATAGCGATGCGCTCGCGGACCACGCCGAGCAGCACGAAGATGTACGCCACCATCACGGTGGTGAACAGTTCGAGGAAGTCCTCCACCCAGAGGTGAACCACCCAGAAGCGCCAGAACTCGGCGACCGACACGTGAGTGCGCTGGCCGGCGAGCAGGCCCACTGCGTAGAACATGGGGATGGCCAGACCCGAGAACAGGAACAGCCAGGGGAGGGAGGTCTTCTTCGAGCCCTTCAGGCGCGAGGAGAGGGTTCGCCAGACGATCACAATCCAGATGAACATGCCCGCGGTGAGCAGAATCTGGAAGAATCGCGGCAAATCCAGGAACTCCCACTGCTGCGAGAAGATGGAGTTGGTGGGGACCAGACCCTTCTGCGAGAACCATTCGTTCAGCAGCGAGCCGAGCACCACGAAGACCACGGCACCGATGAGGATGTAGGTCAGCAGACCCTGCTTCTTCGGCTCGCGGCGGGTAATCAGCGGGGCGATGAAGATACCGCCCGCCAGGAACGCGCCTGCGGTCCAGAAGAGGGAGAGCTGCAGGTGCCAGGTTCGCGAAATCGTGTAGGGCATCAGCTGGCCCATGTCGATACCGAAGAAGCCTGAAATTTCCTCTCGATAGTGCTCTGTGAGCGCACCCACCAGAGCCTGCAGGAGGAAGAGCACCAGGATGGTTGCCAGTAGCAGGCCGGCGGCCTTCTGCGAGGGGGTCAGCTTCACTTCATCGGGCTGGCGGAAGTCGAGGACGGGCGCCTCTTCAGCGTGCCAACCGATGGAGCGGGACCAGCGACCGTAGATGGCGAACATCAGACCGGTACCACCGATGAGGGTGATCAGGGACAGAGCCGACCAGACCATGAGGTCTGCGGTGGGCTTGTTGTCAACGTTCGGCTCGGAGGGCCAGTTGTTGGTGTAGGAGTAGGGCTGATCGGGGCGATCTGCTGCCGAGGCCCATGCGGTCCAACCGAAGAAGGCGACGAGGTCGTGCAGCTCTTCGTCGTTCTTGATGGCGTTCGGGAACAAGCCCTGCGAAGTGTCACCCTTCATCAGGGTGTCGCGGTAGTGTTTGAGCATGAGCTGGTAGCCCTTGGTCTCACCAGCGGACCAGGTTAGGGTCTTGGTCTGCTCGTTGTACTTGTTCTCCTTGCGCCACTCGTTCTTCACGAGTTCGCGGGGATCCTGCTTGCCCTGCTCACGATACTCCTTGACGGCGGCATCGGTGGTCAGGCGCAGGTATTCTGCAGTGTAGTCGGGGCCGAGGTAGGCGCCGTGGCCGAGGACGGAACCGTACTGCTGCAGGCCGCGTGCCTGGAAGAGTTCCTGACCGCGCAGGATCTGTTCCTGGGTTGCGATGGTTTTGCCGTCGTTGCCGACAATCTTGTCGGGTAGCGGCATGGAGAGTGCGTAAGTGCGCATCGCGAGGACTGCCATGATGGTGAAGCCCAGGAGCATCACAAACGCAACAGCCTGTACCCAGCCTTTACCGGCGTAGGCACCGACCATGTCTGTGCGGCGGGCAATTTTAGCTGCCTCAGCACGCGAGACGGGTTTTGTAGCCATAGTGATATGTCTCCAGTGTGCGTGGATTTGCGGTTTGGATGGGATCGACGCACATCCGCTGGAGGGCGGCTCACTGGGTAGCGAATCGTCCGGAAGGGGAGGTGCGACAACTCACCCTTACCCTATTTTTGCATATCAAATGCGTATTTATAAAACTTTGGTGACGAGGTGTCTCAATATGACACTGAGGGTGTTTAAAGACCATGTTCTGGAAGGCAGTAATGCGTCTATTGTAGGTTATTTACCATAATCAAACATTATCAACGCTCATTTCATAGTAAAGATGAAGATATAGCTTATAAATTATGGTTTATATATTAAATAAGGATAAATGAGTCACAACCGCGAAATACCCAATATACCTACCACAAATCCCCGTTGCATAAATCCTCTTGAACCCCGTTCGACTGGCCCTGGAAGAACCAAGGAAGAACAGAGGTGCCAGTGGTCCGGGGTATGGAATAATGAAAACGATAACGGACGCCAACGTCCCCTCATCCCTAACACGGTACATACGGTATGCGTCGCGGGGGAGAAGCTCTTCCGCATCACATATTTCACCGCCGGCCCGCCCACCGCCGGTACAGCCTCCAGGAGTTCACATGAAGATTTATCAGGCATCCCAGAAAGCCGTCACCGGAATTCTGCGCACCGTTTTCCGCGCTCGTGTGACCGGTCTCGAGAACTTCCCCGCCACCGGCCCGGTGATTGTCGCCTCCAACCATCTCTCCTTCCTGGACTCCATCATTATTTCCGCTATGATGCCCCGCCGCGTGGCATTCCTCGCCAAGGCCGAATACGTGAACACCCCCGGCCCCCGCGGCAAGATGATGAAGGCCTTCTTCGAAGCCGTGGACATCATCCCCGTCAACCGTGCCGACCGCTCCGAATCGCTCAAGGCACTCGATATCGCCCTGGAGAAGCTGCAGGAGGGCAAGGTCTTCGGCATTTACCCCGAAGGCACCCGCTCCCGCGATGGCTACCTGTACCGCGGCAAGATTGGCGTGGCCTGGCTGGCACACATGACCGGCGCACCCGTCGTACCCGTCGGCCTGATTGGTACTGACCGCCTGCAGAAGCCCGGCTCGAACATGATTTACCCGCGCCGCTTTACGATTCGCGTGGGCAAGCCGCTCTACTTTGAAAAGACCGGCGAGAAGATGACCGGCAAGCAGCGCCGAGTCACCACCGACACGATTATGGATGAGATTGCCCAGCTGTCCGGCCAGGCGCGAAAGAACGAATACAACGTTTCGCCCTCAGCCGCACGCGACGCAGGCTAGGCCTTCATCCCGCGAGCTACGCGTAGACTTTAACCGCGCATCCACGCATGAGCCCCACGCACGGGGCCGGTGCAGGATGCGCGGTTTGTCGTCTATCCGCCCGCGCCCGAGGAGAAAGCACCCATGGCAGAGCCCTCCAGCTACCGTCCGGCCCCCGGAGAAATTCCCACCGACCCGGGCGTCTACCGGTTCCGTGACGCTGACGGGCGCGTCATCTACGTGGGCAAGGCCAAGAACCTGCGCAACCGCCTCAACAGCTACTTCGCCTCGCCCGAGACGCTGCGACCCAAGACCTACGCGATGGTGCACACCGCCGCCAGCGTCGAATGGACCGTGGTAGCCAGCGAGATGGAATCGCTGCAGCTCGAATACACCTGGATCAAGGAGTATGCGCCGCGCTTCAACATCGCCTTCCGCGACGATAAGTCCTACCCGTACCTGGCCGTGACCGTCAACGACGTGTACCCGCGCGCCATGGTCACCCGCGGTGAGCGCCGTAAGGGCGTGCGCTACTTCGGCCCGTACTCGCAGGTGTGGGCCATCCGCGAGACGCTGGATGCCCTGCTGACCGTCTTCCCGGTGCGCACCTGTACGAATGGCGTGTTCCAGCGCGCCAAGAACAGCGGACGCCCCTGCCTGCTCGGCTACATCGACAAGTGCTCGGCCCCCTGCGTGGACAAAATCAGCGCCGAGGACCACCGCGAACTGGCCCGCGGCCTGACTCGCTTCATGGGCGGGGGTGCCGAGAAATACATCGAGCGGCTGACGAAGGAGATGAAGGAAGCCGCCGCCCAGATGGACTTTGAACGCGCCGCGGTGCTTCGCGACGACATTGCGGCCCTCACCAAGGCCTTCGAACGGAACGCCGTGGTGCTCGGTCCGACCGTGGATGCCGACCTCTTCGCCTACGTCGAGGACGACCTCGAGGCATCCGTTCAGGTGTTCTTCGTGCGCGGCGGCCGAATCCGAGGTCAGCGCGGCTGGATCGTGGAAAAGGTGGACGACAGTACCGACGCGCAGCTCATCGAGCAGCTACTCACCCGCGTGTACAGCGATATTGCGGCCAGCCTGGCTGCTCAGAAGGGGAGCGGCGCCGAAAGCCTGAACAGCTACGATATTCCGCGCTCCGTACTCGTGCCGGTGGAGCCCGAGAATAAGGAGCAGCTGGCGTCCTGGCTGGCGGAGGTGCGCGGCGGGCCCGTGGACATCACCGTTCCGCAACGCGGCGACAAGGCCGAACTCATGAAGACCGTCACCGAGAATGCCCGCCAGGCCCTCACCCTGCACAAGAGTCGCCGTGCCGGTGATTTGACCACCCGTAGCGCCTCCCTCGTGGAGTTGCAGACGGCCCTTGAGCTTCCCGACCCGCTGCTGCGCATCGAATGTTACGACATTTCGCACGTGCAGGGCACGAACGTGGTCGCCTCCATGGTGGTCTTTGAGGACGGCATGCCCGCCAAGAAGGCCTACCGCACCTACAGCATCACCGGGGATGCCGCGCGCGACGATACCGCCAGCATGTACGACGTCATCACCCGCCGCTTCAAGAGGCACCTGGCCCAGCAGGCCGAGCGCGCCGAGGCCCCCACACGCTCCGGGGAAATTGACGCCTCCACCCCCGAACCGCAGACCTTCGCCTACCCGCCGAACCTTGTGCTCGTGGACGGCGGCCCGCCCCAGGTGGCCGCCGCATCCGCCGCCCTGAGCGATTTGGGTATTACCGATGTGTACGTGGCCGGAATCGCCAAACGTCTGGAGGAACTGTGGCTACCGGACGACGACTACCCGGTCGTGCTCCCGCGCACCTCGGAGGCGCTGTATCTGGTGCAACGCATCCGCGATGAGGCGCACCGCTTCGCCATCACCTTCCACCGCTCCAAGCGAGGTAAGGCGATGGTCGCCTCCGCCTTGGACGAGATACCCGGCCTGGGTGAGGTGAAGCGCGCCGCACTCGTGAAGCATTTCGGCTCGGTGGCGCAGATTAAGCAGGCCACCGAGGAGGAGCTGACGCAGGTGCCCGGCATTGGTCCGGCGCTTGCACAGAAGATCCTGGCGGCGCTGGCGTAGTGCGTGGATTGGGTGAGCCCCACCGGCTGTGCATCGGGGCAGGCTACACGTGACCGGTGCGTGAATCCGCGAATTCGGCCCGTAACCGGTTGTCATAAACGTGTCATAATTGAAGGAAACCGTCATCATTACGGGCGCGCTACCTTTGCGCGCCCTCAACCAGTAGAGTGGAAACCGTGAGTACTAACCATCTACGCCTGTTCACCAGCGAATCGGTGACCGAAGGCCATCCTGACAAAATTTGTGACCAGATTTCCGACGCAATCCTGGACGGCATTATTGCCCAAGATCCCGCAGCGAACGTTGCTGTGGAGACCATGGTGACTACCGGCCAGGTGCACGTCGCCGGTGAGGTGACCACCTCCAGCTACGTCGAGATTCCCTCCATCGTCCGTGAGACCATTCTTGACATCGGCTACGATTCTTCGACCCGCGGTTTCGACGGCGAGTTCTGCGGTGTCTCCGTCTCTATTGGCGAGCAGTCCCCGGACATTAACGCCGGCGTGTATGAGTCCCTCGAGGTTCGTCAGGGCATCGCCGCCGACGACTACGACCGCCAGGGTGCGGGTGACCAGGGCATCATGTTCGGCTACGCATCGAACGAGACCAACGTGCTGATGCCCGCTCCCATCTGGCTGGCACACCGCCTCTCCGAGCGTCTGACCAAGGTGCGTAAGGAAGGCCTGCTGACCGACCTGCGCCCCGACGGCAAGACCCAGGTGACCCTCGGCTACGACGCAAACAACAACCCCGTCTCCGTGGACACCGTGGTTGTTTCGAGCCAGCACACCGCCAGCTACGATTTGGCCGATTTGCGCGCTGATATTGAGAAGCACGTGATTACCCCCGTGCTCAGCTCTGTGGATCTGGACTCCTCCAACACCAAGTTCATCGTTAACCCCGCCGGTCGCTTCGTGCAGGGTGGTCCCGTCGGTGACGCCGGCCTGACCGGCCGTAAGATTATCGTGGACACCTACGGTGGTTCCGCACGTCACGGTGGTGGTGCGTTCTCCGGTAAGGATCCCTCGAAGGTGGACCGTTCCGCAGCCTACGCCATGCGCTGGGTCGCCAAGAACATCGTGGGCGCCGGTCTTGCCGACCGCGCTGAGGTTCAGGTGGCGTACGCTATCGGTCAGGCAGCACCTGTTGGCCTGTATATCGAGACCTTCGGCACTGAGCAGGTTGACCCGCTGAAGATTGAGCGCGCTGTGCGCGAGGTCTTTGACCTGCGCCCGCTGGCCATCATTAACGAGCTGGACCTGCGCCGCCCCATCTACCGCAAGACCGCGGCTCACGGCCACTTCGGCCGCACCGAGCCGGAGTTCACCTGGGAACGCCTCAACCGCGTGGATGCGTTGCGCTCGGCAGTGTCCTCCTCCTAAGGCACGTTTCGCGAACGAGATTACGATAGCGCGTGAGTCAGAACCGCTCTGATGAACCGACGGTACCCGCGGGTACCCAGCAGGAATCCCTGCAACAGCTTGACCTGTTGCAGGGATTTCCTGCTCTTCGTGATGCCCTGATTCCCGCAACGGCCGAACCGGTCAGCGTGGCCGCCGAGTTGCAGGCTAGCGGTGTGGTGAACCCCGTGGCGCGCGTGCGCGTGGACAGCACTCTGCCGCAGGTGGATCGCACCTTTGACTATCGCGTGCCCGCCGAGATGAGCGAGGATGCGGTGCCCGGTGCCCGCGTGCGCGTCATGTTTAATGGGCACGAGATGAGCGGTTACATTGAGGAGCGCGCGGCCACGACTGATTGGACGCGGTCTTCGCTTGCACCGCTCAAGGGGGTGCTTTCGCGCGTGCCGGTGGTGGCGCCCGAGATTTTCAGCGTGGCGGAGGCGCTGGCCGACCGGTACGCCTCCACGGTGGCGAACGTGTTGCGTCTGGCGGTTCCTCCGCGCGTGGCCGCCTTGGATAAGAAGTATGCGCCGTTCCTGCCGGGTTACGAGCTGGCCGGGATGGGCCCTCAAGCCTCGGGTGAGGGGGAATCTGTCGGTAACTCTCCGGTTGAAGGTGAGAGTGGTGAATCTCAGGTTCAGGCTGAGGGTGAATCAGTTAAAAACTCTCTGACCAGTGGAAATGGTGCTGAGATCGACTCCTACGTCTGGCTCGCCACCCCCGGCGCACCCGCGCCCTTCACCCTTGAGCCTCCCGCCCCGCTGGAGGGCGCCCCCGAGGCCGCCGCGGTCTTCTCCAATTACGAAAACGGCCCCGAATTCATCGAGGACGTGGCCGCCGGCGTCGCGAGCCGCGCCGTCATGACCATGCTTCCCGGCCACCTGGAACACACCTGGGCCGATGTGCTCGCCGCGGCACTGGCCACCGCGGCAACCTCCGGGCGGGGTGCCATCGCCGTGGTCCCCACCGCCAAGAGCCTCGACCTGCTGGAGAGCGCCCTCGCACGGGTGCTCCCCGCCGACTCCTACACGCGCCTGAGCGCCGACTCGGGCCCGCACGCGCGCTACCACGGATTCCTCAAGGCCCGTCTGGGCCGCGTGCCCGTCGTCATCGGAACCCGCGCAGCCGCCTACGCCCCGGTCGCGAACCTGGGCCTGGTCGTCTGCTGGGACGACGGCGACTCGTCGCTGCTCGAACAGCGCGCCCCCTACTGCCACGCCCGCGACGTGCTGCTCTTGCGCGCCTCCGCGGAGAACGCCGCGGCGCTCTTCGCCGGGTTCACGATGAGTAGCGAGGCGGCCCGACTGGTACGCACACGCTGGGCCACCTACCTGCGGGCCCCTCGCGCACTCGTGCGCGAGTACTCGCCGCGCATCTTCTCGACCGGCTCGGAGTACGAGCTGGCCCGCGATCCGCTGGCCGCCGTGGCGCGCATCCCGCACCTGGCCTTCGAACAGGCTCGCCGTGCCCTGTCTCGCGGCCCGGTGCTCGTGCAGGTAGCTCGCAGCGGTTACGTGCCCTCGTTCTCGTGCGCTCGATGCCGCATGCCCGCCCGATGCACCGTGTGCAGCGGCCCGCTTTCGCTGGCTTCCGGTTCCTCGGTGCCCTCTTGCGGGTGGTGCGGCCACCTGGCCCAGCAGTGGCGGTGCCCCGAATGTGGTTTTAATCGTTGGCGTTCCTCGACGGTAGGCGCGGTGCGCACGGCTGAGGAGCTGGGCCGCGCCTTCCCGAACGTTCCGGTGATTTCCTCTTCGGGCGACCATGTACGCGCGACGGTTGGCCCGGAACCGGCTCTGGTCGTGGCGACTCCCGGGGCGGAGCCCGTGGCTTTTGGCGGTTACGCGGCGGCTCTGCTTCTGGATGCCGATAAGATGCTCTCCTTCGATTCCCTGCGTGCTCCCGAGGCCGCCCTACGTCGTTGGCTTAACGCGGCGGCCCTTGTGCGTCCGGCCGCGTTGGAGGGGGCCGTGGTGACGACCGCCTCGCCCTCGCCCGTGGAGCAGGCCCTCATCCGCTGGGATCCGGCCTGGTTTGCCCGTGAGGAGCTGGAGGAGCGTTCCCAGACGGGTCTGCCTCCGGCGGTGCGCACGGCTGCGGTGACTGGTGCTGAGGCCAATGTGCGCTCCTTTATGGAAATCTTCATGGGTTCTTCGGCCCTGCCCGAGTCCGTGCGTGAGCAATTGCGGGTGGTGGGCCCGGTTCCGCTGGACCACGGCTATCTCGCCTGGTCAGAGACCCTGGAGAATGATCCGGAGGAAGCCCCGGTGCACGGGGATTGGCGTGCTCTGCTCTTCTTCTCCTACGGTATTGCGCAGAAGGTGACGCACGAGCTGCGCGCCACGCGCGCCACAATGGCCGCCCTCAAGAAAACCGTGGGGGAGCGGCCTGTTCAGGTGCGTTGCGACGGCCTGGACGTGCTTTAAAACCCGCAATCTTGCAGTTTTATCGACTCGACGCAATGCAGAAAACGCAGAGGTACAGTGCAGAAAGGGGGCACCGTGGATCGCCAGTTAGTGAAGGGCAGTTCCCTACCCTCGGATGAGCAGCGGGCCCTGTTGGAGTATGCCTCCCGGCACCCTGAGAGCACCCTGCACAGTACGGGCCGCCGGCACGATGTTGCGGTCCTGCTGATTCACGGCATCGGATACCAGAATTTTGGTGAGACCCTGGACTACTTCGGTAAGCCGATGGCGCACAGCCTGAAAACGCTGGCCACGATGGCGAGCGCGACCGCACCCGATACCGGGGCTGATGCCGGATCTGATACTGTGGGCGATTCTGAGGCGGCGGCCCGGGGGAGCGTTACGCTCATTCCCGACGGTGATACCCAGCCGCCCTCGGCGGAGGTGACCTCGCGTAGTGAGCACCGCGAGCTGAGCTACGCGCTCACGCTGGAGTATGTGCGGATCCCGGAGGCTCCCGAGACCTTCGGAGTGCCCGAATCTCCCAAGGCTTCCGAAACTCCGGAGGACCCGGAGACCGCCGATGAGCCGAGCGCTCCGTCGTTGCAGGCGCGCATCTCGGAAGGGCTGCGTGCTCAGGAGCGACGCCTGCAGGAGCGCTTCAACGCTTCGCGTTCGAGCCGTCCGGAACGCCCGGAGCGTTCGGTGGTGCGTCGTAGCATCCTCCTTCAGGAGGGTTTTTGGCGCCCGAAGCACTATCGTCCCCTGAAGGATCACCTGCCCTGGCTGGTGTCTGTGCTGCCGCTTTTCCTCATGTTCTGCCTCTACTATGAGCGTCCCGGCCGCTGCTGGACCGATCGTGTCGGGCAGTTGCTTCGGTCGATAGTGCGTTTTGTGAACGTGGCCGGGTGGCTGGTGTTGGCTGTGGTGACGGTTGTGACGATGCGTGACGCTTTCGTCACCTCCCTGGGCACGAGTTATGGTTTGTTGACGGCCCTGGTGGCCGTGCTCAGTCTGGGTATTTTGGGTTGGGTTTTGGTTCGTCGTGCCCGCGAGCTGTGGGCGCTGGTGAAGGCGATTCCCACGCAGCTGATTCAGACGGCGACCAGCCCCGAGTCTCGTGATTTGGAGCGCATCTACGCGCGTTTGGATCGTCAGTTGGACCTGCTGGCGGCCCGTAGCGATGCCCCGGGTATTATCGCTCATTCGCAGGGTGGGTACCTTGGGTATGAGCTGTTGCGTCGCCGCGCGAAGGCTGGGAAGAAACCCCTGCGTTTCTTCTATGGGCTGGGTAACGCTGTGGTGCCGATTAGCATCATTGCTAGTGACCGCAACGACATTCCCGTCCCGCTTGATAGCTCCGGAGGGTTCCGTAACCGCCTGACCCTGCTGACCTTGGGCGTGGTAGCTGGGTTCGCTTGGGTTCAGGAGGCTCTGCTCCTGGTCGGCCCCTATGCTTCCCTGTTGCGCCATATGATGTTGATTCCGTTGACGCTGAGTGCGGTCACGGTTGTTTTCGCTGTACTCTCGGCGGTGAAGGGGCGGGGTCGCATTGCGCAGGGTGCGGGGGCGGGCTCTGCTGTTTGGAATGCCTACGGCACCCGTTCCCTGGTTAAATGGCTGATTCCGACGCTCTTTGTGCACGGGGTGTTCATGATGTTTACCTCCCTCATGCTGGTGCTTGCCTACCTGAGTGGTGAGGTGAGGGGCCCTGCATCCACCGCCTTGGGTGTGGCGTTCTGGTGTGTCGTGATGCTGGTGATTGCCGGGTCAGTGCGTAGCTGCTGTCACCTGTTCGTGCGCGCCTATGCGCCTTCGTTGCAGGAGATGAACGTGGCGGATCACTGTGAGATTGCGGCGCGCGGTGATAGCATCGGGCGTTCGAATATCACACAGCCGACTGACGTGCAGGTTACCTTCGTGACCCTGCCGGGGCCTTCGGTGAGTAGTCACATGCAGTATTTTGATGCCAGCTCACCGGTTCCTCTCATGCTGTCGCACCGTTTATTGCCGCATGTTCTACCGGCTGACACGCACCTGCTGGAGGGCGTGAGGGATATTGGGGCGGAGTTCAATTGCGCTTTTGCTCGTGCTAAGAAGATTGCGCGTGCGGTGCACTATAGCCTGTATGCGGGGCTGACTGCGCTATTTGTGGTGCTGTTGAATGCGGCGTCGCTTCTGCATGTTTCGGAGCAGGTTGGTTTGGATGTGTCGGGTCTGGAGTCTGCAGGGTTTGAGCGGGCGGCGGCCGATGCTCGGTACCTGAGTGAGCGCGTGGATTCGCCCGGGGGTGGTCTCGTTGTGTTGGCGGTTCTGTTTGCGGTGGAGGTGCTACTTGTGGTGGTGCTGTCTCCGGTGACGCAGCGTTGGTTCCAGCGGTTTATGGTGGCGAAGATTGATCGCGCTCTGGCGCGGGAGAATGCCGTCGGGGGAGTTGATGATGAGCTGAGCGCGTCTCGGCCCGATGCGGGTTAGGACAGTGTCGGATGGGGGTGCGCACCCACAGAAATTAATGCATCATTGTGCATATTATTTGCCTGGTAGGTTCTAGTGGAATCTTTGTATTTTCAACTGGTTTAGTCGCCGTATTCACGGTATTATATTCATCACCGTGGATACTTTTTCGGTGCTAACCGAGAGGATATTGACGGTATCTATCACTCAACTTCGCGCACGCTTCACAACCGTGCGCACCAACGAAAGATGAATACTGGTGACTCAGACTATGATCACCCCCGCATACGAACCTGCATGCGGCGGGTCTGCTTCTGTACACAATTACGGCGTCACGCACCCGGACCCCGTATTGCTTGCCGATATGACTGTTGCTGAGCGAGGAGCCGTTTACCGCTACCTGGCGCGTTTTGCTGAGCTGGATGACGCAAAGATTTTCTATGCGTACGGCCACGCGTATGAGCTGGCCCGTAGGGATGCCGAGCGTGGCATCTGTGCAAGCCTGGTGTAGCCTCCACAATGAGCTTTTAGGAATGCTGTCGCACTCTTTGCGAGTGCGGCAGCATTTTTGTTATCCATGGTTTACGTCTTGGGGTGTTCATTATGGGTCCGTTATGGGAAGTACCTTGGATAACCCTTGAACATTGGTCAGTTCTTGGGTACTTTAGAGGTACACAACCACCACTGTGAAGAGGCTTTCGGTTATATCTGTGAGCCTATTCGCTGTGTTGCCCGGCGTGGCGTTTGCGCTGTAGCGGCGCCCTGATGAAAGGCCTTCGACGATGAGCCCCACTTATGATTACGAACCTGGATTTGGTGAATCGGTCACTGCGCGTAGTAACGGTATCACCCATCCTGACCCTGAGTTGCTTTCGGCTATGACGATGGCGCAGCGTGGTGCGGTGTGCCGCTACCTGGCGCGTTTTGCTGAGCTGGATGACGCGAAGATTCTCTACGCCTACACCCACGTTAACGATCTGGTGGCAAGGGAAGAGGCCCGCACCGGCTGCTTCACTGCGGTATAGCGGGTTTCTGCATCTGGGGGCGGTGAGGCTGCACCTTCCGGATGCGCCCTCAGGGTGCCCGAGCTCTGCGAGGGCGGGTTCCCTGCGTCGGCGCGGAGGAAGTGTGTAGCGAACCGCCGCTGTGCATCGTTTGCTGTACGCCGCATACGCCACTTGGCAACCACAAACCAAATACGAGAATGCCGCCGCACCCTCCCAAGAACCGGGGGAGTGCGGCGGCATTCCTGTGCCTAACGCCGTCATTTAGCGCCGCGTTGTATAAGCCTCGCAGGCCCAAGGGACCGCGCACGCATTAGAGCCCGCGCACGACTTCCAGCAGTTTGAGTGCCGAGTCGCGCCAGGAATAGCGGCGCACATCCGACAGGCCGTCAATAATCACGCGCTCGCGAACGGCGGGGTCCTCCAGGGAACGGATTGCCTTGACCCAGTCGGCGGTGTGTGCCTCCGGGGCACCGTCAACCGGCGCGAACACGGCGTGCGGCGCAATCTCACGGAAAATCGGGATGTCACTAATCACCGCGGGGCAACCGGCAGCCTGCGCCTCGACCACGGGCAGCCCGTAACCCTCCTCGCGGGAGGCAGTCACCAGGGCGTGCGCCCGACGGAGCAGCTGCTGGTACTCCTCGTCGCTCACGCCGTTGTGCACCTCCACGTTCTCACCGATGAGGCGTTCGTCGGTTAGCTGCACCAGGCGTTGCGGCGGCATCTTCGACAGCAGGTGCAGGCGGTAATCCGGAAGGGAACGCATCGCCAGCAGCAGGGTTTCAACGTTCTTGTACGGCATGAACGAACCCATGTACACCAGGTGCTTGACGGGCTGCTCTTCGCGGGTGGTGGCGCGCTCCAGGGCGGTCTGGCGGGAGACGACGCTACCGGGCTGCGGGGCGTTGGGCACCACGAACAGCGGCTTGGTGGTCAGCTCGTGCTCACGAATCAGCGAGGCGGTCGACTCGGAGACCGTCACGACCGCGTCGCCGTGGTTGAGCAGGAAGCGCTGCGGGGTGTAGGTCTTGTGGAAGAGCCGCCAGCCCACGCGCACCGGCGCGGGCAGGAACCCTGGCGGGGTCGGGTGCGAGTAGTAGATCAGATCGTGCAGGGTGAGGATCAGCTTGAACTTGCGTCCGGTGGAGCCGATGGTCTGCATGGGGGAGAACACCACGTCCGGCGCATACTTGTTCAGCTGTAGCGAGGCGGTCGGCTCGAGCGGGCCGGTGGGCGAGCAGATTTTCACGTGCGGCAGGTCGGGCAGCATGTCTAGCTGGCGATCGTCGCTAATAATCATGGTCAGGTCGAGGTCGGCGGCGGCTTCGTCACCGGTGTCGATGAGGGTTTTGAGCGCGCCCAGTAGGGAGGCGGTGTAGCGGCTGATGCCGTCGTGGAAGCCGATACGGGTGTATCGGGCGTCAACCATGAGTTTCATGTTGGTTCCTTACTTCTCGTTCCCTTAGCGTTCGGCGGCGAAATCGGCGATGAGTTCCGCGGCCAGGTGCGGGGTTTCGTAGTGGATGAGGTGCCCGACTTCGGGGATCATGTCCAGGCGCTCACGGGCGCCGGACGAAGAGACGGGTAGATTGCGGGAGGTGAGCGTCGCGTACATGGCACGGGCCGTTTCGGGGGTGCCCAGGTCGTCGTCTTCGGCGACGAGCATCTGCACCGGCACTCGGATGGCGGCGGCGTATTCGGCGGCGGTGTGCGTAATGGACGCTTCGTAGGCGCTGAGCACCCCGCGGCGCGAGCCGAAGGAGCCGAAGTAGGCGGCGTGCTGGCCGTTGATGAAGCGGCGCATCGCCCTATCCTTGGTACGCATCATGACCTCGCTGGAGAGGCGGGTAATCAGTTGCGAGCGCAGCAGTGGGTAGCCGATCTTCTCGGGTAGCGCCGCGCCGGCGCGGTAGTAGAGGGAGGCGAGGCGGGAGGCGACGCGCTGGCTGCCTTCGAGGGCGGGCTCGCTAATCGGGTTGATAAGCGAGAGCAGCGCGAGCGAGTTCGGGTGTGCGGCGGCGAAGGCGCTGGTGACGATGGAGCCGAAGGAGTGGCCGACCAGGTGCAGCGGTAGGGGGTGTGCATCCTTGCGGGCGGGATTGACGTGTTTCACGAAGTCGTTCAGCCACGCCACGTACGCGTCGATGCTGTCCTCGCTCGGGGCGCTTTCGGGCAGGTCACCGGAGCGGCCGAAACCGGGCAGGTCGGGGCTGATAATGCTGACGTTCGGGATGAGCTTCAGCAGGTAGTTCGCAATGATTTCGAGGCCGTGGTGGTCACCGCGGAAGCCGTGCACGAGTAGCACGGGGTAGCACCCCTCGGGGAAGGTACCGGAGCCCATGCCCTCGCCATACTGCCAGTAGCGGGTCGTGACCGCCTGCGCATCCGCGCCGATGCGCGCTTCGTGACCGGTGCCGGGGATGAGCGGGCCGGGTACGCCCTCGAGAACTGAGGTGCTGGGGGAGTCCGGGGTAACGGTGGAGGTCATGGGTACCTTTCGCGGGTCGGATGCGGGGAGGGCAGAGTCCCACTCCCAATTTTAGGGGAGAAGCCTGAAAAGCCTCTGGAGGGAGGTGCACTCCGGGCCCCTTGTGCATCCTCGGTTCGTCCACGGACTAATCAGTGTGGGCCTGGATCCATCCTGTTGCTGCTTTCGCGTTACACTTGGAGGGTTAAGTTTTGATCAACCGTCTTTAAGGAATCGCTGTGTCTGCTCAGGTAGAGACCGAACGCAACGAAAATGCGTACGACTTCCGCGCTATGGAAGCCAAGTGGCGCCCCTACTGGGACGAAACGAAGGTTTTCCAGCCCACCGGTGACGCCCCCAAGGGCCGCAAGTATGTGCTGGATATGTTCCCGTACCCCTCCGGTGACCTTCACATGGGTCACGCGGAGGCATTCGCTATTGGTGACATGAACGCCCGCTATTTCAAGCAGTGCGGCTACGATGTTCTGCACCCGATTGGCTGGGACTCCTTCGGCCTGCCCGCTGAGAACGCAGCTATTAAGAACGACACTCACCCGAAGGAGTGGACGTACAAGAACATTGAGACTCAGGCTGAGTCTTTCAAGCGTTACGCTATTGCCGCTGACTGGAGCCGCCGCCTGCACACCTCGGACCCCGAGTACTACAAGTGGACTCAGTGGCTGTTTGAGCAGTTCTACAAGAAGGGCCTGGCGTACCGTAAGGACTCCATGGTTAACTGGTGCCCCAGGGACCAGACTGTGCTCGCGAACGAGCAGGTTGTGAACGGTGCGTGTGAGCGTTGCGGTACTACCGTGACTAAGAAGTCGCTGAACCAGTGGTACTTCAAGATCACCGATTACGCGCAGCAGCTTCTGGATGACATGGAGCAGCTGGAGGGCAAGTGGCCTGACCGCGTGCTGCTCATGCAGCGCAACTGGATTGGCCGCTCTGAGGGTGCTGAGGTGCGCTTCGAGATTGAGGCGACCGAGGACCAGGCCGCTGAGTCCTTCACCGTGTTCACCACCCGCCCGGACACCCTGTACGGTGCAACCTTCATCGTGGTTGCTGCGGATGCGGCGTTTGCCGAGCAGATTGTGGCCCCCGAGCAGAAGGCCGCCCTGGAGCAGTACCGTGAAGACATTAAGGCACTGAGCGATATTGACCGCCAGTCCTCCGACCGCGAGAAGACCGGCGTGTTCACCGGCCGCTATGCGATTAACCCGCTGACCGGCGCGAAGCTGCCCGTCTGGGCCTCCGACTACGTTCTGGCCGACTACGGTACCGGCGCGATTATGGCTGTGCCCGCGCACGACCAGCGCGACCTCGAGTTCGCTCTGAAGTTCGACCTGCCCATCGTGAAGGTTCTGGACGTTGAGGGTGCTGAGGATCCGTCTACCAGCGGTGTTGCCGCAGCTGGCGATGGTGTGCTTGCCAACTCTGGTGAGCTGACTGGTCTGCCGAAGGCTGAGGCGATTGCTAAGGCTATTGAGCTGGTTGAGGCTGCTGGCACCGGTGAGGGTAAGGTCATTTACCGTCTGCGTGACTGGTTGCTGTCCCGCCAGCGTTTCTGGGGTACCCCTATCCCCGTGATTCACTGTGAGGACTGCGGCGAGGTGCTCGTGCCCGAGGACCAGCTGCCGGTTCTGCTACCTGATAACCTGCGCGGTGAGCAGCTGGCTCCTAAGGGCCAGTCGCCTCTGGCCGCCGCTGATGACTGGGCTATCGTGCCCTGCCCGAAGTGTGGCAAGCAGGCTCGCCGTGACTCGGACACCATGGACACCTTCGTGGACTCCTCCTGGTACTTCCTGCGCTACGTTTCCCCGAACTTCGATCAGGCTCCTTTCGACCCGCAGGCCATGAGCGAGTGGGGTGCCGTCGACATGTACGTTGGCGGTGTGGAGCACGCTATTCTGCACCTGCTGTACGCACGCTTCTTCACCAAGGTTGTTCGCGACCTGGGTCTGATTCAGCACGATGAGCCGTTCAAGGCCCTCATGAACCAGGGTCAGGTGCTCAACGGCGGCAAGGCAATGTCCAAGTCGCTGGGTAACGGCGTGAACTTGGGTGAGCAGCTCGACAAGTTCGGTGTGGACGCTATCCGCACCACCATGATTTTCGCTTCCCCGCCCGAGGATGACGTGGACTGGGCCGACGTTTCTCCCGCCGGCTCGCAGAAGTTCCTGGCTCGCGCCTGGCGCGTGGCTCAGGACGTCACCAGCGAACCCGATGTGGATGCAACCGCCGGCGACCTAGCGCTGCAGAAGCTGATTGCGCGCACCGTGCACGAGGTGCAGGGCCTGATTGAGGGCGGCAAGTTCAACGTGGTCGTCGCGAAGACCATGGAGCTTGTCAACGCTACTCGCAAGGCCATCGACTCCGGTGCCGGCGCGGCTGACCCGGCCGTCCGCAAGGCTGCCGAGACCATCGCTATCCTGCTCTCGCTGTACGCACCGTACACCGCCGAGGACATGTGGCACGTGCTCGGTCACGACACCCCGGTTCTGACCGCGGGCTTCCCCGAGGTTGACCCGGCCTTGCTGGTGGACGACACCGTCACCGCCATCATCCAGATTAAGGGCAAGGTGAAGGCTCGCTTGGAGGTTGCTAAGGACATCTCCGAGCAGGAGCTTCAGGAGCTGGCCCTGGCCGATGCCGCTGTGCAGCGTGCGCTGGGTGACGGCGAGATCCGCAAGGTGATTGTGCGTGCGCCTAAGCTCGTGAACATCGTGATCTAAGCTTCTTAGATAAAGTACAAGCCCCGCTGTGGCTTCGGTTCGTTCTGTGGAACGAACCCGGAGGTGCGGCGGGGTTTTGCCGTACTGCTGTAGTGGTGAGTGCCATAATGTTCAGGAAACGCTAGGAGAGACTTCGTCGTTGAATTATTCACTAACGAATCGAAAGAAGGGTCGGAATATGGAGCGAGAAAACAACACGGAGAACCGCATTGCCGTGGTCACCGATAGTGCCGCCGCCATCCATCCCGAACTGGTGGAGCGGCTGAGCGCTCGCGGGAACTTTGTCGTGGTGCCCATGCCCGTTACGATTCGCACGCCCGGTGCGGAGGACCGTAGCTTGCAGGGCCTCGGGGCCGCCGAGGTGGACGAAGCCATCATGCTCGCACACGTGATGGGTCAGACGGTGAGCACTTCCGGCCCGGCTCCTGGCGTATTTGCCGATGTGTATGACGAGCTGGCCTCGCGCGGCTTTACGCACGTGGTGTCTGTGCACCTCTCCGGCGAGCTTTCGGGCACGGTGGAGGCGGCACGCACCGGTGCGCGCCTGAGTCGCCTGGGTTCTACGGGCGTGAGCGTGGTGGATAGCCGCACGGTCGCGGGTGCTTACGGACACGCGGTGGTGCGTGCCTTGGAGGCGCTGAACTCTGCATCTGCAGGCGCGAGCGTTGAGAATCCGAGCGTTGAGTACCCGAGCCATGACTATCCCAGCCCCGCGCAGCTGGTGGACTACATTCACGCCGTCTGCGAGCAGTCCACGCTCTACTTTTATATCCCGACCCTGGATGCGTTGCGCCGCGGTGGCCGTGTTTCCCCGGCGTTGGCGATGGTGGGTCAGATGTTCCAGATCAAGCCGATTGGTACGATCGTCGAGGGCAAGTTGGCGTATGTGGAGCGCCCCCGCACTGCGGCGCGCGCTCTGGAGCGTCTGGTGGAGGTGACCGTGCAGACCTGCCGTGAGCATCAGCATGCGGCGGCGCTCAGCTCTGCCTCTGCAAGCTCTACTGCCACCGACCTTGTAAGCCTGGTCGCCGCTCCGCGCGGTGAGGTGGTTGCGGTGCATCATGTGGGTAACGCGTCGCAGGCTGTGCAGCTGTATGAGCAGGTTCAGCAGATGCTGGGGGAGAGCTCCCTGGTTCATGATGCTACCGATTCTTCAGCGCCGGAGTTTTTGGTGAGTGCGCTTCCGCCGGTGTTATCGGCTCATTCGGGTTTGGGGGCGGTGGCGCTGGTTGTTTATTAGGCATCGTGTACTAGCCGCCTATCCGGTGTGCCCGTGTTGACCCTGTGCTGTGTTCGCGCATGATGCGCCGCGGGCGATACGAAGTACGACACAAACGCTGTATGCCGGGAACATATTTAATCCGTTTTAGGGCTGTGGTGTGTCTTACGTTGGGGTCGTCTGTTTTCGCGTGAGAATTTGCACTGCGAGATACTTCGGGGAGCCTCTTTGAAGGCCATTCGCAGGCGAAAGGGTGTTTTTTACCCTCAGATTTTGCCTTGATATGGCACAGTTTTCGACAAATGTGCGTTTCGTGTGTGTTTATGTTGCCGTGACCGTATCGCAACATTTTCTGGGGGCGAACACAACGCAAACCAACAGAAAACAACGGGTTTTTGCCGGTTTTTATGGCATAACTCACGAAAATTTCTCGATGGAACACACCAAAACACACACGAACTAAGGTAGGATTGTTACCAACAACGGCGGAACGCACCGGGCACTACAGAGCACGGATGCATCCGGTCAGGCCACAAACCGCGAGTATCGGATCATGCACCCCGCCCAAACGCACTGACAAGGAGATACTTCAGTGACTGTACGCGTAGCAATCAACGGCTTCGGCCGCATCGGCCGCACCTTCTTCCGCGCAGCTCAGACCGAGGGCGTCGGCTTCGAGATCGTCGCAATCAACGATCTTACCGATGTTGCAACCCTGGCACACCTGCTCAAGTACGACTCCATCATGGGTCGTTTTGGCGAAGAGGTAGAGGTCAAGGAAGGCGCACTGGTTGTTGGCGGCAAGGAAATCAAGATTCTCGCCGAGCGTGACCCCCAGAACCTCCCCTGGAAGGAACTGGGCGTTGACGTAGTCCTCGAGTCCACCGGTTTCTTCACCGAAGGTAGCAAGGCAAAGGCACACCTCGAGGCTGGTGCTAAGAAGGTTATCCTCTCCGCTCCCGGTAAGAACATCGACGGCACCTTCGTCATGGGCGTGAACGACGACCAGTACGATGCAGCTAACCACCACATCGTCTCCAACGCTTCCTGCACCACCAACTGCCTCGCTCCGATGGCTAAGGTTCTGAACGACGCTTTCGGCATCAAGCGTGGTCTGATGACCACCATTCACGCATACACTGCTGACCAGCGTCTGCAGGATGCACCCCACCGCGACCTGCGCCGTGCACGCGCAGCAGCCGTGAACATGGTCCCCACCTCCACCGGTGCAGCAGCAGCTGTTGGCCTGGTTCTGCCCGAGCTGAAGGGTAAGCTGGATGGCTTCGCAGTCCGCGTTCCCACCATCACCGGCTCCATCACCGACCTGACCTTCACCGCTGAGCGCGAGGTCACCGTTGAGGAAGTCAATGCAGCAGTCAAGGCAGCAGCTGAGGGCCCCATGAAGGGCATCATCAAGTACAACGAGGATCCCATCGTGTCTAAGGACATCGAGGGCGAGCCCATCTCCACCGTTTTCGACGCACCGCTGACCAAGGTTATCGGCGACCAGGTGAAGGTTGTCGCTTGGTACGACAACGAGTACGGCTACGTTGCACGCCTCGTGAAGTTCACCAACAAGGTTGTGGCTTCTCTCTAAGCCTTACAGGCTTTGGCGCTTAGCTAAGCGTCATAAGCGTAACTAACACGCATAGTGAACCCCGGCACCACCGCATTAAGCGGGGGAGTCGGGGTTTGCTGTACCAAGACTCCTTTATAGGTCTTGAATAAAACTCTTAATAACGTATAAACATACTATTTTCTACCGCTCATTTTGAGTCAAAAATACCGTAAGAGAATAGGGGATGGAAGGTGTGAATATCCGCGACATTCCGCGGAGAAACACCTTATAAAAGCTTATTTTTTAGGCTGTCAAAATCCCTATTCTTCGGTATGATTGAAGCGGTATATAAACCCACCTAACCAGGAGGAAATCCCATGGCTAAGGCACTGTCCGAACTGCTCGAAGAAGGCGTCGCAGGCCGCCACGTCCTCGTTCGCTCCGACCTGAACGTACCTCTGAAGGACGGCGTCGTCACCGACGACGGCCGCGTCCGCGCATCCCTGCCCGTCATTGAGAAGCTCGCTAAGGCTGGCGCGCGCGTTATCGTCACTGCACACCTGGGCCGCCCAAAGGGCAAGGTCGACCCCCAGTACTCCATCGCACCGGCGGCAGCACGCCTGGCTGAGCTTGCATCCGTGCCCGTGAAGGTTGCAACCGACCTGGTTGGCGAGGATGCTAAGGCTAAGGCAGCTGGCCTGGCTGACGGCGAGGTCCTGGTTCTCGAGAATGTTCGCTATGACGCTCGCGAGACCTCCAAGGACGATGCAGAGCGCGGCGAGTTTGCCGACGAGCTGGTTGCACTGACCGGCGAGAACGGCGCATACGTGAATGACGCATTCGGTGCGGTTCACCGTAAGCACGCTTCCGTGTACGACGTTGCTAAGCGTCTGCCTGCATACCTGGGTGACCTGGTGAAGAAGGAAGTTGACGTTCTGGCTAAGACCCTGAATGATCCTGAGCGTCCTTTCGTGGTGGTCATGGGCGGCGCTAAGGTGTCCGATAAGCTCGCCGTGATTGACAACCTGATTGGTAAGGCTGACACCATCCTGATTGGTGGCGGCATGGGTTACACCTTTGCTTACGCACAGGGTTACGAGGTTGGTAAGTCCCTGCTGGAGAAGGACCAGGTTGAGAACGTTCTGCGCTACCTGAAGGAAGCTCCCGAGAAGGGTACCGAGATTGTTACCGCAGTAGACGTGGTCTGGGCTGACAACTTCTCCGCAGACGCTAACACTGAGGTTCGCCCCATTGATGACCTGACCGGTGGCAAGCTCGGCGCAGAGGCTGAGGGCCTGGACATCGGCCCCAAGACCCGCGAGATTTTCGCTGAGAAGATTAAGGGCGCAAAGACTATCTTCTGGAATGGCCCCGTGGGCGTGTTTGAGATCGCTCCGTTCGCGGCCGGTACCCGTGCCGTGGCTGAGGCCATCGTCGAGTCTGATGCGTTCTCCATCATTGGTGGTGGCGACTCCGCTTCGGCAGTTCGTAACCTGGGCTTCAAGGACGAGCAGTTCGGCCACATCTCCACCGGTGGTGGCGCTTCCCTCGAGTACATTGAGGGTAAGACCCTGCCCGGTCTGGAGGCACTGGGCGCCTAATCTGGGTGCACAGATTTAGTACACGGTTTTAGTGTAAGGAACCCCCGTCGGGGCGGTATTTCGGTACCGTTCCGGCGGGGGTTTCTGCATGCCCGGTTTATTATGTGGGGGAGGGGTGTGCGTGCAGCTCTACCGACAAGCGAATACGGACGGGCAAGACGCCCAGCTGTTGAGCCTAGCCGCACGCTGGCCTATCCGAAGGGTTTTAGCAACCTGTAGCATCCCTGGGACCCCGCCGGCGCGGTACTTGCGATACCGCGTTGGCGGGGGTTTTGATGGTTTCTTGCTGGACTTTTCGTGGCAGAATTTTTGCGGCTGAGGGGGAGGGGAGGGGTGGAATCCGTCCTGCTGAGTTCGTGTGCAGAGTGTGCGTGTGTTACCTTGAAGGGTGTGTGATTCTCACTGTCACCGAGAGGGAACACACATGCAATGAATGTGGGCGAGGAAGCTCGTTCACTGTCACATCAACTTCCGGAAGTAAATATATGGGTTACGTCCACGCTAATACTGAAGCTGTTCCTTTTGACTTTGAGAGCGCTGAGGCTCTCAAAACGCATTTGACGCATCTAACTCAGGTAATTGAGCATCAGCTCCCTGCTCGCTATGGGGCCGATGGTACTTGCGGTGCTGCTCAGCTCGCTCTGGAGGGATTCACCGGTGGCTATGCACGAGTGTATAGGGCGAAGCTTGCTTCGTCATTTGCGCTGTTGCGAGAGTTTAAAGAGTGCTTTAGCAACGCAGCTCGTAATATGGATATTTATATTAAAGCTGCTCGCGAGGAAGAACGCATTCGCCGAGAGATTACTAAATGGGAAAAGCTCAAACAACGTAAGGAGATGCTTTCTGAAGCATCAAAGGGGAAGGAATTCTCTCCCGGGCATTTGATGACCCCAAGTCCTGAAGAACTCGCTGAGCTTCCCCCTCGTCCTATGCCTTCCCATCCTCCGCATTTTGAGGTCTACACACCCCGCCCTGTAGCAGATTCCCTTACCGGTGGTCAGGGAAGCGTTGTATCTTCGGGAGCCTCTCAGAGCACTCTTGGTCGTTTTGCGGAGGAAAGCTCCTCCGCTCGGGGTACTCAACGTGTGAATACCCGTGCTGCAATTGCCTCTGCTGGTTCCACAGTTTCTATCATTCCGCATAATGTGTATCAGTATGGTCAGATTACTTTTTCTATGAATGCTGAACTTGGCCAGGCACAGCATCGCGTCGCGTCCACCTATGTTCAGTTCCGTTCGAATACTTCATGGGGAACTTTTAACGCTGATTCTTTGATTGCTGCGTTGCACACCTGGATTGAAGATGTGTATGAAGATGCTACCTGGCTAGGAAAAGTTGCTCAGGTAATGCTTGATGCTGCAACATATGGCAATCTCACTAGTGCTTCGGTGGAGGGTTCTGTTGATCTTTCCGGGCCTGGGGCAAAGGCTCAAGTTAGCCTCGAAATGAACTTTCTGAATGAGCTGGTGCATGATGATATTCCCATGCATCATCTACTGCAGGTTCCTGGCGCGAGCATTACTGGTGTAAATATCTCGTCCGGCTATGCAAATGACCCCGTCAACGTTGCAACCGGTAACTTCATTGAAGGTGAAGTTGACCTTCGCTCTCGCGTGAATTCGGTGCTACGTCTTGAGCGTACCTACAACAGTGTTCTCGCCGCCCTCCAGAATGCCCCTCGTGGTGCTTTTGGTAAGGGCTGGTCAAGCATGCTGGACAGCCGACTTGAGCAAAACTCCGACAGCATCTCATGGCACACTGCTGACGGCCGTGAACTCGTCTTTGAACGTGATGCTAACTCAGCAAGCGGGTATGCACGGACCCCCAACGCCCCCTACTGGTTGGAGAAGGTAACCAAGTCGGCTCTAGACGCAGCACCTACACATAATGTGGAATCAGCCTCTGCGCCCTTCGAAGAAAGTACCGAAGGACAAGAGGCACTTTGTCGCGCCCTATACTCGGCTGTGAATAAAGCGGTCAAGTCCGCCTATCATCTATCGCAAGCGTCCTGTGAAGTAGCGGAATCGACTGAACCCACCTACTACTGGTCAGTTACTAACCATTCTGGTAGCCGTTATTTGTATGCTCCTTCAGGCGAATTGGTTGCTTTCATGGAGGGGCACCCCAGCTCAGCTGTAGTTGCTCTGTACAGCCGTGGCCCGAAGGCTAATGACGATGAGGAGTTCGTAGCGCAGCGACCGAGCGCTTTGATTCAGCCTCTTAGCGCGCAGGGCATTGTTGTCAGCTATGATGCACAGGATTTTGTATCTGGAGCATCTCTCGTCAACTTCTGTGAAGGCTCCTCTGAAGAACATTCATCAGCACAGGTCGAAAGCCAGCTGAACGATGCGCGCTATATCTACAATTCTGCTGGCGTACTTTGTGAAGTTCAGCGACCTGATGGTATCCGCCGTTATGAACAGACGGAGGATAACCTCATCCACCGTGTCTGGAATGAAACGGGATATTGCGAGGTCGAGAATAGCTATGACGCTGACGGCCGCATCGTAGCCCAGAAGACCGAGCATGGTCGAAATATTAGCTACCGCTATGAGCACGGTCTAATGACCGTGATTGAAGATTCCGGAACCGGTGAGCACGCTAATATTTGGCGCTCAAACGAACACGGTCAGCTTGTTTCCCTTGTGGCTGGCGACGGAAGCCGTCAATCCATGCGATACAACTCCTACGGTTACCGGACCTATATCTGCGAGCGTGACGGATCCGTGACGCATCGTAGCTACGATGAACGTGCTCGCCTTGTCTCGGAAAATACTCCGGAAGGTGCAGTCCACCGTTATACGTGGGATGAGTACGACCGTATGATTGCCCACCGAATTATGAATAAGAATCGGCGTGCAGGCACCCTCACCGAAACACGCTATGCCTACTCCCAGAACCCGCTGGACCCTAACCCCCTGACTATTACCCATAACGGAGGCAATACAACTTATCTTGAATGGGACAACGCCGGTCATTGCACCGCCGTCGCTGATGAATCAGGATTTAAGCAGCACTTTACCTACAATGACCGTGGGCAGCTTCTGAGCTCCACGGACTCTAGTGGTGCGCAAACGCAGTATTCGTATGATGTTGCTGGCAACCTGAGCTCAGTAACTAATCCTCTCGGCAATACCCAGTATTTTGAGTGGGATGCGAGTGGGCGACTCAGCACGGTGGTCGATGCGATGGGTGCTCGTTGGGGTTTGTCTTATGCAGAAGCAGCTCAGAACGCTACGCCGACCTCCGAGCAGCACTTGACGGCACTGACCGACCCTGAAGGTAACATCACTACTTTTGAATACTCAGCTGGTCACCTAAGCGCCGTGATTGACCCTATGGGAAACCGAACCAGTGTCGAACGCGACACCTGGGGCAACGTTATCTCCATGACTGACGCCGCAGGAGCCCAGACCCATTATGAATACGACGAACTCTCGCAGCTCGTCGCTATCATTGACCCCTGCGGGGCTCGTACCGAGTACGAATATTCTCTAACTGGCGACCTGAGTCGCATGGTGGACGCTACTGGTGTAGCTTTGAGCATTACCCACTCGCGCTCTCACGGTGAGTATTCAATGCGAGTTGAGGGCGCGTCCGGTAACTATGCCGTTGTAACTGATGCCCTGGGACGAATTGTTTCTGCATCAAATTCTCTGATGACTATGGTGCCGGGTCTGGGTCCCGTTGGGTCTTTGCACTCTGATTCTTCTCTTGCGGGGCTTGCTTCAGCAGGTAAGCAGCCTTCTGAGCGTCCTGCGGGTCCTTGGGCGTCGTGGAGCTTGGTGCAGCCGGAACTTCGTATTCCCACTATTTTGGGTTCCCGCGATAACGTAGCGCGAGGCGATAGCGCCCTTACTGCTGCTCATCTTCCGTCTGTTATGACGATGTTTGAGAACCGTCAGGATATGGCGGTTCTCTTTGGGGTGCCCGTTCCTAAGTTGAACATTCCGGACGCCTCTATCCTCTTTGACTCTTCCTCAGATACTTCTGTAAAGGCTGGGTATAACGCTCACGGTCAGGTCGCTCAGATTAGCTCTGCCGATGGAGGGGTAGCTAGTTTCGAGTACGATGCTCAGGGACGCATGAGCCGTAGCATCAGTGCAGCTGGTCGAGAGACTTTCTTTGAATATGATGCGGTGGGCCGTTGTACCAGCCAGAAAACCCTCAAGAAAACGAGCGAGCTCGATACTGACGAAGGTTACCTGGAGACTATCTTTACTTACGATCTCGCAGGTCGTTTGTTGGAGAAGACCATTCGGGATTCTGCAGATACTTCAGCTGCCCCGTCGCGCCTTGTACAGTACACCTATGATGCTGCTGGCCGACGCGTTAAAGAAGATACGGGGGAGAAGGTCACCTGCTACAGCTACACTTCACGTGGACTTATTGCATGTATTGAAGATAGTGTTGAAGGTACTCGTTCTTTCTCATACGATGCGGCAGGTCGCCTTATTAGCGTTGATGACGCTTTGGGCGGCACCTCCCGCTGTGAGTATGATGCCCTCGCACGTCCTCTGCGCTGGATTACGCCTGCGGGTATCGTAACGAGCTATGAATGGGATGGGGCAGGACGCCTTCTGCGTGAAGAACGCTCAGGTACAAGTTTTACGGTTGAAAATGCGGCAGACTCTCTCGTACGTACTTTCTCCTACGATGCTGCAGGCCGTCTTCTGACGATGAATGACGGCGAACGTATCCGTTCGTTTGAGTACGATTACGCTTGTGGTGGTGTACTCCGCTCAGTCACGGTTGATGGTGAAGTTCAGGGAACTTTTGAATATTCCTTGATGAGTGGACGTGGCTCTCAGCAGGGCACGTTGAAGGTTTCGGTAAATGATGCAAAGGCAGAGCACATCTATGAGTACTCTGCATCTGGTAGGTTACTGAGCCGTACTCGCGTACCCCATGGTGATATGAGCATGAAGCGCATCTCAAGTACGGTGTCTATTGCTGATCACATCACGGGTATTCTTTGTGCCCCGGACGCGAACCAGCGTACTCTGCATGCTTTGCAAGCGTTTAAGCAGCGTGGTGAGTACACGCTGAACTATACCTACGACGCTGATGGCGTTCTGGTAATGAGTAGCAACCCGTACGGTTCAGTCCGCTGGATGCCTGACGGCGCCGGACGAGTGCGCCATACCCACTCTAAGGACGCCTTTGCTCGTACCAAGGAGATGGAATTTACCCATGCTCCGTGTGGTGCCCTAACTTCGGCGCGTACAGATGATAGTCATGCAGTGTGGGAACTCGATCCTGTTAAGAATGTTCCCGTTGGATACAAGGTGGAGCGTACCGGTACCCGTGAGTTGGGAACTGGTACTGCACCTGTAAGTACGTTTGTTGCTCATGTGGAACGTGATGTTTATTCTCAGGTTGCTGTTTGCACGCTTGAAGATGCAGAAAATAAGTCTGGGGCACACACTATGAAGTATCGCTATGATGCTTCTGGCGCTCTTACCTCTGTATCTGATGGTATTCAGGAACGAACCTGGACCTACGAAAACGGCATGATGGTCGCCGAGGCATTGTATAAGCGCAATTGTGAGCAGGGAAATAACGCCCTGCTTCTGGAACGCGCCTTCAGTCATAATTCAGTTGGTCTACTCAGCGCTGTTTCTGAGGCACAGTATGGTGCCGATGGGACTGTCCAGAATCGTTCTCGAACTGAGTATTTCTATAACGCTGCCGGTGAGCGCGTCCGTGAGGTGACCACGGACGAGCTGACCGGACAGCGCCGTGAGCGTACCCTTGGGTGGGGTAACATGGGGCAGGTGAACGCTATTCGCCAGGATGGTGAAGAATGGTCATTGCTCCATGATATGACTGGTGAGCTTGCCTCCGTGCATACTAGCACTACGGTTGATGTCCCCAATGCATCTATGCCTTTGATGTGGGATGCTATCTCATCCGTACCTATGGTGCTGGGTGTGGGCGGAATGAGTGCTGGTTCTGTGCTAGAGAATATCTCTTCTACAGAGGAACTGGGCTATGGCTTGGGCTGGTCTATGTCTTCTAACCCGTGGGAAAGCGATGTAGTCGCTGTGCCTGCTGTTTCTGGCCTTGGCATGGTTAGTGCTGGTCCGGCAGCTTCCTCAGTCAATATTGCTAGCCTTGATTTCATGGGTTTCCGTGTAGCTGATGCTGGCGTGCACCGTTTTGTGTCCACCGATGCTTTGAGCTCGGTACCGGGTATTACGCATGGTATGGATGTGAACTCTTTTGTGGGTTGGAACCCTATCTCTCTAGTTGACCCGTGGGGTTTGCGCCCGATGTCGGTGCGGGAATTTAGGGACTACCAGGTTGAGTCAACAGAGTTTAAAAATTCCATTCTTGCTGCAGGCGTGACTGCCGCTAAATTGGTAAGTTTTCCGATACTAGCTGTGTTGACGGCACTCTATAATTCAGCGTATGGAGCCCTTACCATCGATCAATATAGGGATAGCGAGAGGCCAAAGATTAGGGACTTGAATGTTCAGCGACAGTATGGACATAGTGGAGATATCCCCGATGTTCCTCCGAGAGATATTCATGAATTGGCTCAACGTATGAATTCTGTCAATGATAATCCATACGTTAAGGAGATGGAAAAATCTCAAGAAAATGCAGGCTATTCCTCCGTCCAGATTGATGTTTATAAAAATGAAAGTACGGGAGAGAAAGTCGCATACGTGTATATCCCAGGGACAGATTTTGATAATATGAGTAAACAAGGTGAGCTTGGATCTATTGGGAACAATCTTGGTTTGGCTGGTAATAAATCAAATAAATCAATTGATGATTTGTCGCCGTATCATCGAATGGTAGAAGAAGCAATGCGCAAGGCAAAACTGGGTGATATGGATCGTGTTGTCATGGTTGGTCATTCTCAAGGCGGTGCTGTAGCGTACTCTCTGGCTAATAATAAGGAATTTAATAGCAAATATAAGGTGTCTAATGTTGTTACCTATGGTGCGCCGACAGCAAATCTCGAGCGTCAACAAGAAGATTTGAAAAATCATTTTAACTATGTTGCTGTGGTGAACAATGTGGATCCTGTCCCCAGCTTGACACCGTTTCGAGGTGATGATCCCGCAAACCGTGTACATGTTGTAGAAAGCGACAAGGCTGAGGCGGGTATGGACTCTCATGGTATGAATATTTATGTCGATGCTACCCAGCGGTACGTTGGTAGTGGCTATGGTGATGATGAGGGAGTGAATATTGACTCCCAGGCGTATAGTTCGCAGCAAGAAGTTTCAGGGCAAGAAGAAGGGACAGGAATGTACACAGGAAGAAATACATCAAGGAGCACACCTTTTAGTCGAGCATTGCGAGAGAATTGGAGATGGTAACCATATTGCTTTGTAATTTTACCGTTTATGACATCGCAGTATCCAAAATATAATTATAGATATACAAATCTCGAGGGGACATGTGGCTGAGAAGATAAGTAAGCCGTTTTTCGACGATAAAGATTATCGGCGTGAATACAAATTGCGTGAGACTGATTTGATTGGGATTTACACCCCAGCAGATCAGCAACACCCTGCATATTCTGCGCCGCCACCTGATTACGAGAATGCATTCAGTCGAGACATGACATCGCAATATTTGAAATATCATTGCGAGTATTACTTCGCATGCCAAAACTATATGCTTTTGGCATCCGATTCGCGGCGCCTCGAATATGCAATGACGGCCGAAGAACTATTCTTCCCCGCCATTCAAGATATCTTTGACGACGGAAAAGGATGGGTCATCACCCCCAACCAACAAATCCTGACCATGCATATTCTCGAAGCACAACCGCGCATCCATAACGAAGAACAAAAAATCTTCGACTGGAACGTCAAATTCGACATCCTTCCGGAAGCAAAAGTCTTCCGGAAAGACACCGGGCAGCTACAGCCCATCACCGAATTCGACACGCGTGGACTCCTCCGCGACAGAGCAATCCACGGCACCCTGCGCTCCCGTTTCCTCAATCCCGGATGGGACATCCACTTCATCCCCGAAAAGGAGGCCTAACCATGGGACCCCAACACAAGGAACAGGAAACGAACACCCCGCAGAACTCCTCCCAGGAAACTCCGCCGGTATCTTCTGGTCAGCTACTCGCTCACCAGTCAGAGCCGCGGAAGCCCCGTTTCTCACGCCGCACCCTCGCAATAGCAGGTGCAGGTACCCTCGGCGCTCTCATCGTCGGTCGACAGACCGGTATCCTCGCCACCAATGAGGAAAAGCAAGAAGCGCGCCTTTTCAAACGAGACAAGGTGCTGGCTTCCCTTGAGCCGACTGAGAAGTTTGATGAGCTTGTCAAACAGGGTGATTCAACTGGTCTGCTCGTGTATACCGCCTACGAACGCAACGGCAGGTACGTACCCGCCACCGAAGAGCACGCCGCTCAGAATGCGCCGTACCCCGTTCTGCAGCCGGGAATGAATGAGTATAACCGCGGTGGTTTCTACATTTTTCAGGCGTACTTTTACGCAGCTCTGAACTATTTCTACTACACCGGAGATACCAAACCGCTCTCTGAAGTGATTAACCCCGAAGAGATTATCTCTCCCGAGCTTCTTCGGCTGTACCGGGAAAACCGCGGCTGGCTTATCGCCAATCAGGACGTGTACCGTGTACAGGTCACAATTCCAGGTATCGGTAGACGCCAAAAGAACGGTCGCAATATCAGCGAATACCAGGCAAGGCGCCGTATTCGCGATGAGGCCGTCTTCTACGTGCCCCAAACGGGGGAGAAGCTACCCATTGATAAGTTCTTGAAGACCGGTGAGGAAGAGTACGCTTTCCTCTGCGCGGAGCACCTGCGCGGCCGCTGGGTGCTCGTGGAAGACGATAAGGACGCCACGCCACTGTACCCTCCGGGATTCTCCCTCGAAGGGCTAGAGGTATAAGAACCCACCTTCCCGGTAGCCGCACGACATCACCGATAACCACACCACACCAACCACCCTAGGAGACATATGGAACAGACGCCCCAGAACCCTGGCGCGCCCGCGCAGGATAGCACCGTGCAGGGTAGCCACTTGCCGGGCGATACGGAGCCTCTATCTAAGGTTACGGACCCCGAAAAGGTGCTGCACCCCGATATTCTTCGCTTGTACAGGGAGAAGCGCGGGTGGATTATTTCGGCTGATAAGAATGTGCTGAGTGCCAATGTTGCTGATGATCTTATCGCCGGTGAAAAGGCTAAAAATACGAGCCGAAATATCCTGGTGAGCACCCTGTACACGACTAAGGCTAAGGACCTTGCGTTTTACGTTAAGGAGACGGGGGAGAAGCAGGATATCCGCAAATATTTGAGGTACCTGGGGCGTTTCTCGCTGGCGGTGGAGCATCTGCGTGGTCAGTGGGTGATTGTGGTTGACCGCGACGGCTACAGCAACCGCAACACCTACGAGCCGATCTACCCGAAGGGTTTTGGCAACCTATAGTGTCCCTGGGCCCCCTCCGGCGCGGTACTTTCGGTACTGTGCTGGCGGGGGTTTCTTGCTGGACTTTCTTGGTGGGCTCTTCGCGGTTGGCTATGGGAGGCGGAATCCGTCCTGCTGAGTTCGTTTGCCGCGGGCGCGTGTGTTACCTTGAAAGGTGTGTGATTCTCACTGTCACCGAGAGGGAACACACATGCAACGAAAGTGAGCGAGGAAGCTCGTTCACCGTCACATCAACTTCCGGAAGTAAATATATGGGTAACGTCCACGCTAATACTGAAGCTGTTCCTTTTGACTTTGAGAGCGCCGAGGCTCTCACGATGCATCTTAAGTACCTAACTCAGGCAAGTCAGATTTTTACTCGCTAGAGCTATTTATTCGTTTAATAATCTAAGTTGTTACCTGAACAATGAATGTTCTTCTTGAGATGATTCAGTGAATATTTCAACTCTTAATAATTGAATTATTTTTGTGTAAACCCCAGGATACGGCAGGTGAGAGATTCAAGGGTGAAAATATGCAAAATAGATTCGTCAATTCAAATTAGCGTTAGGTAATGAGAGATATATTTTAGGAAGGAGAGGAAATGACTGTCGACCCGGAGTGGACTAAAAAATTCTTCAACCAAGAAGACTACAGGGGAGCATACCATCTTGTCGATACGGACATGATTGGAATTTACACCCCGGCAAATCAGCAGCACCCTGCATATTCTGCGCCGCCGCCAGATTACAGCTATACGTTTACTAAATTTCTAACGTCCGCTGATTTGGAATTCTATAATATCTACTATTATCAATGCCAAAACTATATGCTTTTGGCATCCGATTCGCGGCGCCTCGAATATGCAATGACGGCCGAAGAACTATTCTTCCCCGCCATTCAAGATATCTTTGACGACGGAAAAGGATGGGTCATCACCCCCAACCAACAAATCCTGACCATGCATATTCTCGAAGCACAACCGCGCATCCATAACGAAGAACAAAAAATCTTCGACTGGAACGTCAAATTCGACATCCTTCCGGAAGCAAAAGTCTTCCGGAAAGACACCGGGCAGCTACAGCCCATCACCGAATTCGACACGCGTGGACTCCTCCGCGACAGAGCAATCCACGGCACCCTGCGCTCCCGTTTCCTCAATCCCGGATGGGACATCCACTTCATCCCCGAAAAGGAGGCCTAACCATGGGACCCCAACACAAGGAACAGGAAACGAACACCCCGCAGAACTCCTCCCAGGAAACTCCGCCGGTATCTTCTGGTCAGCTACTCGCTCACCAGTCAGAGCCGCGGAAGCCCCGTTTCTCACGCCGCACCCTCGCAATAGCAGGTGCAGGTACCCTCGGCGCTCTCATCGTCGGTCGACAGACCGGTATCCTCGCCACCAATGAGGAAAAGCAAGAAGCACGCCTTCTTAAACGGGATAGAGCACTTATCGAGCTGGCACCTGAACAAAAATTTGATGATTATGTCGACAGCGGAAGCTCATCTGGTCTGCTCGTGTATACCGCCTACGAACGTAAAGGCAGGTACGTGCCTGCAACCGAAGAGCATGCCGCTCAGAATGTGCCCTACCCCGTTCTGCAGCCAGGCATCGATGAATATAGTCGGGGCGGTTTTTATACTTTCCAAGCATATTTTTATGCTGCCTTGAACTATTTCTACTACACCGGAGATACCAAACCACTATCCGAAGTAGTTACTCCTGAAAAAGTGGTATCTAAAGAGATTCTTGAAATGTATCAGAGAAACCTTGGGTGGATTGTTTCTGCCCAGGATCTCTACCAGGTAAGAATTAGGATTCCCGGAATCGGTACGCGGTCTAAAAACCGCCGCAAGATATATCAATACCAGGGATCCACCTTTATCCCTGAAGATGCATATTTCTATGTACAACAGACAGGAGAGAAACTACCTATCAATAAGTTCTTGAAGACCGGCGAGGAGGAATATGTATTCCTTTATGCTGAGCACCTGCGCGGCCGCTGGGTGCTGGTGGAAGACGATAAGGACGCCACACCGCTGTACCCTCCGGGATTCTCCCTCGAAGGGCTAGAGGTATAAGAACCCACCTTCCCGGTAACCGCACGACATCACCGATAACCACACCACACCAACCACCCTAGGAGACATATGGAACAGTCGCCCCAGAACCCTGGCGTACCCGCACAGGGGAGCGCCGCGCAGGGCAGCCCCTTGCCGGGGAATACTGTGCCGAGTAACGCTGCGCAGGGTCATACCGCGCAGAGCACCACTGCTGAAAGCGCCGCGGTAGATGCTACTGCAGTACCTACCGTAACCGCCCTCCAGAGCCCCGAACATGAGCCGGCCGTAGCTGGCGCCGCCTCCACGGTTCCCAGCGAAGCAGTAGCGACCCAGAACGCACCCGCAGAGCCCAAGCGCATGGGCCTCTACTCGCTCATCTGCCTCCCCACCGGTGGATTCACGGCTTACTTCATCGCAAACGCTCCCTACCTCTGGATGTACTACGCCTATTGGGAATCTTCCTCGGTAGCAACGACTACTCTCATTATTTCGTTTGTTGTTTTGCTGTGCGTCTGCTTCACCTACTGTGCTCTTGCAGCGCTCATCGTTGAGAAGATCGCTACCCGAAAACTGCCCTGGAAGCGTTCCCTCGCCATAAGTGCGCGTGCTACCGCGCTTCTTGTGATAGTTCTGACGTTTGTCTTCTTCTGCTACACGTCGTACCTTCTCCGAGGCGGCTACTAACACACCGTAGACAAACACCACCGGCAGAATACCGGCAGGATAGAGCCCCTAAGCTCCGCCCTGCCGGTACTTTATATTCGGGGCTCAACACAATCAGCGAGCGTGGGGTGAGAATGCTCATCAGAGAGCATAAAAAGGCGCGGAACCGGTGAAAATATGCCGGCAACCCTCTAAAATGGGAAAGGAAAATTCCGAACAACAACCCCGCACGGCATACCGCGCGGGACAGCTAAGGAGCGAACTATGTCGCGTAAGCCCCTCATCGCAGGCAACTGGAAGATGAACCTCAACCACGCAGAGGCAGTCACCCTCGTCCAGAAGCTCGCATGGACCCTCGACGACGCAAACTTCAACTTCTCCGCAACCGAAGTTGCCGTCTTCCCGCCCTTCACCGACATCCGCTCCGTGCAGACCCTCGTCGAGGGCGACAAGCTGGACATCCTCTACGGCGGCCAGGACCTCTCCGTCCACGACTCCGGCGCATACACCGGCGAAATCTCCGGCGCATTCCTCTCCAAGCTCGGCGCAACCTTCGTGCTCGTCGGCCACTCCGAGCGCCGCACCTACCACCACGAAAGCGACGAGCTGTGCGCAGCAAAGGTCCAGGCAGCATACAAGCACGGCCTGACCCCCGTCCTCTGCGTCGGTGAGCCCCTCGAAATCCGCGAGGCAGGAACCCACGTCGAGTACACCCTCGAGCAGCTGCGCGGCTCCATCGCGGGCCTGACCGCAGAGCAGGCAGAGACCCTGGTTGTTGCTTACGAGCCCGTCTGGGCCATCGGCACCGGCAAGGTCGCAACCGCAGACGACGCTCAGGAAATGTCCGCAGCTATCCGCGCAGAGATCGCAAAGCTCTACTCCGCAGACGTTGCAGAGAAGGTCCGCGTTCTCTACGGCGGCTCCGTCAAGTCCTCCTCCGCACCCTCCATCATGGGTAAGGAAGACGTGGACGGCGTGCTCGTCGGCGGCGCATCCCTGCAGGCTGAAGAGTTCGCAGCCATCGCACGCTTCGACGCATAAAGCATTGACGCACTACAGCGTCTCATAGCGTTACGGCGCTCGGCCGGGTACCCACCCGACCGGGCGCCGCGCCTTTTAACCGCGCTTCCTCACGGGTGCGCCTCCGTAAGTCTGTGAGCGCAGGTAGCAAAACGACGGGGAGTTGCGTTAAGAGGAGCCCCGCTAACCGGCGATGCGCGGCCGGTGGGCAAGATGCCGGGGCCCGTTCGCCCTTCGGCGCAAAACCCGCCCGGAATGTACCCGCCCCCGCGGTCTGCCCCGTACACTTAACGGCATGTTTAGCTTCGGATTCTCTCTCATCATCGCCGGACTCATCGGCACGATGCTTTTCCTCTACATCCGCAACCGCAAGGTCAGCGCCCCGCGCCTACCCGGCAATGACGGCGGCAACCTCGGCTACACGGGTGGCGAAGAGTACAGGGAACCATCACCCGAATACCAGTACTTCGAGAGCCGCCGCGACGAGTTTCTCGACCGGCTCTACAGCCGCACCTCCTCACCGGAAATCCCCGTGACCCTCACCCTGCGCGATTGGGTAGACCAGGGCTTTTACGTCGAAGGCGGCAACTACTGGGCGGCCGCGCAGCAGTTCACCTACTACCTTATCGACGGTGGGTACGTGCGCGCCTACGACACCGAAGGCGACGAACTCACCGCCCAGCGCGTGCTCACCGACCGGCCCGCAGCCCTGCAGCTGACCCCCAGCGAGTACCAGCGTCGCACTAACCGCGCCGCCTAAAAACCTAATCAACGTGACCGAATGGCGGCTGTAGCGTATAGTTAAACCGTCTGTCTGCAACGCGAAAGCCGCAGACCCCGCCCAAAGAATGACTACAGGAAGGTCCCCATGGACGTCATCATGAACGTACTCATGGTCATCATCGCCATTACCAGCGTGATTGCAGTGCTGCTCGTGCTGCTCAACCGCGGTCAGGGCGGCGGCCTCTCCGACATGTTCGGCGGCGGTATGACCAACTCCCTGAACTCCTCCGGTATGGCGTCCAAGAACCTGATTCGCCTGACCGTGACCGTGATTGTCATCTGGGTTATCGCAGTGGTCCTGTACGGCCTGGCAATGCGCTTCAACGGCCAGATTGTCGTCTAGGCAGAGCCGTTCTAGTTAGAGCCCACGCCACCCCTGCGTGGGTGAGCCAATAGAGCTTCTCCCCGGTACTTCTCAACTGAGAATGCCGGGGATTTTTGTGTGCGTTACCTGTGACGAAATGGCTTGACCGCCGTTGCGGGGCGGGAGTACTCTATAAGCAATGGCGGATTATGAAGAGTCCTACTTTCTGAAATATCTTTTCTTATATTTATCGGATTCTTCGCTTCCCGCCATTTTTCTTTTAACCCCCGTTCCCGCGCGACCGACAGATAAGCGGCTGATGGACAAGCACGCGGTGGATAAGCACCGCCTAGGCTCCGCGATACGTAACGGTCGGTTGCCCCGCGAATACACACCCCCGCAGGTCATCGATGACCAAACCCAGCGACAACCCGCACCCACGCCGCTACGATAAGAACATAGACTATACCACCGACGGTGACAGCCGGGTGAGACCAACGGAAAGGACGACCCGTGACCACCCCCTACGACGCATCCCCCTACCTGCAGGAATCACCCTACCTCAACGAATCCGCCTACCTTCACGGCGAAGCGCCCGAGGGCCTCAGCCCCCTCGTGCGCCTCATCCTGATGCGCCGCTACGGCGTGTACGTCTTCACCGACCTGTACGACCCCTCCTACCGCTCGAACTACTCGAGCATTAATGAGCGGCACCAGGCCGGCGCATTCGACACCGACCTGGGGCGAGTATCCGTCCTGAGCAATTGCGGTCTGACCCTCAGCGAGGAATCTCTCGCCCAGGCGCTGAAGGCCAGCACCAACGAATTCGCCCTGTTCGCGACCATCTGGTCCTACGAATACGGGTACCGTCCCGGCCGCGTGTTCCGCCGCGACTTTGATCTGCGCGCCCTGACGCTCACCGACGAGCAACGCTACACCGAGCAGATTATGCACTACCTCTCCAACCCGTACTACAACCCGGACGGTACCGAGCGCATCCTTGGCGGCCTGCCTGAGAACTACGTGCCCTACGAGTGGCAACAGCCGATGAGCCGCTCCAACTTCACGAGCATGGAACGTAACCGCCGACCCCTGCAGATGGTCAGCGGCGTGCAGAACGCCCTGATTATGGCGGATGCCCTCTACCAGCAGCTGCTCGGTCAGCAGCAGGCGTACAACCAGACCGACCAGCGCGACCTGGTGGCGTTGCACCGTTTCCTCGCCCAGCATGACGCTCTGCCGGCTGCCCGACCGGAGAACACCAGTCGCGAAAACCGCGTGTTCATCGCCGCCTGCCTGCACCCCGAAGACGTTGAGCGTCTGCGCACCATGAAGGAGGCGCTCGCCCTCGCCGCCGCCTACTCGCGCCTGCGTTTCAACGGCACGGTGGGGGACTTGAGCCTGAACATCGCGCCGCGCCTGAAGCTACGCCGTAGCGAACGCACCCGCATCGCGCACCTGCTCAATCGGGTGCTTGAGGCTGACCCGGTCGGTGCCCGCTACGACAGTGCGCCCGGCGCCGAAATGTACAAGCGCCTCGTCAAGGCGATTCACCCCGGCGACTACCCGTCGCTGACCGCGCTGAGCCGCTGGGCTGACGACCTGTACCGCGGTGAAGTGTACAGCTTCGAGTCGCTGGTAGACCGCGCCTACGCCACCAAGGACGCACAGAACGTGGCACGTCTGCTCTCCACACGCCCCGGTGTGTTTGCGCGCCAGCTGGTGCGCGCCCTGGATGCTTTCGAAGCGCCCCGCTACGGCATCGATACCGTCCCGAGCCGCGGCCAGCAGGTCATCTTTGATGCGTTCGCCGCCGTGGCGCCGCGCGTTTCCGCACCCATCCTGGTGCAGATTCGTAACCTGGTGACCCTGCAGCGTAACGCGCTCGCGAACCCGCCGAAGGAGCGCCCCGCCAACCCTGTGGCGGCGCAGGAGGACCGGGAGCTGGCTGACTATGCGCGCCGTAACCCGGAGGGCGTCGCGAGGGTTCAGAACCTCATGCAGAACGCCGGCATTCCGAACCCGCTGGGGTCTTTCTTTGGGGATAATTCCGGCCCCGAGAACCCGCTGTCCTCTATCCCGGTCGGTTCCGAACCTGCCGCAAGCCAGCGTGAGGAGCGCCGCGTGGCTTCCGCTCAGAAAGCTGAGCCTGCCGCGCCGCGGCGCATGAACCTGTCCAAGACCGGTATCGCCACCATGATTCCGGCGCGCGAGTACAGCCCGGCGGTGCTGGACCTGCTGGAGCGCCTGGTTGAGATTGGCCTGTCTGGTCGTCTTGCCGAGACCAGCATCTACCTGCCCGAGCAGGTGGGGGATATGGTCATGCCGCTGAACACCCGTAGCGCCCGCCCCTCCCTGGACGGTATGGGCCGCTACAACACCTCCACGGTGCACCTGCCGCCCACCGGCGTGATTCGCCTCTTCTGCTTCTGGGATGAGGTCGTGGACATTGACCTGTCGCTGATGATGTTCGACGCCGAAGGCAACTACATGGACAAGATCAGCTACTGGTCGCAGACCGTGAAGAACAGCCAGGGCGCCATTTACGCGCACCACTCCGGTGATATTACCGACGGTACCGGTGGCGCCTGGGAGTACATCGACATTGAGGCTCGCAAGGCGCTCAAGGCGGAGGTGTGCTACCTCGTGCCGGTGGTGCAGCTGTACTCCGGCTTCGGGCAGACAAGTACCCTGGATGCGGTGAACGACCTGCAGGCGGGCTTCATGGTGGTACCCGCCGTGGGCGTGGGCGAGGTGCACGAGGTGAGCCAGGTGCACACCAAGTTCGCCCTGCGCGCTGAGAGCCGCGGCGTGCTGCCGTTCATCGTGGACCTGCAGAACCGCGACCCGTATGACATCCCGGATGAGACCAAGGCCATCGTGAAGGTGACGGATATTGGTCTTGCCCACGGCATTAACGTGCTACAGTCCGGCGCGAACATCACCGCCGTGCGTGAGCACTTCGACTGGGCACAGCCCATGACGGTGCGCGAGTACCTGCGCTTGACTGGCGCGAAACTCACCCCGACCGCCGAGGAGGCACAGGAGGTGCTGGAGGCGACGGTCCCCTCGCTCGCGGCACTGTACGTGGGCTTCGAGTCGGACGACTCTTTGGAGGATCAGGATTCTCAGAACCCCGCCGCCGTTGAGAAGTAGCGGGCGGCGTAGAAAAAAGGGTGGAGCCCCGGATAGTTGCTATCCGGGGCTCCACCCTTTATCTAATGCAGTTCAGAACCGAACCTTACGGGCGGTTCTCGGGAGCCAGCGACTCCTCGGTTGCAAAAATCAGTGTCTGCTTCTTACCGCGCGCACCCACCGCCGGGGTCTCCAGCAGCAGCTCCGCGTTCAGGTCCTCGGCGTCCAGCTTGGCGCCAGCCAGAAGGCGGCTGGTCGCATCCTGCTTATCCTCACCGGTGATAAGGAAGAAGACGTTGCGGGAGTTGTTAATAATCGGCAGGGTCACCGACACGCGCTCAGCCGGGGGCTTCGGCGAGTCAGAAACCATCACGGTCACGGCCTTACCGCCGGCAACCGGATCCTCCGGTAGGCCGGTGCCCAGCAGAACCTGCTTGCGGCCCGGGAACAGGGAAGCGATGTGACCGTCCGGGCCCATGCCCAGCAGGGTGATGTCAAAGACCGGTGCGGGCCACTGGCCGCCACCACCGCAACCTCCGCCGCCGCATCCGCAACCACCGGCGGATTCGGCAGCCTCCGCAGCTTCAGCGGCAGCATCAAAGTCTTCGAGAGTGGTCTCTTCGAGGGACTGCTCGGGAGCGGACGAACCGCAACCGCCGCCACCACAACCACAGCCGCCGGAGCCACCGTGTTCGTGACCCGCACCGCCACCGTGACCGCCAGCCAGCGGCAGTTCGGTTGCACCCTCGGGCATCTGCACAGTCACAGCCGGCGCAGAACCGGCGTAGTCGCGCATTTCGAAAGCGTAGTGCTCAGCCGCAGCCTCAAGGCCGGTGAAAATATCGGAGGGGCCCATGCGGTGCACATTACCCACCACCAGGCCATGCGAAAGCAGGGGAGCGAGTAGCGCCTCAATGGCCTGACCATCATTACGTTCGGGGCTACGCTCGGGTACGAAACGCTCATCCGAGAACCAGAAGTGCACGCGTGACCAGTCGATATCCTCCACGCGCTCGTTCTCAGCCCACGCCTTCAAAGTGGCGATACCCATGGTGCCGCCGGTCAGCGAAATGTGGGCAATCGTGCGTTCGGAGAGCACATGCTCAATGATGTCGAGGATGCGAGTCACCGCGTCCGCTGCGAGAGCGTCGCGGGTCGGGTGCGCCACCAGGACGGGGGTCGAAGAACCCATATTCTGAATCTTAGGCATCGAACACCTCCGGATATTCTTTGAGGTCCAGCATGTCTTCGGGCTGGCAGGTGTCATCGACAAGAGTGACGGTGTGCAGAGCTTGCTTCAGCACGTCACCGTAGGTGTCGTCCGGGTCGAGGCGACGCAACTCCTCAGAGATGCACTCGGCCAGGGTGCGCACCGGCAGGGCAATCTGCTGATCCGGCGCATACGGGGTGGAAATCGTTGCTACCGACACGCCGGGTCGGAACATGGTCACCGAACCGTCTTCACGCTCAATGCTGACGCGGTACAGGCCGCGATTCGCCGCGCCGATAGTGGCCAGGTGCACAGGTGCTTCAAGCTTCCAACCAAGCCAAGTACCGAGCAGAACCACGGACGGAGACTTGCCCGAACCCCACACAACTACACGACGCACGGGGGAGGTGGGCATCTGCTCCAATAGCGCAGCCAGCTGGGTACGCCACAGGGTGAGGCGGGTCCACGCCAGGTCGGTATCGCCAGCGCGGTACACCTCAGCCAGGTGAGTCAGGGCGGCCTTCGGGTCCTCCGCGCGCGCCGAATCGGTAATGCGGCGCTGAGCGATACGGCCGATGGAGTGCTGAGCCGGGTTCTCGGGTACCGAGTGCGGCCACCAGACCACGATGGGGGAGTCAGGTAGCAGCAAGCCAGAGATGAGCGCCTCGGTCGGGCGGGATGCGCTACCCCAGCCGCGCAGAACAATCATCTCGGATGCGCCGGTGTCGCCGCCCAGGTGGATTTCTGCATCCAACCGGTCAGGGTCGAGCGGATTGTGCGAAATGTGCACGATGACACGGCTCGGGTGCTCGTGGGAGGCACGAACCGCCGCGCGCATGGCCTCGCGAGAATGGCCCTTCTCAGCTAGCACGACGAGGGTGAGCACACGTCCGCTGCTCAGGCTGCCGTTGTTGGCACGCAGCTGTCTCAGTTCCTTGTTGATAGCGGAAACATTGGTGTTATGCAGATGCGAAATCACGGGCGCCTCCAAGCGCGGTTGTCGCGTTCGAGCATTTCGTGTGCCGAACGCGGACCCCACGAACCGGACTCGTAGGGTTCAGGCTTAATGCGGTTTTCTTCCCAGTACTCTTCGAACGGGTCGAGAATCTTCCAGGAAAGCTCAACCTCTTCGTGGCGGGGGAACAGCGGCGGCTCACCGAGTAGAACGTCCAGGATGAGACGTTCGTAAGCCTCGGGGGACTCTTCGGTGAAGGAGTGGCCGTAGCCAAAGTCCATGTTGACGTCACGGATTTCCATCTGGGTGCCGGGCACCTTCGCGGCGAAGCGGATGGTCATACCTTCATCGGGCTGCACGCGAATAACAATTGCGTTCTGACCGACCTGAGGGTTCTCACTCTCACCAAAGAGACGGTCGGAGGACTTCTTGAAAATCACGGCAATCTCGGTGACTCGACGGCCCAGGCGCTTGCCGGCGCGCAGGTAGAAGGGGGTGCCCTCCCAGCGGCGGTTAGCGATAGACACCTTTAGCGCGGCGAAAGTCTCAGTACGAGAATCAGCGGGAATATCCTTCTCATCGAAGAACCCGTTAACGTGCTCGCCGCCCTGGTAGCCGGCAGAGTACTGGCCGAGCGCGAAGGAATTCGGCAGGTCGTCAATCTGGACTGCTTCAAGTACCTTCGCCTTCTCAGCGCGCAGGTGCTTAGCGTCCAGGCTGAGGGGCTCCTCCATGGCGGTGAGAGCGAGTAGCTGTAGAAGATGGTTCTGGATAATATCACGCGCAGCACCCACACCGTCGTAATACCCGGCACGGGATCCGATACCGATGTCCTCGGCCATAGTAATCTGCACGTGATCCACGTAGTGGGAGTTCCAGAGCGGCTCAAACATCTGGTTGGAGAAACGCATCGCCAGAATGTTCTGAACGGTTTCCTTACCCAGGTAGTGATCGATGCGGAACACGGCATCGGGCGGGAAGACCGCCTCCACGATGGAGTTCAGCTCGCGTGCGCTCTCGAGGTTGTGGCCGAAAGGCTTTTCAATGACCACACGACGCCAACCGTCGACGGGGTTGACGGTGTCCTCATCGTGCGAAGCCAGACCGTGCTCGGCCAACTTAGTGAGGACCTGTTCGAAGGCCTTCGGGGGAATGGAAAGGTAGAAGGCGTGGTTGCCGTGAGCGCCGCGTGCATCGAGCTCTGCGAGAGTGTTCTTGAGCTTCTCGAATGCTGCATCGTCGTCGAAGGCACCTTCAACGAATCGCATGCCCTGCTGGAACTGGTTCCACACATCCTCGCGGAAGGGGGTGCGGGCGTTTGCCCGAACGAATTCGCGCACGTAGGCGCGGAAGTCGTCGTCACTCCAGGGGCGGCGGCCAAAGCCGACGAGGCCGAAGCTCGGCGGGAGCAGACCGCGGTTCATGAGGTCATACACTGCCGGAAGCAGCTTCTTACGAGCCAGATCGCCGGTCACGCCAAAGAAAACTAGCGCGGACGGGCCCGCGATGCGGGTGATGCGGCGGTCGCGAGGGTCCCGGAGGGGGTTCGCTTCTTGACCGAAAGTCACAATATATTCCTTTGATTGCCTTGGTTGGTGCGTGCGGCGCGCGGTTCGTACCATATCGCGCGGTGGCGATGCCGCATCGTGGAAGGTGTGCACCCAGTATTGTACCGTTTCTGGGTTCGTTAGCTGGGGGGCGGCCTGATCCGCCGGGCTCCGTAGCGGAACCCGGCGGATCAGGGGCGTGCATCCGGCCGCCTCACAAGTTACCTCATAAGAGGAACAACCGGATGCGCGTCTTAGCGAGCGTTATCGAGCGCCTCGCGGACGGTCTGCAGCAACTCTTCCCAGGAGACATCGAACTTGGACAGACCCTCGGTCTCGAGCTTCTCGACAACCTCGGTGTAGGAGATGCCGTGCTCGGCGATGGCGTCCAGCACCTCATTCGACTCGGAGTAGTTCGGAACGATGGTGTTGCCGGTAATCTCACCGTGGTCAGCAACAGCGTTCAGGGTTGCCTCGGGCATGGTGTTCACGGTGTTGGGTGCCACCAGGCCGGTCACGTAGAGGGTGTCGGGCAGAGAGGGATCCTTCACGCCGGTGGAGGCCCACAGCGGGCGCTGCACGTTCGCGCCGTGCGCCTGCAGGCGAGCCCAACGCGCGGTGGAGAACATCTCCTCGAACACCTCGTAGGCGAGGCGTGCGTTAGCCAGACCAGCCTGGCCCTTCAGTTCGAGGGCGTCGCCACCGATGACCTCCAGACGGCCGTCAATCTCGGTGTCCACGCGAGAGACGAAGAAGGATGCAACCGAGTGGATGGTGGACAGGTCCTTGCCGTTCTCCAGCGCCTGCTCCAGGCCGAGCATGTAGGCGTTGATGACCTCGCGGTAGCGGGTCAGGGAGAAAATCAGGGTCACGTTCACACTGATGCCGGCGGCCAGGGTCTCAGCGATAGGGCGCAGGCCTTCCTTGGTTGCCGGAATCTTAATCATGACGTTTTCGCGGCCCACGCGCTTGTAGAGCTCACGTGCCATCTTCGCGGTACCCTCGGCATCGCGTGCCAGGCGGGGATCAACCTCGATGGAGACGCGGCCGTCAAAACCGTTGGAGGAATTGTAGATGGGGGCGAACACGTCGCAGGCGTTGCGCACGTCGTCGCAGGTTGCGGCGAAGACGGCTTCCTCAACATCGGCACCGGCGGCAGCCAGCTCACGCATCTGCTCGGCGTATGCGGCGCCCTTGGAGAGCGCGCCGGCGAAGATGGTGGGGTTGGTGGTCACGCCGACCACGTTGTGGGTCTTGATGAGCTCGGCGAGGTTGCCGCTGGTCAGACGCTCACGGGAGAGGTCGTCAAGCCAGATAGAGACGCCGGCGTCGGAAAGCTTCTGAGTGGACTCAGACATGGGTAAAACCTTCGATTCTTGAATGAGGAAATGAAAAAAGTATTGGAGGGACGCGATAGCGGGCCCGGGCGCCCCTCATAGTGGGGCGCCCGGATCGTTCGCGTCGCGCCTCCCGGAACCCTTGCGTTCCGGGGGTGTGAGTATCGCTTACTTGGCGGCGGCGATGGATTCCTTAGCGGCCTCCACGACGGCCTCGGCGGTCACACCGAACTTGCGGTACAGGGTCTTCGCATCGGCGGAAGCACCGAAGTGCTCAATCGACACGGCGCGGCCTGCGGAGCCGAGCAGGTCGTACCAGCTCATGGCCAGGCCAGCCTCGACCGAGACGCGGGCTGCAACCGAGGAGGGCAGGACCGACTCGCGGTACTCCTCGCTCTGCTCGGCGAACCACTCGCGCGAAGGCATGGAAACCACGCGAGCCGCGATGCCCTGCTCGGCGAGGGTTGCACGAGCCTGAATAGCCAGCTCAACCTCGGAACCGGTAGCAATCAGGATGACGTCCGGGGTGCCCTCGGTGTCAGCCATGATGTAGCCGCCGCGTGCGGTACCCTCAGCGGAGGCGAACTTCTCGCCCTCAGCGTCCGGGTGCACATCCTCACGAGCCCAAACGGGCAGGTTCTGACGGGAGAGCACGAGGCCCGCGGGGCGGTCGGACTTCTCCAGGATGGTGCGCCATGCGACGGCGGTTTCGTTAGCGTCCGCGGGGCGAACCACGTCGAAGCCGGGAATAGCGCGCAGGGAGGAGAGGTGCTCAATGGGCTGGTGGGTCGGGCCGTCCTCGCCCACGCCGATGGAGTCGTGGGTCCACACGTACAGCGAGGGAATGCCCATCAGAGCCGAGAGGCGAACCGCCGGGCGCTGGTAGTCGGAGAACACGAAGAAGGTTCCCGAGAATGCGCGGGTCGGGGAGGAAAGCACAATACCGTTGACGATTGCTGCGGCAGCATGTTCGCGAATACCGAAGTGCAACACACGACCGTAGGGGTTACCGGTCCAGTCTTCGGTGGTTCGCGATGCCGGGTTGAAGGACTCTGCACCCTTGATGGTGGTCAGGTTCGAACCGGCCAGGTCGGCGGAGCCACCCCACAGCTCAGGGAAGGTCTCGGCGATAGCATTAATCACGGTGCCGGATGCCGCGCGGGTTGCCACGGAGGTGCCGGCCTCGAACACGGGGAAGGCGGCCTTGTAGTCGGCGGGCAGCTCGCCCGCGACCAGACGCTTGTACAGTGCGGCGCGCTCGGGATTGGCCTTCGCCCACGCCTCGAACTTCTCGTCCCAGGCCTTGTGGGCGGCGGCACCGCGCTCGCGCAACTGGCGGGTGTGCTCAAGCACGTTCTCCTCGATGAAGAAGCTCTTGGCGGGGTCGAAGCCGAGCACCTCCTTGGTGGCGGCAACTTCCTCGGCACCGAGCTTGGAGCCGTGCACGGCGCCGGTGTTCTGCTTGTGCGGTGCGGGGTAGCCGATGATGGTGCGCAACTCGATGAAGGAGGGCTTGTCGGTGACAGCCTTCGCACGCTCAATGGCGGCGTACAGTTCTGCGACGTCCTCGACGTAGTCGCCGGTGCGGGTCCAGTCCACGCGCTGAACGTCCCAGCCGTAGGATTCGTAGCGCTTAGCCACGTCCTCAGTAAAGGCGACGTCCGTGTCTTCCTCAATGGAGATGTGGTTGCGGTCCCAGACAACAATCAGGTTACCGAGTTCCTGGTGACCCGCAAGCGCGCACGCCTCGGCGGTCACGCCCTCCTGCACGTCACCCTCGGAGGCGATGACGTAGACGTGGTGGTCGAACGGGGAGGTACCGGGGGCGGCCTCGGGGTCGAACATGCCGCGCATACGACGCTGCGCGTAAGCAAAACCAACAGCGGAGGCCAGGCCCTGACCGAGCGGACCGGTGGTGATTTCAACGCCCTTAGTGTGCTTGTACTCGGGGTGGCCGGGGGTGAGGGCACCCCAGGTTCGCAGTTCCTCCAGGTCCTTCATCTCGAGGCCGTAGCCGCCGAGGAAGAGCTGAGTGTACAGGGTCAGGGAGGTGTGGCCGGGGGAGAGGATGAAGCGGTCGCGGCCTTCCCAACGGTCATCGGCCGGGTCCTGGTTCATGACCTTCTGGAACAGCAGGTAAGCGACCGGCGCCAGGCTCATCGCCGTGCCGGGGTGGCCGGAGCCGACCTTCTCCACGGCGTCGGCGGCAAGGATGCGGGCGGTGTCAACGGCTCGCTGATCGATTTCTGTCCACTGGAGGTTTTCTGCCACGTGGGTGTCCTTTCGCAAGGGTGAGTGGATGCGCCAACGGCTAGGTGCTGGCGCCCTGTTCGTGGGGCGTAACGGTACCCCGGCGGTGTTTATTCCGCGCGGCGCATTTCGGCTAGTACCCTGAGGTCTGGCTACGCCCTTTTCGTTTAACAGGATAGTTCACTCCGCCGCACTATCTGATGTGACGGTGTGTACATTCACAGGGTGGAACGCTGCCCGTCTAGGAGCGCTGTTGGAGCGGCCCCAAATCGGTGCGGTGTGGGCTTTCTTCAGCTATGAGAGATTTTGAGGGGTGGTGAAGCTCATGTTAAGGTTGAGCAGGAAGGTTGCGGACTGAGACAGTGGTTGGGTCGGTCCGCTCCTCGGTGATTAAAGCCCCTCCTCCGAACGTGAACGTGATGGAGTCCAGCTGTGGTGGTTGGACTCGTGGTTCGGCAGGAGGGGGCTTTCTTTTTAACCCTCGCGGGGTTGTTCCGTGTGGGTGCCTCGACTGGCGTACACGAATGCTTCTCCAAACGCCCCCGCCTCAAGCTCTCGTTCTCGGCCCCCCGGACACAGCAATGCCCCGCGGCTGACGAACATGTCGAAAGCTGCGGGGCATCGGGTGAGGTACCAATCGTAAAGCACCGGCCGAAGGGGGTCGGTCAGGCTAATCAGACCACTTGAACTTGCGCGAGGCAACCAGGCCGAGAATGACGGTCCAAACCGTCAGAACCCAGTGCGGGTCCGCCATCCACTGGTGGTGAATGAAGTTGCCGCGCAGAGCCTCGCCCAGAGCCGCCGAGGGGAACCATGACACGATCGCGCCGTACCAATCGGGGAAGGAGCTGAGCGGGAACAGCACGCCGCCGGCGCCTGCCAGAACCACCCAGGCGATATTCACAATCGCGAGGGTCGCCTCCGCGCGCACCGTACCGGCAATCAGCAGGCCCAACGCCGTAAAGGCCGCCGCACCCAGCAGCAGGGTGAGGAAGGCTCGGGAGAGGGCGATGGCGTCCGGGCGCCAACCCAAGCCGTACCCGACTACGCCCACGAGCACGAACTGAATGATCAGCACGACCACCACGGCGATGCACTTGCCCAGAATCAGACCGTTGCGGCCCAGAGGAGTGGTCGCCAGAAAACGGAGCACGCCGTAGCGGCGATCAAAGCCCGTCGCGATGCCCTGACCCGACAGCGCCGTGGAGATAACGCAGAGGGCCAGCACGCCGGGGACCGCCGCATCCATGCGCGAAACCCCCACCGAGTGGGCGTAGTCGTCAATTAGGCCCGTAAAGCGCAGGCCCAGAAGCGCCATGACGGGGAAGATAATATTCAGCATCAGCTGCTCGCCGTTGCGGAGCATCGCCATCGTCTCGTAGCGGCCCTGCTCAATCACGCGCACGAGCGGGTAGTTCGCGCGGGGTGGGATGTATTCCTCGTCTTCATCGATGGCGACGCCCTGGGCTGAGGTATCCACCGCAGTGTTCGTGTTCTGCACGCGGTCGGTAGAAGCGGTGGGGCTCATCGAATATCACGTCCTGAAATATCGAGGAAGACATCCTCGAGGGTCTTCGGTTCCATCTTGAGAGAAATAGGCATGAGGTAGCGTTCAGCCAGGGCCGCGGTGAAGGCCGCCAGATGCTCCGCGCGCAGGGGACCGACGAGCTCGTACTCGCCGGTCACAGCCGGGTGCTCCTCCGAGGCGGGAACGTAGGGGACCGTCTCGATGAGTTCCACTCCGGCCCGCAGGTGCGCCGGCAGCAGCTCCTCGCGGCTGGGGGTGGGGGCATCCAGAGTGTAGCGCAGGCGGTTCGTGCCGTCGTTAGCGATCAGTTCGGGGACGGTGCCTTCCTGCACGGTGGTGCCGTCCTCGATGATGTACACGTAATCGGCGAGCTTCTGCGCATCGTCAATCAGGTGCGTGGTGAGCACGATGGCCACGCCGCGCTCGCGCTGTTCGCGAATAATTTCGAACACGACGTTACGCGATTGCGGGTCCAGTCCCGCGGAAGGTTCGTCGAGGAAGAGCACATCCGGCTTGCCGATAAGGGCCGCCGCGAGCGCCACGCGTTGCTTCTGACCGCCCGAGAGGCGCCGAATCGTGGTGCCGTTGAACGCGTCGATACCCAGGCGGTGTGCGAGCTCTTCAATCGGGTAGGGGTCGGTGTACATGCTTGCGATGTGCTCAAGTAGTGGGATGGGATGCATGGCGTTGGGCAGGCCGCCGTCCTGGAGCATGATGCCTACCTTGGCGCGCAGTTCGGGGTCTGCCAGGAGGGGGTTCTCACCGAGCAGGCGCACGGTGCCGCGGGTGGGTTTGAGCAGACCTTGGGCGCAGGCGAGGGTTGTGGTTTTACCTGCGCCGTTCGCGCCGAGAAGAACCACCACTTCGCCGGGGAAGACACGCAGATTTACCCGGTTGACGGCGCGGTAGTAGCCGCTTGCGGTGAGTCGTTCGGGGTGCTTATTGCGGAACGCTCGGGAGGGTTTGAATTCTTTAATAAGGTCTTTGACGCTCAGCGCCGGTTCTTCGGTGACGGTGAGCCTGCGCGCCGTGGGGGAGGAGCCTGTCTCCTCTGGATGGTCCGCGTGTGCGGTGGTGGTCTCCATGGGCATAACTTTCGATTTATTCGCGTGATATACCCCTATATTTTATGCATTGCCTCACGTGCTCAGCACATTTTGAAGGTAAGTAACATTCAGCTTTAGGTAAAAAAGTTAGTAAGTAGGAAAACCTAACTAGCCAAAGAAAAAACAATTAGGACATACTTTATTTGTGTATTCCGTGAACAAGACATCCCAGCGCTCCTCCGAGCGTGAGTCGCAGACCCGAAGTGGCACCCGCAGTGCCGCATCGGGCTCTCATGGTGCTTTCAGCAAAAAGTCCTCCGCGGCACGCACATCCAAACGTAAGGCCGAGGCTGAGGAACGTACCCGAGACCGCGTGCTCCGCGGCGTTCTTAACCACGGACCGGTGTCTGCCGCAAGCCTGGGGGAGCTGCTCAGCCTGACCCCCGCCGCGGTCCGCCGCCACCTGGACGCCCTCGAATCAAGCAATATGATTGAGGTCGCTCCCATCAAGAAGCACGGTGCGGGCGCCGGTCGGCCGGCTCGCCGCTACGTGATTGCTCCGCAGGGGCACGAGCGGCTCGGCAACGACTACCTGCTCATCGCGCGTAGTGCTCTGCAGATGCTGCGCGACACGGTCGGTGACGGGGCGCTGGAGGCCTTCGCTTCGGCCCGTGCGGCTGAGATGGAGGTGCGCTACCGCCCGGTGGTGGAAGCCGCCGGAGACAATGTGGCCGCCCGAGCTAAGGCGCTCGCCGAGGTCATGAGCAGGGACGGTTTCGTGGCCACCGCGCAGGTGACCGAACCTCCCGTGGGTCGTAGCGTGCCGGAGCACTTCCTCGCGAGTATCCAGCTGTGTCAGGGCCACTGTCCGGTTCGCGACCTGGCTGAAGACTTCCAGGTCTTCTGCGAGCAAGAGACCGGGATTATTTCTGATCTTCTGGGCGTTGATGTTCGCAGGCTCTCCACAATGGCCTCGGGTGCGCACGTGTGTACCACGCACGTGCCGCTGAACCGAGAGACCGTGGCGGAGAACGCGAAGTCGGCGAAACCAGCCACGCCGATCGAGCCCGAAGATGGCACGTCGGCTGAGAAGCCGAGCATCTAGCCGGCGGCTCGAACCCCAAAGACTACCGCGCCTGCATCCGGCAGGTGGCGGAGAGAATGTAATAACCATCGAAGAAAGGCCGTAATGACTGAGAAAGTTGGGCAGAACGCCAACGATACCGTCATTTCAGAGATCCTGGAGATGAACCCCGAACTCGAGGGCATTGGTAACTACGAGTACGGTTGGGCAGACTCCGACGAAGCAGGCCAGGCAGCTAAGCGCGGCCTGGACGAGGACGTCGTGCGTGACATCTCCGCGAAGAAGAACGAACCCCAGTGGATGCTGGATATGCGTCTGAAGGCGCTGAAGTTCTTCGAGCGTAAGCCCATGCCCACCTGGGGTGCGGATCTTTCCGAAATCGACTTCGACAACATTAAGTACTTCGTGCGTTCGACCGAGGGTCAGGCTGACTCCTGGGAGGAACTGCCCGAGGACATCCGCATCACCTACGAGCGCCTGGGTATTCCCGAGGCGGAGCGTAACTCGCTGGTTGCAGGTGTGGCCGCACAGTACGAGTCCGAGGTCGTGTACCACCAGATCCGTGAGGACCTGGAGAAGCAGGGCGTGATTTTCGTCGATACCGACACCGGTCTGCGTGAGTACCCCGAACTGTTCAAGGAATACTTCGGCTCCATCATCCCGATTGGTGACAACAAGTTCTCCGCACTGAACACAGCAGTGTGGTCTGGCGGTTCCTTCGTGTACGTTCCCCCGGGAGTTCACGTTGAGATTCCGCTGCAGGCCTACTTCCGTATTAACACTGAGAACATGGGCCAGTTCGAGCGCACCCTGATCATTGCTGACGAGGACTCCTACGTTCACTACATTGAGGGTTGCACCGCCCCCGTGTACAAGTCCGACTCCCTGCACTCTGCAGTGGTTGAGATTGTGCTGAAGAAGAACGCCCGCGTTCGCTACACCACGATTCAGAACTGGTCGAACAACGTCTACAACCTGGTGACCAAGCGTGCGGTTGCGCACGAGGGCGCCACCATGGAATGGGTGGACGGCAACATCGGTTCGAAGGTCACCCAGAAGTACCCGGCTGTTTACATGGTCGGTGAGCACGCCAAGGGTGAGACCCTGTCCATCGCGTTCGCTGGCGAGGGTCAGCACCAGGACACCGGTTCGAAGATGGTTCACATCGCCCCGAACACCTCCTCGACTATCGTGTCGAAGTCCGTGGCCCGTAACGGTGGCCGTAGCGCCTACCGCGGTTTGGTTCAGGTGCGTGAGGGTGCTAAGCACTCCAAGTCCTCCGTGGTGTGTGACGCCCTGCTGGTGGACACCATCTCCCGTTCCGACACCTACCCCTACGTGGACGTGCGCGAGGACGATGTGACCATGGGTCACGAGGCGACGGTTTCCCGCGTCTCTGAAGACCAGCTGTTCTACCTGATGCAGCGTGGCCTGAGCGAAGAAGAAGCAATGGCGATGATTGTTCGCGGCTTCGTTGAGCCTATTGCCCGCGAGCTGCCGATGGAGTACGCACTCGAACTGAACCGCCTGATCGAACTTCAGATGGAAGGATCTGTGGGCTAATGCCGACCAACGAAGAAACTCTGGGTTACCACTCCCCGATCATCCCCGGTATGGACCAGGAGGGCGAGAAGCTCGCCACCGAGTTCGCCCACGATGACACCCTGTACCGTGCCACCGAGGCACACCACCAGGGCTCCAACCCGAACAATATCCAGAAGGTGCTGGAGGCATCCCGCGCCGAGCGTAAGACCTCATTCAACGTGGAGGACTTCGCACCCCTGACCGGTCGTGAAGAGGACTGGCGCTTCACCCCGTTGAAGCGTCTGGGCGGCCTGCACCTGGAGAAGCTGACCGGCACCGCACCGGCACCGCAGATTACTGCACCCGAGCAGGTTCAGGTTGAGACCGTCTCCCGCGATGATGCACGCATCGGCTCCGCAGGTATCCCTGAGGACCGCGTGGCAGCGAACGCCTGGTCCAGCTTCTCCGAGGCAACCGTGGTGACCATCCCCGCTGAGGCTGAGCTGTCTGAGCACGTGGAAATCGACATCACCGGCACCGGTAACGAGGCTGCCGCACAGCACATCGTGATTGAGGCTAAGCCCTTCTCGAAGGCTGTTGTGGTTCTGCGTCACACCGGCTCTACCGTGCTCGCACAGAACATCGAGTTCGTGGTGGGTGACGAGGCTGAACTGAACGTCGTGTCCGTCCAGCAGTGGGCTGACGACGCGATTCACACCTCCGCACAGTACGCTAAGCTGGGCCGCAACTCCCGCTTCAAGCACGTGGTGGTTTCCCTCGGTGGCGACCTGGTGCGCGTGACTCCCTCCACCAAGTTCACCGCTCCCGGCGCCGAGACTGAAATGTACGGCCTGTACTTCGTGGACGCCGGCCAGCACATTGAGTCCCGCCTGTTTGTGGATCACTCCGTGCCTAACTGCAAGTCCCGCGTGACCTACAAGGGCGCGCTGCAGGGTAAGGGTGCGCACTCCGTGTGGGTTGGTGACGTTCTCATCGGTAAGGATGCAGAAGGTACCGACACCTACGAGCTGAACCGTAACCTGCTGCTGGAGATTGGCCCTCGCGCTGACTCTGTGCCGAACCTGGAGATTGAGACCGGCCTGATTGAGGGCGCCGGTCACGCATCCACCACCGGCCAGCTGGATGAACAGCACCTGTGGTACCTGCAGGCTCGCGGTATTCCGGAGGCTGAGGCCCGCCGTCTGGTGGTGCGCGGCTTCCTGAACGAGATTATTCAGCAGATTCGTGTTCCCGAACTTGAAGAGCAGCTCACCGAGGCCCTTGAGGCAGAGCTCGCACTCAGCAACAACTAAGCTTTACCAGGAGAAATAATGTCTACTCTTGAAATCAAGGACCTTCACGTCTCGGTCATCCTCGATGACGAAACCACTAAGCCCATCCTCAAGGGCGTTAACCTGACCATCAACTCGGGCGAGATTCACGCCATCATGGGCCCCAACGGTTCCGGTAAGTCCACCCTGGCTTCTACCATTGCTGGCCACCCCAAGTACCAGGTTGATTCCGGCCAGATTCTGCTGGACGGCCAGGACATCACCGAGATGAGCGTTGACGAGCGTGCCCGCGCAGGCCTCTTCCTCGCAATGCAGTACCCGGTTGAGATTCCCGGCGTGACCATGTCGAACTTCCTGCGTTCCGCAAAGACCGCAGTGGACGGCAAGGCTCCCTCCCTGCGTACCTGGACCAAGGAAGTCAAGGAAGCCATGAACAACCTGGAGATTGACCCCGACTTCATCGCACGTAACGTGAATGAGGGCTTCTCCGGTGGTGAGAAGAAGCGCCACGAGATTCTTCAGCTGGAGCTGCTCAAGCCCAAGTTCGGCATCCTGGATGAGACTGACTCCGGTCTGGACGTCGACGCACTGAAGATCGTGTCCGAGGGCGTGAACCGTGCGCACGAGGCGAACGACATGGGCGTCATGCTGATTACCCACTACACCCGCATCCTGCGTTACATCAAGCCGCAGTTCGTGCACGTGTTCGTGGACGGCAAGATGGTTGATCAGGGCGGCCCCGAGTTGGCTGACCGCCTGGAGGAAGAGGGCTACGTCTCTTACGTGGGTAAGAAGTAACCTGCTTTCCGTCACCGGATTCGACAAGAAAGACTGAACTATGACTGAGACTGTTCAGGGTCGTGTTCCTCAGGAAGATATTGAGGAAGCCCTCAAGGAGGTTATCGACCCGGAGCTTGGCGTCAACATTGTTGACCTCGGCCTACTTTACGGTCTGCGCTGGGATGAGGACGGCACTCTCATCCTGGATTTGACCCTCACCACTGCGGCCTGCCCGTTGCAGGAAGTGATTGAGGAGCAGGTGCAGGCCAACCTGGAGAACGTGGTGGATTCCTGGCGCGTGAACTGGGTTTGGATGCCGCCGTGGGGTCCGGAGCGTATTACTGAGGACGGCCGCGACATGATGCGCGCGCTGGGCTTCAACATCTAGGCTCCTGACTCGCAGATAGGTACCCGCCCGGTGCGGAAGGTGTATGCCTTCGGCACCGGGCGGGTATTTTTTGTGAGGTACTGGGTATGTGGGCAGTTGATGTGTTTGTTTTGGGCGAAGCCAATTTTTTTGCTGCTTTGACAATGGGGGGGGGTCCAGTATATTTCCTTGTGAATCATCCACTCACTTCATATTGGTTTTCTTTATGCAATGGCTGCTTGAGGAAAGCCGAAAGGAAATTATGGCACGAAAAATTATTGCCGCTGACGGTTCTGTCTACGTTAAGAAGAAGCCTTTCTACCTCCGCTGGTGGTTTATCGCTCTCGTCATCATTGTTCTTCTTGGCGGTTGCGCCTCGATGATTGGCGGCGGCTCGAAGAGCTCCACCACGGTAAGTGCTCCCTCATCTTCTGCGGTTGTTGATTCGTCGGCACCTAGCGCTTCTTCCGCTGCGGCAGATACCGGTACCTCTGTGGCTCCTACTACCGCTGCGGCGGAATCTAAGGCAAAGCAGAGCGATAACGTACCGAGCGAGTACAAGTCGGCGCTGAAGAAGGCAGAATCGTACTCGCGTACTATGCACATGTCGAAGCAGGGTATCTACAACCAGCTCACCAGCAATTTTGAGAAGTTCAGCCCCGAGGCGGCTCAGTACGCCGTGGATAACGTGAAGGCTGACTGGAACGCGAATGCACTGGAGAAGGCAAAGAGCTACCAGAAGACGGTTAACATGTCTCCCGAGGCAATCCGTTCCCAGCTGACTTCCTCTTTTGAAGGATTCACTGAGGAAGAGGCTGACTACGCAGTCTCCCACCTGAACTAATTCAACAGATAATTTAGAAGCCGCCCGGTGCATGGATACAGTATCCACACATCGGGCGGCTTTATTACACTCCGTGACTCTGTTTGCTACGGCTCGAAAGGCTACTCGCCCAGGCCCAGCAACTCCAGTGAGTGCTCGTACTTGATGTGCAGGCAGGAACGGGTCGGCTCTTCCAACTTCGCCAGACGGTGCGGATCCAGGTTGTCCATGATATCGGCACGCTTCACCAGACGAGCCAAATCATTGGCGCGCACGCGTCCCAGATACGAAACACGGGACTCACCGGGGCGGCGGGTGAGCGCCTCGATGGCATCCACAATCTGTGGGGAAAAGTAGCGAGCCAGGTAGGACAGAGACACGCCGGTATCCTCCACAGTATTGTGGAGTAGAGCAACAATCTGCGCTTCTGCCTTCAACTCCTCCAGGGAAGTGTCGGGAGAGGTCGAAGCCGCCATATCAGAGACGAGCTTGCGTGCCTCCAATGCAACACGACGCGGGTGGGAGATATAAGGCCAGCCGTTGCGGTCCGTCTGCCCCTCATGCGCCTTATCAGCGATGCTGTCTGCCAGGCGAATCATCTCTTTGTAGTAGCTATTCGTCACGAGAACCTCCATTGGTTACGACTCGAGCAATTGACGCTACCGGCTATACAATCCGAGGTATAGATAGCTGGTACCCCTACTGTACGGCACCCTGTCAAATACCACCAGAGGAACACCGGAAGAATGCGTAAATATGTAGATGTGACCGGACGATTAGGAGGAGCTGGAGGGGGAGGAAGCTTATTCTCCGCACCTGATGGTGTGCATCCTCCCGTAGGGGAGAAGTTTTGGGAGCCAAAGGAACAGTAGGTGCGGTATGCATGGTCCGCGAGCGCTCGGGCTACGTTGGCATAACCCCGTTCGGCGGGCCTTCGCAACCGACGCGACCCGCCCTATATCTCAGTAATTGACTCATTAAAATTCAATCTTTTTCGGAAGATCCGTTCACCAAAACCGCCCAATATAACGAACGTTTAGACCCGTTTAGGCCCCACCGATAGCAGCTCATCAAATGAAAAAAATGCGCAATTCAAAGGGGCGCCCCCGGGGCGCTGAAAACCCTCTTTCTTCCCCGGAAATAAGCGCTAAACTGTGGGTAACCAAACATCGGAGAACACCATGGCAGAGCTCTACGAGCACTTCGTCGCCCTGTATCCCTACCCTCACGAGCGAGTCCGCCACGGCGCCCCACGAGCCGAACTGAACCGGCGATACCTCGAACACCTCTACGAGGGCAAGAATAAGGGGGTAACCCCTATCGTGGTTGCCCTTGACTCTACCCTGCTCGGGACCATTGAGAACAACGTATCAGTACGCACCTCAACTCCCGTCGGCGAGATTACTGCTGAAATTATTCAGCAGTACGCGGTTGAGCTCCTCACGGCCCAGCACGAACACCTACGAGAAGTTGGCGTGGAACGGGCCGCGCATGAGGCCTTTCGAAGCCTCAACGAGACCACCTATCTGAACGCCTACCGGCACCTCATGGATGACGGAGATCTCAGCGAGGAAGACCTCAAAGCACCGCTAGGCACGGAATATCCCTTTGAGCTGACCGCAGGAATCATCAACGAGAAGGTTAAGACCACCGATATTGAAGGGGCCTCCGAACTCCTCATCGTGGACATGCCGGTTCAAGCTGCATCCGACGTTTTCGCGTACTTCCCTTTCGGCGGATGGGACCTCAGCCCCGCCCCCGAAACCATGCTGGCCATCGCCCGCTACTGGCTGGAGCGTGACGACGCCTATCCGGCGGTCATCGCGGCCGACTTCATCGAATTCTACACGCCGGTGCCGGTCACGACCCGCCGCGACGCCGAAATCCTGGCGGTCGAGCACACAATGGTTTCCTCGGCGATGCCGGTGCGCGTCTACCGCGGCTTCGACAAGCTCGTGGAGGCGCTCTACGGCCAGCATGACTGGTACCTGTGGTGGGAGCAACTCCCCGCCGCCCTGGTGGTTGAAACTCCCTAAAAGCATCTGAAAATAGACCTGAGTTAAATGCGAGAGGGTGGGGTGAACCGTATAGTTCATCCCACCCTTTTCGGATGTCTGCGCGGGTTTGTTCCTGGTTGTCGTGTTATGTCACTGCACTATTTCAGCTCATCCACGTGCCGCGCTCGCAAAGCCCGAGCGGTCGCCGTCGCATAATCCACCGCCTGCACTACCCACGGAATTAGCAGCCGCCAATACATGCGCTTCGGAAGGTTGCGCGCCACCGCCGCCCGCTGCAGGGCACCCCAACGGTCCACAAGCGCCGGGATGGAACGAATCATGAGGGCAATCAGCAACCCCAGACGCTCAGGCGAAAGACCCGCGAAACGCAGAGGCCAGCACAGCCGCACAAAACCGTCGATGAGGACCGGCAGGGGAGTACTCACCAGCAGGGTGCGGGAAGCGTAGAAAGCAGTCAGCATGGTTGCGATGGCATCCATACCGGAGGTGTACTGGCCCGTCAGCACGTAGTAAACACCCATAATCAGTAGCAGTAGCGCCAATGTACGAATCACCAACCACAGCTGGGAGACAGCCACCCCAGCCCACAATGCACACAGTGCGGACGCCACTAAAGCCGCCAGCGCCACCTGCCAGTCGGTCACCGCCAGCACAATGAACAACCCAAAGAAAAGGCCACCCTTGAGCCACAGCGGCGCCCGATGCACCGGCGTATTCAATGGCTGGTAGAAACCCACTAGTAACGTGCCGGGGTTGAAATCAGACCCATGAGAGACAGGACGAGGATTCATGCGAGGATTCGCGCGCGGCGTGTTAGCGTTCATGCGTGCCTCCGGCTGTATTCGTACCTTTGGCGATGCCTTCATCCGGGAACCCCTCAGCGCACCACAGACGGTACTGGCGCACCATCTGAGTCGCGTCCCCCTGAGCGAGCAGACGTCCGTCGTGAATGATGACGGCTTCATCGCAGGAAGCCGCTAAATCCAAGTCGTGCGTGCTGAGCACCAGCATCTGATCCAGGGACTCCAAGTACTTCAGTAGCCGCGCGCGATTGCGCAGATCCAGTAGCGTGGTCGGCTCATCCAACAGAAGAATCTGCGGGCGAGCCGCAAGAACACTGGTGAGGGCGACCAACTGCTTTTCGCCTCCCGAGAGGGTGAAAACGCTCTGGTTCTCCAGGCGTTCGAGGTTGCGTTCACGGAGGAGCTCGTGAACCCGCTCACGACGCTGTTCGCCGTCGAGCGTGGTTCCCTCAATGGCCGCGGCACGTCGCAGACTCAGGTCAATATCTTCAGCGACGGTGGGCATAATCAGCTGCGCCTCCGGCTGGGCGAAGAGCATACCCACGCCTTCGAAAGCGCCCTGCGAGCCCGCACCCTTCGAGCCGGGGGCCGGCACCTGCAAGGTGTCTACACTATTCACGCGCACAATACCCTCATCCGGATGGGTAAGACCGTTAAAAAGCCCCAGCAGGGTTGATTTACCACTACCGTTGAGGCCCAGCACCGCAGTGCGTTTTGCGGTGAAGCGCAGGCTCACGTTCTTGAGGATACGGCGATGCCCGCCTTCGGGTAGCTCGGTAAAAACACTCACCGATTCAAGCTCGAGGGCGGGCATGCTAGAAGAGGCGCTCGCTGCCTGCTCGGAAACACCCTGCACGATCTGCGGTGCATTCTGGCGCGGAGAGCGGCGAAAAAACATAGCTATCCTCTCAGATGGCTTCTAAAGGTGTCTCTAATGCTGGGTGGGAGCCAAGGACGGGAAGGCGCGGCGTACCGACAAGCCAACCAGAACCGCAATAGCGGACTTTACCAGGTCCCAGGGAACGAATACCATGGCCGCGTTGAACGCAGCAGCGAAACTCATGTGGGCGTTCATCATCATACCGGCGATACCGCAGGCAGTCAGCACCACAAAACCGCAGAAATTCGCCAGCAGGGCCATGAGGAAAGTGACGCCGACCGAACGGGTATTACGCGTAAACAGGTAGGCGAGGGTACCAGCGATTGCGGCAAAGGGCAGGAAGCCCAGCAGATAACCGGCGCTCGGGGATGCGAGCGAACCCAGGCCTGCACCGCCCCTTGCAAAGATCGGTAGACCGGCGAAACCAACCAGTAGGTACAGTGCTACGGCTGCGGTGGCGCGCTTACCGCCGAGCACCTGGGCGGTGATGTAGATGCCGAGGGTCTGGAAGGTGAAGGGGACCGCGATGCCGCCGAGGCTCATGGCGGGCATGATGGCCAGGGCTGCGATGAGGGCTGCGAAGACAGCGATGAGGGAGAGATCGGTGGCGACCGAGGTGCGGGCAGCGTCGTTGCGTCGGGGTGCGGAATTGTGTACGGGTTCGGACATCGGTGTGTACTCCTTCGGGTACGGGTTCGGTGGGTCGGCTCGGGAAAGAGCTAGGGAAGGGAAGTTTGTAGTGTGTCGTTGCGTGGCGTGGAACGCCTTGCTAAACACGGTCATTGAACGGTGTTCGATATGTATCGTACACCCGTCACCACAGAAATAAAAGTAACTCACATGCACGTACCGCATCCCTGCACTAAAATTGATGGGGTGTTCGTTCGCCCGACCCGACGATTCGCCTCACCGGAACCGGCGCAGAGCATGAACACCACGCAGACCGTCCCACCCGAAAGATATCTATGATTGCCGTACAGAACCTTGAACTGCGCGCCGGCGCGCGCCTGCTCATGGAAGAGGTCACCTTCCGCATCGATAAGGGCGACAAGATCGGTTTGGTGGGCCGTAACGGTGCAGGCAAAACCACCATGACCAAGGTTCTAGCCGGGCTCACTCTGCCCGCGGACGGCACCGTCACCCGCAGCGGCGAGATTGGCTACCTGCCGCAGGACCCCAAGGTGGACGACATGAGCCAGCTGGCCCGCGACCGCATCCTCTCTGCCCGAGGCCTGGACGGCGTGGCCCGCAAGATGCGTCAGGCCCAGGAAGACATGGCCAGCGAGGACGATGCGGTGCGTGCCAAGGGCCTGCGCCGCTACGACCGCTTGGAGGCTGAGTTCATCGCTGGAGGTGGGTACGCCGCCGAGTCGGAGGCCGCGGTTATCACCTCCAACCTGGATCTGCCCGAGCGTGTGCTCTCCCAGCCGCTTTCGACCCTTTCGGGTGGCCAGCGTCGCCGCGTGGAGCTGGCGCGCATCCTCTTCTCGAATGCTGACACCATGCTGCTGGACGAGCCGACCAACCACCTGGACGCCGACTCAATCATGTGGCTGCGGGACTTCCTCAAGAACTTCTCGGGCGGCCTGCTGGTCATCAGCCACGACGTGAACCTCATGGAGCTCGTCGTCAACCGCGTCTTCTACCTGGACGCCAACCGCTGCGTGATTGACCAGTACAACATGGGCTGGAAGAACTACCTGGCCCAGCGCGAGCAGGACGAGCACCGCCGCAAGCGTGAGCGCGCCAATGCCCAGAAGAAGGCGAGTGCCCTCATGGAGCAGGCGAACAAGATGCGAGCCAAGGCTACGAAGGCCGCGGCTGCTCAGCAGATGATTAAGCGCGCCGAGAAGCTTCTGCGCGGCCTGGAGGAGGAGCGCCAGGTGGATAAGGTGGCGGCCATCCGCTTCCCGGATCCGGCCCCCTGCGGCAAGACTCCGCTCTCGGCGGAGGGTCTGTCGAAGTCTTATGGCTCGCTCGAGATTTTTACGGGCGTTGACCTGGCCATCGACCGCGGCTCCCGCGTGGTGGTGCTGGGCCTGAATGGTGCGGGTAAGACCACGTTGTTGCGCATGCTGGCCGGCACGACGAAGCCCGATACCGGCGAAGTTATCTACGGCCACGGCGTTAAGCTGGGGTACTTTGCGCAGGAGCACGAGATTCTGGACGGCGGCCGCACCGTATTTGAGAACATGAAGTCGGCGGCGCCCGACCTGGACGACACGCGAGTGCGGACGATTCTGGGTTCCTTCCTCTTCTCGGGGGATGACGTGGACAAGCCGGCCGGCGTGCTTTCCGGTGGCGAGAAGACCCGTCTCGCCCTGGCGACGCTCGTGGCTTCGAGCGCGAACGTGTTGCTGCTGGACGAGCCGACCAACAACCTCGACCCGGCCTCTCGCGAGGAGATTTTGCACGCCCTGAAGGCGTATCAGGGCGCAATTGTTATGGTTTCGCACGATGAGGGCGCCGTTGAGGCGCTCAACCCCGAGCGCGTGCTGCTTCTGCCGGATGCGGTGGAGGACCTCTGGTCGAAGGAATACCAGGACCTCATCTCGCTGGCCTAAAACGTAGGAGGAGGCTCCGGCGCCGTATGGTGTCGGGGCCTCTTTTGTGTCTCTTCTGGAGTTACCTTCTCGAGTATCGCGAAATAATGTGACCTGACCCGTGGGTTTGTATTGTTTTCTGACCATATGTGGTGTATTTGCGTTCCTGTGCATGGGTTCTGTTGAATTATGAGCATAAAGCACAGGGTGTTTTCGATGAGAAATCATGTTGCCTTGTGGGTTTCTATGGCTGAAAGAAAAGCTATTATGCGATATTTCGGGGGGTACCTGTGGGTTTTTTAAATTTTTTATGTGTGCCTAATGACATTGTGGGATTTTTGGTAGAAACACAACATTCTCCGGGTATAGACTGGAGTTGTTCCCGCTGATGCGAGGACGCACAAGCGAATCAAAAGCCCGTCACCATCGACGAGCTGATGCGGGGGAGAGGAAACTCCCACCCGCTCATGAAGGAGAACACCAATGCACAACACTGAATTCGAGAAGTACCCCACCTCCGGCGAAGAGAACGTTGAGGTTGACGTCTTCTGGCCCATCCAGGACGCTTAAGTCTCTTAGCCCGATAGGTTCGGGATGATTATTGCGAGGCACCCCGCCGCTTCCTAGCGAAGTGGCGGGGTGCCTTCGTGTCTTGGGATGACTATACATTCTGCCGCCGGGATGACGGCGGGGTCACTATGTCTTTGGGGTTTGGGGTTTGCGAGAGTGAAAAACCATCGGCGAGGCTGCGGCGTTACTTTACGGCGTGGACGCCCAGTCCAAGCGTCTGGAGCGGGTACTCCACGAATCCCATCATGGCGGCGGCGTACCATCCGATATAGACGCTCAACGCGAGGGTTAGTGCCTTTTCGCGTACGCTGCCGGCGTCTCCTAGGATTGGCAGTGCCATGTAGCCGCTCTTCTTCCACAGGGGTGAGCTCACCAGTGGTTTGATGACGATGGGATAGAGAGGCAACAGACCGCGGGTGGTGAGCAGATCACCGATAAGGTGAATCGTGGCGCCCACCGAGAAAGCCCAGGGGAGGAGTGTAAGCGAGCCTGTCGTGTAGGCGGCATAACCCAGCGCAATGGCACCAATCCATCCACCGGGGGCTCCCAGAACTCGCAGGGCCAGACCTCCCGAGAAAGCGGCCAGGAGGAGTGAGGCCCACGGGATGCCGTTGTAGCTAATGCTTGCGCTAAAGTATGCGATGGCCCAGAAGGCCACTAGGCCCAGGATGGAATGGGTACCCTTGCGGTGGCCGCCGCTTACGGCTCCCACGATGCGCGCCACCCACCGCGAGACGGGTGGAATGGAATTTGCGATGCTGCCGTTGTGGTGGTCAATGTCCGGTAGCATGCCGGCCCCGGCACACGCCAGGGTTGTGACAATGAGGGTGGGGGTATCTGGAACCTGCACAACCCCTGTCTCGACCAAGGCCAGCCAGCCGGCGGCGGCGCTGACGGTGTGTGAGTATCCCATCATGGAGGGCCTCCTGAGGTGCTGGCGAGTGTGGGTATTGGTGGGGTATGTGGAGCGTTCCCTCACCTAAGTTCATTAGAACAAATATAGTATATATCGAAAGTAGTTTCGATTGAGGGTTGTCTACTCGCCGCACACTTTCAGCAGGCTACTCGCTGGTGTTCGCTCCAGAGTCGTCGAAGGGTAACGTCTGCTTCCAGAACTCGCGCTCGCGCAGGTAGTTCTCCAGCCAGCCAACATGTTCCGAGCAGGCCAGCCAAATCTTTCGGCGCTCGGGGGCGTGCACCTTGGGGTTGTTCCACAGCAGCTGGAACTCCGCTACCTGCTGGCACCCCTTACGCGAGCACTTTGCGTACTCGGGCTGCGCATCCTGCGAGAGCGAACCCAGAAGATCCATGATTCCCAAATCCTTTCACGAACGGTACGTGCGCCGCGCGGCGGCGATTCGGGCACCTCCGTGAAGGAGGAACCATGAGCTAGTCTACGCGTGAGTGTGGCGCACACAAAGGGCGTTTCCGAGGCGTGATAGAGTAACGACGAGGGAGCGAGCGCGGTGTAGCCTGCGGCACCTTGGGTATAAAACGCGGTAAAATGAGGTTTGACTGTCCATCCGTCCACACCCCGGCCGCGGAGCCGCTGCATCGGCGCTGACCGCGAGGGGTCGACTCATCAAGGAAGCTCATGAGCGAAAACACTCCCAAGACCGTCCTGGTCACCGGCGGCAACCGAGGCATCGGCTACGAAATCGCCAAGGAATTCCAGGCATCGGGCCACAACGTCTGCATCACCTACCGCAGTGGCGAGGCCCCCGAAGAATTTTTCGCCGTCAAGGCGGATGTGCGCGACGCCGACAGCATCAACGAAGCCTTCAAGGCCATCGAGGCGGAATACGGCCCCGTTGAGGTGCTGGTTGCCAACGCCGGCATCACCCGCGACATGCTCCTGATGCGCATGAAGGAAGCCGACTTCACCGACGTTATCGACACCAACCTGACCGGTTCCTTCCGCGTGGTGCAGCGCGCCATCAAGGGCATGCTCAAGCTCAAGCGCGGTCGCATCATCCTCATCTCCTCCGTGGTGGGTCTGTACGGTTCGCCCGGCCAGGTCAACTACTCCGCTTCCAAGGCGGCACTGGTCGGCATGGCCCGCTCCATCACCCGCGAGCTGGGCGGCCGCAACATCACCGCAAACGTGGTGGCACCGGGCTTCATCAACACCGCCATGACCGATGTTCTGCCCGAGGAAACCAAGAAGAACTACCTCGCCTCTATCCCGGCCGGCCGCTTCGCAGAGGCCGAGGAGGTCGCACGTGTGGTCCGTTGGCTCGCCTCCGATGAGGCAAACTACATCTCCGGCGCTGTCATCCCCGTGGACGGTGGCCTGGGCATGGGCCACTAAAGCCCGCAAAGATTGCATCTCGGCGGGTGCGACGGTACGACTGCCGTCCGCCCGCTGCGCGGCTCGCCGTACCGCCGCCTGCGTGCGCGGGCCGCGCCACAAGACATCGACGTTGCACGCAACGTTAGACACCATCGTTGAACAACACAAAGGACGTACACCGAATGGCACAGCTGACCGGCAAGACCATCATCATCACCGGCTCCTCCCGAGGCGTTGGCGCAGACACCGCGCAGATTCTCGCCGCCGAAGGCGCCAACATCGTTGTGAACTACCGTTCCAAGGCACCGCGCGCCAACAAGATTGTCAAGGCCATCGAAGAGGCCGGTGGTAAGGCCGTCGCCGTGCAGGCTGACGTGACCAAGGCTGAGGATCTGCAGACCCTCGTTAACACCGCCATCGACACCTTCGGCTCCCTGGACTACCTGATCCTGAACGCTTCGGGCGGTATGGAGACCGGCATGGGTGAGGACTACGCAATGCGCCTGAATCGCGACGCCCAGCTGAACCTGGCTCGCCTGGCCGCAGAGAAGATGCCCGAAGGCGGACGCATCGTCTTCGTGACCAGCCACCAGGCGCACTTCATCCGCGAGGTTGAGACCATGGACGAGTACCAGCCCGTCGCAGAGTCCAAGCGCGCCGGCGAAGACGCCCTGATTGCCGAGATTCCTGCACTCTCCGAGAAGGGCATCTCCCTGGTCGTGGTCTCCGCCGATATGATTGAAGGCACCGTCACCGCAACCTTGCTCAACCGCCTGCACCCGGGCGCCATCGAGCAGCGCCGCGAGACCGCAGGCAAGCTCTACACCGTCAACGAGTTCGCCCACGAAATCGCGAAGATGGTTACCGCAGACGTCGAAACCGGCCACGTTGAGCTGGTTGGCGGCGCGCGCGGCTTCATCGACTAAAGACTCCCGCGGCGGCGGCACCCAACGCGGAGTGCCGCCGCGCACCTCCTCACCCGCACCGCCCACCACCGGATGGTGCGGGGGAGTGAGGCATCACCCACCCGTCAATTCACTGGAAGAAGAACCATGAGCACCGTACTCAACCTGCAGAACGTTTCCGTCATCCGCGGCGGCCGCAAGATCCTCAACGACGTTTCCTGGACCGTGAACGAAGGTGAACGCTGGGTCGTGCTGGGCCCCAACGGCGCCGGTAAGTCCACCCTGCTTTCCGTCGCGGCGGCTCGCCTGCACCCCACCAGCGGCGAGGTTGAGATTCTTGACGAGACCCTTGGCGCGGTTGACGTTTTCGAGTTGCGCCCGCGTATCGGCCTGTCTTCCGGAGCCTCCGCAACCCAGATTCCCGCCACCGAAAAGGTTTCCGACGTGGTCGTCACCGCAGCGTACGCCGTTTCCGGCCGCTGGAACGAGGAATATGACGTCATGGACGACGAGCGTGCCACCGAACTGCTGGCCGAGTGGGGTGTCGACACCCTCGCCGACCGCGCCTTCGGGTCCCTCTCCGACGGCGAGCGCAAGCGCGCCCTCATTGCCCGCGCCCTCATGACCGACCCCGAACTGTTGCTGCTGGACGAGCCCGGCTCGGGTATGGATATCTCTGGACGTGAGGACCTCGTGGAGCGACTGACCGCCCTGGCAGCCGACCCCTACGCACCGGCCACCGTGCTCATCACTCACCACCTCGAGGAGATTCCCTCCGGCTTCACCCACGCCTTGATGATTCGCGACGGCGGTGTGGTCGCTGCAGGCCCGATGCAATCCACCATCACCGAGGCCAATCTCGCCGCAACCTACGACATGGATCTGGCCCTGACCGTGACCTCTTCGGGTCGATTCTCGGCCTTCAAGCGCGCATGAGTCGAGGCCCCAAGCAGCTGACCGCCGAGCAGATTGCCGAGCGCGCCGAACGCGTCTACGCAATTGAGTCGGTCACGCCCCTGGCCCAGGCCCCCGAGCAGCAGCTGCGGTACTACACGCAGCTGACCGATGTGAAGCTGCGTAGCGCCTTGGAGCCGCAGTGGGGCATCTACATTGCTGAATCCTCGAAGGTGATTCGTCGGGCGCTCGCTGCCGGTCATCAGCCCGTTTCCTTCCTTATGAGTGAGAAGTGGGCTGACGACCTGGCGGACGTTCTACGGGAGCACCCGGAAACCCCCGCCTACGTGGGTAGTGAGGAGCAGCTGGAACAGGTGACCGGCTTTCACCTGCACCGCGGCGCCCTGGCGGCAATGGCTCGCCCGGCACCTCAGCCTCTGCAGGAGCTGCTGAGCGGGGCGCGTCGCGTGGCCATCCTGGAGGACATCGTGGACCATACGAACGTGGGCGCGATTTTCCGTTCGGCGGCAGCCCTGGACGTAGACGCCGTGCTGGTCACCCCTCGATGCGCCGACCCGCTGTACCGCAGGTCGATTCGCGTGTCGATGGGTACCGTATTCCAGGTTCCGTGGGCTCGCCTGCGCTCTTGGCCTGCCGACCTGCAGACCCTGCACGAGTTGGGTTTCAGGAGCGCCGCTATGGCCCTGGAAGAAGACTCCCTGAGCCTGGACGAGCTGGCTGCCCGCGGTGACGAAAAGCTGGCGCTCATCCTGGGCACCGAAGGGCACGGTCTTTCGCCGCGTACCCTGGCGGCCTGCAACGATACGGTGATGATTCCCATGTCTCACGGCGTGGATTCGCTGAACGTGGCCGCAGCGAGCGCCGTCGCCTTCTGGGAGACGCGCCCGCGCTAGGGACCCCGAGCGCGCCGGGGAATCGCTATGTGATTGGCCGCGGCGCTGGGATTTAAACCGTAAAGGTGGTACCCTTAACGGGTTGTGCTCGCCCATGCGGGCGCAATGGTGATGCGCTCTCAAGTTTTCTCGACAGCCGCACATCGAAAAACCTACTCCATCTATATAAGGGCTACTGGCAAAATCCAGTAGCAGAAGAAGGTAAATCAATGAAGGCAGATATCCACCCGGAATACAAGCCGGTTCTGTTCCGCGACCTCGCATCCGGCAAGGTCTTCCTGACCCGTTCCACCCGCACCTCTGACAAGGTTGAGAAGTGGGAAGACGGCAACGAGTACCCGATCATCGAGGTTGAAATCTCGTCTGAGTCGCACCCGTTCTACACCGGTAAGCAGCGCATCATGGACTCCGCAGGTCGCGTCGAGCGCTTCAACGCACGTTTCGCAAACTTCGGCAAGAAGGCTTAATTCTTTCCAGAAGATTGCGCTGTATAGCGTTTTTAAAGCCCCGTTTCCCTTGGTTTCAAGGGAGACGGGGTTTTTCGTCAGAACGTGAGGAACGTTGTACTGCTATGGGCGGGGTTGGACCCACGCTACACAGCTGAGAGCGTTACAATGAGAAAGTATTTTGCGAGGTGTGCACACACCGCCCTCCACTAGCACCGATGATGCTCCGGCTACCGCGTCACCGGGGAATTACGGCGAAATGGGCGTTGCCTTCTCGCCCATCACCACTTCAAACAAAGGACAATCATGAGCGACGAACATTCTGAACCGTCGCAGAAGAAGAAATGGATCAAGCGTACCCTGCTGATTCTGCTGATTCTTCTGCTTGTCATTACCCTCGGTATCGGTTTCTTCATTTGGCGTGCCGGTTACACCTGGGATAGTAAGACTAAGAAATTCGACTCCATCACCAAGGTGGACGAAGACCTCAGCAAAATTAAAGAAAAGCTTGGTGAGGCTAAGCCGCTGAATATCTCGGAGCTACGGGCGCCGAAGGTCACTACCGATGCCGGGCTGGCCGCTAACGCGAGTGAGCACGACAAGAACGGCGACGGTATTCTCGATGACGGTTACAGCTACGGTGTTATCAAGGGACCTGGTACGAACATCCTGTTGCTTGGTAGCGATACCCGTACTGGTGCTGATGCAGCTTTGGTGAGTGGTTCCCGTGCAGATACCATTATGCTGATGCACATCCCGGCTGACGGCAAGGGCGTGTACATTATCTCGATTATGCGAGATACCTGGGTGAATATTCCCGGCTATGGTCCCGCAAAGATTAACGCCGCACTGAACTACGGTGGTATTTCCTTGCAGGTGGCCACGGTTGAGAACCTTGTGGGTGTGAAGATCGACCACGTAGCTGAGATTGAGTTTGAAGGCTTCAAATCTCTCGTGAACGCTATTGGCGGTGTGGATGTTCAGGTTCCCTTTGCATTTACCAGTAACGTTTGGACCTTTACTCCGGGCCTGATGCACCTTAACGGTAGTGGCGCCCTGAGCTTTGTTCGTGAACGTTACTCTTTCGCTGATGGTGACTACCAGCGTGTTCGTAACCAGCGTGCGTTCCTGCGCGGCCTGTACAGCACGATGAAGGCTAAGGGCGCGTTGAGCAACGTGGCGTCTTTCCAGTCTTCTATTGAGTCTCTGACCGACTATATGCGCGTGGACCAGGGCCTAAACGCAGCGCAGATTGCTCAGATTGCGGCTCCGGTGCTGACCAGTGGTGACACCACGATGCGTATGACCACCCTGCCGAACGCTGGCCCGGGTTGGTCTTACGACGGTCAGTCAATCATTTTTGTAGACCAGGCTGCAAATGCGCAATTGGCACATGCTTTGCAGCACGATACGATGGATCAGTTCATGGCTACCTACGGCCAGGACTAGCATTCCTTTTCACCCGATGCGGGTGATGGAACGAGGGCGGCCCCTAACCTTTCGGTGAGGGGCCGCCCTCTGCTATACCCAACCTGATATCATACGATACCGCTTCGGGGGTTCCTCAATGGTGCCCACATCGCGTGATAGTTCTGTTGGAAGGTTTCTTCGGAAGGTTGCACACAAAAAAGAGAGCGTCAGAACCCGGCACGTTGCCGACATCTGACGCTCTCTCGAAGCGCAAGGGAAATGAACTACACCGAGGTGGCGGAAGATCCGTGCACAGGCTCGTGCTCCTCTCCGTGTGCTTCCTCCTCGATGTACTCTTCGTTCTCGTAAGCGTCGTACCCGTTAGCCTGGCGGCCGAAGTAGAAAGCTACCGCAGCCACGGCGCCACCCATAATTGCAATCAGGACGCCGAGAACCGGGGTCCAGAGTATCGAAATCAGACCGGCTAGCAGTACGGCCAGGCCCGCACCCTTAACCAGGTTCAACAGTCGCTCACGCTCGGAAGGCTCGTAGTATTCCTCTTCTTCCAGGGTGTACTCAATCATCGGTTTCTCGGCGGCAGGCTCATCGGAAGCCGATTCGGGAGCGGAAGAACTGCCGGTCAGGGAGCTGATGAACCCGCGGCGCTTCTTCGGTGCCTGAACTGCAGCTTCAGCGCGGTGTCGTTCGCCCTCGCTCGGTACGTAGGCAGCGGGCACCTCATATTCCTCGCCAACCGGTAGTAGAGCCGGGACGTTATTGGGCAGAGTCTCGTACCATTCCTGCGGAATATCGGTGGGGCGTGCAGCCTGAACAGTCAGAGATAGCTCCAGGGTGTTGCCGCGAATCGTGCCCCAGGCGCTCGTGAGACGGTCATGCTCAAAGGCGTAGCGAATCACGGGAGCCAGCTGTTCAGACATCTGGGTGCTCAGACGGCCTACCAGCTTGCGGTCGTGACGCACCTCCACGGTATCAACCACACGGCCGTCGGAGGTCTTCAGCTGGTTAGCTTCCAAGGTCAGAATGACGCGACCCTCACCGCTGGGCGGCAGGATGCTGTGCAGGTATTCGGAGTGTTCCTTCTCGTCCAGCACCTTCATGGACGGTCCCTGGGGGAGCAGGGTCGCACGGGTGGGCGCATTGTTGAGGGGGAACAGCGAACCGGGCGCGGACAGGGAGAGCACACCGGTGCTCTTCACTCGCATGTCACCGCTCTCGGTACGAACCGCCACGGCGGAAAGCTGCAGGTGCGCAATCGGCTCGTAGCCGGAGGCAACCACGCGAGTAATGGGCTCCCAATAAGCCGCCGAATCGGCAACGCTCATGCGCCCAATCTTGAATTCATCAATATAGATGGCGATGCTATTCGGTTCGTAGGGGTTATCAGGCTCGGGAACGAGTCGCGCCTCACCGTACCAGATGCGTTCACGGTCGATGTGCAGTTCCTCAAAAACTTGGAGGGTTTCCGCTTCATAGTAATCGTCGGTGACAATTTCGACGCTACCGCGATCACCGAGTGCGTAGTCGACCACTGAAAACTCCTTCTGATCCGTGTCTAAATGAGCTGATACCTAGTCCATTCTCTCATGGTTTACGGGCGCACAGCTCACATATGCGGGTGACGTTTATCTGTCTTTTCTACCGGATTTCTTCCGGCCGGCGCGGTGCGGTAGCCCTTCCGGGTTGCCCTCCGCGTATTGCTCCAAACCGGAACATGCAAGCCGCCGCTCGACACATCCCCGGGAATATACCGGGAACACGCCGAACGGCGGCTCATTCCTAAGCCTGAATGCTTAACCTCGCGACTTACTGAGCCTGCAGGGAGGCGTTGAACTTCTGAGCCACAATCGAACGGTGGCCATGATCCTGGGCCTCAAGCACCAGGCGGCGCAGAGCCGACGGTGCCTCGGGGTTCGCCTCCAGCCACTGCTGAGCCAGCTTGACCGACGGGTTATCGTCTACACCCAGGCCCTCGGTGGATCCGGTGTTGTACGGAGCCTTCGGGTACAGACCGCGCACAATGCGGGTTGCCATACCAATCGAACGAGACTCCCACACGCCCAGCAGGGCGTCAAAGTACGGGCCGTAGTACTGCTCGCGCAGCTCCACCGGGCCACGCACGTAACCGTTAATGGTCGAAGCCAGAGTATCGTTCGACAGCGACTTATCGTCCATGATGGTCTTGTACGCGGCAGCCTTGCGCTCGGCGTTCGGCAGAGCGGCCATCGCATACGCGTAACCATTCGAGGAAATCGATGAGGGGCTGTACTTGGATGCACGCTCCAAATCATCCACGGTGACCAGGTTACGGCTTGCGAGCGCACCCAGAGCGCTCCAACCCAGGTTCTGGTCGTAGGGGATGCCGGTCGCATCGGCGATATCGCCGGTGGTGTCTTCGAAGGCACCGCGGGCAATATCGCGGCAGAGCTCCTCGCCCTTGGTGGCGTTGGTCGAGACCGAGATTAGGCCGCGCAGCAGAATCAGCTGCTCATCCGAACCGGGCTTAGCCTGAGCCAGAGCAGCGGAGAAGGCGTCGTACAGGGCGTCGTAGAGGCGCTCGCGGCCGGTCGGTGCCGAGAAGGTGGCGATGGCGACCTGCGAGTTGTTGACCATGGTGCCCAGCAGAGATGCGCTCGGCTCCTTGGAGACGTTGCGCACGACCGCATCCACGTAGGTGGTGACGGGCAGGCGGGCGTCGCGGACGTTCTCCCAGAGGGAGCCCCAGATGAGGCCGCGGGAGAGCGCGGATTCGAGGGTGGAGACGCCTTCGATGGCGGCCTGCAGGCCGTCCTCGTCGGTCAGGGCGACCTTGGCGTAGGTGTGGTCCTCGGCGTTGAGCATGAGTAGGTCGGCTTCACCCACGAACTTCTTCTGCTCGTCGGTCAGTTCGACGTGGTGCTCGGCGACGCGCTCGGCCGGGTACTCGAGGGAGAGCACGCCGGTGGAGACGAGCTTGCCGTCGACCAAGCGGAAGGTCTCAAGCTTTGCCACGTGGGGGCGGCCCAGCTCGGCGGGCTGCTGTGCGGGCAGTTCCTGGGTGAGGATCAGGTCGGTGAGCTGGCCGTCCTCGCCGTAGACGCGCTTGGTGCCCAGTGCGGACACGCCGGAGGTCTGCAGCCATGCGTTAGCCCATGCCTGCATGTCGCGGCCGGACACCTCGTTGAGTACCTGCAGGAAGTCGTTCAGGGAGGTGTTGCCCCACTCGAAGCGCTTGAAGTACACGCGTGCTGCTTCGATGAAGGTGTCGAAGCCAACGTAGGCGACCAGCTGCTTGAGGACGGAGGCGCCCTTAGCGTAGGTGATGCCGTCGAAGTTCTGTGCTGCGGCTTCCAGATGGGGGATGTCAGCCACGATGGGGTGGGTGGTGGGTAGCTGGTCCTGCATGTAGGCCCAGGCCTTGCGGTTGTTGGCGAAGGTGACCCATGCATCCTCGAAGTGGTTGGCTTCCTTGGCGCCGAGGGTACCCATGAAGTCTGCGAAGGATTCCTTGAGCCACAGGTCGTCCCACCATTTCATGGTGACGAGGTCGCCGAACCACATGTGTGCCATTTCGTGGCAGATGGTGTTGGTGCGGCCTTCGAGGTCGTCCTCGGTTGCGCCGGAGACGAAGATGTAGTCTTCGGTGAAGGTGACCAGGCCGGGGTTCTCCATGGCGCCGATGTTGTATTCGGGAACGAAGGCCTGCTCGTACTTGGGGTACGGGTAGGGGTAGTCGAAGAGGTCCTGGAAGAAGTCCAGGCCGTTCTCGGTGACCTTGAAGATGTGGTCGTAGTCGAAGTGCGGCTTCAGGGATTGGCGGCAGTAGGCGACCAGGGGAATGTCACCGCTGTTGACCTTGCTCTTGGGCTTGTAGGTGGTGGTTGCGGTGAAGTACTCGCCGGCCAGGATTGCGGTGATGTAGGTGGAAATCTTGGCGGTGGGGGCGAAGACGCGCTTGGAGATGGAGTCGTCGGAGGGGTCGGTCACCTGCGACTCGAGCACGGCGTTGGAGCTAACGACCCAGTCCTTGGGTGCGGTGATGCGGAAGTTGAAGACGGCCTTCAGGTCGGGCTGTTCGAAGTTGGGGAAGACGCGGCGGCAGTCGGAGGGCTCGTACTGGGTGTACAGGTACACGCGACCGTCGGAGGGGTCGAAGTAGCGGTGTAGGCCCTCGCCGGAGCGGGAGTAGTAGGAGCGGCCGTGGATGGTCAGCACGTTCTCGGCCTTCAGGTTGGCCAGGTGGATGCGTGCGCCGTCGACGACTTCGTCCAGCTTCAGTTCGACACCGTTGAGCTTGACGGAGTCAATGCTGTGGTGGATGTAGTCGATGAAGGTTTCTGCGCCGGGGGTGTTGCAGGAGAAACGGACGGTGGTGGCGGTGGGGTAGGACTCGAACTCGGGGTCCTTGGCGTTCGTTAGGTCGACGTGTACGTCGTAGGTATCAACGCTGATGAGAGCCGAACGTTCTGCGGCTTCTTCGCGGGAGAGGTTCTCGTTGTTCATAGTTCCTTATTCTAGTCGTTCCTGAGAGAAATCTGGGAGTTTGTGAGGGCCGCCAGTCATATAGCATCTGTAGCCTGTAGACCGCTTTGGGGTCTGCTGGAGGCGGTGCGTGCCGCGGCGTCTTCCGATGGGGTGTCTGGTTCGTGCCGTCCGTAACCCCCCACGCATTAATGTGATGCATAACATACTTTTTTGATTTGCGGAGTTTCCCGAAAGTCCGTATAGTATTACGTGTTGCTTCGAACGGCACCGCAAGGAAAACGTTCGAATGTCACCTGCGCGGGTGGCGGAATAGGCAGACGCGCTAGCTTGAGGTGCTAGTCCTCGCATTTAGAGGGTGGGGGTTCAAGTCCCCCCTCGCGCACAGATAATCCCCGGTTCTTCGGAGCCGGGGATTTTTGTATGCTCGGTAAGAAGCACACAGAAAAGTAGTGGGGTGAGGCTCCTTGAAGGAACCTCACCCCACACTAGCTACATTAAGGAAGCTAGAAGAACAGCTGTATCAGCTGTAACTGATTGAATCAGTATTACTTAGCCAGACGCTTCGGGTCGGTGGTGACCAGAATCTTCACAGCGGTCTCATTGTGGTGGATCAGGGTGTCGAAGCCCTTGTCAATCAGATCCTCCACAGCAATCTTGCCGGTGATGAAGGGCTTGAGGTTAATCTTGCCGGACTCAACAAGCTTAATGGTCTCCGGGTGAGAGTTCACGTATGCGATGGTGCCGCGAACCTCAATTTCCTTCAGCACGACCTTCTGAACATCCAGGGAAGCGGGCTTGCCCCAAATGGAGACGATGACGACCTTACCGGTCGGCTTGAGGGCATCCAGAATCAGGTCCAGTGCAGGCTGAACAGAGGTGCACTCGAAGGCGATGTCAGCACCACGGCCGTCAGTCAGCTTCAGAATCTCAGCCAGAACATCGGTCTCTGCGGGGGAGAAAGCGTAATCAGCAACACCGGAGTCCAGAGCCTTCTGGCGACGCAGCGGGGACAGCTCGGAGATGATGACCTTAGCGCCCTTAGCCTTCAGAACTGCGGAGGTCAGCAGACCGATGGGGCCAGCACCGGTGACCAGTGCGTATGCGCCCTCCTCGAACTCGCCTGCACGCTCAACAGCGTGGTAGCCAACGCTCAGGGGCTCAATCAGTGCAGCCTCGTCCAGGGGAATGTTGTTAGGAATCTTGTGAACCCAGCGACGCTTGACGGCAACCTTCTCAGACAGACCGCCACCGCGACCTGCCAGACCAATGAAGTTCATGTCCTTGGACAGGTGGTAGTCCTTGGACTCGGGGCCGGTGTAAACATCATCAGCAATGATGTAGGGCTCAACGACAACGTGGTCGCCGACCTTCAGGTCGTCAACGCCCTCGCCCAGTGCCTCAACGACACCGGAGAACTCGTGGCCGAGGGTCACGGGGGAGTCCTCACCGGAAATCGGGTGGGGGTGGCCATGCTTGGGGCAGAAGATAGGACCGTCGAGGTATTCGTGCAGGTCGGTACCGCAAATACCGCACCAAGCGACCTTAATCAGAACCTCGCCCGCAGCGGCTTCGGGTGCGGGGATGTCTTCAATGCGGATGTCGTGGCGGTCGTAGAAGCGTGCTGCCTTCATGGGATGGAGCTCCTTATTAAACGTGGTTGTGGCGCCTCACTGCGGTGTGCAGTCGTCAGGCGGTTACTATCGGGTTCTACCATGATGAGCGGTAGAACCGCGGGATACGCACGCAAGGTTGAAAAGGGAGGAAACCTTGCAGACACGCTCACCGAGATAGCGAACCTTCCTGCCGTTACGCTCATCGCAACGCCGGTTGTAGGAGGGCGGTAGGATTACCGCTCCCATTACTTAACGCTACTCCTGTGAAGCGCAGAAACCTAGGCGACATACAAAAAATCTTTTATGTGACGCACATTTCTTCATAAGGTTATTTTGACCTATCGGATAGAGTCATTTCGACCCAACACATGCGAGTTGGCTAGCATCAATGATGCGCACACGGTAGCGTAGATTCCATGAGCACAATCCCCGCAAACACTCCCGAACCCCCTATCATCTCCGAAGCTGAAACCACACTCGGAGCACAACCCTCTCGCCCCAAACAACCAACCCCCACCGTGCACCACTACGCCGCCCCGGACGCCGACCGACAGCGCGGCAGCGAGTACGCCGAGGTACTTGCCTACGAGACACAACAGCGCAAGAACGCCGCCGACCGCATCGGCAGAGGCAAACACTCCAGCGGCCACCACGAAGACCCCAACCGCGGAGACTCTTTCCACAAACCCCACCCCGAGAAGCACCCGGGTAACGGTCAGCCTCTCAATCGCCGCCTCGATCACGACTGCGGGCTAGAGGACACCCGCCGAGCCCTTGCGGAATCCATCACCAACCGCGCCAGCGACCTCACCGAAATCCTTCGAGCAATCCACGCCCATCCCGAAACCGCCTACCGCGAGCACTTCGCCTCATCCACGCTCGTCGAGGCCGTGCACACCGCGTACCCAAACCTCACCGTCACCTACCCCGCCTTCGGAATCGATACCGCCTTTGCAGTCGAGCTAACCAGCGCCGACTATGACCCCGCCAAACACCGCACTATCGCGATTCTCTCCGAATATGACGCACTACCGGGCATCGGGCACGGTTGCGGTCACAACGTGATCGCCACAGCCGGCCTCGGAGCGTTCCTCGCCCTGACGGATGCGCTCGCGGCGACCCCGAACGCTTTCAGTGGGCGGGTTCTCTACTATGGCACGCCCGCCGAAGAGTCTGATGCCGGCAAGGAGCTCATGGCCCGCGCAGGTGCGTTTGACACCGTGGATGCCGCAATCATGGTGCACCCCTACTTCATGGATGTGGCGGATCAGGCGTGGCTGGGCCGCCGCGAATGTCGCGTCACCTACACCGGTGTGAGTGCGCACGCCTCCTCGCATCCCTTTATGGGACGCAATGCGTTGGATGCGGCTAGCCTCGCATACCAGGGGCTCGGGCTGCTGCGACAGCAGATTCCCGGGTCGGACCGCATCCACGCGATTATTGATCGCGGGGGAGAGGCGCCGAATATGATTCCTGCTGTTGCGAGCTTGCACATTAATATCCGTTCCAAGCATGCATCCACCCTGCGGGCGCTCTCGCGCCGTGTGGAGGAGGTGTTGCGCGGTGCCGCACTCATGGCTGGGGTGTCTGCCGAGGTGACGTGGGATAGCGCGCCTATGACTATGCCTGTGCGCGCCAACGGGCCGCTGTTGAAGCGGTGGGTGGCCTCCCAGCATGTTGTGGGTCGTCACCCGTATCCGCCCGGAACTGCTAGTGATACTCTTGCAGCCTCTACGGACTTCGGTAATGTGAGCCTGCGTGTGCCCGGTATTCACCCGCTCATTGGTATCGCTCCCGAAGATACCGGCATGCACACCGAGCAGTTCGCGGTTGCGGCCAATTCTCCCGAGGCGGTGGCTGGCGCCCTGGATGCCGCCTTTGGCTTAGCTTTTGTAGCGGTGGATTACCTGATTGATGACGAGCTAGCCCGCGACGTGCGTACCCATTTTGAGGAGGCTGGCGGCGCTGTGGATGTGGAGGGTTACTTCGAGGGGCAGTAGTGTCTTCGGCGTGGTGATGGCCTGAATCTGTGGTGGGCCCTCCATCGGGCGCTCCGGCGCCCCGTGAGTTTGTACTCGCGTTAGGGGGGGGTGAGGTAGCCCAAGCTGTTCAATTGGCAGGTGTGAGATTGCTCAAAAGGTCAGAACCGCATTATTTGGTTTTATGAGTGAAAAATATCCTTGCATCCTCATAAAGTCACTGCGACCCTTCAAAAAAGACAAATTAACCCAACACAAAACGCAAGTTCTTCGGCATAATAGAACATAACGGAGCGAGGCACCGGGCAACACCCCACCTCGGCCACACGTGCACCTCGCACGGTGCGCGGTGCGACAGAAACCCGAGGCACACACCCCGCTTCGTCACCCCGCGAGAAAACCCTCGCACAGCACAGATAACTCTCACGAAAAGAGGGCACACAGCAATGAACGGTGTCAACAACCCCACCAAGCTCGGCGTCATCGGTGCAGGTGGCGTCGGTAGCGCAACCGCCTACGCAGCTATGGTCCGCGGTTCCGCAGACGAAATCGTCCTGTACGACATCGACGGCAAGCGCGCACACGCAGAAGCACTGGACATCGCACACGGCGCAATGTTCGCTCACGAAGCAACCGTCACCGGTGGCGACGATATCGAACTGCTGCGCGACTGCGACATGGTCATCATCACCGCAGGTGCTCGCCAGAAGCCGGGCCAGCCCCGCCTCGAACTGGCAGGCGCTAACGTTGCAATCCTCGAGAAGCTGCTGCCGAACGTTCTGTCCGTAGCCCCCAACGCAATCATCATGCTCGTCACCAACCCCTGTGACGTTCTGACCGTTGTGGCTCAGAAGATTAGCGGCCTGCCTGCAGACCGCGTGCTCTCCTCCGGCACCGTTCTGGACTCCTCCCGCCTGCGTTGGCTGATTGCTAACAAGGCTGGTGTCTCCATCAAGAGCGTTCACGCAAACGTTGTTGGCGAGCACGGCGACTCCGAGTTCCCCGTCTGGTCCGCAGCAAACATCGGCATGGTTCCCCTGACCGAGTGGAAGCAGGACGGCAAGCTGCTGTTCACCGAAGAGGTCCGTGCAGAGCTGGCAACCGAAGCTATGCGCGCAGCCTACAAGGTGATTGAGGGCAAGGGCTCCACCAACTACGCAATCGGTATCTCCGGTGCACGTATCGCTGAGGCATTCCTCGGCGGCCAGAACGCAGTGCTGCCCGTCTCCACCACCATCGCAGGCGAGCTGTACGGTTTCAAGGACGTTGCACTGTCCCTGCCCACCATCGTGAACCGCGAGGGCATCCAGCGCGTGCTCGAGGTCCCCATGAACGAGGCTGAGCTGGCACAGCTGAAGGCATCCGCTGAGGCAATCCGCGCTTCGGCTGCATCGCTGGGCTTCTAAAAAACTAGACCCCGGCCATTGGCCCCCGAGCCCGCCGTATCCGTCACAGTACGTGACCGGATGCGGCGGGCTCAGTCTATAGAGGCCGGTAACGCATGACGGGTAGAAACACACCACCCCCTCGTAGGTAGTAGAATAAAGAGCATGAGCACTGATCCTCGCACTGAACTCACCCGCCTCCTCAACGCGCTGGAGGCCCACCTGTCCGCCGTGATTGAACGTAACGGCGAGCACGACCCTGCCGTCGATGAGGCCTACGTAGAAATCGCCAACGCCTTCGAAGCCTACGAAGACGCCCTCTTCGAAGCCTACGAAGAGGTCACCCCCCTGAGCGTGTACGGTGACGACGAGGAAGACGATCTCGAAGAAATCCTTGACGATGAAGACGACATCGAAGACGACGATATCGAGTACGAGGACTAGCACACCTCACCCATACGTTTAACGATTCGACCCCTGACCGCACCCCCGCGAGGTGATGCGGCAGGGGTCGAACCGTACCCGATGCACCCGCATACGGTGCGACGGACACTGTAGCCCGGACACCGCAGATACTGTACCCGCAGACGCCGCACGCACCCGTGGGGAACCACCACCGGGCATCCGCCAGAACCCGCAGAACAACAACCAACGAACAACTATCGAGAACGGAGACACCCGTGAGCGAACCCCGCACCTGGCGCGATGCCGCCCTCATCCTCCGCACTCAAAAACTCGGCGAGACCGACCGCATCATCATCATGCTCACCCGCGAGGGCGGCATAACCCACGCCGTCGCCAAGGCCGTACGCAAACCCACCTCCAAGTTCGGCGGACGACTCGAACCGTTCATGCACACCGACCTGTCCTTTAGCCGCGGCCGCACCAACCTGCACACCATCACCCAAGCCGCAACCCTGCACGCCTACACCGGCCCCATCATGGCCGACTACGCCGCGTACACCTGCGCCTCCACCATCGCCGAACTCGCCGAAGACCTCACCCAAAACAGCGCCGGAACCACCGAACTATACACGCTCACTCACGGGGCGTTCGCAACCCTAGCCCACGCGCAACACACCCCCCAGCGCGTGCTCACCCGCTACCTGGCCCGCGCCATGGACCGCTCCGGCTGGCCCCTCATCGGTGAACGATGCACCCGATGCGGCACCCCGCTCACACCCGAAGCCACAGCCCGGGAGGGTGCCGCGGAAGCCCTGGGCCGGTACCTTGCCTTCCACACCGCCCACACCTACGGCCAGTACACTATCCTATGCCCGAAGTGTGCCCCCGCCACCGATGCGCCCCTCGCCGCCCTCACGGCCGAGGACCTGGCCTACGCGCTCGCCACCACCAACCCCGACCCGAGCGCCTGGGAAACCATCGACGCTGCACCCGCCGGCACCGCCGATAAAATCCTTAAGCTCTACCTCGCCACCACCCAAAATCTACTGGAGCACCCTCTCAAAACCCTCGGGGCACTTGAGGCGGAGACCCCCGCAAAATAAACCCCGAGGCGCCCACCCATGCGCGCCGTGCCACGGTAAAATAGCTAACAGCATAACTCGGCAGACAACCCCGGGGGAGAACCCCCGCCTGGGAAGAAAGGCACACATGGCACGCACCCAGCCCGTACCCCCGCCCCCGCATCCCACCGGGGCGACCCCGCCTCCCATCCCGAAGAAGTTCATCCCTCAGCACGTCGCCGTCGTCATGGACGGCAACGGACGCTGGGCCAACGAACGCGGCCTGCCCCGCACCGAGGGCCACCGCGCCGGTGAAGCGGCCCTGCTGGATGTTGTTGCGGGCGCTATCGAAATGGGCATCCCGTACGTGACCGCCTACGCGTTCTCAACCGAAAACTGGAAGCGCTCACCCAGTGAGGTCGCGTTCATCATGCGTTTCTCCACAGAGGTGTTGCAGCGTCAGCTTGCAACCCTCAAGACCTGGGGTGTGCGCATCCGCTGGGCTGGCCGCCGACCCAAGCTGTGGAAGAGCGTCATCGAGGAGCTCGAGCTCTGCGAGCGCGAAACCATCGATAACACCGTCTGCACCCTCACCATGTGCGTGAACTACGGCGGCCGCGCCGAGATCGCCGATGCGGCGGCAGCCATCGCGGCGGATGCGGCAGCCGGCAAGCTCAAGCCCGGCAGTATCACCGAAAAGACCATCCAGAAGTACCTGGACGAGCCAGACCTGCCCGACGTTGACCTGTTCCTGCGTTCCTCCGGTGAACAGCGCATCTCGAACTTCCTGCTGTGGCAGAGCGCCTACGCCGAGTTCGTCTTCATGGATGTGCTCTGGCCCGACGTCGACCGCCGCACCCTCTGGGAGGCCGTCGAAGAGTACGCGCGCCGCGACCGCCGCTACGGGGGCGCAGTTGATGCCGTCACCACCGACGAGTAGGCCGAATACTCAGCCCCGGCGTTAGCGTCCCAACGCGGCGACCCGGTTCGCCGCCCCACAAACCACCCACACCCTCCAACACTAGGGAGAACAAATGCGCATCTACCCGACCTTCTTCAACATCTTCTTCAAGGGCATGGACCCCGAGAAGGCACACCACGTCGGCTTCTGGGGCGTTCAGACCCTGCGCAACGTCGGCATCACCCGCGCGCTGCGCAAGTACTTCCAGCCCGCACCCGAGCTGGCAACCACCGTTATGGGTATTACTTTCCCCTCGCCGTTCGGCCTGGCCGCAGGCTTCGACAAGGGCGGTAAGGGCATCGCCGCGCTGGCTGGTATCGGCTTCGGCCACGTCGAGATCGGTACTATTACCGGTCAGGCGCAGCCCGGCAACCCGCAGCCGCGCCTCTTCCGCCTCGTCGAAGATAAGGCGGTCATCAACCGCATGGGCTTCAACAACGACGGTGCCGCAGCGGCAGGCCCGCGCGTGGCCGCCGCCCGCGCAGACCTCGAAACCGAATACCGCGGCGCTGTACGCCCGGTCATCGGCGTGAACATCGGCAAGACCAAGGTCGTTGAGCTTGAGAACGCCATCGACGACTACCTGATCTCTACCCGCACCCTGGCACCGCAGGCGGACTACCTGGTCGTCAATGTCTCCTCCCCGAACACCCCCGGCCTGCGCACCCTGCAGGCCATCGAGTCGCTACGCCCGCTACTCACCGCCGTGCGCGAGGAAGCAGACCGAGTCAGCCCCAACCGCCACGTACCGCTGACCGTCAAGATCGCACCGGACCTGGTCGACGAGGACATCATCGAGGTGGCAGCCCTGGCTAAGGAGCTGAAGCTGGATGGCATCATCGCCACCAACACCACCATCACCCGTGAAGGCCTGGGCCTGACCAGCGACATGACCAAGGTCAAGGAAATCGGTGCCGGTGGCCTCTCCGGCGCACCACTGAAGCCCCGCTCCCTCGAGGTGCTGCGCCTGCTCAAGCGTGAAATTGGCGACGACCTCGCCATCATCTCCGTTGGCGGCGTAACCACCGCTGAAGATGTGCAGGAGCGCCTGGACGCTGGCGCTGACCTGGTGCAGGGCTACACCGCGTTCCTGTATGAGGGTCCGCTCTGGGCGGCACACATTAACCGTGGCCTGGTGAAGTTGCGCCGCGCTCGCCGCTAAAAGGTTCACGCCCCGCCGGGTAACCGGTATAGATGTTCAGAAGCCACATGTGTTTCGAAAAGCCACCAAAAACGTGGCTTTTCGAAACACATGTGGCTTCTCGCGCAAGAGGGTAAGAATTAGCGGGCATAAAAATAGGGGAGAGGCCCGAACCCTCAGGACCTCTCCCCAAGCACCTATACGGCACTTAACGACTTAGTGCGGGTACTCGCCGTACTTCACCATCGGAACCGGACGGCGCCAACGACGAACCATCATCACACGGTTAAAGGTGTACATACCACCACCGCGCTGAACCTCGCCAAACTTAGCAATCAGCTTCTTCTTCAGGCCACGCCACAGAATGAAGTAATCAATCACCCACAGCAACATCGCGGCGTACATCGCATACACAGAACCGTAATAAATCGAAACGCCAACCTCAGACGAACCCGAAATGCCCTGACCAATCCAGCCGCCAACCAGCAGAACCAGCAGAACAATCAGCATAAAATCACCCAGGTTACGGCGCGCATCCACATAATCGCGGATATAACGACGCTGCGGACCCTGATCCACAAGAGGCAAGAAACGCTGATCGCCGCCACGCAAAGCCTCATTCTGACGAATACGAAGCTTAGCGTTATCCTCACGCTCACGACGACGCAACTCAGCACGCGCCTCACGATCATTCGCAAACGCATGATCGTTACCGCCCACCAGCGGCTTACGACGAGCCGCCTCCCGCACCTTACGCGAAGGAGTCGGACGGCCCTTCTTCGGGGTGAACTTCGGATCAACCGGAGCCTGCGGCTCCTCTACAACCTGCGGCTGAGCAGCTTCAGTCTCAGCCTTCTCTTTCTTACGACCAAACACCCTCCCATCATACCCGAACGGCACACACCAAACCCGCCCCCCACAAGCGCACACCAGCAACTGAAACAACCCCAACCACCCGGCGGCGGCAGGTAAGGTGGGGGTAAGGTAGAAACATGACTACTGAATTCACCCACCACAGCGCCCTCCGCGACGCCGTCACCAAAAACTTCGAAGCAACCCTGCAGACCCTCACCGACCTCGTCGCCATTCCCTCCATCGCCTGGGAATCCCACGACCTCACCCAGGTCGACCGCAGCGCAGAAGCAGTCGCCGAACTCGCCCGCAAGGCCGGCTTCGACAACGCACGCATCGAACGCGCCACCTACACCACCGCCAACGGCGCCCAAAAGCAAGGCATGCCCGCCGTCATCGCCTCCCGCCCCGCCGCCGAAGGCTACCCCACCATCCTGCTCTACGCCCACCACGACGTACAGCCCGCCGGCAACCTCGACCTCTGGGACACCGAACCCTTCGTCGCCACCCGCAAGGGTGACCGCCTCTACGGCCGCGGCGCAGCAGACGACAAAGCAGGTATCCTCGTACACCTCGCCGCGCTCGCAGCCCTCAACGAAACCCTCGGCGACGACTTCAAACTCGGCGTGAAACTCTTCATCGAAGGCGAAGAAGAAGCAGGCTCGCCCTCCTTCACCTCCTTCCTCAACACCTACCGCGACGAACTATCCGCCGACTACATCGTCGTCGCAGACTCCGGCAACTGGCGCGCCGGCGTACCCGCACTCACCACCAGCCTGCGCGGCGTCGCATCCGGAGACATCGAAGTACGCGTCGGCAGCCACGCCATCCACTCCGGCATGTTCGGCGGCCCCATGCTCGACGCCCACACCCTCATGGCACAGCTACTGGCCACCCTGCACGACGCCACCGGCGCCGTAGCCGTCGAAGGCCTGCACCGCGCCCCCCAACCCGAACTCGAATACGCAGAAGCAGACTTCCGCAGTGACTCCGGCATCCTCGACTCCGTACCCCTGGCAGGTACCGGTAGCATTGCATCCCGCCTGTGGACCCAGCCGGCCATCTCCGTCATCGGCATGGACATCCCCTCCATCGCAACCTCCTCCAACACCCTCGCCGTCGTATCCCGCGCACGCATCAGCACCCGCCTCGCCCCCGGCGACACCCCCAAAAACGCACACCGCGCGCTCACCGAGCACGTCAAGGCCCACGCACCCCACGGCGCAGAGGTCAGCTACACCGCCGTCGACTCCGGTATGCCCTTCTCGACCGAAGTCGATGCAGACGGCGCACAGACCGCCCTCGACGCCATGCGCGCCGCCTGGGATCTGGAACCCGTACAGACCGGCATGGGCGGCTCCATCCCGTTCATCTCCGACCTGAAGGAGGTCTTCCCGCAAGCACAGATCCTCGTCACCGGTGTGGAAGACCCCGATACCCGCGCCCACAGTGCCAACGAGTCCCTCTACATCCCGGACTTCAAGAACGCAATCCTGGCGGAGGCACTGCTGCTCAGTGGCCTCGGCACCCGCTAGGCGCCGAAGAATCACCCCAACGCACCGCGGTGTGCCGGACACGCAACTAGCCCACCGGCGCACCGCAACGCGGTAGCACAGAATACGAGGCAGGGGAGTAGTCCCCCCCCCAACGGCTGGGTAACAAGGGCCGGGGACCTGTCCGCGGACCAACCAATGAGTCCCCGGACACCCTCCCCACCACCCCCGCCATAAATTCGGTATCCTAGAAGCAGAATTACCGTGAAAGCCCATACGCAAACGCTCACGCCCCCGGCGAACTACACACAACCCAGGTTGTCAAGAACTCACCCCGGCGCGTATCGTGAAGGCTAAAACGCCCGAAACACCGCACACGGCCAACACGGGCAATCAACACAACAAAGGACAACACCAATGAGTGAAACCACCACCGAACTGCCCACCCACGGCGTCACCCTCACCGAGGTCGCACAGGCCAAGGTCCGCGCACTCCTCGAACAGGAAGGCCGCAACGACCTGCGCCTGCGCATCGCCGTCCAGCCCGGCGGCTGCTCCGGCCTCATCTACCAGCTCTACTTCGACGAGCGCGTCCTCGACGGCGACGCAGTCCGCGACTTCGACGGCGTAGAGGTCATCGTCGACAAGATGAGCGCACCCTACCTCGACGGCTCCACCATCGACTTCGAAGACACCATCGAAAAGCAGGGCTTCTCCATCGACAACCCCAACGCAGCAGGCTCCTGCGCATGCGGTGACTCCTTCCACTAAACCGAAGACACCCCAGCGCTAAGCACCACCACAGTGCATCACGCCTAGTAAACCCCCGTCTCGCATACTGCACCCAACCGTGCAGATACGAGGCGGGGGTTTTACACTTAAAACATGACTACGCACGAAATCACCTGGAAATACATCCTCAACCAGCTCGTCAAGCACCAGAACCTCACCGACACCGAAGTCGCCTGGGCAATGGACCAAATCATGACCGGCCAAACCGAACAGCCGATCCTCGCATCCTTCCTCACCGCGCTGCACTCCAAGGGCGAAACCCCCGAAGAACTCGGCGCACTCGCAGCCGGCATGATCGCCAAAGCCGAAACCGTCGACATCGACCCCAACGCCGTAGACATCGTCGGCACCGGCGGAGACCAACAAAACACCGTCAACATCTCCACCATGGCCGCCCTCGTCATCGCAGGCACCGGCGCAACCGTCGTCAAGCACGGCAACCGCGCCTCCACCTCCAAATCAGGCTCCGCAGACGTCCTCGAAGCCCTCGGAATCCGCCTGGACATGCCCATTCCCGCCGTCGCCGAGTGCGCTCGCGAGACCGGCATCACCTTTCTATTTGCCATGACTTTCCACCCGGCCATGCGTCACGTGGGCCCGACCCGTCGCATGCTGGGTATTCCGACCGCGTTCAACTACCTGGGTCCCATGACCAACCCGGCTCGCGTGAAGTCCTCGGCTATCGGCGTGGCCAACCCGGTCATGGCTGAGAAGATGGCTTATGTCTTCGCCGAGCGCGGCGATCACGCCCTGATTTTCCGCGGCGATGACGGCCTGGACGAGCTGACCATCGCCACCACGAGCCGACTCTGGGAAGCCGCGGACGGCAAGTTGACCGAGTACCGTTTTGACCCGACCGAGTACGGCCTGCAGAACGCGCCGCTGGAGCAGCTGCGTGGTGGCGATGCCGAGTATAACGCGGGTGTGTTCCGCGCCATTTTGGCGGGGGAGGGGGAGTCCCCGAAGAGCCCGCTGCGCGCCGTTCACGATGCCGTGCTCATCAATGCGGCCGCCGGTCTGGTGGCCTACCGCCCGACCAACGGCGAGAGCTTTGAGGCACGCTTCACTAAAGCCCTGGCCGATGCGCGCGAATCCATTGCATCCGGTGCAGCGGAACACGTGCTCAACGCCTGGATTGAGTTCAGCGAGAAGCGCGCGGAGGGCTAGGGAACCAGCGACTAGAGGTGAGAGCCTCAGACGCTGATTTCAGAAGCTGAGCCGAGAAGGGCTAGGAGCTCTAAAGTCTGAAAGCACTAGACAAGGGCTCCAGACAAAAGCTCTAGAAATTGACGGCAGGCACCCGAGACGAACAGCGCACACCGAAAGGTGTGGGGGTCTCGGGTGCCTGCCGTTTAACGGAACGCACCGAAAGGCGTGAGCGGCGTAGAGTTCGAGTGCGTAGCTGAACGTCGAGAAAGCTGGGGCGCGCGGAGCGCTAACCCAAGGCGTAGAAAGCACCGGTGAGCAGCCGGTGGGGTAGTGAAAAATAGGTCTACTTTACATAATGTATATTATCGGCTTTTCTGAGGGGTCTAGAATGAACCCAAGATTCCCCATATCTAAATAAATTCTTAACAGTTCATGTATTAACCTCAGTCAGCCACCAGAACTGTCACCAACACACAATCCACCTGAAATAATGGATATACCCCGCATCACGATGGTGTCGCCGCCTCGTATGTAAACTCAACATCAACCATGCTGGTTTGATGTACACCAAAGGAGAAAACTCGTGGACTGGCTCTTTGAGACACCCTGGACACTCTGGGTTGCTCTCGCCCTCGTTTTTGCCGTCATAGAAATGCTCAGCCTTGACCTGTTCTTTCTCATGCTGGCGATCAGCGCAGGCATCACCGCAGCAATATCTCCCTTCGTGGATAATATGCTGATTCGAACCGTTATTTTCGTGGTAATCTGTCTGATTCTGGTTCTTGGTCTGCGCCCGCCACTGCTCAAGAAGCTCAATAAATCCGCCACCGGAGCTGTCACTAACGCCGAAGCACTCATTGGCTCTGAGGTGCGCATCACTCAAGATGTAACTAGTGAAACCGGTTTAGTGATACTAGCTGGCGACACCTGGACGGCGCGCACCGCCTCCGGAACGCTCACTGCAGGATCACACGCGAGGGTGCGAGCTATCGAGGGCGCTACCGCAATCGTAGAGCCTCTCCCCCACAACGCCTAAGGCCCATCTGAATACCGGCCCCAAAAGCAGGTTCAGATACCAAAAAACACACCATATAACTCACCGATAAGGAGAAACAATGCCTATCAGCCTCATTCTGACGGTCCTACTCATCCTCTTCGTGCTGACGATGCTCGCAAAGACCGTGCGAGTCATCCCGCAGGGACGAGCCGGCATCGTCGAACGACTGGGTAAGTTCCACGCCGTTCTCAACCCCGGCCTGCACATCGTCATCCCCGTGATTGACCGCGTGCTGCCCCTCATCGACCTGCGCGAACAGGTCGTTTCCTTCCCCTCGCAGTCCGTGATTACCGAAGATAACCTCGTGGTCGGCATCGACACCGTCGTGTACTTCCAGGTCACCGACCCTAAGGCTGCAACCTACGAAATCACCAACTACATTCGCGCCGTGGACGAGCTGACCAGCGCAACCCTGCGTAACGTCGTCGGTGGCCTGAACCTGGAGCAGACTCTCACATCCCGCGACCAGATCAACGCGGAGCTGCGAGGCGTGCTCGACTCCACCACCGGCCGCTGGGGCCTGCGCGTCTCCCGCGTGGACATCAAGGAAATCCAGCCCCCGGCATCCATTCAGGACTCCATGGAGAAGCAGATGCGCGCAGAGCGTGACCGCCGCGCCGCAATCTTGACCGCAGAAGGCCAGAAGCAGTCCGACATTCTGACCGCAGAAGGTGAATCCCGTGCAGCCATCCTGCGTGCAGAGGGTGAAAAGCAGGCGCAGATCCTTCGTGCAGAAGGTGACGCACAGTCCGCAATCCTGCGCGCAAACGGTGAAGCCGAAGCCGTGCAGAAGGTCTTCGCTGCCATCCATGAATCCAACCCCAGCCAGCAGCTGCTCACCTACCAGTACCTGCAGACCCTGCCCAAGCTCGCCGAAGGCGACGCCAACAAGCTCTGGTTCATCCCGACTGAACTCGGCGATGCACTGCGCGGCCTGGGCAACGCATTCGGCACCCTGCCCGCATCCGACCTGGCGGATGCACCTGCAAAGTCCTCCGCATCGGCCCCCAAGAGCGCAGCGCAGGCACCCGGAAGCTACGGCATCAACGGCTAAACGTGAAAACTAACGCGTAAAAGGCGTGAATCACCAAAAATCACGCAGAATAACACCACCACGCTGGGCGGGTGGAGGCTATTACCGATATAATGGATGTTTTGTAAACGTTCGAGGGAATAGCTCTCCCCCGCCCAACGTTATACCTGAAGCGCCGCCCGGCGCACACGACGGACACTGGAGGAAAAATGAGCGATCGTAGCCTGCGCGGTATGCGCCTGGGTTCCCAGTCGATGGAAACCGAATCGAACGTGCAGCCGGCACCCCGCCAGCGCGTCGAGTACCGCACCGCAGACGGTGACCGTGTTTTCGTGACCTTCGCAGCCGAGGCAGAAATTCCCCCGGTCTGGACCGCAAAGTCCGGCAAGGAGGCCTTCCTAGTCAACGGTGATTCCACCGCCAACGCCGAGGATGAGAAGCCCGCACGTACCCACTGGGACATGCTCATGGAGCGTCGCAGCATTGAGGAGCTGGAGAAGACTCTGGAGGAGCGCCTGGAGTACTACCGCAACCACTTCGCGGTCTAAGGAACGTCTAGACACGTCAAGGGGGTCTTTCAGCGGCATTGAGCCGTTGAAAGACCCCCTTTGCGTAACCCGGGGTAGCTCCGGTCTGCCGGATGTGTGAGAGGCGTTGGGATACTCAGCGGATTCCGGCAGAAAGGGGCCGGGGCAGATGCTTGCAATACGCATCCGCCCCGGCCCCTCACGTGAGGTTGGGTCATGACCCGGGACTACTTCTTGCCCAGGGCCTTCTTCAGCTTCTCCGCGTGGCTCTTCAGGCCCCAGCGGGTCACCTTCGACATCGAGTCAAAGATGATGTTGCCGTCCATCTTCGACGCACCCACCTCGCGCTCAACGAAGGTGATGGGCACCTCGACAATCTTCAAGCCAGCCTGTTCAGAACGCCACGCCAAATCTACCTGGAACACGTAGCCCTTCGAATCAATGCCGTCCAAGTTCAGGCGCTGCAGAGCCTCGCGGCGGTACGCGCGGAAACCGGCGGTAATGTCCTTGATGGAGGTGCCCAGCACCATGCGGGTGTACAGGTTAGCGCCGCGCGAGAGAATCTGACGGTGGACCGGCCAATTCTTCGTCTTGCCGCCCGGCACGTAACGCGAGCCGATGGCCAGGTCAGCGCCCGCCTCAACGGCGCGCACCAGGGAGGGCAACTGCTCGGGCTGGTGGGAACAATCAGCGTCCATCTCAATCAGGACCTCGTAGCCTGCCTCGAGGCCCCAATCAAAGCCCGCAAGGTATGCACCGCCCAGACCGTCCTTAACGGTGCGGTGTAGAACGTGAATCTGAGGGTCCTTTGCGGAGAGGTCATCAGCAATCTGGCCGGTGCCGTCGGGGCTGTTATCATCCACCACGAGAATATCTACCTCAGGAGCTGCCTTGCGGAGACGCTCCACCACAACCGGTAGGTTCTCCTTTTCGTTATACGTCGGGATGACAGTCAGAACGCGCATAATACTCTCTCACATATGTGCATATAAAACGGGTAGGGTAGATGTCCAGTATACCGGGTAAATATCTGGGTGGATGAACTATCTATAGCCTTTTATCCTGAAAAAAGCCGCTGACAAGCTAAAAATTATTTACTTTCAGTGTAAATAGACTCGAGGATAGGTAGAGGCGAGTCGTCATCCAGGACCGGAAGCAACGGAATCCGGGCGCGCGGGTCAGTACTCCACGAAGCAACGCGCGAATCCGGAGCCTGCACCATTAGCGCCTCCACACGCCAACGCGTCACGAAAGCCGGGGTATCCGGCGCCAACTGGCCCATAAACGGGTTCTCCTCATGCGCCAGACGGTACACGCCGCGAGTCAACGCCGCGAACGCGCTACGCGCAGACACGCCGTGCTCATCATTCACCAGCGCGCGCACCAGGGCCCACGCGCCCGGCGCAAACAGCTGAGTATCGGAACCCAACGCAATCGAGGTGCCCGCAGCATTCGCACGGCGCGCAACCGAAGCCACTGACTCGCGGCCCTCTCCCCCGGCGGCCAGCGTAGCCAGCGCCTGCACGGCCTCATCGGCCTTGTCAGACTCCGGCTCGCACACGCTCAAACCCAGATGCACGCGGCCCTCGGCAAGCTTCTGCAACCACTCATCGCTGATGGGATCCTGGGCCGTGCTGTATGCCGCATCCAGGCGAATCGGAAGCCACGGGCGCTCCCCGCGAATCGACAGGGCGACCTCAGCGGCGGCGGCAAAACCTTCGGAAGCATCAATCGACAGGACCAGCGCGGCGTCCTCAGCCACCTGGGCGTATCGCTCGGCCAGCCCCGCGGGAACGTGGATGCCCGTCAGCGACAGACCCGGCAACGCGCGCGGGCCCTCGGTCAGCGGACGCAACGCCTTAATCGCGCTCACCAGCTCCTCAAGGTCGACGCCCGTCCGCCCACGGCCCTCAACCCGCGGGCCCGAAGCATCAAGAATCAGGCGGATATCCGCCGGACCGTGCTCCTCAATGTTGTGACGCAGGGCCGACACCAGATCCGCAGCATCATCCATAGAAGCCAGCAGAGTGTGAGTGTGATAACCCACGGCACGGTAGATATCCAAGTACTCGAGAATCTCGACAGGCTCCTTACCGCCCACCGGCGCTAGGGCGCGAGCAAAAGCGGGCGTCAGCAGGGCACCCTCGAGCTCCACCACCTCGGTGGACTCATCGGCAATCGAATGAGCACCCGCATCAGAACCAACCCAGCGAACGACACCGTCCTCCGTCAAAAGGGCTGTGGCATAGGGGTCGACAGGGCTGTACACGCTACCGTCCACAAAAATACGGGTGGCCATCGTTAATCCTTTCGCCATTGTGGTGCACCGAAAGTGCACACTACAGCGGACGCCTCAATTGTGCCCGCACAGCTCACCTGAGCATCTTCTTTGAGTATAGAAGTACCCCCGCAACTGCGGTAGTTCGTGCGCCCTTAGATGATGCAGAAAGAGACGCAGTAGCGGGGGTAAACTCCACGCTGGAAGGCCACAAGATAGAGCGCCGACAGGTAAGGTAGGCTAGACGTCCAGAGCCACAACGCCGCGGCGCACCGCCTCGATGGCCTCCTCACAGCGAGCGCGGATGACCGGGTCCAGTGAGCGGATGTGCGCGATTTGGTCTAGGGCGTCCAGTACCTGCTTGGCCCAGCGTACGAAGTCGCCGGCGGCGAGGCCGGTGTCTTCGATTGCTTTTGCGAGGTGGGCGCCGTTTGCCCAGGCGTACATGGGTTCGACCAGGCCGAAGTCACAGGCGGGGGTCAGGTCAACCTTGAATTGCTCTTCTAAAGCGTTGAGGTCGGCGAGGCGCTGCGTGATGGTGGCGATGGGTGCACGCAGGGACGGGTGCGGGTAGTGTGCCAGGTATTCTACCGCGTCGCGTTTGCCCTGGTAGGTTAGCGCGGCGACGGTTGCCGCAATGGCGGCGGGCTCCAGTCCGTCGAGGAAGTGCGCGTCCAGGCACAGGGCGGTCAGTAGGTCGCGTTCGCCGTAGATGCGGCGTAGGGCCTGGCCGTCGGTGGTTAGCGATAGTTCGTTGTCTTCGGTGCGTTCGACGTAGCCGTAGCTTTCCAGCAGGCGTGCGATGCGGTTGAAGACCTGCGCGATTGTGTTGGTGCGGCGGGCAATCTGACGGCGCAACCCTTCGGTCTCAGAGTTGAGCTTCTGCCAGCGCTCGGCCCAACGCATGTGGTTCGCGCGGTCCGAGCAACCGTGGCACGGGTGGTTACGTAGCTGAGCTTGCAGAGCCTCCAGCTGCGCGTCAATGCTGTTCTGGCGTGCCGGGATGTTCTGCTGTGCGAGCGCGCGGGGGGCGCGGCCGTCGTAGAGTGCCTGGCGCATGCGGCTTGCGGTGTCGCGGCGTTCCTTGGGGGTTTTGAGGCTCAGTCGCTTGGGGATTTTGATGCGGGAGACCGGTTCGATGGCGCCTTCGAAATCGCGGGTTGAGGCGGTGCGCTGGTGCGCGTCCTCGGTGACGATGCCGATGCGCGGGTCGGCGTGCGAATCGGAGCGGGTGATGACGACTGCGTAGCCGCGGGAGCGGCCGTGCGGAATGTAGATGATGTCGCCGGGCAACAGCTGTTGGATGCTGTGGTGTGCCTGCGCGCGGGCGTGGCGTTCGTTGCTCTTGGACGCCTCCTTTTCTAGTTCGGCGATGTGGCGGCTGAGCTGTACGTATTCGGTGAAGTCGCCCAGGTGGCAGGCCATTGCTTCGCGGTAGCCTTCTAGGGCGTTCTCGTTTTTGCGTACGCGGGAGGCGACGCCCACGACCGACTTGTCGGCCTGGAACTGTGCGAAAGAGGATTCCAGGATTTTGCGGGTGCGTTCGGCGCCGTAGGAGGCAATCAGGTTTGCCGCCATGTTGTAGGTGGGGCGGAATGAGGAGTTCAGCGGGTAGGTGCGGGTGGAGGCGAGGGTTGCCACGTGTTCTGGGGAGAGCCCGGGGCGCCACATGACGACCGTGTGGCCTTCGATGTCGATGCCTCGGCGGCCGGCGCGTCCGGTCAGCTGGGTGTATTCGCCGGGGGTGATGTCTACGTGGGATTCGCCGTTGTATTTGGTGAGCTTTTCCAGGATGACGGTGCGTGCGGGCATGTTGATGCCCAGCGCGAGGGTTTCGGTGGCGAAGACGAGCTTGATCAGGCCCTGCGCGAAGAGGGTTTCCACAACCTCCTTGAACAGGGGCAGTAGGCCGGCGTGGTGTGCTGCGATGCCGCGTACCAGGCCGTCGCGCCATTCGTAGTAGCCGAGGGTGTTTAGGTCGCGGGTGTCCAGGTGAGCGGTTGCTTCCGCGATGTAGGCGCGGATGGTTTGCTGCTGTTCGGGGGTGGTCAGTGTGATGTCGGCGGATACGCAGTGGCTGACCGCGCCGTCGCAACCGGCGCGGGAGAAGATAAAGCAAATAGCGGGCAGTAGGCCCTGCTTGTCGAGGGCGCGCACCATTTCGGGGCGGGTGATGCGCTGGGGGCGTAGCGAGGCCTGCTCGCCGCGCTCGCCGTCTGAATAGCGGCGGGAATGATTCGAACGGCCGCGCTCGCCGCTGCTGAACGTCTCATTCAGCCAGCCTTCACGGCGGTGACGGAAACGTTCACGCTTGCCGCCGTAGCGTCCACGGCTCGGTGCGGAACGGAAGCCGGGGCGTAGTGCCTTCAGCTGCGGGTTCAGGCGCAGACCGGCAAGCAGAGGGTTAGTATCTGCCTCTACGGTTGCGCCGCGCTGCTTAGCTTTCTGTGCTTTCTTTGCTTGCTTGCGGGAGAGTTTCTCCTCCGGCTCCTGGGCGTGGTTCTTGCCGTTTGCGGAGTTGTCCTCGGGTACGAACAGGTCTACCACGCGGTGGCCGACCATCATGTGCTGCCACAGGGGCACCGGACGGTGCTCGGAGACAATAACGTCCGTGCCGCCGCGCACCGTATCCAGCCACGCGCCGAACTCCTCAACGTTCGACACCGTTGCCGACAGGGAGATGACGTTCACGTGCTCGGGAAGGTGAATAATCGCCTCTTCCCACACCGCGCCACGGAAACGGTCTGCGAGGTAGTGTACCTCATCCATGACCACGTAGCCCAGACCGGTCAGCGTGGTCGAGTTGGCGTAGAGCATGTTGCGTAGCACCTCGGTGGTCATCACGACCACGGGTGCTTCCGTGTTGATGCTCGTATCGCCGGTCAGCAGACCCACGTAATCCTCGCCGTACGCGCGTACAAAGTCGTGGTACTTCTGGTTGCTCAGGGCCTTAATGGGGGTCGTGTAGAACGCCTTCATGCCGCGGCGTAGCGCCAGGTAGATGCCGAACTCGCCCACGATGGTTTTGCCCGCGCCCGTGGGGGCCGCCACGAGCACGGAGCGGTCCGCCTCCACCGCAGCACACGCCTGACGCTGGAAATCATCCAGCGGAAAGTCTAGGGATGCTTCAAAAGTTCCGAGCGCGGTCTTTGCGTAGGCGGTGCGCTCTCGGGACGCGGCATACGCGGCGGCGTAGTCGGTGCCGGTCTGCTCATCGGAGGGGTTTGCGTCAGATGCGTGCTGTGCGTGGTGCTTAGTCATGGTACATCCAGTGTAGCGGCTGGCCTGCCGGCACTCGGCCCGAAGCGGCGGCTACCGGCCGATATCAGGTACGGGCGAACACATAGGTGAAAACACGGGTTGCACGCGGCGGCTCGAGCCCGGCCGCGAGCGCATCCGGCGCGTCTTCTGGGCTTTGGGGTCTCGGGCTTTGGGATCTTCCGGCCGGTGCGTGCTGGCGGGTATGCGAAAGGGCGGGGCGCAGAAATGAATCTGTGCCCCGCCCTTTCGGTGAGTACCCGTGAGGTGGTGTTCCGTCAGGAACGTTTAGGAGGTTTTTTCTTCGTCGAAGTAGCCCATCTTGGCAAGGTCTTCGGCGCTGGTTGCGGTGTTCAGGGTTGCTTCGTCTGCGCCCTGCGCCAGCTTGGCGAGCTTGCGGTCGCGGCGCTTGTCGTTGAACATGCAGATGAGAATTGCCGCGAAGAAGAAGATGAGTAGCGGCGCCATGAGCACGAACATCATCATGATGTCGCTACCGGGTGCGGTCAGTGCCGCGATGACTGCGACGAGGACGACGACCCAGCGCCAGGACTTCAGGATGGTCTTGCCTCGAATCAGGCCGAGCATGTTGATGCCGACGAGAATCACGGGGATGATGAAGGCGCAGGAGAAGGTGACAACGAACTTCAGGATGAAGGAGATGTACACGCCGGCGTCAATGTAGTTACTTTCGTGGACGGGGGTGAACTTCAGCAGTGCGTAGACGACGCCGGGGAGGGTGAAGTAGGAGATTGCGACACCGCAGGCGAATGCGAAGATGGCTGCGGTGAGGAAGCCTGCGAGGTACTTCTTCTCTTTGGTGTGCAGTGCCGGTAGCAGGAATCGTAGCGCCTGGTACAGCCAGACGGGCGATGCGATGACCAGGCCGATGTACATGCCGACCTTGAGTAGCTGGTCAAAAGGAGACGCAACGGAACCGTAGTTCAGGTTGGCGTTGCGGCCGGTTTCTGCATTGATATGCTGCAAGGGCGCGGAGATCATTTCGATGAAGGGCTGGTAGAGGAAGACCGTGCCGATAATGGCTGCGATGATGGTCGCGATGGCTGCTTTGATGAAGCGGTCGCGAAATTCGCGTAGGTGTTCCTTGAGCTCCATGCGCGCTTCAGGGTTGAGTTTGCGGTTGCGCACGTCCTGGTCGGGTGTTGCCACGGGGTGTCCTCTGGGTGTCTGTGCCTACGGTGGGCTGAGGGGGTTTGGGGGTGGTGCCGCAAAACCCGTGCCGGCCGGTGGGCGGGCACGGGTTCGGGGCGTGGTGTGTTGAGACCGTTGGTTACTTGGTTTCGGTCTTGCCGTTGTCTACGACCTCGCCGGTAACGACCTCTTCACCGTTCTCTGCCTTGGTGGCGTCCTTCTTGGGGTCGCTCTTAGCGTCGTTCTTGAGGCCTTCGACCTCGGTCTTGAAGATGCGCATGGACTGGCCGAGGCTACGTGCCATGCCGGGGAGCTTGGGGGCGCCGAAGAGCAGGACGACGAGGAGGATGACGACGATGATGGTTGCCGGGTGGCTGAAAATCTGGCCCATGATGTGCCTTTCTGGTTAGAGCAGGTCTCCGATGTTTTGAGGTTGGCCGAGTCGATCTCGTCGGGAGACCCGTCGCTTGATCCGCTCAGACCTGCGTTCCTGTTTGCCTTGTTCGTAGTTATTGTATGCCTCAGTGATGGGTGTGAATACCCCGAGGGTGGTGTCTCGCGGGAGTTTTCGAGTGGCGTTTGCTTGCGCGGTGTCGAATTGTCCCTCGATTGACTCGACCCAGGTGACGGTTTCGTCGAGTAGCGTGAAACCGCGAGTGAGTGCTTTGTAGGTGAACCATGCCAAGTAGAGGAGCGAGCAGATGATGAGCGCGCCCCATAGCAAAATCCAGAACCACCAAGACATGGGCACCATTATACAAGTTTTGAGATGCTGTTTTGGTGGGGTGCTGGTGTGTTCTGGGGGTTTTGACGGTGTTTTTGCGGATGGGTGTAGGGTCTAGTTTTCTCTGGGCGAAGTGGGGTTGGCGTTGGCGAGGGCGGTGAGGTGGTTGAGGAGGGTGGCGCGAAGGTGCGCGGGTCCGGTGATTTCGAGGGATCCGCGGTGCGCGATGACGGTGTCGATGATGTTCTTATCGCCAGCCCCAGCGATATTGCGGTAGTGCAGGCGGACGTGGGTGGTTTTACTACCTTCTCGGGCGTGGTCTACGCTACGGCGCTTGTAGGTTGCGGTGAGGGTTTCGAGGGGTTCCCCATTGGGGGTGTGGTCGGTGGGGTGGATGCGCAGCTCAACGGAGGGGTTGGTGGTGGTTTTGTGCTGCTTGGCATGCCAGTCGTTGACGGTGGCGTTGTGGTCGGGACCGATGTAGTGGGGCTGCGCGGAATCTGCGGGTGCATAGTTGCTGATGCGGGTGAGACGGAAGTTGCGCCAGAAGACGGGGTCGGCGGGCAGGGGGCATTCCGCGAGGGTGCTCTCCCCCGCCGCACGGGTTGATTCAGGCGCAGTGATGTCTGCGGTGTTGCTCGTCCCTTCGGCTACAGCCTCTGCGGCGAGGTGGCGTGCCTCGCTGGTGCGACACCACGCGTGCAGGTAGAGGCGGTCGCGGTGCAGGATGAGGGCCACGGGGTCGATGAGCCGCTCCGCCGGGTGGGTGCTATTGCCGTAGTTGATGGTGAGGGCGCATCCGCTGGCGAGGGCGGCGCGCGCCTCCGCCAGCTGCGGGTCTTCGGGGGCGAAGAGCAGGTGCTGCGTGTACTCGGCGGTGCGGGGGTAGGCCTCGGCGAGCGCGGCGAGAATCGCGGCCGGCCGCGGGTCTGCGGGGTACATGAGGTCGGCGGCGGAGAGAGTGAAAACGAGGATGGCCAGCTCAGTGTCGGTGAGGCGGGCGTAGTTGAGCAGGGTGAGGGGCGTGCCGCCCTCACCAATGGTGGGGAGCAGGTTGGTACGGACTGGGGTGGACGCGTCGGGGTTTTTGGCGTCGGAGTGGAAGGGAACGTCGTCGAATTCTTCGTAGATGGCGTTAATAATTTTGTCGATTTTGGTGGGGTTGCCGTTGTCGACGCGGTAGAGGGGGTTGAGCTTGTTGAGGGGCATGGGCTCTTCGCCGTGTGCGGCGGCCCAGCGGTCGGCGCGGTGTATCGCGAGGATGAGGTCGTCGAGCGCGTCGAGGGCATCGTTGCGGGAGCGTCCGGCGGTGGTGACCCAGCGGGTGGGGTTGTGGGGCTCTCCGGAGTGGAGGGTGATGAGGGTGCGCAGGAGCTCCTGCTGGGCGGCGTGGCTATCTTGCTGACGGCCGGTGACGGACTTGCCGGTTTCAGGGTGAGCAGTGGTGGGGCGATGCGGCTGAATAAGCCAGCCGGCGCAGGTGGCGTCGATGGCGCTGTCGACGGTGCCGTAGGAGAGCACGGCGAAGGGTTCGGCGGATTCGCCGGTGGCGGGGTTGGGGTCGGTGACGTAGAGGGTTTCCTCGTAGCCTTGGATGTCCGCGAGACGGGTGCGGGCGTTGTAGGTCGGGTTGATGGGTGCGGGGTCGGTGCTTGAGAGCACGTCGAGGCTTCGAATACGGTCAGTGCGGTAGGTGTAGGTCTTGCGCTCCTCGGGGGTTTTGTCGCCGAGGGGGAAGTGCGCGACGAGGTACCAGGAGCCGTAGCTGTAGATGAGGCCGGCGACGCTGACCTTCTCGTAGGTTCTGATGTCTCCACCGCCGCCCTGATAGGTGAAGTTGAGGGTCTTGCGCTGGGCGTAGGCGGTGAAGAGTTCGTAGAGGTGCGGGTCGTCGCTGAAGTGCAGGCGCTGGATGTGCTCACGGTAGGCGTGCAGGTCGCGGGCGCGCTGCTTGACGGTTTTGATGAGGGGCGGCTGGTTGTCTCGTTTGGTCTCTTCGATTCGGGTGACCTTAGCTGCGGTGAGTGCCTCGTCGGTGAGGTGCTCGCTGGTGAGCGCAATCTTGCGCAGGATGCGGCAGGCCTCGTCCTGCAGTTCGGTGCCCTCCCAGCCACGCAACTCGGTGTTGAGGAGACGGAACTCTTCGGCGGTGGGATTCCAGGTCGCGGGCGCGCTCAGGGGTTCGAGGCGGTAGCGTCCGGAGTTGTCGGTAGTGAAGTGGGTGATGCGCGCGCCAGCATCGCGCAGGGTCTGCTTGGCGCGCTCGAAGGCGCGTTCCTGGGAGTCGTTGAGAGAGCCGTTAGCGTGGGGGGTGATGCCGAGCAGGGTGAGTAGTTCGGTTCGGCTGATGCCCTGTTCGCGGGTTGCGGCGTCGGGTGCCGCGGCGACGGTGGCGAGGCGGTTCAGGGTCATGAAAAGCTGAGCTGCGGTGGACATGGTTCCATCATACCGTGTGTGTTCCGCGGCACTTACTGAGCGTGCGGGAGGGATACGGGAAGGTTGCGCCGACATCGAAAGCTCACCCGGTACGCGCCATCAACACGCATCCCCGGTGCGCAAAAGCCCGGCGCCTCTCCCCCATCGGAGGAAAGGCGCCGGGCCGGGCCGGACGGGTTCGGGCGAACCCGATGCCCGCATCCGGTGCTTAGCGAACGTCGAGCAGGTCCACCACGAAAATCAGGGACTCGCCGGGCTTAATAACCGAGCCCGCACCGCGGTCACCGTAGGCCATGTCGGCGGGAATCTCCAGGCGACGACGGCCGCCAACCTTCATGCCGAGCAGACCCTCATCCCAGCCGCGGATAACCTGGCCAACGCCAACCTGGAACGGCAGCGGCTCGCCGCGGTTCCAGGATGCGTCGAACTCCTCGCCGGTGGAGAAGGCCACGCCGACGTAGTGGGTGAGAACGCGGGAGCCGGGAACAACCTCAGCGCCGGTACCCTCAATCAGGTCGGTGATGACCAGCTCGGTGGGGGCGTCGCCCTCGGGGAAATCGATTTCGGGCTTTTCGCGGTCGAGCTTACGCTGGCCGAAAGACATGGTGGTCTCCTTTGATTGATTCGAGATGATTCGAAATAGTGGGTGCGCGCGCCGCCTAAACCGTATAAGCGGTGAGCGCGGTTAAAAACGTGGACGACGTCCTCGGGTTTACTGCGCGGTAGCCGAGGGTGCCGGGGTTGCGGTAGCCGCGTCCGAGGAGGCACCCGAAGCCGATGCGGAGGCCGCCGCAGCGGAAGCGGCCTGGGCCTGCTGCAGGGTCTGCGGGTTCTCCTCGGCGCCCAGGATATCCACGACGAACACGAGGGTGCCGGTCGGAGTGGAGCCGTTGGTATACTCGTTACCGTACGCCTGGTCTGCCGGGATGACCAGCTCAACGCGGGAGCCGACCTTCTTGCCGGTCAGGCCGGCGGTCCAGCCCTTAATGACGCCCTGCAGGGACAGGCCCGCGGGGATCTTGTCGTAGTTGCCGTCGAAGACCTTGCCGTCAGAGTACTGGGCACCAATGTAACGCACGTAGATGGTGTCGGTTGCCTTCACCTCGGGGCCGGTACCTTCGATGAGGTTCTTCGAGACGAGCTCGGTGACGTCCTGCTTGGTGTCAGGCATTTTCAGTTCAGCCTTGCCGGTGGACTCGTCCAAGGTGAAGGCGGGCAGGGCCGGGTCGGCGGTCTGGGCGGTGCCGGTGGCGTACTTGGGCAGCTTGGCCTTGACGGTGTACACCTCAACATTCGTGGGGGTGCCCGGGGATGCGGTCGAAGCGGAAGGCGTACCGGAGGCGGTGCGCTGCTGCAGGATGTTGGTGCTGTAGGAGAAGGAACCGCCAACCTTGATTTCCTTCAGCTTCTCGTACACCTCGGGGGCTGCTTGCTTGAGCTGGTCGTTGATGGGCAGCAGAATCGGTTCACTGGAGTAGGTGGAGCCGGCCACCTTTCCGTCAGCACCGTTGAACACGGCCGCCTCGACGAGCACGAAGTCGCCGTCGGTGAGGGAGTCACCGTTGCCGGTCTCAATCACGTGTGCGGTGGGGGTGGATGCGGCGAAGGGGGTTGCGAAGGACACCTCGGGTTCCGCGGTAGCGCTCTTGAGGGTGTACTTCACACCGGAGAGATCGTCGTTGGGGCCGGCCTTGGGGGCGCAGGCGCTGAGAGTAAGCGCGAGCGCGGCGGCACCGACACCAATATAGGTCAGGGGTGAGCGTTTGGTCATGATATATCCTCTGGTTGTGTGCGCGCCGGATAATGCGCGCGCCTTCAGAATAGTTTACAGGTACGGGGTTGGGCGGTCTCATGCTACCGCCTGTGGCTGTGGGCCGGCTGTGCGCGGGCGGAGTATCTGCAGGGGCGGGCGCGTCCGTGGGGTCGGGGGCGTACGCCCCCGACCCCACACGTATTTCCCTGGCAGAGTTTCCCTAGCAGGGCGGCGGAAAGGATGCCTCGCGGTTCTGGCGAGCCTTACCCTCTAGCAGGCTCAGCACCTCTTCCAGGCCCTCGCTGTCGGTAGCGAACGGGTCCTTGCACACCAGCGTGTGCTGCGGGTATGCGTTGAGCTTCAGGTGCACCCAATCCACGGTGAACTGCTCCCCCGCCGCAACCGCCGCGTTAATGAAGCGCGAGCGCTGCAGGGCGCGAGTGGCGGGCGGTTCGGTCTTCGCGGCCTCCGCAGCCCCCTCAGGCAGGATGCGCTTGACGGCCCCGCGGCGGACCAGAGCGTGGAAGACGCTGCGGTCCGGGTCGATGTCGTGGTACGCCAAATCCAGCTGGCGGATGCGGGCGCTCGCATAATCGGCGGGCTGACCAGCCGCGCGGGCGCGGGCGATGTACGCATCCAGAAGCTTCTTCTTGATGGCCCAGTCGATTTCGGTGTCGATGCCGCTGTAGTCGCCGGACTCGATAGCGTCCAGGGTGCGTTGCCACAGGTCCAGGGCGTAGCCCACGTGGCGGTGGTGCGCGCCGTACTGCTGCACGTACTGGCGGGCCGCATCCAGGTAGTGGCGCTGCACGCTCAGGGCCGTGTAGTACTTACCGTCGGTGGTCTGGAAGGTCGCGGTGCCGGTCAGGTCGTGGCTGATAGCGCGCAGGGCCGCCGGGACGGACACAATATCCAGGCTCGTGACCGGGAAGCGGTCCTCGAGCATGCGCAGCACCAGGTCGGTGCTGGCAATCTTCAGCAGCACGGTCGGCTCCGCCATGTTTGAATCACCATTAATGACGTGCATGCGACGGAACTTCGAAGCATCCGCGTGCGGCTCATCGCGGGTGTTAATGAGCGGGCGAGCGCGCGAGGTCGAGGTGGAAGCTGCCTCCCAGATGTGGTCGGCACGCTGCGAGAAGGAGTACGACGGCACACCCGTGCTGGATGCCGGGTCGGTCGAACCTGGCACCGGGCCGCCCTGCGGGTGGGTCTTGCCGGCGCCCACCAGGATCTGGCGGGTCACCAGGAACGGCACGAGCTGGGCAATCAGGTCGTTGAACTGTAGCTTGCGGCTAATCAGGTAGTTCTCGTGGCTACCGTACGAGTTGCCCGCCGAATCCACGTTGTTCTTGAACAGGTACAGTTCGCCGTCAAGGGGGCGGCCCTCGGAACCGGCGAGCAGGCGCTTGCGGGCGGTGCGCGCCAGGTCGGCGAAGAGCAGCTCACCGGCGCGTTCCTGCGCGAGCAGCTCGTCGATGCTACTACATTCGGCGGAGGCGTATTCGGGGTGCGAGCCGACGTCCAGGTAGAGGCGGCCGCCGTTGGGCAGGAAGACGTTCGTCGAACGCCACTGGTCCAGTACGGGCTTGAAGAGGGCGGCGGCGGATTCTTCGATGCTCAGCCGGCCCATGCCGTGCGGGACGTAGCTGAGCCCGAATTCGCTTTCAATGCCGAAGATGCGGTGTTCCATGATGATGACCCGGCGCGCAGGTGCGTCGGTTACTCGCCGCCCTTCTGGACGAAGCCGGTCACGAAGTCCTCAGCGTTCTCGGCCAGCAGGCCATCGATTTCGTCGAGCAGGTCGTCGACCTCGCTCACGTCGGAGACGACGTGGGAGGCGGCCAGGGTCAGTTCCTGCTCCTGCTCGGCGGCGGTGGTTTCGGTCTGCTGCGCGTTAATGCGTTCGCGGCTCATGGTTCTCTCCTTGAGGTTGGTTAGGTTAGTTGGTTTGGTTAGTTCCGGTTGGTCTGTGATGGAGGCGACGGGGCCGGTCGGCGCGGGTTGCGCCGCCGGTTTGGGGGTGCACCGGATGCACCGCCTCCGTGGGTTTTGTGGTTTTGGCTCTTCCAAATGGGGGTATCGGCCCCGGGGCGGAATGTGAGTTCATGTGGGTTTGGGGACTGAGACGCCCCGCGGCTGCCCCAAACCCTAACAGTACCCCGCACCCTAGCGCAGGCCGTTCAGTAGCGCATCCGAGTGGTTTGCCTCCGCCAGCAGCGGCTCCACCTCGGCGGCACCGTAGCGGGTCGGCTCCATCATTGTAAAGCGAGTCAGTTCCTTCGAGTACCGGCCACGGCACGAGACCGTATCCCAGTTAATACCCAGAATCTCCTCGGGCCAGCGGGACATGAGCGTGCCACGCAAAAACGCGCGCGTCTCACGCGGCGGCTCAGTCGTCGCACGCTCCACCTGCTCGGCAGAGAACAGCGTGCGCATGCGCCCGCGCGCCACCAGACGGTGGTACAGGCTCTTCGACGGGTCAATATCAGCGTACTGCAAATCCAGCGCCTTCAGCTTCGGGTTCGCGTAATCCACGCCCTTCTCAACGTAGCCGCGCACCAGCGCATACTTGGCCACCCAATCCAGACGGTCCGCCAGCGAGAGCGGGTTAGTCTCTAGGGCATCCAGAACCTCGCCCCACAGATCAAGAATCTGCGCGGTCGCAGCATCCACACCCGCCGGGTTCGACTCCTCATGCGTACGGGAGGCCTCGTAGTAGGCGCGCTGAATCTGCAGGGCGCTCGCCGAACCACTCGTGGACACCGGGTTCGGCAGGGTCGCCGACGAAGGAGCCAACGGCAGCTGCGCCGACAGCGACAAATCGTGGCTGACCGCGTGCATCGCCGCCACCGGATCGGACAGACGCACACCCGGTAGCGCGGGGTGCTGCTCGCTGTGCGATTCAATCAGGTTCATCACCAGCGCCGCCGTACCAAACTTCAACAGGTTCGAATAGTGCGACAGGTTCGCGTCCGCCGGAATTACGTGCAGACGACGGTACTTCGACTCATCCGCGTGCGGCTCGTCGCGCGTGTTCACAATCGGGCGGCGAATCGTGGTCTCCAGACCAATCGTGCGCTCAAAGAAATCAGCACGCGAACTAATCTGAAAACCCGGCACCTCACCGTGCGTGCCGATACCCACACGGCCCGCACCCGTGAAAATCGCGCGGGTGGCGAAGAACGGCAGGAGCGCATCCGCCACCTGCTCGAACGGAACATCACGGCTAATCAGGTAGTTTTCGTGGGCGCCGTACGACTGGCCCTTCGAGTCGGTGTTGTTCTTGTACAGCTTCACCTGCGGCAAATCCTGCCCGTGGTTGCCCAGCTCCACCAGCGACTCGTACGCCAGTGCGTCACCGGCAGCGTCATAGAGCACCGCGTCGGCGGGGGTCAGCACCTCGGGCGAGGAATACTCCGGATGCGCATGGTCCACGTACAGGCGCGCACCGTTGGGCAGAATCGCGTTCATCGTCACCCGATCCCAGTCCAGACGCTCCGGGAAGCCGCCGCGGCCGTGCACGCCGGCGAGCGCATCCAGGGCGCTACGCGGCTCGGTGGGCTCACCCGGTGCCTGAACTCCCGCCTCGCGCATAATCTCCAAGGCGATGTCCTGGCTGGTCAGCTCGGTGCGGGTGTGCGTCATCTGGCTCGAGTGCGCGGTGGAGGCGTCCTGCACCCGGCCGAAGGCGTCGCGCAGGGGCGACTCGGACTCCCCCAGCCACTGGCCCTCGGGGGCGGCGGGTGCGGGTTCGGTCGAGTAGTTCTCGGCCTGGCGGGCCTCCTCGGCAACGAGCTCGGCGGCCAGGGCGCGGCGCTGCAGCTGCTCACGGAAGGCCTCGCCGCGGCGGAACGCAAGCTTGGCGTAGGTGTTGACCACCAGTGCCGACAGCACGGTCGGGTTGGTGCCCGGCGCGGAGGGTGCGATGACGCCGTATTCGGTTTCGGCGCCCATGACGCGGTGCACGCCGTAGCTGGGGGTGGAGTTCATGGGGTTCTCCTGAAAGGTTCTGTTAAGGGTCTGGACCTGCGGTAATACCGCTTGTGTCGCGGGATAAGTGCTCGGTGAGCGCCGGATGATTGCCGCCCGGCTCATGCTTGTAAGCGCGCGGTTTAGCGGGCCGGCTCCACCGACACCAGGCGGCCACGTACACCGGCGACGGTGAGCGCATCCTCAATATCGGGCAGAGGCGGCAAATCCACCTGATCCTCAAACTCGGCGCGCACAGCCTCCAGCAGGTGGCGGGTACCGATACCCACACCGGCCGCGCCCTCGACGCCGTTTACCTCGGCCGCACCGGAAGCACCGGCAGTCAGTGTCTGCAACTGCTCCTTAATCGCAGCCTTCTTCGCGCGGTCCACAATATTGCGAATCACCGCACCCGAGGCGAAGTCGCCGCGGTAGAGCGTGTGCGTGGAGAGGTGGCCGGTCGCGGCGTTCGAAGAGCCCACAATCATGGAGGAATCCACGGTCGCCACGGCGTACGCGGTGGAGGGGGTACGCGCGTACAGCTGGCCGGTCGCGGCAGCAATCATCGAGGTCAGGGCGGCGCGGGCGGATCCGGCGGCGGCAACCTCCGCAGCGTCCAGCGGCAGATCCTCGGTCAGGTACAGACCGAAGATTTCGGCGGCACCGGGGGCATCCGGGCGGTTGATGCGAATCTTCAGGTCGAGTCGGCCCGGGCGCATCACCGCGGCATCGATGAGGTCTTCACGGTTGGTCGCGCCAATCACGATGACGTTCTGCAGCGACTCCACGCCGTCGATTTCGGCCAGCAGCTGCGGCACGATGGTCGTCTCAATATCTGAGGAACGGCCCGAACCACGCATGCGGAACAGCGACTCCATCTCGTCGAAGAACACGACGACCGGGTGACCGGCCTCAGCCTTCTCGCGGGCGGCCACGAAAATATCGCGAATCTGACGCTCGGTCTCACCCACGAACTTATCGAGCAGCTCGGGGCCCTTAATGTTCAGGAAGTAGCCACGGGTATTCGAACCCGGGTTCAGCGCGGCGGCGCGGGCGGCCAGGGAGTTCGCCACGGCCTTAGCAATCATGGTCTTACCGTTACCGGGAGGGCCGTAGAGCAGAATACCCTTGGGCGGTGCCAGGTGGTAGCGCTCGAAAATCTCGGGGTGCAGGTAGGGCAGCTCCACCGCGTCGCGAATCTGCTCAATTTGTGCGCCCAGGCCACCGATCTGGCTGTAGGTGACGTCCGGAATCTCCTCGAGCACGAGCTCCTGCGAACGGGAGGCGGGCACCTGCGAGGTAATCATGCGGGTGCGCGTATCGAGGGTCACCGCGTCACCGGTGCGCAGCTGCTCAATGTCCAGGGAACCGGCCACGCGCGCCACCTGCTGAGCACCCGAGGAGGTATCGACCAGCACGCGCTCGCCGTCAAGCACCTCGCGCACGGTCACCACGTCGCCAAAGGGCTCGGTGTCCAGGGCGACCACGGCCTCGGACTTGTCGTTGAGGAGCACCGTCATGCCGGGGGTCAGCGTGGACAGGTCAATCAGCGGGGATACCGGAATACGCATAAGTCGGCCGCCAACCTGCACGTCCAGGTAGGTGTCAATCTCGGCGGGGGTCTTATCGTCCGCAACCTGCTCGTAGGTCATGGTCTGGCCCTCGTGCACGGCCAGCACAATCGCCGAGTTCAGCGGCGGCATGACGTTCTGCGAGAGGGAGGCGCGCAGGCGCTCCACCTGGTAGCGCATGCTGGTAATAGCCTCGACGAGCTTGCGGTTCTTCTCCCCCGCGCCGCGAATCTGTCGGCTCATGTTATCGCGGGTTGCCTCCGCGGCAGTGAGGCGGCGCAACACGGCGTCATACTCCTGGGCGCTGACGGGCTGACTGCCGGGCAGGGAGGTCGAACCGAACGCGGCGGAGTAGTGCGGTGCGGCGGATGCGGCACTGTGCGCGGTGCCGTGCTGCGGGGTTCCGGTGTGGTCTGCGGATTCGTGGGGGGTCACGGTCTCTCCTAAGCGTGTCCGGGCGGGTCGGGCTGGTGCGTGCGGGCCCTTCGAATTGCCTCGATGCGTGGGCTCCGCCAGGGCCGCACCGAGGATGGGGTTGGTACTTTCAGTCTATCGAGAACGTGCGGCTCGGCCGGGGTTCGGGACGCCAAATTCTCTGCGGGCTCACATGCTGACCCGGTAGTTCTCGGCTATTCCCCGCTCATCCCGGCGGTTTTAGATTTTTCCGGCGGTTCTAGACTCTTGCCCCGGCGTTTCGGGTCTCAAAGGGCAGGGCGGGATTGAGGGCGTGGCGGAATCTGAGCATAAAGCCTGCGGGCGCGCCGCGGGGGCACCGGCTGATACCCGTGCCCCCGCGTGCCCGTATGAATTATTCAGCTGCCTCGGCATCCTGCGCGCCCTCGGCGGTCTGATCAGACTCCACGCCGTTCTGCTCAAGCGCAATCTCGTTCGCGCGTGCGGCGTGAGCGGCAAGGTTCTTCGCATCGCGTGCGGCGCGGCGAATCTTCTTGTCGGTCACCTCACGCTCACCCACGTTCATGGGAATCCACGCGTTCATATCCTCTTCAGAGAAGTCAGTCTTGGAGGCGCGACGCTTCGGCGCCAGGCGTACCGCACCGTCAGCCAGGCGACGAGCCACCACCAGGAACGCGGTGTGCGCCACCATGCGGTGGTCGGGGCGGACCGCCAGGCCCTCCACGTGCCAGCCACGCACAATGGTCTCGTCGCATTCGGGCTCGGTGAAGCGACCGTCCAGGCGCATGCCCTCAACCAGGCGGGACATCTGGGTCACGGTCGCAACGTAGCAGATGAGCACGCCGCCGGGCGCGAGCGCCTCCGCCACAGCGTCCAGGCACTCCCAGGGTGCGAGCATGTCGAGTACGACGCGGTCGACGCTGCCGGGCTCTTCAACCTGCGGCAGGGTGTCCTGCAGGTCGCCGATGCTCAGCTTCCACGCCGGGTGGGGGCCACCGAACATGGTTTCAATGTTGCCGCGGGCGACGTCTGCGAACTCTTCACGGCGTTCGAAGGAGTGCACGCAACCGTAGTCGCCGACTGCACGCAGCAGGGCGATAGACAGTGCGCCGGAGCCGACGCCGGCCTCAACGACGCGTGCGCCGGGGAAGATGTCTGCCTTGACGATAATCTGGGCGGCGTCCTTGGGGTAGACGACGGCCGCGCCGCGCGGCATGGAGAGAACAAAGTCCTTGTAGAGGGGGCGCAGCGCCTGGTAGAGGATGCCGTGAGTGTTGGCGATGACGGTGCCTTCGGGTGCGCCGATGAGGTCGTCGTGCTTGAGGAAGCCCTTGTGGGAGTGGTATTCGCCGCCTTCGGCGAGGGTGATGGTGGTGATGCGGCCGCGTTCGTCAGTGATTTGGACGCGTTCGCCGGGGCGGAAGGGGCCGCGGCGGTTGATTGCGCCGGTGGGGGTGTGGGTGCCGCTGCTCACGGGGTGGTTCTCCTCGGGTTTGGGTCAGTCTGTGCTGTTCGCGCTTTGCGGCGAACTCTGGACGGAAAAAGTCCTTTTCTATTTTAGCGGAGTCTGCAAATCGACTGTGGCGCGTTACCCCGCAAGCGTGATAATGCGGGGCATGGATGGAGCAATGACCACTGAGCAATTGGGGCTACTCATTTTTGGTTAGACTTGAGGGGAGTCCGTGGAAATCCTCTGCGGGCAGAAACACCTTAGTGCCCAAGAATTATGGGGCAAAGGAAAGAGTATTGTGACTGATTTCAACTCACTGATTGCCGAGTTCGGCAGGCAGGTGCGGGAGAACCTGCGTTTTGGGGAAGGTGAACCGGAGGCTCAGCTGACGAACCCGGTAGCCACCCTTCTGAAGGGTTTTGGCGCTCTGCATTCAATGGAAGTTCAGACCGTCCGTGAGTCCTCGCTGAAAACAGCGGGGGGGGGGGTCTAGTTTCTGAGGGTCTGGTTCGCCCTGATTACGCCATCATGGTCGATGGTGTTTTAACCGGTTATGTGGAGCTGAAGGCTCCGGGTAAGAACATTGACCCCGCTTCTTTTGGTAAGAAGAGCCACGAATATAGGCAGTGGCAGCGTCTGCGGAACCTTCCCAACCTTTTGTACACCAACGGCACCGAGTGGCGTCTTTATCGTTATGGTAAGCCTATACCGACAGGCTCTGAGAAAAACGATAACGCAGTAAACGTAAGTGCTGGTTCATTCATCATCAGGAATAAGCGTGTTCTATTTCCTGAAAAAATTACATGGAGTGCTCCGGCCGATCTGGCTACCCTTTTCCTGAATTTCTTGCGCTGGGTACCGGCTCCTATTACAAGCGCTGACCGATTGGTGGAAACCTTAGCGCCCCTGGCAGCACTGCTACGTGAGGAAATGCTGGTGAGTCTCACGGCGCAGGAGAAAACGGATGCGTCGAAACGCACCAAGGCGGAGAAAAAGGGCGAGGAAGATGAAGTTACTCTTCCCAAGCTGGTGGGTCTGCGTAAGGATTGGCGCGATACTCTCGCTCCCAATACGAGCAATGAAGAGTTCGCCGATAGCTTTGCCCAGACTGTGGTGTTCTCGCTGGTGGTCGCTCTCTCAGAGAATCTCGACCTCAACCTCGATACCTTCTCATCGATGATTCGTCGTCTGCGCTCTCAGCATGGCCTGCTGGGCAATGCGTTGAGTCTTCTCACTGAGCATCTGGATGAGGATAGTTCCTTGTATAGCACTTTGGCTGTTATTGTGCGTGTGATGAACGCTGCGTCATGGCCAGATATTTCCAGCGGTAAGTCAGACGTATACCTGCACCTCTACGAGCACTTCCTGAAGGTCTATAACCCCGAGCAGCGTAAGAAGACCGGTAGCTACTACACCCCCGTTGAGGTGGTGGACCAGATGGTGCGCCTGGTAGATGACGCTCTGCGTGCCTACCTGGGCAAGGAACACGGTCTGGCGAGTGAGGGTGTGTCCGTGATTGACCCGGCGATGGGTACCGGCACCTATCCTCTGTCGGTGATGCATAGGGTGGCGAAGACGGAGAGCCTCGCTCCCGCTGCACGTACTCGTGCCCTGAATCGTCTGGCAAAGAACCTGTACGGCTTTGAGTTACAGTCGGGTCCTTTCTCCGTGGCTGAGCTCCGTCTGAACGAGACGCTTAAAGAGATGGGTGCTGATATTCCTGAGGACGGTCTAAATCTCTATGTAGCGGATACTCTGAGCGACCCCTACGCTAAGCAGAAGCCGGTGAACAGTCAGACCCTGCGCCTGCTCTCTCAGCTGTCGAATAAGGCAACTAGGGTGAAGCGTGAGGTGCCTATTCAGGTGTGCATTGGTAATCCGCCGTATAAGGATAAGGCGGAGGGTATGGGCGGCTGGGTGGAGTCGGGCTTCCGCTCTGCCGATGTCGCCTCCCCCATTCTGGATGACTTCCGTGCACCGGGTATGGGTAGGTACGAGTATGTGCTGAAGAACCTGTACGTCTATTTCTGGCGCTGGGCGTTCTGGAAGGTCTTTGAGGATTCTTTCCGTGCTCTGGAAGGTCAGCCCGATAGTGCTCAACGTGCGGGTGTGGTCTGTTTTATTACTGCATCTGGCTATCTGAATGGGCCCGGTTTCGCGGGAATGCGCGAGTATATTCGCCGTTCGTCTAGCCGCGGCTGGATTATTAACGTGACTCCTGAGGGCAAGCGCCCGCCGGCGAAGAACGCTGTCTTTGCTATTGAGACTCCGGTGTCTATTGCCCTGTTTTTGCGTGAAGAGGACACTAATGAGCAGGTTTCTGCGGATATTCGTTATGTGGCTCTGCACGGAACATATCCAGAGAAAATGCAGGCTCTTGCAGCCCTCGAACTGGATAGCGCAGAGTTTGAACCGGCGCGTTCCGGCTGGGGTGATAAGTTCGCTCCCGAAGCGGGTGGTGACTGGGATAGCTACCCTGAATTGCCTGATTTCTACCTAGACCATTTTCCTGGGATTAATCCCTCTAGGTCGTGGGTATATGATCCTTCCCCATCCATTTTGGAAGAACGCTGGGCTGAACTGATTGAGGGCACCGATTTGCAGGTACGTGCTGAGCGTTTCAAGAAAACTGATAGCACCAGTATCTTCGCAGGTAAAAAACCGCTTCCCGGAGAAGATACTTTCCAAGGAAGTCATGAAAGCCTTAACGACCAGATTGCTCGCGAGGTTATTCCGGATGCGCCGAATATTGTACCGGTAGGATATCGTTCCTTTGACCGTCAGTATATTTTGGCTGATGCTCGTCTAATTCACAGGCCCTCACCCAAATTATGGGAATATCGCATTCCTGACCAGATTTTTATTGTGGAACAGCACGCACACTACCCCAAAGCAGGTCCAGGGTTGTTCTTTAATACCCTCATTCCCGATAAACACTCATTTAAGGGAAGTGAGGGTGGACGAGCTCACCCGACGCTGAATACTGGTGGTACGCCAAACCTCACCGAGTCTGCCGAGCAGATGCTCCGCGAGCGCTTCGGCAACAATGCTCCCGGCGACCTCGTTTACTACCTGGCGGCACTCACCGGTCACCCCGGATACGTGCGCACCTTTGACGAGCCGCTCCAGCAGGCGGGTATTCGTGTGCCCCTCACCGCCGACCCTGCACTCTGGGAACGTGCTGTTCAGCTCGGTAAGCAGGTTGTGTGGCTACACACCTACGGTGAGCGCGGCGAGCCGCTACCGGGTATGAAGTACCTGCACCAGATTCCCGAAGGTGCAGACTACACCCTGCCGACCCCTACGGTAGACATGGGCAGGACCATGCCGGAGAAGAAACCCAGCTTCTCCCCCGACCCGGTCACCGGTAGCCTCTCTAAGGAACAGGACAGCCCCGTTACGGGTACGGTTTCCTTCGGCCAGGCACGCTGCGAGAACGTGGAAAAGCGCGTCTTCGACTACACCATCGGTGGTAACCAAGTGCTGGGACTGTGGGCTAAATACCGCCTCAAGAAGCCGGTAGTGCGCCGTAGCTCCTCACTCAACGATATTGTTCAGCGAGAATGGCCGGAAGCCTGGAGTGAAGAGTACGAGCGCCTGCTCTACACTCTTACGCACCTGGTGCACCTGGAACCCGCTCAGGAGAAGCTCCTTGATGAGGTTCTCGCCGGTGAACAGATTTTCCGTGAGGAATTTGTAGATACCGAAGACTAGCCACTCAATAGCTGCCAGTATCAGGTTCTACAACCGGTTAAACGCAAGGGGTGGGTGACCCTGGACTATTCCAGAGTCCCCACCCCCTTTGTTGCTCTCAGAAGCCCTACGCTTCCCTCTGCGCCTCGTACGCGCGTACCTCAGCTAACATCTCTGCGGCGAGCGCATCGACCGCCTCACGGTCATACGGGCGGAAAGCGTACAGCTCCTCCATGACCGACGAAGCCGTTTAGAGGACCACGCCCAGGCGTGCCGCCAGGATGTCACGCACCAGCGCGCCACCGCTGACGGTGGTGTCCGCCAGAGCCTTCACAGCCCACGCATCCACGGCAGCCAGGGCGGCCGGTGCGTTCAGGTCCTCGCTGAGCGCCTCACGCACAGCGGCCAGCAGCTCAACCGCTGCCTCATCGGTGACGCCTTCGGAACCCTCGCGGCCTTCAGCCACCGACACCGCGTGACGGTAGGTGTCCAGGCGGGCCTTCGCGTGCTCCAGCAGCTCGTCGGTCCAGAACCAATCCGAACGGTAATGCTGACCCATAATCGCCAGACGCACCGCGTTCGCGTCCTCACCGGCCGCACGCAGACGCGAAACCAGCACCAGGTTACCGCGGGACTTGCTCATCTTGTGGCCGTCCAAACCGACCATGCCGGTGTGCGCGTAATGCTTAGCGTGCGGGCGTGCAGACACAGCCCACGAATGGCCCGCACCCAAATCATGGTGCGGGAAGGTCAAGTCGTTACCGCCAGCTTGAACGGTCAGCGAACCATCCACAAAACGGCGGGCAATCATCGTACACTCAATATGCCAGCCCGGGCGGCCCGCGCCCAGCTCGCCGGCATCCCAGCTCGGCTCGCCCTCACGCTCAACACGCCACAGCAGCGGATCCAACGCGTCACGCTTACCGGCACGGTTCGGGTCGCCGCCGCGCTCAGCGAAAATCTCCAGCATCTCATCGCGGGTCAAGTGGCAGACCTCGCCCGGTGCCCACGAGTAGCCCTCAGCGTTCGCGGGCAGCTCACGCACAGCTTTCAAATCCAGGTACACGTCACCGTCAGGATGCACCACACCCTGCTCGTCCGTGAAACCGGGCACGCGGTACGCCAGGCCGCGGCGGAACAGGTCCTCAATAATCGGGAACAGCCACTCGATAGACTCCACCACACCCACATAGTGCGCCGGCGGAATCACATTCAGCGCCTTCATATCGGTGCGGAACAGCTCTGTCTGATCCTCAGCCAGCTCGCGCCAATCCACGTTCGTGGCGGTCGCGCGTTCCAACAGCGGGTCGTCCACATCGGTCACGTTCTGCACGTAAGTGACGGGAACACCGGCGTCCAGCCAGGCGCGGTGCAGCAGGTCAAACGCCACGTAAGTGGAGGCGTGACCCATGTGCGTCGCATCGTACGGAGTAATACCGCAGACGTACAGGCTGGCCGCCCGATCCTCCTCCACCGGAACAACCTCACCGGCGGCGGTATCAAAGATGCGCGGCAAGTCGGCCTTGCCGGGCAGGGTGACGGAAGCGGGGGCATCCCAAGCTCGCATGGGTTTCCTTTCACACGTAGCGCCGCCCCCGCGCGGATGCACACGAACCGCCCGCAAAGGGCCAGCCCCGGTACGCACAAGGAGGGGCGCGCCCGCTCCACCGGCTGGTGGGTGCGGGCACAGAAAAAACTACTTAATAAGAATACCCGCCCGCGAGTGCCTCGCGGACGGGTATGTCATATATCGCCACAGACTAAAATTCTGAAGAACCTTTACGGCACCACAGAACCTAGCCTGCACCTCGCGTTCACAAAACGGTTTAGAAAGTCGAGGAGGTTGCGCTCAGTACGCCGGTACCCAGACCCACAAAAATCAGGATACCCAGCGCAATGCGGTACCAGATGAAAACGCCGTACGACTTCGAAGACACGTACTTCAGGAACCAGCCAATCATCATGTAACCCACCACAAACGCAACCAGAGTAGCCACGATGGTCGAGGGAATACCGTAGAAGCCGGTGGCCTCCTCGCCGGTAGCCACCTTGAAGGTCTTGTACAGGCCAGACATGAACACGGCGGGCATGGCCAGCAGGAACGAGTAACGTGCCGCAGCCTCACGGGTGTAACCCATGAACAGACCCGCGGTAATCGTACCGCCCGAACGGGAAACACCCGGAATCAGGGCCAGCGCCTGTGCGCAACCGTACAGCAGGCCGTGACGGAACGTCAGGTCCTTCAGCTCACGCTGCTCGCGGCCAAAACGGTCCGCAAGGCCCAGGAACACGGCGAAGACAATCAGCATGGTCGCCACAATCCACAGGCTACGGAACTGCGTGTCGATGTAGTCCTCCAGTAGCAGACCCAAAATGCCGATGGGCAGGGAGCCAATAATAATCAGCCAACCCATGCGGGCGTCCGGATCGTTGCGCGGCACGCGGCCGGAAAGAGCACCAAACCACGCCTTCACAATGCGCACAATATCGCGCCAGAAGAAGATTAGAACCGCGGTCTCAGTGCCCAGCTGGGTGATCGCGGTGAACGCGGCACCCGGGTCGGCCTTCTCCGGCAGGATCTGGCCAACAATGTTCAGATGCGCCGATGACGAAATCGGCAGAAACTCTGTCAGGCCCTGAACAAAGCCCAAAATAATCGCTTGAATCCATTCCACGCCTTCAAGGATACAGCAGGGGTACGGCGACGGGGCGGTTCGCAGAAGGTGATATATCACCTCCGCAAACCGCCCCGTCCACACCGCGGAACGCCGCTGAGTGAGTCAAACGCACCTACCCGCGCCGGATACGCTCCCCCGCCCCCGCGGAATGCCCGCGTAGCTTAGGCGTCGCGCAGCGCGCGGTTCACGGCCGAAATCATGGCCTTCAGAGCCGCACGGGTCGTCGAGTTGTCCACGCCAATACCCCACAGCACGCGCGAATCCACGGCGGCCTCAACGTAGCAGGCCGCATTCGCGGTCGAGGAGGAAGACATCGTGTGCTCGGAGTAATCCATCACGCGAATATCCACGCCCTCGCCCGAGAGGATGTTCTGAAGAGCATCCACCGGGCCGGTACCCGATGCGGTGCGGTTGTAGGTGTGACCGTTAATGTTCAGGGCCACGCGCAGGGTGGTCGCACCCGTATCAGCCGAATCAATGTTGATCGACTCGATGCGGTACTTACCCCAGCGCTTTTCGGGATTGGTGGCCGGCAGGTACTCGTCCGCGAAGATGTCCCACAGCTTCTCGCTGGTCATCTCACCACCCTCGGCATCGGTGCGAGCCTGAACGATCTTCGAGAACTCCACCTGCGCACGGCGCGGCAAATCAAGGCCGTGATCCTGCTTGAGCAGGTAGGCCATGCCGCCCTTACCGGACTGCGAGTTCACGCGAATAATAGCCTCGTAGGTGCGGCCCAAATCGCGCGGGTCAATCGGCAGGTACGGGACCTCCCAGTAGACCTCATCCACGCTCTTGCCGGCCTCAGCGGCGGTGCGCTCCAGGGCCTCGAAGCCCTTCTTGATGGCATCCTGGTGTGAACCCGAGAACGCGGTGAAAACCAGGTCGCCACCGTACGGGGAACGCTCGTGCACCTTGAGCTGGTTGCAGTACTCGACGGTCTTGCGGATACCGTCGATGTCCGAGAAATCAATCTGCGGGTCAATGCCCTGAGTGTACAGGTTCAGGCCCAGGGTCACCAGGTCGACGTTACCGGTGCGCTCGCCATTACCGAAGAGGCAACCCTCGATGCGGTCAGCGCCCGCCAGGTAGCCCAGCTCGGCGGCGGCCACGCCGGTGCCGCGGTCGTTGTGCGGGTGCAGCGACAGCACAATGTGGTCGCGGTGGTTCAGGTTGCGGTTCATCCACTCCACCGAGTCGGCGTACACGTTCGGGGTGGCCATCTCAACAGTTGCGGGCAGGTTCACGATCAGCTCGCGGCCGTTCTGGCCAATCTCCAGCTCGTCGGCCACGGCGTTGACCACGCGGGCGGCGTACTCCAGCTCGGTGCCGGTGAAGGATTCGGGCGAGTACTCGTAGATAATCTTCGTATCGGAAATCATCTGCTCTTCGTACTTGCGGCACAGGCGCGCACCCTGCAGGGCGATGTCGAGCACACCCTCCTGATCCTGGTGGAACACCACGCGGCGCTGCAGCACGGAGGTCGAGTTGTAGAAGTGCACGATGGCCTGCGGTGCGCCCTCGATAGCCTCGAAGGTACGGGCAATCAGGTGCTCGCGGGCCTGCACCAGAACCTGAATGGTCACGTCATCAGGAATGTGGCCGTCCTCGATGAGGGTGCGCACAAAGTCGAAGTCGGTCTGCGAGGCGGAGGGGAAGCCCACCTCAATCTCCTTGTAGCCCATCTTGACCAGCAGCTTGAACATGGCCAGCTTGCGGTCAGTGTCCATGGGGTCAATCAGCGCCTGGTTACCGTCACGCAGATCCACGGCGCACCAGCGCGGCGCCTTCTCCATGACCTTGTCCGGCCAGGTGCGGTCGGGAAGGTCGACAACAATCTGCTCGTGGAAGGGACGGTACTTGTGTACCGGCATGGGGCTGGGCTTCTGGTGGTTTTTCATGATGAATTTCCTGTGGGTTGGTCCGTCTCGTGCAGCCCGCATCGGGGCCTGTGCTGTGCCCGGGTATCGGTTCCCGGGCCGCCGTCATCAAGGCGGTGCATCGTATCGATGCTGGTGAGATGCCGCGTCAAAAAGCCGGAACGGTCGCGGCAGGTTCTAGCGTGCCCCGTTCCGGCGAATAAGCAGCAGGTTCACTGCGGGGCGGTACGCGCCGCGCATGCTCTCACCGTGAGTGGTCATGCCTCCACGCTATCACAGCCCGCGAAAGAATACCGCCGAGGCGACCGGGCCCGTCCATCATCTGGAAGAAAACGAGGACGGCGGACACGTGTGCTCACGCGCGAGGTCATACGCCCGGGCATACGAAAGGGGGCGCACCCACCACACTGGCGGATGCGCCCCCTTCGCTCACCGGAAACAGCCTCGCAGGGTATGAACCCTTAGAAGGCGAAAGCGGTCTGGCACTTGTTCTGGTCAGCAGTCTGGCCGCTCGCGTTACCCGCGATAGCCGCCTCCTGCTTCTCCATAGCCTCACCCGAGGGGAAGTCGGTACCAATCGTCACCGACACACCCTGAACCTCTTCGGTTGCCACCACGTGGGTGACGTTCAGCTTGCCGGCAATCTCCTGAGCCTCAGCCTCATAACCGGTCGAGTAGAACACCGTAGTGAAGTTCGTCGGAGTAGCCGAAGTGCCCGGAGTGACGTCCGTGTAGCCCAAGCCCTTGACCACCGAGGCAATCGTAGCGGAACGGCCCTCCAAACCGGTCGCGTTGTACACACTCACCGGTACCGCACGGTTCAGCTGAACCGCCGGAGTGGATTCTGCGGGCTTTTCCTCTGCCTTCAGCGACTTGTCATCACGCAGACGCTGGAAGACGTTATTGGCCGCCTCGGAAACCTGCAGTCGGTTCGAGTCCTGGGTCCACGGTTCGGTCGGCACGGTCGCGAACACCACGTTCGACAGGTCCACACCGCCGAGGGTAGCACCCACACCAATCAGAGTGCCGATATTACCCAGGCCCTTATCCACGGTCACATTCTGGGTAATTGCCTCAGAAATACTTGCCAGGCGGCCCGGGTTCGACAGAGTGCCTTCACTCTTAACCTTGCGCAGCAACGAGGCCAGGAACCCCTGCTGAGCCTGAATACGGCCGATATCGGAGCCATCCGAGAAGCCATGACGGCTACGCAGGAACGCAAGAGCCTGCTCACCCTCAACAGTAGAAGTACCCGCAGGAAGCTTCAGGCCACTGTACTCATCATCAACTGGGGCATCCACACACACCTGCACGCCGCCCACAACCTTCGACAGCTCCTTCACGGCATTGAAGTCAACCAGCATAAAGTGGTCAATATTCACGCCGGTCAGCTTGCTGATGGTCGCCACCGTACAACCGGCACCACCGCGAGACAGAGACTCATTGATCTGAACGTTATCCTCAGCCGGGTAAACGGTACCGTTATCAGGGTCAGTGCACTGCGGCACCGAAACCATCAGGTCACGGGGGAAGGACAGCACACTCACATTCTTGCGGTCCTTGCTAATCTGTAGGAGCATCATGACGTCCGCGCGAGCCGCAGAATTGCGGTCATTCTCGTCGCCGTAGGCACCGTTATTACCCTTACGGGTATCGGAACCAATCACAAGGATGTCCAGCGCGCCGTTCTCCAGGCCATCCTTATAGTTACTGATGTTCAGCTCCTGCGTGTGCAGATTATTGCGCATACGCAGGGCAAACACACCACCGAAACCAACGACAATGACGAGCATGCAGGCCGTCAACAGGGCAATCCAGCGGTTACGTTTCGAAGTCATCACCGAGGTGCGCATATGACGCCCGGTGCTTCGTAGGCGAGGTGCCTGGGGCATACCAATTCTCTTTCTGCCGGTGAGCAAATGTTTTCTCAGAGTAACATTTTTCGCTATGAGCGCCGAAAAGAAAAGGGGTACACGTCACCCGGAAGACGCGGATGAGACGGCATCTTCCGGGTGATCATACCCTTCTCGGGCGGAGGGCCTAGAAGCCCAAACGGTTCAAAGCGCGGGGGTCAGACTGCCACTCCTTAGCGACCTTCACATGGATGTTCAAGTACACGCGGGTGCCAAGCATTGCCTCAATCTGCTCGCGAGCCTTCGTACCAATCTTGCGCAGATTCGAGCCGCCCTTACCGATAATGATGTACTTCTGCGACTCACGCTCCACATACAGGTTCACGTGCACATCCAGCAGCGGGTTATCCGCCGGACGACCCTCACGGAACTCCATCTCCTCGACGGTCACGGCAATCGAGTGGGGCAGCTCCTCACGGGCACCCTCCAGGGCGGCCTCACGCACCAGCTCGCCGATGAGGGTTGCCTCGGGCTCATCGGTCAGCTCACCCTCCGGGTACAGCGGCGGGGAAAGCGGAACGTACTGCGAGAGCAGGTCGGCGACCGCATCCACCTGGAAGTGCTGAATTGCGGACACCGGAATGATGGCCGCCCAGCCGCCCTTACCGTCCACGGGCATCGGCTCAGAGATTTCGCCGGAGCGGCGCTTAGCAGCAGGACCCGAGCCTTTCGCAAAAGGAACCGGCGCGTTCTTGCCACCCTTACCACCCTTCTTCTGGGCGCGGTGAGCCGCACGCTTCGCGCGCTGGGCACGCTCGGCGCTCATGACCTCCTCGCCGAGGGCCTCGACCGCCAGCAGCTGCTCGCGCAACTCGTCAGAGTTCACAGTATCGGCCTTGGTCACAATTGCGACGACCGGCTTGTTGCTCGAAGCCACCAGCTGCGAGGCGATGTAGCGGTCACCCGGACCAATCTTCTCGTTCGCCGGAATGCAGAAGCCCAGCACATCCACCTGCGAGAGGGTGCCGGCCACCAGGTCGTTCAGGCGCTCACCCAGCAGGGTGCGGGGGCGGTGAATACCAGGGGTGTCCACCAGAATCAGCTGGTAATCATCCTTGTGCACGATACCGCGAATCGTGTGGCGGGTCGTCTGCGGACGGTTCGAGGTGATAGCAACCTTCTGGCCGACCAGCGCGTTCGTCAGCGTCGACTTACCGGCGTTGGGGCGGCCTACTAGCGAGGCGAAACCCGAACGGAAGTTCGGGGGGTAGGTCGGCAGCGGTGCGTTCAGGTCAAGAGAGCCCAAATCGAGCGGGGTGTACTCCTGGTCCATGTGTTTCTCCTTCGATAATCCCCTGCGAGAGGGGTGATGTCGTGTGCGCCGTATGCGGCGACGTATCGTGGTCGGCGGGGCCTTGCGAGATGATGCAGGGGCGGCTATGAAAGCTCTCCCCTGGGCTGAACCTTCGTTTCGAGTGCGGGGAGCTCACGGGTACCCGGGGCGTCATCACCGGTTTCTTCCCGGCCCTGACCCTCCTCATCCTCGCGAGGCGGCTCGTACCAGGCCTGCAGCATATCCACCTGATGGCGGCGTCCCGAAGAACCAATCGCGCGAATGTGGATACCGTGAATGGTAGTTTCAGAACCCACAATCGGCACCATACCCAGGTGCTTGGCGAGCAGACCGCCGACCGTGTCAACGTCCTCATCTTCCAGGTCGATACCGAAAATCTCGCCGAGCTCGTCAATACCCAAGCGGGCTGAGAGACGGAACGTACCATCGTCATTGAGCGTGTACTCGGGGCGTTCGTGATCGTACTCGTCGGAAATATCACCCACGAGCTCCTCGATGAGATCCTCCAGGGTAACCAGGCCGGCGGTTCCGCCATACTCGTCCACGACCACGGCCACGTGGGTTGATTCGCGCTGCATATCGCGCAACAGGTCCATGGCACGCTTCGTCTCGGGCTCAAATCGGGCCGGGCGCATAATCTCCACCAGGGTCGGCATGGGGTTACCCTCGGGAGCCTCGGAGTGCAGAATGTAGGTGCGCATCGAATCCTTGAGGTAGAGAATACCCAGAATCTCGTCGCTCGAATCTCCAATCACCGGCATGCGAGAGTAGCCCGAACGCAGGAACAGGCTCAGCGCCTCGCGTAGCGGTACGTCGCGGCCCACGGTGAGCATATCGGTGCGGGGCACCATGAGCGAGCGGATGCGCAGGTCATCCATCTCAAACACGGACTGCACCATCTGCGCCTCGTCGTCCTCGATGGTCTCAGCGTCGGAGGCACGCTCCAGGAATTCGCGCAGCTCCTCCTCCTCGAACACACCGGCGGGGGCCTCCGCCTCACGTGCCGGGGCGATGCGCTTTGAGAGCTGATCAAGCAGGCCGGTCACGGGGGCCAGCAGCTTCGACAGATAGTGCACCAGGCGGGCCAGCACGCGAATCGACGAAACCGGGCGGTTACGACCCGCCGAACGCGCCAGCACGTGCAACACCGGGTAGCCGATGAACGCAACCAGCACGAGGGTCAGGAACGCCGCGAGAACCTGAACCCCCACGAGCTCCAGCCAGAAAGTCATGGTTGCCAGCACCGCAGTGGCCGCAGCCAGCAGGCGGGTCAGACGCAACGGGTGCGTGTACACCTCGGACTCACCCTTGAGCGTGCGTTCCAGAACGTGTGCGCCAAGCGTGCCGGGATGCGCCTCCACGGCCTCCTCAGCCTCGTTGTGCGGCAAGTACGTGAACGCTGTCTCGGCAATCGCGGCCACCACCGTGAAGCCAAGCGCTACGACGGCCAGCAGAATCGAGATGAAAATACCCATGCCGCTCCCCTAGTGTCGGGTTTCGACCGGTGCGGGTCGGCCCAGGAACTCTTCGAGGATGGAGCGCTGAATACCGAACATTTCGGCTTCCTCTTCGGCGGTACCGTGGTCATAGCCCAGGCAGTGCAGAATACCGTGGGTGGTGAGCAGGCACAGCTCGTCGAGGGTGCTGTGGCCCGCATCCGCGCCCTGACGTGCGGCAACGGGCGGGCAGAGAAGGATATCGCCGAGCATGCCGCTGGAGGGGTTTTCGGGGGTTCCCGGTTCCAGCTCGTCCATGGGGAAGCTCATCACGTCGGTTGCGCCGGGCAGGTCCATCCATTCGATGTGCACGCGCTCCATTTCGTCTTCGTTCACGATGGCGATGGACAGGTAGGTGTCCTCGGCAAGGTGCATACGCTTGAAGGCGTGCTCGACGAGGCGGGTGAGTACCTCGGTATCTACCGCTTCGAAAGATTCGCGGATGAAGGCGTCGGTTGCCGGGTCGGCACCGGTTGCGGGTTCTTCACAGTCGAATTCGATCTCTGCCACCGTTTAGCGTCCTTCCTGCGCGCTCTGTGCGTTCTCGGTGTTCTTCTCAACGTTCTTTTCGGAGCCGCCGTTGATGCCGGCGCGGTCCAGAAGCTTCTCGGCCGCAGCCTCGATGGTGGCGCGCTTGACCTTGCGGTTGCGCTTGCGTTCCATAGCCTTCTGATCCTCACCCCACTGGTTGTAGGCGGACACAATATTCGAGACCAGGGTGTGACGCACCACGTCGGAGGATTCCAGGATGCTGAAGTGAATATCCTCCACGCCCTGCAGAATGTTGCGCACCTGCTTCAGACCGGATGCGGCACCACCGGGCAAGTCAATCTGGGTGATGTCACCGGTGATGACCATTTTCGAGCCGAAGCCCAGGCGGGTCAGGAACATCTTCATCTGTTCGGCGGTGGTGTTCTGCGCCTCGTCGAGGATGATGAACGCGTCGTTGAGGGTGCGGCCGCGCATGTACGCCAGCGGGGCGACCTCAATGGTGCCCGCCTCCATGAGCTTGGGGATGGCTTCGGGCTCGATCATGTCGTGTAGCGCGTCGTAGAGAGGACGCAGGTACGGGTCAATTTTTTCGTTGAGGGTGCCGGGCAGGAAGCCTAGACGCTCACCGGCTTCCACAGCAGGGCGGGTGAGGATAATGCGGTTTACTTCGTTGCTCTGTAGCGCCTGCACAGCCTTCGCCATAGCGAGATAGGTTTTACCGGTACCCGCCGGGCCAATACCGAAGATGACGGTGTTCGCGTCGATAGCATCCACGTACTTCTTCTGGTTAATGGTCTTGGGGCGAATCGTGGTGCCACGGGTAGACAGGATGCTCGTGGACAGCGAATGCGCCGGGTTGCTCAGCTCGTCGCCGAGCATACCCATGAGTCGGTGAATGACCTGCACGGTAATCTGCGTGCCGTGGCTAGAGAGCACGCGCAGTTCATGCAGCAACTTAGCGGCGGTGTTGACGGCCTCGGAGGGGCCAGTGATGAGCACGTCCAGGTCTTTGGGGCGCATGCTAATTTGCTCGAAGTAGTCCTCGATGATAGCCAGGTGCGCATCGTGTGGGCCGAGGACGGCAATCATCTCTGCGGCGCTCTTGAAGGATACGGTGCGTGCGGTCGACAGAGGTCGGGAGGTAGTCATATGGGCTCCTTGGCTAGTGATGTATTTACAAGTATAGATGGGTGTGATGCGTCACGCCCCGGCTGGGTTCCAGTAGCGGGCGCTCTACCAGCGGCCCAGCACCACGTTCAGGGTGCACATGGCGGCCGAGCCCGCGGTGGAAGAACGCAACACCTCGTCCCCCAGCAGCGCCAGGTGCGCGCCAGCCTCGGTGAAGAGCTGCACCTCGCGGTCGCTAATGCCGCCTTCGGGGCCGACGAGCAGGTAGATTTCTTCGGGCAGGTTCTCTGCCTCCACGAGCTTGCGTGCCAGGGCGCTGAGGCGTTCGGTCGCCTGCTCATGCAGGATGAACACGGCGGCGGACTGCTCAGAGCCGGCAACTTCTTCAATGAGCTCCACCAGGTCGGCGGTGCTGTACAGGTCGTACACTTCGGGAATGAGTGCGCGGCGCGACTGCTTCGCCGCGGCGGTGACAGTATTCTGCCACTTGGTGTGTGCCTTGGAGGCGCGCTCCCCCTTCCACCGCACGATGGAGCGGTCCGCGCTCCACGGAAGCACACCGTACACGCCCAGCTCGGTCGCGGTTTCGATGGCGAGCAAGTCGCGACCATCCTTCGCGAGCGCCTGCACCAGGTAGATGCTGGGGCTGGTGTGCTCCTCGCGAAGCTGCTCCACGTGCACGATAACGCCACGGTCAGTCAGGGAATGCACGGTGCCCACGGCTCGGCGTCCGGTGCCGTCACCCAGGTCGATGCTCTCCCCCACTTCCATGCGCTTGACGAGGGCGTGCTTACCCTCGGGACCGTCCAGCTCGAAGGATGCGCCGGGGGTGAGGGTCTCGTACTCTTCGGCGCTGATGTAGAAGATGGGGGCGCTCATGGTGCTCCTTGTATTCGTGCGGTGTTTCGTGTGGACGGTGCGATTTAATACAGCGGCAGGGCGGGCGAGGCTAGCTCCCCTCTCGGGGGGTCTGCGCATAAATGTGGCGGATGCGGTGCCCACCGGAAAGGCCCGGCGGCCACCGCATCCGCTACAGAGATTTACTTGAACTGGTCCTTCAGGCGGGAGAACAGGCCACCGCGGTGCTTCACCTGGGAAGCTTCGTTCAGCGGCTCGTTGCGCAGGGCCGCGAACTGGCGCAGTAGCTCGCTCTGCTCCTCGGTCAGATCGGTCGGGGTCGTCACCTGAACGCGCACGAGCAGGTTACCGCGGCGTTCGGTACCGAGCACGGTTGCGCCCAGGCCGTTGAGGGTGATGACGTCGCCGCTCTGGGTGCCGGCGGGGATGGTGACTTCCTGGTCGCCGTCGAAGGTCTTCAACGGGATAGCGGTGCCCAGTGCCGCAGCGGCCATGGGGATGTTCACGGTGGTGACCAGGTTGTCGCCCTCGCGGCTGAAGTACTTGTCGCGCTTGACGTTCAGGTCAACGTACAGGTCGCCGTTGGGGCCACCGTGCAGACCTGCCTCGCCCTTGCCGCGCAGGCGGATGCGTGCCTGGTCGTGCACACCGGCGGGAATCGTGAAGGTCAGCGGTACGTCTTCGCGTACGCGGCCCTGGCCGTGACATTCGGCGCAGGGGGTCTTGATGACGGTGCCGTAGCCGTGGCAGTCGGGGCATTCGACCTGCTGCATAACGGTGCCGAGGATGGACTGTACGCGGCGTTGCATGTAGCCGTGGCCGGAGCAGGTGGTGCAGGTTTCGGGCTGGGTGCCCTCGGCGGTGCCTTCACCGTTACAGGACTTACAGGTCACGGCGGAGCGACGCTCAATGGTCTTCTCAACACCGAACACTGCCTCCTGCAGGCTGATGGAGACGGTAATCAGGTCGTCCTGGCCCTGACGAACGCGGGATGCGGGGCCGCGTGCGCCCGCGGCGCCGCCGGTGAACATGTTCAGCAGGTCTTCGAATCCGCCGAAGCCGCTGAATCCGCCGCCCGGGTAGCCGCCGCCTCCGGGGGAGCCCGCGCGGCCCTGCTCGTCGCCGGTAGTGTCGTAGTTACGGCGCTTTTCGGGGTCGGAGAGCACTTCGTAGGCGAGGGTGACGCGCTTGAATTCTTCGGCTGCATCCTCGGAGGGGTTGACGTCGGGGTGTAGCTGACGTGCCTTCTTGCGGTAGGCCTTCTTGATTTCTTCGGGGCTGGCGTCATTCGATACGCCGAGAGTCTCGTAGTGGCTCATGTGTTTGTGTTCCTGTTCCTCTCAAGATGGTGACGGCGCTCGATGAGTGCGCCGCCGCCATAGTCGTATCAATTCTATGGGATAGTGTACGCGAGCCGATACAATGGCTAGGCTGAAAGGGGCCGCTCCCGCTATCCGCTTAATCCGCGGCGCGCTTCCGGCTTATTGGCGTTTATTGGGTGCGGCGTTTTTAAGCGCCCGAGGCCAACTCTCACGAGCCATGTCCGCACCATCCGAAGGAGAATACCTTGAGTACCCACCACTCCCCCTACGGCTGGGGTGCACAGGATCTGAACGCAGACCGCCTGAGCCGCAAGGCCCCGCCCCCGCGCAAAGTACCGCTACAGCGAGGCTTGCTCATCGAGAGCGTGGACGGCTGGGTGGGTGAGGTGGTGCGCGCAGAACGCATCGGCGGCGCTATATTCTTCGGTCTGGAGGACGCCAAGGGTCGCGTGAAGAATTACCCGCTCGGCACCGGCTATCTGATTGAGGGCGAGCCCGTTGAGATTGTTGCTCCAACACCCGCGAAGGCTCCCAAGCGCACGATTTCTCGGTCGGGTTCCATCGCTGTAAAGAACGCCCCCGCGCGGGTGGCGCGCGCCTCCCGCATCTGGGTTGAGGGTCTGCACGACGCCGAGCTGGTAGAGAAGGTTTGGGGCCACGACCTGCGCGTCGAGGGCATTGTGGTGGAGCCGCTACACGGTGTGGATGACCTGGCCGGTGCGGTGCGTGAGTTTGCTCCGGGGCCGGGCCGCCGCCTGGGCATCCTGGTGGATCACTTGATTGAGGGCACGAAGGAGCAGCGCATCGTTGCGGAGGCGCTGGCCGTTCCGGGTGCGGCGGGGCACGTGAAGATTGTGGGCCATCCGTTCATCGACATTTGGCAGGCGGTCAAGCCTTCGGTTCTGGGTCTGAAGGCTTGGCCGCAGGTGCCGCGCGGTGAGGACTTTAAGAAGGGCACGCTGCGCCGTCTGGGCCAGCCGCACGAGACGCAGGCGGATGTGGCGCAGGCCTGGAAGCACATTCTTTCGCGAGTGGATTCGTACGCCGACCTCGACCCGACCCTGCTGGGGCCGGTGGAGTCGCTCATCGATTTTCTGACCGAGCCCGGCGCGTAGCCCCGCTATGCTCGGTGGTGAGGATGTGAGTTTGCTCAGAACCTTGCAACCCAGGGCATTAACCACCGGCAGGGATGGTTCGAAGCGGTACAATGGTGAAGCACCGGTGCGGCCGCTCTGTTGAGCCGCGGCGGTGCTTCACTACACTCAAGGGCCGTCACTGCCTGTACGGTCTTGCCCCATTGGGGCGGATTCGTCGCCCGGTGGAGACCACCACAGATACTTCGATTGAACCAGGATTTTCGTGACTAACGACGCACACCCGGCCACCGGGCCTCAGAAAACCCGCAAGATTAGCGTGATTCAGGACCGTAACCGCGCGACTCTCGCGCATTTCGGGGGGATTCTCGGCATTCTTCCCTCCGCTGCGGTGTTCTACGTGAGCCGCCGTAACGCACCTTTTGCTGAGCAGGAAGCTTTCGAGGCTATGAATTTCACCCTCGTGCCCTCTGTGCTGATTGTTGCCTGCTTTGTCCTGGGCTTCGTGCCCGGCCTGGGCAATATTGCCCTGGTTCTGGGGATGCTCGTGTGGCTATTTATGGCGATTGCTTCGGTACGTGCCGGCATTGAAGTCAACCGCGGCGAGCCGTACAGCTACCGTATGAACCCGCGCCTGCTCGACCGTGTGGTGAAGAGCAACTAGCGCCGAACCGGTCGCCGTTCGTTCACGAGCATAGCGCTACATTTTTGAATACGTGGTAGGGGTCCGCACCGAGTGGTGCAGACCCCTATTGTGTAAAGCTGCTGGGGGTAATCTGTCGGTTTAAGTCTGCGTCTTTAGCACACGGTGGCTCGCCTATTGAACCTGCCCGTTGAGTCGGTTTTGTGTCGTCCATGTCATCCGTGAGCCGGTGAAAACCATGGTGGAGTCGAGAGGTGCGCAAAGGCGTCAAACGATCTCGTAGAAAATCATCGTTAAACGATCGTGGGCCCCTGTTGCCAGGAGCCCACAACCGTATTCACTCAACTTCAGCAAAGACGAGAACACGCTGTTAGACATATACCGTCCTGCCATGAACTATTATTGCACAGCCTAACCTTCAACCACAACTTGAAAAACGCTTTTTGGGGAAAGTTTTTTTGGAGGCGAGGATACCTCCAAAATCCGGTGGGTGGTCCCTCGCGGAAACCCACCCAAAACCCACATATTTTTAAGCTAGTCCAGCGAAAATTTGTGGTTCAAACCCAACAACTCCACATCAAAACCCACCGATACCTGACAAAAATCTCTGAGAAAAATTTCTAAAATTTCTCGTGTAACATTCGCGCGATTTAGTAGAGTTCAGCGGGATGGGGCTCCAGCCCCCGGACTCTGGAAACGTACGACCTAAGCCTGAAGGCTAGTCTCCAGCGGCCTCCGAGACCTCCGGTAGTAGTTCTCGGGTCACAGCGTCGCCGAGCAGGCGGCCCTTGAGGGTCAGGCGCACGTACGCATCCGGGTCGGGCTCGGCGGAGGCGGTGAGCGCATCCGGTTCAATGAGCCCCTGGGAGATGAGCCAGCGCAACGAGGCGCCCAGCTGCGCCTCATCGTGCACCGCGAGTAGCTCGCGCATCGCCAGGCCTTCGCGCACACGAATCATGAGCATGATGGTCTCGAAGGCTCGGGTTGAGGCGTCCAGCACTTCACGTGCCGCCGCGGGGGACTGCCCCGCACGCACCTTCTGCGCGTACGGCACCGGGTGCTTCACGTTCCACCAGCGGGTACCGTTCACGTGCGAGTGCGCGCCGGGGCCGATGCCCCACCAGTCCTGGTTGCGCCAGTAGGCGAGGTTGTGGTCGCTGCGGGTGTCCTCGCTGCGCGAGTAGTTGGAGACCTCGTACCAGTTGTAGCCGGCTTCTGTGAGCAGCTCTTCGGCGAGCAGGTACATGTCCGCCATGAGGTCCTCATCGGGCATGGTGTACTCGCCGCGGCGAATCTGCGCGGCAAGCTTGGTGCCGTCTTCGACGATGAGCGAGTACGCCGAAATATGGTCGGGTTCGTAAGAGATTGCGGCGCGAACGCTTTGCTCCCACTGCTGCAGGCTCTCCCCCGGCGAACCGTAAATCAGGTCCACAGACACCTGCAGGCCGACCTCCTTGGCCCAGGCGACGACCTTCGGCACGTTCGACGGCGTGTGGGTGCGGTCGAGCACCTTCAGCACCTCGGGTACGACGGACTGCATGCCGAAGGACACGCGGGTGAACCCGCCGTCCTTGAGGGTCTGCAGGTCTTTGCGGGTCACGGAGTCGGGGTTCGCTTCGGTGGTGACTTCTGCGCCCTCGACGAGGCCGAATACGTCGATGGCTACCTGCAGGATGCGCACGAGGTCGCGGGCGGGCAGTCTGGTGGGGGTGCCGCCTCCGAAGAAGACGGTGTGCATGGGGCGTTTTGCGACGCCGGATGCTTCGAGGGTGCGGGCGGCGAAGAGGATTTCTGCGATGGCGTCGTCGGCGTAGGTGCCCAGGCCGATGCCGTCGCCGAAGTCTTCGGTGGCGTAGGTGTTGAAGTCGCAGTAGCCGCAGCGTACGGAGCAGAAGGGGATGTGCACGTAGAGGCTGAAGTCGCGGGTTTCGCATCCTGCCGCGCTGGTGGCGGGGATGCGCCCGTCGCGGGGTGCGGGGTCGCCGGTGGGCTGGGCGGGCATTCTGCCTCCTGGAGGTGGGTGTACGAGTAGTGAATCAAATATGGGCACCGCGCATGCGGCTGGGCGGGTGGCATCAACAGACAGCGTGCAGAGAACCCGGCGGTACACGAGGCACCAGCCGGGTTCTCCACACAAACAGGTCAGCACACAGCCGGAAAAGCGACGAAGCAGCGAAGCCTACTTCTTCTTTTCCTTCTCCTCGCTCGAAGACAGTGCCGCAATGAAGGCTTCCTGAGGAACCTCCACGCGACCGACCATCTTCATGCGCTTCTTGCCTTCCTTCTGCTTCTCCAGCAGCTTACGCTTACGCGAAATATCGCCACCGTAACACTTGGACAGAACGTCCTTACGCATCGCACGGATATTCTCGCGGGCAATAATACGCGAACCGATAGCCGCCTGAATCGGCACCTCAAACTGCTGGCGAGGAATCAGCTCACGCAGCTTCGAGGTCATCATCAGGCCGTACGAGTACGCCTTATCGCGGTGAGTAATGGCGCTGAACGCATCCACCTTCTCACCCTGCAACAGGATGTCGACCTTCACCAGGTCGGCCTCTTCCTCGCCGTCGAACTTCCAGTCCAGCGACGCGTAACCGCGGGTGCGGGACTTCAGCTGATCGAAGAAGTCGAACACAATCTCTGCCAGAGGCAGGCGGTAACGCATCTCCACACGGTCAGCAGAGAGGTAATCCATGCCACCAATCTGGCCGCGGCGAGCCTGGCACAGCTCCATAATCGCGCCAATGTACTCACTCGGGGCAATAATCGTACACGCCACCATGGGCTCGCGAATCGTCGCAACCTTACCCTCGGGGAACTCGCTCGGGTTGGTCACACGCTTAGCGTTGCCGGCCTCGTCCACCACATCGTAAATAACGTTCGGTGCGGTCGAAATCAGGTCCAGGTTAAACTCGCGTTCCAGGCGCTCACGCACAATCTCAAGGTGCAGCAGACCCAGGAAGCCACAGCGGAAACCGAAGCCCAGAGCGGCAGAAGTCTCCGGCTCGTAAATCAGCGCGGCGTCGTTAAGCTTCAGCTTATCCAGTGCGTCACGTAGCGCCGGGTAGTCCGAACCATCAATCGGGAACAGGCCAGAGAATACCATCGGCTTGGGGTCCTCGTAACCGCCCAGGGACTCCTGTGCAGGCTTCGCGGCGGAGGTGACGGTATCACCCACACGGGACTGACGGACGTCCTTCACGCCGGTAATGAGGTAACCCACCTCACCCACGCCCAGGCCCTTCGACGGGACAGGCTCCGGGGAAATCACACCGATTTCAAGCAGGTCATGCTCAGTACCGGTGGACATCATCTTAATCTTCTGGCGCGGCTGCAGGCTACCGTCCACAACACGCACATAGGTGACCACGCCGCGGTACGAATCGTACACCGAGTCAAAAATCATGGCGCGCGCCGGGGCGGATGCGTCACCCTGCGGGGCGGGAATCGCCTCCACAATGCGGTCCAGCAGAGCCTCAACGCCCTCACCGGTCTTACCCGATACGCGCAGAACCTCATCCGGCTCGCAACCAATCAGGTTTGCCAGCTCCTCGGCGTACTTATCGGGCTGAGCCGCGGGAAGGTCAATCTTGTTCAGCACCGGGATGATGGTCAGGTCGTTCTCCATCGCCAGGTACAGGTTCGCCAGGGTCTGAGCCTCAATACCCTGCGCGGCGTCCACGAGCAGAAGCGCACCCTCACACGCGGCCAGGGAGCGGGACACCTCATAGGTGAAGTCCACGTGGCCGGGGGTGTCAATCATGTTCAGCGCGTAGGAGGCGCCGTCAACATCCCAGGGCATGCGCACGGCCTGAGACTTAATGGTGATGCCGCGCTCACGCTCAATGTCCATGCGGTCCAGGTACTGCGCCTTCATGTCGCGCGGGGCAACCACGCCAGTGGCCTGCAGCATGCGGTCCGCGAGGGTGGACTTACCGTGGTCAATGTGGGCGATAATGCAGAAGTTGCGAATAATCGCGGGGTCGGTCGCCGCCGGAACGGGCGGGTTCTTCGACATGGGTGCCAATCACATCATCCTTTCGAGATGCTGGCTGCGGGTATGGGCATAGTTGTCTATCATTTTCCCATACCCGCGGCCGATGCGCGAACGGACCTAACGTTCCGAAGAATCCTCCGCGGATCCCGCACCATCATCGGCAGGGTTCACGCTCTCGGAGGCGCCGCTGAGGGAATCCAGGTAGCCCTCAATGTCCTCAGCAATCACCTCGCCGGAGACAGTGCGCAGAGTCGAATCCATCTTCTGCTCGATCTCACGCACCAGCTCAACCTTCTCGTAGTCCTTCGCCATTTCTTCGGCGAGCTCTGCCTCCCACTCATCGGCGTGGGCGCGCAGGTGGTCGTACTCCTCAGACTCGACCTTAATGCCGAGGATGACCTCCAGCGCCTCGATTAGGCTCACGACCGCGCGCGGGTTCTGCTGGTCAAAGCTCAGATACCCCGGGATGCTCATACGCAACATGACCGAGGAAGACAGGCCGTACTCGGCGGCGAGTGCAGACATCGCCATCGTCACCGAGGTGGGGCCGGTGTAGTCTTCGTGCAGAATACCGGGGATGGCTGCCAGCTTCTCGTCGTGAGTGGTCAGCGTGTACGGGTACGGGCGGGTGTGCGCCACCTGATCCTCGAAGGTCTCAACGAAAATTGCGTGGTCCACGTGGAGTTTCTTCACGTACTTGAAGAAGCGGGTCATGAACCGCTGCATGCACAGGCTGGGGGCGGGGCCGGTCACCACGAGTAGGCGCAGGTGGCGCTCCGGGATGGTGACCATGTTGTAGAACATCTTGGGCCACACCAGGACCGTAGATTCGGAGTCGTCGCTGTTCAGTAGCTGCGGGGCGACGGAACCATAGTCGTAGAAGTCGTCCATGTCGAAGCCGGGGCTCTCATCGCACGGGTCGAATGCGCGGTGAATCACGTCGAGGGCGTCCTCACCGTTGCCCGGGGGTTCCTTCGCGGAGTTGAAACCGACCAGCATGACGGTCGTGTAGTTGTCCTCCTCGGAGGATTCGCTCAGGCGCAGCTTGCCGAGAAGGCCCTTCTTCGCGGGCTGTTCTGTGGAGGCGGCCTTGGCGAAAGCATCAAAGAGCCGGGCGGGAGGGAAGTTCGGCTGGCTCATCGTTGTCCTTAGCTCGTGGTCGGTGGTTGTGTGGTGTGTATCGGCGGTGCTCGCTCCCCCGGGCTATCTATATGGTGCGGGCGGTGTGCGGTACCGCCGATAGTCCCCACTATACGGGCTCCCGTGCGACCCGCAAGCGGTTTCGTCACCGGGCGGGCGCCTCCCCCAAATCTGTGCGTCATAAAACCACGGCGTGCGGGCATAGCAAAAGGCACCCCACCACTTAGCAGGATGCCTTTCACAAAAGTTATGAGGAGCTAACCGGTGGTGCCTCCGGTGTCTTCTAGACCGAAGCATAAAGCCGCGGCCGCCCAAGCGTTATTGCCGCACCAATAGGTGAGGCTCAGGGTTTCAGAGGGGTCGTTTAACTCCTTAACCCCAGTATACACGAAAAGGAAACCCCCTGCGTTCCCCTTAGAGGAGGGGGAACACAGGGGGTCTCTGCCCTTAAACCAGAGAGGTACTCACGCACCCCGCAAGTTTTAGAAAGGCAGAAGCGCCAAATCGTATGGAGTGCCAGCATAAACATCCGGCAACTCACCATTAGCTACCTTCTCACGATACAAAAGGGTTACTTCGCTATCGTCGAAGGGGAATTCCTGAGCTTCATACCTACGCTTAATCTCTGCCAGACCCCACTCATATTCGGCACCGGGGCGCGCCACCGGAGCATTAAAAAAACGCCCATTCAACTCAGCACGCATCCACCCCTCCGGAGTATTTGCATCAGATATGGGCTTCGTAAAATCGAACGGGGCACGCCAATACTCAGGGTCTTCACGATAATCGTAAGCTTCTTCTGCGATCTCGCTACTCATGGGGAACCTCCTGATAATATGCAAAAAATGTGTGCCCACATCGGCGATACATGCAACGCCGCTTAGGGCGCTCATGATAGGCGCGGGCGGTGTGCGGTACCGCCGATAGTTCCCACTATACGGGCTCTTCCACAAACCGCAAGCGGTTTCGTCACCGGGCGGGCGGTGCCGCTGCGTACAGTGGAAAACTCAAAAATGGGTACACAAAAGCCCCGTGCACGCACACCGTGCACAGGGCCTTGCCACACCTAAAATCTAACGGTCGAGAAAGTCTATATGTTCCTCGTAGTCGAAGTCTTCAGTAGCCAGTTTCTGAATGGAAGTTAAAATGTCCTCTGGGATAATCTCTAAGTCTGCCTTCTCTAAAACATCTTTCGGCATCGACAACCCAGCTTCTATACAATCAGCGGCGGAGCACGACAAAGACATTTCCCACTCCCCCACGGCATCAAAGTGAGTAGCCCACTTATCTTTACGCACAATAGGAAGAGAAACCATGTACCCAGAAAGAACCTTAGCTTCTTCCCAATCTAGCATATACATTCACGCCCAGACTACCTAAACGGATAAATCGATTTAACTTTCAGTTTATCATCTTCTTTACTTACAGCAACTAAGATTTTTCCTACTCTGGGTATTTCTTTCGTGATTACGTGCGTCCCGGGAAATTTCCCGGGTTCCCATTCAGATATAGGAGTTTGAACTACACCTAACAGAAGAATAGCTATATCCCCAGGGTCTAATGTGCCAAAAGTAGTAGGAGCAGTCCCACCTTCACCATGACGAACCAAAATATGTTGCCACTGCCCAGGACTCAACAACTCCAAAAACTCCGGCCACCCAGACGAATAGTCCCGCAACACCTTAGGCATCTGAACACTCTCACCCCGACCACGGTTATACATCTCCCGCCATGACGAAGCCACCTCCGCCAACGAAGGAGAATACCCATGCTTCCCCTGCTTACGGGCAACCACAGCATCACGAGCAACCTCATACTGGGCATACAATGCATCAGGGTCATACCCGGCAATCTTAGGAGTCTTCTTACCCCACGCAGGCACAATCTGACAATCACAATCAGCATGCCACTGTCGAGCAGCACCCGCAGACTGGGCATCCAGATACACCCACCCGCGAGAAGCTAACATCAAACACCATGCACATGTTTGACCATGAGGTTCGTACTTTGCAGGTGCCGCCTTTTGTTCTTGAGATGCTTCGGAGGCGACACTCAGAGGCCCGTGAGGGTGCCGTGTTCGTGTTTGAACAGGGTGGCGCTCCACTTGCATATAACTCTGCGCGAAACTGGCTAGTGCGGGCGCTCAAGGGCTCTGAGTTGGAGTGGGTGACCTGGCATGTGTTGAGGAAGACCACTGCCACTTTCTTGGATGAGAGGTTGGGTATTGCGGAGGCATCGTTGCAGCTTGGTCATGCGTCGGAGGAGATGACGAGATCTGCCTATGTGCAGCGGAGTAAGCAGGCGGCGTTTGCGGAAGCACTGGAAGGGCTGGCGGGCTAGATTTGGTCCCCATTTACTCCCCACTTTGAAATCTCTCTAAACTGCTACTAGACTGTCACCATTTGCAGTTTTGGCATGAAAAAATACCCCCGAAACCCCTTATAAATAAGGGATTTCGGGGGTATTTGCCCTAAACCATAGGGATACTCACGTACCCCGCAAGTTTTAGAAAGCCTTGTTTACCAGCGCAGCAAGACCGGACTTCTTGTTTGCAGCGGTCTTCTTGTGCAGAACACCCTTGGAAACAGCCTTGTCCAGCTTACGGTTCACAAAACGCAGAGCCTCAACGGCAGCTTCCTGGTTCTGTGCCTCAACAGCAGCCTTGACCTTGCGGGTCGCGGTCTTCAGCTCGGACTTTACAGCGTTGTTACGCAGGCGAGCCTTCTCGTTGGTGAGGATACGCTTCTTCTGAGACTTAATGTTAGCCACAATTAAACTTTCTGTTTTGTCTTATTGGTCGGTGAGGGCGACGCTGGCCGATCATCGACTGAGCGGCGTGGGGATGCCTATGGCAACCGGCCAGCAGTGCCCGATGACCATCGGACACTCAACCACACATAATACCAGATGAACAGCCTCCACGACAGGCCCTCGCGATGAGAAAAATACTGTGAAAACCGCTACACGCAACCCCCACATCCGGCGCAGATAATTGGCACCGGCCGCCGGTGAAACTACCGGCACAGGGTGCTAGCCGTTATGGCGAGTCCACGCACGCTCAATCAGGCGGAACGTATCCTCCGGCATAACCGCACCCTCACGGCGCATAGAATCCGGGCGAACACGAATCACACGGTTCAGCTTCACCTCAGAAGCGCGGCCCTGCGGATCCCACGGACCCGAACCAATATCAAGGTAGTTCGGATCAGCGTGCTCACGGTTATTGTGATTCTTGCTGGTCATCATCAGCGCCAGCAGGTACTCACCGTCACGACCCACCAGAAGCACCGGGCGGTCCTTACCCTGCGAGTGGTCCTCCTCGAAAGGAACCCACGTCCACACGATTTCACCCGGGTCAGCGTCGCCGTCCAGGGAAGGCGAGTACTCAAAGTTAATCATGTCGCGGTAATCGCCCGGGTAGTCCGAACCGTCGGATGCGCCGGTCGAGGTCGGTGCGGACGGCTTGGGTGCCGAGGACTGTGCCGAGGAAGGCTTCGGAGCGCTCGGCTTGGGTGAAGACTGTGAGGATGCGCGGCGTTCCTCGCCCTTCGATTCGTGCGAACCTTCGGAGCCTTGAGAGGAGGCCACCTCGTTAAGGGCCTCCTCTGCCGCCTTCTGCAGGAAGGGAAGCAGGGCAAAGAAAATTTTCTTCAGGAATTCAAGCATGCGCACCATTATGCACTAGTCGCGGGTGGGCAACGCAATCGCCAGCACCGCGCGCTCCACGGCGTACACCGCATCCAGCGACTCGCCCTTAAGCTGGGCGTCAGCATCGGCCAGAAGCTGCACAATATGCGCCAGCTGAGCGCCGGTAAAACGGCGGCCATCGCGCTGAGCCTGCTCCACCTGCCACGGCGCCATGCCCACCTCACGCGCCAGCTCGTTAGCGCTCATGCGCGCGTGGTGCACGCGCGCAATATTGCGGATGCGCATGGCGAGCGCGCCGAGCATCGGAATCGGTTCAGTTCCGGTGGCCAACGCGTGGCGGAGCAGGCGCAAGGCTTCGGGGGCGTTACCCGAGATGGCGGCGTCGCTCACGCGGAACGCGGTGACCTCGGTGCGGCCACCGTAGTAGAGGTTCACGGATTCCTCGGTAATCTCACCGGGGATATCGGCAAGCAGCTGCTGGCAGGCGGCGGCCAGCTCGGCGGTGTCCGATGCGGCGGCGGTCAGCAGGGCCAGTGCTCCCCCGGTGATGGGCCGGCGGGCGGCCGAAAACTCGCTGGCCAGGAACTCGCCCTTCTCGCGATCGGTTTTGAGAGCCTTGCAGTTGACGAGGGTGAACTGCGAGCGCACCAGGTCGATGAGCTTCTTGCCTCGGTTACCGCCCGAGTGGTTCAGAATCAGCATGATGTCCGGCTCGGGAGCCTTCAGGTAGGCCAGGGCGTCGGTGAGAAAGTCCTCGCTCATGGTGGCAACGTTCTCCACCTCAATTATTTTGGCTGAACCGAAGAGTGAGGGGGACACCTGCAGGGTCAGCTCCCCCGCCGTGTAGGTGGCGGCGTTAATCTGAACACGGTCCACCTCGGGGTGCGCCTCGCGGAAGAGCTCACGCAGGCGTGCCGCAGCGCGGGAGGCGAAGTACTCCTCCGGGCCGTAGAGCATAACGGCGGGTGCCGGGGTGACGGTACGCCACGCGGTGTCGAGGGCGGGGCCGCCGCGGCGACCGTATCCTCCTCGACCACGCTGGGGTGTACGCTGACCTGCCACGCTCATCACTCGCCTTCTGTTGGGTTTGTCTCGCGGGGTTCCGCTGAGTATCCATCATATCCTCTCCGCGTCGGTTGCCTCCTTTCCGCCGGTGATATTTTCGCCGGTACCCCGCGCGACGACCCGCAGGTAACGGCGGTGGGTCACGGCACGATAGCGGCGCGCATCCGCCCACCACAGCAGTGCACTGGCCCCCGCGACGACCGCGATGCTCAGGAGTACCGCCGGAAGGTTGCTCCCCGGTTCCCAGGGATTTCCGGGGGCTTGGGCCGCAATGACAGCGATGCGTTCGATACCCGCCGCTGCGAGTCCTCCGACGCGCAGGCAAAGGTCGGCCAGGGGCTCTATGCCCATCGCGAGGAATCCCAGGGCGGCCAAACCGGCGAGCATGCTCACGGGGGCAAGGGGTGCCGCCGCGAGGTTGGCCGGGACCGCGTAGAGCGGAACCTTACCGCTCATCGCCAGAATCAGCGGGGTACACCACAGGGAGGCCACGATTGGGGTCGCAAGCGCATGTGCCCAGAATCCCGGTAGGGCCCGCATGAAAAGGCGCGCCAGGGGCGGACCCAGCAGGATGAGCGCGGAGGTGGCCGTGACGGAGAGGGCGAATCCGGCGTCCAAAGCGCGATGGGGTGCCGCGAGCAGACAAACCAGCACGGTAACCTGCAATGCGGCGAGCGATTGGCGGCCCGAACCGCGTAGCATCGCGTAGGCACCGAGCAGACCCATGGCGAGAGAACGAATCACCGAACCCTCAGAGTCCAACAGCATGGCGTAGGCGAGCACCGCCGCGATGCCGCAGAGCACCACAACCCGGCGCGGGACGCTCAAAAGGCTCAGCCTTCGAACGAGCGGAGGGAGGTCGCCTCCCGGTACCAAACCGGTAGAGGCGATTCTTGCGCGCCGCTGCCCCGCGCTACTGTGCCTTGGCCCCGCGCCGCCACGCCTCGTCGGGCGGTCGCGCGCCCCGCCCCGCTCGGCAATACCGTGCCGCAACTCCTGCAGTCCCTTCAGCCCCCTCAACCGCTCGGCCCAGGAGCGGCAACGCAGGTAACCGGTGGCGATGCGGTATGGCCGCACGCGCAGCACCAGACGATACGCGGCGGCAAACATGAGGGCGATATTCGCCCCGGAAACCGCCGTCAGGTGGCTGAGCCCGCCGAGCTTGTACTCCTCACGGATTGTGGCGCTCATCAGGGAGTCGTCACCGTAGGCCGTGCCCAGAACGATCGCCGCCGAGTCTGCTCCGAGGACCTCCCGGCCGTGAGCTCGTAGCCGTTCCTTAAGGTCGGTCAGTATGCCTCGAGGGTCCGGGCCGCCGGGGTTTCCGCCCGTCAAGCTGTTGTTCTGCGCGAAGAGCGTTCCGCGCAGGCGAGCCGTCGCGGTGAACGGGCCTTCACCAAACTCCACAGTACCGATGGCCGTCACCCTCGTTCCGGGCTGCACCTGCCGACTCCCCGAGCCTGGGGACCCCTTCGCGTCTTGACTAGCCTTGATGGAGGCCGCACGCGTGTACACGCGCACCCGCTCGTTGACCGCTACCCGCACGGAACGGCCCTGCACTTCCTCCAGCCTGATGACCGTCAGGGCGGTGCGCGGATCGACGGGACGCACCTGTTCCACAACACCACTCAGACGGATGGACCGGCCCTGTGCCTGCTGCAGGGTGGCGCGGGAGGCATCCACCCCCGTGACGCACAGCAGTACCGCCTGCGCAACGATAACGCAGGTAACCAACACGCCCTGACCCGTAAGACGGAAGAGGAAGGGCCCCCGTGCCTTCGCGAGGCGCGAATCCACCCCGCCGCCCGGTGCCAGCAAGGCTATAGCCAGGCACCCCAACATCCCAATCAGAACGCACGCCACCGGGTGCAGCACCGCCCAGGTTCCACGATTCAGGGCCAACACGGTGAATCCCCAGAGGGTGAGCGTAGCCGGGATAAGACGCAGGTCCAGGTGGATAAGGCTCCCCTGGGCCCTCAGCTCCTCGCTCCCCCGGCGCTCCTTCCACCCTTCGGCCTGCACCGCCCAGCCGTGCCGAAGACTACCGCAAAGGCTACGCAGCCGACTGCCTCCGAGGACCGGGATACGTGACGTGCGAGTGACACCCATCAGACCGTCACCAGCGGACGCAGAGTCTCAAGCAGGGTCGGGCCGATGCCGGGCACCGCATCCAGCTCATCCACGCTACGGAAACCGCCGTGGGCCTCACGCCAGGTGATGATGCGCTGGGCCATGGCCGGGCCGATGCGCGGCAGGCTCTGCAGCTGCTCGGCGGTCGCGGTGTTGATGTTGACCGAGCCCTGTGACGCGGCTGAGGTGCCGGTGGTGCCCGTGCCTCCGGAGGGGGTGAGGGTGCGTTGAGGTTGTGAGCCGCCTCCTTGAGAGGCGCCCTGCGCGGTACCGGTGTGGGGTTGAATCGGTGCCGGAGCGGCGGTTTCCCCTCGGCGCGGAACGTAGAGCTGCATGCCGTCGGTCAGCTCGCCTGCGAGGTTCACTCGGTCCAGGTCGGCATCAGCGGCGGCACCGGATGCGGCAGCGATGGCATCCACGGCGCGGCCGTTCGCTGGGAGGGTGTACACGCCGGGGTTGTTGACGGCCCCGGCCACGTGCACCCGCACCTCGGTCACCGAACTGGGCTGGGGCGTCGGATGCGCGCTCTCCGCCGCCTGCCCACTCCCCTGCGCTGTGTCCGAAGCTGTACCCGAAGCCGCGATGGACGTCTGGGCTACCGGCTCGCTGCGGGGCGCCGCCGAGAACTGCGAAACTCCCCAGATGATGACCGCCAGAACGATGAGCGCCACGAGCACCAGGGCTCGCGGCGAGATGCCCCAGCGCGTTCTGCGGGTGGTTCCGGGGGCATCCTCCTCTTCCCATTCCTCCCAGTCGTCCCACTCCTCCAAAGGCTCTGGTTCTTCCACGACCCCTGAACCCTTGGGGGCCTCCAGGCTATCCTCGACGTGGGATGCGCCCCTCAGGCGCACGGTATCCTCCCGATCGTAGTCCGAGATAGTCTCAGCGTGCTCCGAGGGGGCAACGCCACCGGACCCGCTGTTTTCGGGATTCGTGGGTTCCGGGGCACGCCCGGGCGTGCGGTACAGGCCGTTCATGAGTTCGCGGGCGGTGCGCGGCGGGAAACCAGCCGGCGTTGCGGCACCAGGTGAATCCGTCACGTGGTACCCGTATTCAACTGGGACTCGTTCGTCGGTGAACTCGGCGGAAGCACGCTTGGCCGAGGGAGCTTCCCGCGACGGAAGATGCTGAAAGGAAGTGCGGTGGTTAGGGGTCATGCTCGTCATACCCCCACACTAGGCCCGTGCGCGTGGCCAATCCGGTGCACAGAAAAACCTGTGGATAACGCCCCGTCCTCGACGGGAAAAGATGCTATCCACAGGCTTCTTTTTGAAAAAATCTACTCATTTATTCAAATATGCACGGCGTGCACACGTAACACAGGGGTCAAAACATAACGGCTAGGTCGCGGGTTTTCGGAGGCCCGCACAAGCGTCCGGCACCCACAAAATAGCTCGGCCCCCGTACAAACATCCGGAGACCCTAGCCCGCCACGACCCTAGTCCTCGCGCGGCAGCTCAGTTCCGGGAATACCCAGCTCGGCAGCACGCTTATCAGCCATCACCAGCAGACGGCGAATACGGCCAGCAATCGCGTCCTTCGTCATGGGCGGATCAGCCAGACGACCCAGCTCATCCAGGGAAGCATGCTTGTTCACCACACGCAACTCACCCGCATAACGCAGGTGCTCGGGGGCCTGATCACCCAGAATCTCCAGGGCGCGCTCCACGCGGGCGCTAGCCGCCACGGCGGCCTGGGCGCTACGGCGCAGGTTAGCGTCGTCAAAATTGGCCAGACGGTTAGCGGTCGCGCGCACCTCCTTGCGGGTGCGAGCCTCACGCCAGGTGGTAAGGGTTCCGGTCGCACCCATGCGCTCGAGCAACTGCGCGATGGTCTCGCCATCACGCACCACCACGCGGTCGGTACCGCGCACCTCGCGGGCCTTCGCAATGATGTCGAGGCGACGGGCCGCCCCCACAAGGGCCAGAGCAGCCTCAGGGCCGGGGCAGGTAAACTCCAGGGCGGAAGAACGGCCCGGCTCGGTGAGAGAACCATGAGCCAGGAACGCGCCGCGCATGATGGCTTCAGCATCCTGCAGAGAGCCATTGACCACGGCCGGCGGCAGGCCGCGCACGGGGCGACCACGCACATCCAGCAGACCGGTCTGACGGGCCAGAGCCTCGCCACCCTGATCCACGCGCACCACGTAGCGGCCGCCGCGGCGCAGACCGCCTCCGGTGACGCTGGTGAGCTCGGAGTCATGACCGTAAATCTCAGAAATGATGCGGCGCATGCGATGGGCGGTGGGCTCGTGATCTACCTCAGATTCCACCACGATTCGCCCCGAGACAATGTGCAGACCGCCGGTGAAGCGCAGAATCGTTGAAATCTCGGCCTTGCGGGCAGAGATTTTCGGCGCTTCATAGCTGGCGAGTTCGTCTTTGACGAGGGTGGTCAATGCCATAGGTTGGTGTCCTTCTGGGCGGGTAGTCGGCGCGGATGGCCGGAAAAGTTCAGTCTAGTAAAGTGCGGCTAAAAATTCTGGGCGCCGCTTCTTGCGGGCGCCAGATCCTAGAGCCTCTAAGCGCTCAGCTCGAAGGTTTCGTTGTACGCAGCGGCAAGCTTCAACGGGTCGTGCACATTTGGCTGAGAGCTGGAACGCAGGTGCGCCCACACGACCTTAGCTCCCATCGAGGCGGCCTCACGTTCGAGCTCCGCGCGGTGGTCAGCCTGCATGTCGGCGTCAGCAATCACAGCGTCCAGGTGCAACTTGGATGCGTACTGACGCAGAAGCTCCAGATGGGTGGCCGGTGTGAACCCCACGGTCTCCTTGTCGTCTGAGAGGTTCATGACCACGCATCGGCGCGCCTCCGTGCGAATAATCGCCTCGCGCTGGGCCTCCAGCAGCAGGTGCGGCAGAACCGAAGTACGCCACGAACCGGGGCCGAGCACAACCCAATCGGATTCCTCGATGGCGGCCAGCGCCTCCGGACAGGGGCGCGCATTCTTCGGGGACAGCCCGATATCGTGTACACGCTCCTCCTTGGAGAGGTTCACCTGCCCCACCACCTTGACCCGCTCGATTCCGCCACCGGAGTGCTCGCGCAACACAGTACCGTAAATCACCATGGGATCCAGGGCCATGGGGAGCACACGACCGCGGGCGTTCAACAGGGCGCCCGCCCAGTCAAGGCCAGCTACCGGATCGTCCAGCAACTGCCAGAGCGTCGCAATAAGCAGATTACCGAGCGCGTGGTAGTTCAGGGGGAACTCCCCCGCGTAGCCCTCGGGCGCCGCAAAACGGTGCTGCATGACGTCGCGCCAGGTGCGGCCCCAATCGGTGTCGTCACACAGCGCCGAGAGAGCCATGCGCAAATCGCCGGGAGGGAGAATGCCCATCTCCTCACGCAGACGACCCGAGGAACCGCCGTCATCCGCCACGGTCACCACAGCCGTCAGGTTGGGGGTCACGTGGCGCAGAGCCGAAAGAGATCCGTACAGGCCGTGACCGCCACCCATGGCCGTCACCTTCAGCGAACGGTGCGTGGTTTTCAGCAGGCGCAGAGCCTGGGTCGGGAGCGCGGGTAGGCGGGGAATCCCCTGAGTGTCGTAACTGGTTGAATGAGTGCTCATAGTCTGTATCTCACATACCCGGAAGCGGCCGGCCTTCCGCTCGGTGTGCGAAGGGCGACCGGTAGATGATTATGGGTTGTCGGTCAGTACTGCGGGGCGAGGTTACTCGCGGCCCTTGTCGCGGTGCTGCACGTTCACATTGACCTCGGGGAAAGCAGAGAGGCGGCGGGCCAGCTCCTCGGTCACAGCCACCGAGCGGTGCTTACCGCCGGTGCAACCAATCGCGATGGTGGCGTAGTACTTCCCTTCGCGGCGGTAGCCCTCCAGCACGGGACGCAGGGCGGCCAGGTAGTTGCTGATGAACTCCTCGGTGCCGGCGTGCTCCAGCACGTAGTCGCGCACGGGGGCGTCCTGACCGGTCAGAGGGCGCAACTCGGGCACCCAGTGCGGGTTCGGAATAAAGCGCATATCGGCCATGTAGTTGGCGTCGGAGGGAGCGCCGTACTTGAAGCCGAAGCTCATCACGGTCAGGTTCAGCTTCTTATCCGCACCCTCGGCGAACATCTCGCGCACGGTGCGGGCCAGCTCGTGAACATTCATGCCGGTCGTATCAATCGTGCGGTCCGAGGCCAGGCGCAGGCCCTCGAAGAGAGTACGCTCGGCACGGATGCCGTCGAGCACGCGACCCTCACCCTGCAGCGGGTGCGGGCGGCGCTGAGCCTCGTAACGGGCAATAATGGTCTCGTCCTTGGCATCAAGGAAAAGCATGGAGAAGTCAATATCGGACTTGCGCAACGTCTCAATGGCGGCCGGCAAATCAGAGAACAGCGCGCGGGCACGCACGTCAATACCAAGAGCCACCTTCGGCACGCGGGCGCCGTCACGAGTCACCAACTCGGCCAGGGAACCGAGCATCTGCGGGGGGATGTTATCGATAACGTACCAGCCCTCATCCTCGAGCACGTTAGCGACGGTGCTACGGCCCGCACCGGAGATGCCGGTAATCACCAGAATCTGCGGGCGCTCATCGCTCTGGACGGAATGTGCGGCGGCATGGTGCTGATTGTCTGCCATGGTGTCTCTTCCCCTTTGACGCGAACTACTCTATAAGCCATGATACAAGACCTTGATTAGACGGCCCGGGCCCATGCTCACATATTTCAGGACATGACAAAAAAGAGTCGCCACTCTCCCACCCCTCCGAGCGTTAAGGCGAAACGACCCGGCGCGTTCTTCGCGCCGGGTCGAATGTTCCGCTCATGAAAAGCACTGTGAAAAACCTTATGAAGAGCGCTACGAATTTGCTGCGGATGCGCACCGCCGGGGCGGCCACGAGCTAGGCGCAGTCCTCATCGAAGAAGCCGCTCACGTACTCCAGCAGGCGCACCGAAATGTCCTTCTTCGAGCCCATCAGTACCGGCTCCTCCTCAGTCAACGTGGAGAGCAGAGTAATCGTATTCTCATCCGTACCGAAGCCTAGGTTCACGCCCACCGTGTTCACGGCCAGGAAGTCGGCACCCTTACGCTGCATCTTCTCGCGGCCCAGCTCCAGCGGGGTCTTTTCCGCCGAACCGGTCTCCGCGGCGAAGCCCACAATAATCTGCGGGCCCACGCAGGTCTGGCCGCCCTCCCGAGCCTGAGCGCGACGTACCACAACCTCACGCAGAATATCGGGGTTGCGCACCAGGTTGATGACCGGCGCATCCTCGGAATCTGCGCTCTTCTTAATCTTGAACTCGGCGAACTCGGCGGGCCTGAAATCGGCCACCGCCGCAGACATCACCAGAACATCCGCGGATGCGCTCGCCTCCAGGACGACTTCGCGCAGCTGCAGGGCGCGCTCCACGCGGGTCACCCGCACGCCTTCGGGGGCGGGCACCTCGATGTTCGCGGCAATCAGGTGCACGTGCGCACCCAGGTCGCGAGCAGCCTCGGCCAGGGCCACGCCCTGCTTGCCGGTCGAGCGGTTGCCCAGGTAGCGCACGGGGTCGAGGGGCTCGCGGGTGCCGCCCGCGGTAATCACCACGGTGCGTCCGGCCAGCGGACCGGATGCGGCGGGCACCTCCCGAGCCGCGCTCTCGACGGCCTCGGGGCCTCCATTGCCGTCGATGCTCATACCCTCAATGCTCACCGAGCCCAGGGTCGCCAGGCGTGCTGCGGCAGCGCGCTCTTGCTCCGTATCGGCGTACAGGGGCTGGGTCGGGGCGTAGCCGGGCGTATACACAGGGTGCGTGGAACGCTTCGGGAACCGCGCGATAACCTCCTGCGCCAGGCGGAAGATGTCCTCGGGCTCGGGCATGCGGCCGGGGCCGGAATCCGGGCCCGTCAGACGACCAATCGCCGGTTCAATCACGTGGTAGCCCCACGAACGCAGGGTCTGCACATTCGCGCGGGTCGCCGGGTTCTCCCACATCTGCGTGTGCATGGCCGGGGCCAGAATCACGGGCGCGTGCGTGGTCAGCACGGTCGCCGACAGCAAATCGTCCGCGCGTCCAGCGGCCAGGCGGGCCAGCAGGTCCGCGGTGGCCGGAGCAATCACCACGGCATCGGCCTGCTCGGCCTGGCGCACGTGGTTCACCTCGGGCACGCGCTCGAACACATCGGTCGAAACGGGGTTGCCGCTCAGCGCCTCCAGGGTGGGAACCCCCACGAACTTGGTCGCGTTCAGGGTGGGCATGGCGATGACCTCGTCACCATTCTTCGCAAAAAGGCGAAGGAGCATCGCCGCCTTATACGCGGCGATGCCCCCTCCCATACCAACGATAATGCGCATGGTACGTCAGATAATCCTTAAACTAGCCGGTCGGCTCGTTACTCGGCGTGGTCGTCGAGGATAACCTCTTCAATCGCGATGACCTCGTCGCTACCGGCAGGAATGTACTCTTCCTCGATAGCGTCGGGGTACTCGGTGACGCTGAAGTCAATCAGAGCGTTCGGCTCTTCAGCGATCGGGTAACCGTCCTCGTTGAACTTGGTGCCGGGCTGGTGCTCAGCCTCAACGCGGTCGGTAATGATCTCGCGCATAGCAACCGACAGGGACTTCTCAGTCGAATCAGCATCAACCAGCGGGCCGATGTGAGGGTTCTTGGAATCCTGCAGGTTAGCGTAGTACGCGTTAATCTGGCGGGCGCGGCGGGCACCGAAAATCACCAGGCCGTACTTGGACTCTGCCTTCTCGATCAGCGAGTCTGCGCTGGGGCTCACGATGCCCTCGGGAGTAACGCCGTCAACGAAGTTGTAGTCCTCGTGTTCCTTGATTTCGTTTGCCACTAAAAACTCCAAAGATCTTGATGGATGTACGTACCGAACACCCTTCGCGGGGCACCCACGCTCGGATTCGGGCGGGCATGGGAAGGGATCGGCCAAAACTAAAGAACCATTCTACCCTCTCGGCGGCCAAAAAGCACGTACCGGATAGTGGAGAAGACGCAAAAGGGCGGGTCACGCTATTTCTGCGTGACCCGCCCCTCACGGCGGAAGACCTACGCGGCACCAATCAGCTCGGCAATTTCCCGAGCCGCACGCTCCACGCTGTCGTTCACCACCGTCACGTCGAATTCCTTCTCGGCAGCCAGCTCAACCTTCGCGGTTTCCAGACGACGAGCCTGTTCCTGCTCGCTCTCGGTACCGCGGCCCTTCAGACGCGACACCAGCTCATCCCAGCTCGGCGGGGCCAGGAAAATCAGGCGGGCGTCAGGCATGGTCTCACGAATCTGGCGAGCACCCTGCAGGTCAATCTCAAGGATCACCGGGTGGCCAGCGTCCAGAGCCTCCTGCACCTTAGCGCGTGGAGTGCCGTACTTATTCTTACCGTGCACCACCGCGTACTCCAGCATCTGGCCGTCGGCAATCATCTGATCAAACTCGTCCATAGAGACGAAGTAGTAGTGAACACCGTCGACCTCACCGGGGCGAGGATCGCGAGTAGTTGCGGACACCGAGAACCACACCTTCGGATAGTTCTCGCGAATGTACTGGCACACCGTACCCTTACCAACGGCGGTGGGGCCGGCCAGAACGGTCAAAGTCGGCTGAGACATAGCTTCCTTCCAGATGCGCCGCCGCACGCGCGGGGCGCAAACACTTTAGGACTGAGAAGATTCAGAAGACTGAGCAGCAGTCCTACGACGTGCACGGTTGAGATACCGCGAATTACGGTTGAAGTACTCCACCATCTTGCGACGCTGGTGAACGCCAAGACCACCCAGACGGCGGGTCGGCGCAATATGAAGTTCTTCAATGATGCGTTCTGCTCGAACGGCACCAATGCCCGGAAGTGCGCGCAGCATCTGCCCCACCGGCATTTTAGCCAGTGCAGGGTCGGAATCGACCATATCGAGAACCTGACGTACGGAAAGTTCGCGTTCACTCAGTGCACGCTTAATTTCCTGGCGGTGTGCTCGGGCAAGTACTGCCTTCTCGCGGGCGGAGGCGCGCGCATCCTCGGTTAACGGAGTCAGCGGCATGGTTGGATCCCCCATTTCTGCGAGTATTGAATTTTACTTATCAACTAATGTATCACGAATGTCTCGGGGGGCCCCGCTCCATTCGCGGCACTTCCTACGCACCAACAATGCGTCTACGCACGTCAGCACGTAAATTCCGGAAGCACTCTTTCTAGCATAGCGGAGTCACCGCCCGATCAAAAGCCACGCGCAGACGAAGCCAATACTGTTTGGTCACACTGCCGGATGCGCGGCCCCTCCCCCACCCTCACGAGTCCCTCCGCAATGGCCTGAAAACGCCACGGCACTCCGCCCGGCAAGAATCGGGTCGCTCACACGCGGGGACACACGTAACGGGCCGTCCGGCGGGCGTATCCCGGCGGTGAGCGCAGAAAAGGGGCGCGCACCCCGGCGAGGCTCCCGAAGGAACCGGCCGGGGCGCGCACCCCATCTAGGCTTAGCTATGCGCTGAGCGCGGACTATGCGCCGCGAGCAGCCAGCAGATCGTCGCGAGCGGCCTGAGCCGCCTGCGCCAGATCCTCAACCGACGGACCGGCAGAGAGCACACCGCGGCTGGAGTTCACCAGCACCTGCGACTCCACGCCCGCGAACACGCGGTACAGATCGGCCGCCGAGGCACCCTGCGCACCGTAACCAGGCGACAGAATCGGGCCGTTGAAGGAACCCAGGTCAATGCCCAGGTCCACGAGCGCCTGACCGACGGTCGCGCCGACCACCAGGCCACACGGACCCATCTGCTCCCACTCGCGGGACGCATTCTCGGCTACCGCCGCAGCGATAATGCGCTTGGCCACGGCGCCCTCGGACTCCGAGGCGCCCACGTGCTGCACGCTCTTACCCTCGGGGTTCGAGGTCAGCGCCAGCACAAAGGTGCCGCGGTCGTTCTGCGCGGCCAAATCCAGTGCCGGACGCAACGACTCAAAACCCAGGTACGGGCTCAAAGTCACCGAATCGGTGCCCAGCGGCGAAGACGAGCCGAGCCACGCATCCGCATACGCCTTCATGGTCGAACCGATGTCGCCGCGCTTCGCGTCAGCCACAATCAGCACGCCGTCAGCAGCGGCGCGGGCGAACAGCGCCTCCAGCACGGCCAGGCCGGCCGAACCGTGACGCTCAAACAGCGCCACCTGCGGCTTCAGCGCGGCCGCGAAGGGGGCACACCCCTCGTATACGGCCTCGGTGAAGGCGGCCAGACCCTCGGCGGAATCCTCCAGGTCCCACTGCTCCAGCAGGTTCGGGTGCGGGTCAATACCCACGCACAGCGGGCCGCGCTCGGCCATGGCCTTCGCCAGGCGATCACCGAAGGAAGCGGACATTACGCCTCGCCACCCTCGGAAGCCAGGCGAGCCTCCACAGCGGCGGCCAGCTTAACGTCGTGCTCCTGCAGGCTCATGATGTCCCAGCTGTGCTCGCGCAGAGCGGTAATCGCCTGAACGGCGGCGGCAAACTCGGAGATGGTGGTCATCACCGGGCAACCGACCGACACGGCGGCGGCACGAATCTCGTAGCCGTCGCTACGAGCGGCACCACCGGCGGGGGTGTTCAGAATCAGGTCGATGTCACCGTTGCGGACCATATCCACAATCGAGTGTTCGCCGTTTGCCTCAGCAAACTTCGAAGCCACCAGAATCGAGTTCAGGCCGTTGCGGCGCAGAATCTCGGCGGTACCACCGGTCGAAACAATCTCGAAGCCCAGCGACTCCAGCATCTTCGCGTAGATGATGACGTTACGCTTGTCGTGGTTAGCCACCGAAATGAAGACCTTACCGGAGGTCGGCATCGGCGAACCTGCGCCGGCCTGGGCCTTCGCGAACGCGGTGTCGAAGTGCTGATCCAGACCCATGACCTCACCGGTCGAACGCATCTCAGGGCTCAGCAGCGAATCGACCACCACACCCTCGGGAGTGCGGAAGCGGGCGAACGGCAGAACCGCAGCCTTCACAGCAATCGCGGTCTCCTGCGGCAGGGATGCGCCGTCCATGTGCTGCGGCAGGTAGCCCTCAGCCTTCAGCTCGGCAATGGTCTTGCCCAGGCCAATCAGCACGGCGGCCTTAGCCAGCTGCACGCCGGTAGCCTTCGACACGAACGGAACGGTACGGGATGCGCGCGGGTTAGCCTCAATCACGTACAGGTTCTCGGAGACGTACGCGAACTGAATGTTAATCAGGCCGCGCACGCCGGTGCCGCGAGCAATCTTCTCGGTAGCGTCCTTCACCTTCGCCACGATGTCCGGGCCGAGGGTAATCGGGGGCAGAGTACAGGAGGAGTCACCGGAGTGAATACCGGCTTCCTCAATGTGCTCCATGACGCCGCCCAGGTACAGCTCCTCGCCGTCGAACAGGGCGTCAACGTCAATCTCGATGGCGTCCTCAAGGAACTTGTCAATCAGAGCCGGCTGGGAGGGCGAAACCTCGGTAGCGTTCTCCAGGTAGCGGGCCAGGTTCGCCTCGTCGTAGACAATCTCCATGCCGCGGCCGCCCAGCACGTACGAGGGGCGAACCAGAACCGGGTAACCGATCTCGTCGGCGATGCGCTTAGCGCCCTCGAAGGTGAACGCGGTGCCGTTCTTGGGCGAAATCAGGCCGCCCTCCTCCAGCACGCGGGAGAACTCGCCGCGGTCCTCGGCCAGGTCGATGGCCTCGGGGGTGGTGCCCAGAATCGGCACGCCCGCATCCTTCAGGGCACGAGCCAGCTTCAGCGGGGTCTGGCCACCCAGCTGCACGAACACGCCCATCAGGCCGCCGGTACGACGCTCCGACTCAACGATCTCGAGCACGTCCTCAAGGGTCAGCGGCTCGAAGTACAGGCGGGTCGAGATGTCATAGTCGGTCGAAACGGTCTCGGGGTTGCAGTTGACCATGACGGTCTCGTAACCGAGCGAACGCAACACCATGGAAGCGTGCACGCACGAGTAGTCGAACTCAATACCCTGACCGATACGGTTCGGGCCCGAACCCAGAATCATAATCGAAGGCTTCTCGTGAGGCGCAACCTCATCCTCCATGTCGTAGGAGGAGTAGTGGTACGGAGTGAACGCCTCAAACTCGGCAGCACAGGTGTCCACGGTCTTGAAGACCGGGCGGATACCCAGAGCGTGGCGAACACCGCGCACAACATCCTCAGAAGAGCCGATAATCTCAGCAATCTGAGCGTCAGAGAAACCGTGGCGCTTAGCCAGCTTCAGGGTCTCCGGGTCAAGGTGGTCACGCTTAGCGTGAACCACGCCAGCAACCTCATTCAGCAGCACCAGCTGATCCAGGAACCACGGGTCAATCTTGGTAGCCTCGTGCAGCTGCTCCACGGTAGCGCCAGCCAGCAGAGCCTGCTGAACCTGGTAGATACGCTGAGTGGTCGGAACCTTCGTCTTCTCAATCAGCTCCACCAGCTCAGCCTCAGACAGGGTCAGCGGCTTGAACGAGAAGGACGCACCCTTCTGCTCCAGCGAACGCATCGCCTTCTGCAGAGCCTCAGTGAAGTTACGGCCCAGGGCCATAGCCTCACCAACACTCTTCATGGTGGTGGTCAGGGTCGGGTCAGCAGCCGGGAACTTCTCAAACGCGAAGCGCGGAACCTTCACAACCACATAGTCGAGGGTCGGCTCGAAGGAGGCCGGGGTCTTCTGGGTGATATCGTTCGGGATCTCATCCAGGGTGTAGCCCAAGGACAGCTTGGTCGCAATCTTCGCAATCGGGAAGCCGGTAGCCTTCGACGCAAGCGCCGAGGAACGAGACACACGCGGGTTCATCTCAATGACAATCACACGGCCGGTCTTCGGATCGATCGCGAACTGAATGTTACAACCACCGGTGTCCACGCCAACCTCACGAATCACGTTGATCGCAATATCGCGCAGCTTCTGGAACTCACGGTCAGTCAGGGTCAGTGCGGGTGCCACGGTGATGGAGTCACCGGTGTGCACGCCCACGGGGTCGAAGTTTTCGATGGAGCAGACGACCACGACGTTGTCGTTGGTGTCACGCATCATCTCCAGCTCGTATTCCTTCCAGCCGAGGATGGACTCCTCCAGCAGGACCTCGCTAGTCGGCGAGTACTGAATACCGGCGCCGGCAATACGGTGGAGGTCTTCCTCGTTGTACGCCATGCCCGAGCCGAGACCACCCATGGTGAAGGAGGGGCGGACCACCATCGGGTAGCCCAGCTCCTTAGCGGCTTCCAGCGCCTCCGGCATGGAGTGAACAATCACCGAACGGGCAGACTCACCACCGGCACGCTCCACCACGCCCTTGAATGCTTCACGGTCCTCACCGAGGTTAATCGCCTCAATGTTTGCACCAATCAGCTCAACATTGTACTTCTCGAGGATGCCACGCTCACCCAGCTCAATAGCCGCGTTCAGTGCAGTCTGACCACCCAGAGTCGGCAGGATTGCATCCGGCTTTTCCTTAGCGATGATCTTCTCAATCACCTCGGGGGTGATAGGTTCAATGTAAGTGGCGTCCGCGAACTCGGGGTCAGTCATGATAGTTGCCGGGTTCGAGTTCACGAGGATGACACGCACACCCTCATCCTTCAGGACGCGCAACGCCTGAGTACCGGAGTAATCGAATTCCGCAGCCTGACCAATGACAATGGGGCCGGAACCGATGACGAGGACGCTATTAAGGTCAGTACGACGAGGCATTTATGCTTCCTTTGCAGTCTTGGTTGCGACCATCAGGTCGATGAAACGGTCAAAGAGGTAGGCGGAATCGTGCGGGCCCGCAGCAGCCTCGGGGTGGTACTGCACGGAGAACGCGGGGATGTCCTTACAGGTCAGGCCCTCAACCACGTTGTCGTTCAGACCCACGTGCGAGACCATGACCTGACCAAACTCGGCATTGGGTGCAGTTACATAGCCACCAATGGGGGCGTCCACGGCGAAGCCGTGATTATGCGCAGTAATCTCAACCTTGCCGGTGGTCTTATCCATAACGGGCTGGTTGATACCGCGGTGGCCGAAGGGCAGCTTGTAGGTGCCGAAGCCCAAAGCTCGGCCAAGCAACTGGTTACCGAAGCAGATGCCGAAGAACGGGGTGCCCTTACGCAGCACGCCCTGCAGCAGCTCAACCTGTTCATCAGCGGTTGCCGGGTCACCGGGGCCGTTGGAGAAGAACACGCCGTCGGGGTTGTGGGAGTAGATGTCCTCAAGGGTTGCGTTCGCGGGCAACACGTGCACGCGCACACCACGCTCAGCGAAACGCTGCGGGGTCATCGACTTAATACCCAGGTCCAGGGCGACGATGGTTGCAACCGGAGGGGCGAACCAGTTGAACTGGTGCGGCTCAACAGTGTATACGGTATCCACTGAAACGGAGTCAGCAAGCTTACGACCAGCCATCGGCTCGGAGGCGCGCACCTCCTCCAGCAGTTCAGCCTCGGGCCGTTCTGCGTACTCACCGGAGAACACGCCCGCACGCATCGAACCGCTCGAACGCAGGCGGCGGGTCAGGGCGCGCGTGTCAATGCCCTGAATACCGACGATGCCCTGCTCAATGAGCTCTTCGTCGAGGGTGCGCTCGGAACGCCAGTTGGATGCCACACGTGCGGCGTCACGAACCACGTAGCCGGCAACCCAAATCTTGCGGGATTCAGCGTCGGTGGTGTTCACGCCGGTGTTGCCAATATGCGGAGCGGTCTGAACCACAATCTGACCCGCGTAAGAAGGGTCGGTCAGGGTCTCCTGGTAGCCGGTCATGCCGGTGGAGAATACTACCTCGCCCAGGGACGCGCCGGTTGCGCCGTAGCCGTAGCCGCGGTAGACGGTGCCGTCCTCCAGGACGAGCAGCGCGCGGTCCGTACGCAGGGCGCCGGATCGTGTCATGTCAGTCATGCTCTCTTTTCCTTTTCTCTGGTGTTCTCCCCCGCTTCCTGTACGGCCTCTACCGTGCAGGTTCCGGGGTAGTCTATGGTGCCTTCGGCGGGTTGTTCGCCTGCCGTCAGGCAAAATCTATGGGTGTGCGGGTGCGCCGGGGATGTTGGTCCGGGGTACCTTGCGGGAGTGCTCCGCAAGGTTCCCGATACCGGTTAGGCTTCCGGTGCTGCCGCCCACTTTTCGGGCGCATCCACCGCGTTCGGGGCGATGCGGCGCAGCTCCTGCAGTACCGCCTGCTTGTCCTCGGCGTAGCGGGTGCGGAAGCCAGTCTGCACGCGGTGCCCGTCCAGGGTCCAGCCAATAACGACCAGGCCATCCTTCTCCACAACCTTGCCCGCCATACCGCGGTCAGTGGTAATGACCGCAAGCTTCTTCGCCGGAATCCACAGGTCCTTCGCCCCGTTACGGGTGAAGATAATGCTGTCGGGGTAAATCAGCAGGGTGGACTTGCTCTTGAAGCCGAGCGAATCGAAACCGACGCGGTCCAGCCAGTTACCGAAAATGGTGGTGCTGACGTACTCGCCCTCAAAAGCGGCGTCAGCGGTCATGCCCTCGTAGCGTTCGGGAACTTCCTTGAGAGAACCGAACATGTTCGCCTGGCGTGCCAGGCGCGAGCGCCATCCGTGCCACATGCCGTAGATGCATAGCGCAACCAGGGCGATGCAGATGATGGCGGTCAGGAGCTTTCCCACGTGGGTTCTCTCTTTCGGTTTGGGTCTCGGGTCTGGATTGGTGGAGTTAGGGGGCGGTACTCCCGGCGAGGCGGTGGCGGGCCTGAACCCGCCACCGCCAGGCACGGTCACCACGTACGTTCGCTTCGCGGGTTACTTGCGCGGGGTTGCCAGCTCGCCGTTCAGCACGGTCGGGTGGCCAGCGTAGAAGGTTGCACGAATCGAACCGGGCACCTCCATACCACGGTAGGGGTTGTTCTTACCCTTGGTGGCCTGCTCCTCCGGCTTGATGACGCGGGTAGCCTTCGGGTCGACCAGCACGATGTTGGCCGGCTCGCCTTCGGCCAGCGGGCGGCCCTGCTCAGCCTCCAGGCGGCCAATCTTGGCGGGCTGCTCGGAGAGGATGCGTGCCACATCGCGCCAGGTAATCATACCGGTGTCAACCAGGGTCATCTGGATGATGGACAGCGCCTGCTCCAGGCCGGTCATGCCGTTCGCGGCGCACGCCCACTCGCATTCCTTGGTCTCTGCCGGGTGCGGTGCGTGGTCGGTACCGATCACGTCGATGATGCCGTCGGCAACCGCCTGGCGCAGGGCCAGAACGTCCTCTTCGGTGCGCAGCGGCGGGTTCACCTTGAACACCGGGTCGTAGCTACGGGCGGTCTCGTCGGTGAGTAGCAGGTGGTGCGGGGTTGCCTCTGCGGTGACCTGCACGCCGCGGGACTTAGCCCAGCGCACAACCTCAATGGAGCCCTTGGTGGACAGGTGGCAGATGTGCAGCTTGGAGTTCAGGTGCTCAGCCAGCAGCACGTCGCGGGCAATGATTGCCTCTTCAGCGACGGCAGGCCAACCGGCCAGACCCAGGTCAGCGGAGACCTTACCTTCGTTCATCTGGGCGCCTTCGGTCAGGCGCGGCTCCTGCGCGTGCTGCGCAATCACGCCGTCGAAAGTCTTGACGTACTCGAGGGCGCGGCGCATCACGGCCGGGTCGTACACGCACATGCCGTCGTCGGAGAACACGCGCACGTTCGCGGTGGAGTTCGCCATGCTGCCGATGTCGGAGAGGCGCTCACCCTTCAGACCCACGGTCACGGCGCCGATGGGCTGCACGCGGCACCAGCCGGATTCCTTGCCGAGGCGGTCAACCTGCTCTACCACTGCGGCGGTGTCTGCCACGGGCATGGAGTTTGCCATAGCGAACACTGCGGTGTAGCCGCCCAGAGCTGCTGCGCGGGTGCCGGTCTCGACGGTTTCGGATGCTTCGTAGCCGGGCTGACGCAGGTGGGTGTGAATGTCGACCAGGCCGGGCAGCGCTACCTGGCCTGCCGCCTCGACAACCTGTGCGTCTGCGGCGTCGATGTTCTCGGCGATGCGGCTAATCACGCCGTCCTCGATGAGGATGTCGGCGACCTTTTCGCCGTAGAGGCTTGCGCCCTTAATCAGGTACTTGCTCATGGTGTTGGTTCCTCTCGTTAGGAAGGTCGTTTAGGATTCGTCGCCGGCGTAGAGCTTGGCGCTGGATCCGTCGGTCAGAAGCAGGTAGAGCACCGCCATGCGCAGCGCCACGCCGTTGCTGACCTGGCGCAGAACCCAGGAGTTGGCGGCGTCGGCGGCGTCGGTGCAGATTTCCAGGCCGCGGTTCATGGGGCCCGGGTGCAGGATTGCGACCGGCTGAGGCTGCGCCTGCAGGGTTGCGAAGCGTTCGGCGGTCAGACCCCACAGCTCGGTGTACTCTTCGGCGGAGGGGAAGTACGCGGCGCGCATGCGTTCCTTCTGGATGCGCAGCAACATGACGGCGTCCGGGTTGGTGGCGATGGCTTCGTCAAAGTCGTGGAAGATTTCCAGGCCTGCTTCTTCAACCCAGGAGGCGGTGTTCAGCGGCAGCAGGGTCGGCGGTGCGACGAAGACGACCTGCGCGCCGAGGGTGTGTAGCAGCCAGAGGTTGGAGCGTGCCACGCGCGAGTGCAGGATGTCACCGACGATGAGCACGCGCATACCGGACAGGTCGGTGCCGCGGGGGCTGTCCAGACCGCCGCGTTCTGCCTTGTACTGGCGCAGGGAGACCGCGTCGAGCAACGCCTGGGTGGGGTGCGCGTGGGTGCCGTCGCCCGCGTTGAGTACGGGGATGTCGGTCCAGCCTGCTTCAGCGAGGCGCTGCGGTGCGCCGGAGGCGGAGTGGCGGATTACGAACGCATCCGCAGCAATTGCCTTGAGGGTCTGCGCGGTGTCCTTGAGCGACTCACCCTTGGAGAGAGAGGAGCCCGAGGCGGAGAAGTTCGTGACGGCCGCGCCCAGGCGCTTCTCAGCGGATTCGAAGGAGAGGCGGGTTCGGGTGGAGTCCTCGAAGAAGAGGTTGACGACGGTCTTACCGTTGAGCACGTTGAGGGTGCGGTTTTCGGCTTTGACCTGCGCCATGTAGTCGGCGACGTCAAGGATTTCGATGGCTTCTTCGCGGGTTAGTTCGCGGGTGTCGAGCAGATGCTTCATGAGAGCCCTCCCAGCTGGATAATATCGACTCGGTCTGTTGCGTTGTCAGTTTCGGTCAGTACGACGCGCACGGTTTCGGTGGCACTGGTGGGCAGGTTTTTACCCACATAATCAGCGCGGATGGGTAGTTGTCGGTGTCCGCGGTCTACGAGGACCGCTAGGCGTACCATGGAGGGTCGTCCGTGGGCGTTGAGGGCGTCGAGGGCGGCGCGTACGGTGCGGCCGGAGTAGAGGACGTCGTCAACGAGGACTACGGTTTTACCTTCAATGCCGATGGTGGGTATGATGCTCTCCCCCGCTGTTTGCGGTTCGGGGGCATCGCGCTGGTCGTCGCGGTAGGCGGTGATGTCCAGGGCGCCGAGGCGGTCTTCTGCGGTGAAGTTCGGTTCAAGCGCCTGGATGCGGGTTGCGAGTCGTGCCGCGAGGGGCACGCCGCGGGAGCGGATACCGATGAGTACGAGGTTTTCTACACCTTTGTTGGTTTCAATGATTTCGTAGGCGATGCGGGTGAGGGCGCGGCGAATTTCGTCCTCGCTGAGGATGGTGCGACCGACGGTGGTCGCGTCCTGCAAGGTGCTTTGAGGGGTTGCCGAATGGGGGGCTTCAGTGAGATTCTGCCCCTGATTGGTGCCGGATGTGGGCACAGTTGACCCAGGCATAGCCGTCTCCTTCCCCGCCTCACGGGACGGATTTAAAGGTTTTGTGCTTCTAGTAGGGTACCACAGTTCACAGGCTACGTTCAGGTTCGGCGAGAGACCGCTCATGGCGGGGACGGAGCTGGTATGGAGCGGGGCGGGCTCCATCCTCGAGGCGCATACCGGGCACGCGGGGCGGGGGCTCCGTCCTCAAGGCGCTCAGCGCCGCAGAGGGGGCACTCCCCCGCCTGCGTTGTCCGGTGAAGCCTCAACTCTGTCGCTACCAAACCCAGCGAGAACATCCGGCACAACATCCCAAACCCAGGCACAAAACAAGCTCAACCTAGACACAGAAAACCCCCGCCGTCCTGTAGCGAACTACAGTACGGCGGGGGTTTCACGTACGCTCCCCTGCGGGTGCATCCTCAAACAGCGAACCAACCAGCTACGGGCTGGCGGGCAGGCCGCGGCGGGACGTGTTACGCGAGCAGGGTCGGCTTCACCTGACGGAGCTTATCCAGCAGACCGTTCACGAACTTCGGAGATTCATTCGTGGACAGCACACGCGCCAGACCGACAGCCTCAGAAATTGCGACAGCATCCGGAACTTCGTCATTGTACAGAAGCTCCCAAGTGCCAATACGTAGCACGGCACGGTCCACGGCGGGCATACGCTCGAAGGACCAGTCACGGGCGTAAGTCTCCACAAACTCGCGGATTTCTTCATCGTGGTCGCGGACGCCACGAATGATTTCCTCAGAGTAAGCAGAAATCTGCGCTACCGTGTACAGTCGGCGGCGGCGGAGTACCTCAATATAATCTTCGTTGCGCTGATCCGCCTCGAAGAGCACTTCGAGGGCGCGCAATCGGGCTTTCGTACGCGAATTCATTAGTCGTTCACGCGACCGAGGTACTCACCGGTGCGGGTGTCAACCTTGACCTTGGTGCCGGTCTCCAGGAACAGGGGAACCTGAATCTCGTAGCCGGTCTCAACGGTTGCGGGCTTGGTGCCGCCGGTGGAGCGGTCACCCTGCAGGCCGGGCTCGGTGTAGGTGATTTCGAGGACCACGGATGCGGGCAGCTCGATGTACAGCGGGGTGCCGTCGTGCAGAGCGATGGTTGCGGTCTGGGACTCGAGCATGTAGTTTGCTGCGTCGCCAACAACGGTTGCGGGAACGTTAATCTGGTCGTAGGTCTTCATGTCCATGAAGACGTAGTCGTCGCCGTCCTGGTACAGGTACTGGTAGTCGGAGCGGTCAACAGTTGCGGTCTCAATCTTAGCGCCAGCGTTGAAGGTACGGTCGACGACCTTACCGGAGGTAACGTTACGCAGCTTGGTGCGAACGAACGCGCCACCCTTACCGGGCTTCACGTGCTGGAACTCAACGACGGACCAGAGGTTGCCGTCAATCTTCAGGACGGCGCCGTTCTTAATATCGGTAGTGGATGCCATGGGGCTCTCCTTCGTGTCATCGACGCCCACGCCGTAGTGGTACCCGGCGCGGCGCTAAGTTTTCAATGAGCAAAATATGTCCCGTACATTCTACCGGATGTGCACGAATTTGCCTAGTAGGGGCACCACAGTTTCTGTGGCACCCCGCCCGGCTGGCGCATGCTGACTGCCATATGCGGCGGGCATGTGCCGTGTGCATCCGGTGAATATACGGGACTCATCACCTACTCGGTAATCTCCTGGTAGGTCATGTACAGAATCGATTCGTCCGGCACCTCGTACACGCGCGGGCGAGCCAAACCGTCAAGAATGATGAAGCGCAGCAGGTTGCCGCGTGCCTTCTTGTCGCGGCGCATCGCTTCGAGCAGCTGGGGCCATGCGTCTGCCTTGTAGGAGGTGGGCAGGCCCAGAGATTCGAGGATGCGGCGGGTGCGTGCCACGAGCTCCTCGTCGGCGTGACCGGTTGCCAGCGCCAGTTCGGCGGCGTAGACCATGCCCACCGCAACAGCCGCGCCGTGACGCCACTGGTAGCGTTCGTTGCGCTCGATGGCGTGGGCGAGGGTGTGGCCGTAGTTCAGGATTTCGCGGCGGCCGGATTCACGCAGGTCCTCGGAGACCACCTCCGCCTTCACGCGCACGCTGCGTTCAATGAGTTCACGCATCACGGCGGACTGCGAGTCGCGTACGGCGTTCGGGTTCGCCTCAATCAGGTCAAGAATTTCGGGGTCTGCGATGAAGCCGCACTTGACGACCTCACCCATGCCGGTCAGCAGCTCATGCTCAGGCAGGGTGCGCAGGGTGCCGATCTCGCAGAGCACCGCGGCGGGCGGCCAGAACGCGCCGACCAGGTTCTTACCCTCGGCGGTGTTGATGCCGGTCTTACCGCCCACGGCGGCGTCCACCATGCCGAGCAGGGTGGTCGGAATGTGCACCACGCGCACGCCGCGCAGCCAGGTCGCCGCCACGAAACCGGCAACGTCGGTAATAGCACCGCCGCCCACAGACACGATCGCGTCAGTACGGGTGAAGTCGTTCTGGCCGAGCACCTGCCAGCAGAACGCCGCCACCTGGTAGTGTTTGGCCTCCTCGGCGTCGGGAATCTCAGCGCTGAACGATTCGTAACCCATCGCGCGCAGGTCCTCCATGACCAGCTCACCCGTGGAACGCAGGGCACGCGGATGAATCACGAGCACCTTCTTCGTGCGGTTGCCCAGAATCTCGGGCAGGGTGCCGAGCAGGTTGTGGCCAATCAGCACCTCGTAGTTCTCGCGCGGGGAGCTGCCGGTCACCGGAATACGGGTGATATCCGCTTCGCCGGAAGCGCCGAAGGTGGGCTGAGTGCTCATCGTGTGTCCTTTCACAGGAGAGTGGGTAGGAAGGGGTCAGGAGTTGTTCGCCCGCGCCTTGCGGCTGGCGGTGACGTACGCCTGAATCTCTGCGGTCATCTCGGTAATGGGTCGGCCGCCGCGAGCGTCCAGGGTAAAGTGCGCCAGCTCCTCGTAGCGGGTGCGGCGACGCTCAAAAATATCGGTCCAGCGCTCGACCGGGTTCGGCTGCAGCAGCGGGCGGGTCTTATTGCCCGTAATGCGCGGGGTGACGGTCTCGGCGTCAACCAGGATGTACACCACGCATTCGTCCTTGAGGAGCTCCGCAACCGAGTCGGTCATGGGCGCGCCGCCACCGAGCGAAAACACCGTGTTGCGGTACACCGGGGAGGTCAGCACCTCTTCGATGGTCTTGCGTTCCAGCTCGCGGAAGTGCGCCTCCCCGAAAATCTCGAAAATTTCGGAGACCTCGCCGTGGCGTTCCACGATGAGCTGGTCGGCGTCCAGGAACTCGTAGCCGTAGAAACGCGCCAGGTGCGTGCCAATGTAAGTCTTACCCGCCGCCATGGGACCTATCAGCACGATGGGGCGTGACTGCTCGGCAAAGTTCTCGTGCATCTCGCGCACCTGCTGCGGGTGGATGCGGGCAGATTCCTCGAACTCAATGACTTCAAGCTCAACAGTCTCGAACTCAGCCTGTGCAAACTCACCAGATTCAAGATCACTGACCTCGACTCGAATCGCCTCACGTTGGGTTGCCTCGCGAGCGCCAAGCTCGGCGTCCATCTCTGCCTCGGATGCGGCGCGCGCCTCAACCTCGGCGGCGGCCTCGGCGGAGTCCACCGCCGCAATCTCCTCGGCCACAGATTCGGTCGCTGAAACCTGCACCTTGCCGAATAGCGCCGGGGTCGGACGCAACGGCTTGGGTGCGGCGGGTTTCGGCACGGTCGGCTTCGGGGGTGCCAGTTTAGGAGCAGTAGGCTTGGGAGCTATGGGCTTCGGGGCCGCAGACTTGGGTGCTTCCGCCTGTGCGGGCTCCTCGCGAGGCTCTTCCTCAGCCATGCCCTGCAGGGCGCTCAGCAGCTTCAGGCGCAGGTCCTCGTCCAGGCCCGCGGCCGGGTCAGCATCCTCGGAGGCCGAGGAAGCATACAGACGCACGCCCCGCACGCTCACGGGGGCGGCGGGCCGGGGGCGAACACCCGAACGCATCAGGTCGGCCGGAGTAGGCACGCGAGACGCCCGGCGGGAAGAAGCCTCACGGGCGGTATCCTCAGCCGACGTGGCCTCAACAGCCTGCTCAGCTGCGGTAGATACACCGGCTTCCGATACGCCGGATTCCGGGCGCGGCGAAGCGCCCCCTCGCGCACGCTGCGCAGCCGCAGCAATACGCGCAAGGGGGCTCGAAGCGACCGGGCGAACACCCTGCTCCACAGAAACCTCCCCGAAACCGCGACCCTCAGACTCCGCCGGAAGGGGCACTACGCGTCCCAACCGGCCACGTTAGACTCCCACGCCAGCGAAGCCGGAATGGCCTCAAGGTAGGAATCCATGTTGCGGCGAGTCTCACCAATCGAGTCGCCACCGAACTTCTCCAGTGCCGCCTCAGCCAGCACCAGGGCGACCATAGCCTCCGCCACCACACCGGCGGCGGGAACAGCACACACGTCCGAACGCTGGTGGTGGGCGCGAGCCTGCTCACCGGTGGAAGTGTCAATGGTCTTCAGAGCCTTCGGCACGGTCGCAATGGGTTTCATGGCCGCGCGCACACGCAGCAGGTCGCCAATGCTCATGCCGCCCTCAATACCACCGGCACGGTTGGTATCGCGGGTAACGCCGTGCTCACCGATAGAAATCTCGTCGTGAGCGGCAGTGCCGGGGCGGTCGGCGGTGGCGAAACCGTCACCAACCTCAACGCCCTTAATGGCCTGAATACCCATCAGGGCTGCAGCAAGGCGCGCGTCCAGGCGGCGGTCCCAGTGCACGTACGAACCCAGTCCGGGAGGCATACCGTACGCGAGCACCTCAACCACACCACCGAGGGTCTCACCGTCCTTGTGCGCCTCGTCCACGCGCTGAACCATCGCGTCAGAGGTTGCCTTGTCGAAGCAGCGCAGCGGGTCAGCGTCCAGCTGGTCAACGTTGCGGGGCGAAGGCACGGGGGCACCCTCGGGGGCGTGCACGCCACCCACAGCCACGGTGTGCGAGACCAACTCAACGCCCAGAGCCTTCAAAATCTGAGCGGCAACCACGCCAAGAGCCACGCGGGTCGCGGTCTCACGTGCGGAGGCGCGCTCCAGCACCGGGCGAGCCTCAGAGAAGTTGTACTTCTGCATGCCGGTAAAGTCGGCGTGGCCGGGACGCGGGCGGGTCAGCGCCGCGTTACGAGCGCGGTGCTCAATCAGCTTGGGGTCAACCGGATCGGAGCTCATCACGTCGGTCCACTTGGGCCACTCGGTGTTGGCAATCTCAATAGCGACCGGGCCGCCCTGAGTCAGGCCGTGGCGCACACCACCCAGGATGCGCACACGATCCTCCTCGAACTTCATGCGGGCACCGCGGCCGTAGCCGAGACGGCGGCGAGCCAGGGCGTCACGCACCATGTCGCTGGTGAGTTCCACACCGGCGGGAACACCCTCAATGATGCCAACGAGCGCCTCGCCGTGGGATTCTCCGGCAGTGAGCCAACGCAGGGCCATAGGTTAACCTCTTTTCGTGTCACCCGCAGCGCAGCGCAGGTGGAAGGATTCATAATTCTTCAATGTAAAAAGTGTATAAAATGCGGGCTTTACTCGGCGAGCGGTGCCGGGAGGTGTTCACGGGACGGAAGACCTACCGCCTCGCACATCTCATTGATCAGACCCAGCAATTCGGCGGGCTGCAGGGTACGGTCCGTGAAGAGCAAAACCTGCTCAACAGCCTGGTAAAGCAGCATCTCCAGACCGGACACCACGGCTCCCCCGCTCGCCTCCCAGGCGCTCGCCAGCACCGAAGGCCACGGGTTGTACGCAACATCCAGCAGTACCGAGCGCACAGCGGCCCCGGGGGCTCCCGCAGGGTCGGTCAGCTGCGGGGCCCAGTCATCCGCCGCACGGGCCGGCAGGGTTGAAATGACGGGGTTGTGGCGGCGCGCCTTCTGCTTGGCAGGAAACTCGGCCAGGGCCACGGTCGACAGCTGCACACCCAGGTGCTCGGCCACGGCCTGCAGGTCACCCAGCTTGTGCAGAGAGCGGGCGTACACGCTCACGCATCGGTACCCCAGCTTGTGCAGGGCGGTCAGAGCGGATATCGCGGTCGCTCCCCCGCCAATCACGGCGGGCTCGTCACGCTCGGGGTCCGGTTCCAGACCCGCGTGCAACAATGCGCTCACAATGCCGATTACGTCGGTGTTATCACCCAGAACCTTCTCACCGCGCGGATACACCGTGTTCACCGCACCGGTCACGCGGGCGGTCTCGCTCAGCTCATCGCAATACTTGATGACGGCGGTCTTCAACGGCATCGTCACCGACAGGCCCGCAATGTACGGGGCATCCTCCGTACCCTTCGGGTGACGCACACGGTGCATAATCGTCGGCAAATCCTCAGGCAGGGTGTCGCGACGGTCGTACCCCAGGTTTGCCTCCCCCAGGTACGCATACGCGGCCCGATGCAGCGCTGGCGAGAGCGAATGATCAATCGGGTGCCCCAGCACGTAGGCGCGGCGCACGGAAGGTGCCTCACGGTAGGATTCGGTCGGCATGGACTCTCGCTCTCTTTCTCAACACTGGGGCACGGACGGCCGCGGGGGCCACCTCCCATTTTAGCGGGTACACCAGAGGGCGGGCACCGCCCAACTCTCATGGGAACGGCGCCCGCCCTCTGCATCAGCTACAGCTTAGCTACAACGGTTCGGGTGCTTTGAGCACCACTGGTTGTACTCTTCCACGTAACGCTGGTGCTCAGCGTAAGTGCGGGAGTACTTGGTCTCGCCAGAATCCAGGTCGACGGTCACCCAGTAGTAGTACGGGTTCTTCTCCGGAGCAGCAGCGGCCTTGATGGACGCCAGCTGCGGGGAACCAATCGGACCCTTCGGCAAACCCTTATTCGCATAAGTGTTGTACTTATTGCTCTTATCGGCCTTCTGCTCCTCAGTCAGGTGGTAAGAGCGGACACCCAGACCGTAGGTTACGGTCGCATCCGACTGAATCAGACCGGAGGTCTCACCATCCGGGTTGTTCAGACGATTCTCGATGATACCCGCAACCGCCACGTAGTCCTTCGGCTGAGCCTCAAGCTCCACGATGGAGGCGATGGTTAGCACCTCGAAGGTCTTCTGATCGCCGCTCACACCGGCTTCCTTCAGGTCAGCCTTGGTCTTATCAACCATGGTCTGAATGACCTTCTTGATGTCGGTATCCTTCGGGAAGCGGTACTCACCCGGATGCAGCCAACCCTCAATCGAGGGGAAGTTGCTCGGCACGCCGTACTGGGTGTAGTTGCTGACTGCGTCCTCAACCTGCTTGCGGGTGAACGCGCCATCGGAACCCGAAACAATCAAATCGATGGTCTCGGTCACGCGCTTACCCTGCGGAATTGCCAAGTACAGCACGTTGCTGTTCGCCTGAATAATGGTGTTGATGGCACTGGAACTGCTCATGTGTTGCTGCAAGTCGTAGGTGCCAGGCTGCAGGTACTTGCCCTTGCTTTCCTTGCTGTACACCTCGATAAATTTATCAGCATCAGCAATCACACCGGCGGCCTCCAGCTCGTCCGCCACCTGCACAGTAGACTGACCCGAGCGAATCGTGAACGTCACGGCTGTGCCATTACCTCCACCAGAGTAATCGCGCGTCTTGAACGGGTCGTACCGCGCAATAAAAGCGACGGAAATAATCACCAGAGCCGCCACGAACAGCGACATAGCGCTCAGCATGATAGCGCGGCGACGGCGCTTACGAGCACGCAGAGTCGCTACAGAGACGACCTCGTGCTCCAAAGTAATGCCGGTAATACCCTTCTCTTCGTCGGCTTTCGTCGGCGTGAAAAGGTCCAGCCCGCTTTCCTCGGGGTGTTCCTCGGGCTGTTTATTCTGTTCGGTCACTGAAGGTTCTCCGTTTCGTTGACGGCCCCGACCGTGGTCCCTTCTGACTCGGACGGTCGGTCTTCTTCGTGGGCCGGATCGCTCACCTTGTACCCGGCTACAGATTGCCCTGCCTTGAGGGCATCCAGGCTGTACTGCAAAATATTCACAGCCGCCACCTGGTCAACCATAGTCTTAAAATCTCGGCTGGAAACCCCAGCCTCGTGCAGTGCACGGTGAGCGCTCACGGTGGTGAGTCGCTCATCCACCAGCCAAATGTTAATGTGTGTCTTATGTTCGGCATCCAGCTCGGAGCGCAGAGCCTGAGCGTACTCCCGAGCCATCTCGGTCGAGGAGGACTCCCCGCCGCGCATGGTCTTCGGAAGGCCAACGAACACCTCCACCACCTCGTTCACCTCAATCAGCTTGCGCAGAACACGACGATCAGAGTTCTTCTTCTCGTCGCGACGCAGCGTCTTGAGCGGGGTGGCGAGGATGCCGTCAGGGTCGCTGAGGGCGGTGCCGACGCGGGCCTTACCCACGTCGACACCCATCCGCACTCCGCGCTGGAATTCTGCCATGTTTAGGCCTGAGCCTGCGCGATAGCGTCGCGAACGGCGTCCAGAGCGGCACCAATCTTGGATGCATCCTGGCCACCGCCCTGAGCGACGTCGTCCTTACCGCCGCCGCCGCCGCCGAGCACGCCTGCGGCCACGCGGACCAGTGCGCCAGCCTTCACGCCGGCGGAGCGAGCACCCTCGGTGGTTGCCACGAGAATCACGGGACGGCCGTTGGACACACCGGCCACGGCCACCACAGCGGCCTCGGAACCGAAGCGGGAACGCAGGTCCAGGGCCAGCTCGCGCACGCCGTTGGCGTCCAGCTCGCCGGCGTTGTGGGCCAGAACGCGCACGGAGCCGATGGTCTGTGCGCTCTCCAGAAGCTTGCCGGCCTCGGCCTGCAGCTTCTCGCGACGCAGTTGAGCCAGCTCCTTCTCGGCGGCCTTCAGCTTAGCCAGGGTCTGGTTAATCTTCTCGGGCAGGTCTGCGGAGGACTGAACCTTCATCAGGCCGGTCAGCTGGTTCACCAGGGTGCGCTCAGCGGCTAGGTGGTTGAATGAGTTCAGACCCACCAAGGCCTCAACACGGCGGTTGCCGGAGCCCACGGAGCTCTCGGTCAGCAGCGACAGCGAACCAATCTCGGCAGAGGTGCCCACGTGGGTACCACCGCACAGCTCGCGGGAGAAGTCGCCGCCAATCTCAACCACGCGCACCACGTCGCCGTACTTCTCGCCGAAGAGGCTCATGGCACCCAGAGCCTTCGCCTCGGCCAGCGGCATCACGCGGGTAATCACCTCGTGGTTGTCGCGGATGGCGAGGTTAGCAACCTCTTCCACCTCGTGCTTAGCGGACTCGGACAGGCCCTCGCCCCACGCGAAGTCGAAGCGCAGGTAGCCTTCCTTGTTGAAGGAACCGCGCTGGGTTGCCTCCTTGCCGAGCACCTGGTGCAGAGCGGCGTGGATGATGTGGGTACCCGAGTGTGCCTTCTCACCGTCGCGGCGGCGCTGCACGTCAACCTGTGCCACAACATCGGCACCAACGTGAACCTCACCCTCACGTACGACGGCACGGTGAACGCTCAGGCCCTTGACGGGCTGCTGAACGTCCTGAACGTCAATGATGAAGCCGTTGCCGGTGATAACACCGGTGTCAGCTGCCTGGCCACCGGCCTCGGCGTAGAACGGGGTCTCGTCCAGAACAACCTCGATCTTGTCGCCAGCCTTAGCGACAGGCACGGACACGCCGTCCACCAGGATGGCGCGCAGCTTGGTTTCGGTGCGCAACTCGGTGTAACCGGTGAAGATGGAGCCGCGCTCGTCCACGAGCCTACGCAGCTCGGAGAGGTCAGCAAACGCACCCTTCTTAGCCTTAGCGTCAGCCTGCGCACGGTGACGCTGCTCAGCCATCAGCTCACGGAATGCCTTCTCGTCAACCTTCACACCGGCCTCAGCAGCCATCTCGAGGGTCAGGTCAATCGGGAAGCCGTAGGTGTCGTGCAGTGCGAAGGCCTCAGCACCGGAAACGGAGTTCGAGCCGTCCTTCTTAGCTGCGGCCACAGCCTCTTCCAGGCGCTCGGTACCGGTCTCAATGGTGTGCAGGAAGGCCTTCTCCTCGGCGTACGCAATGCGGGAGATGCGCTCGAAGTCGTCGGCCACATACGGGAAAGCGCCCTTCATCGCATCACGCGAAGCCGGGAGCAGCACGGGCAGACAAGGCTCAGTCACGCCCAGCAGGCGCATAGCGCGGATTGCGCGGCGCATCAGGCGGCGCAGAATGTAGCCGCGACCCTCGTTCGAAGGGGTTACGCCATCGGCAATCAGCATGAGCGAAGAGCGGATGTGGTCGGCCACCACGCGCATACGCACGTCGTCCTCGTAGCCCTCGTCCTCAGCGGACTCAGAGCCGTGGTACTTCTTGCCGGAGAGCTTGGAGGCTGCATCCAGCACGGGACGCACCTGGTCGGTCTCGTAGAAGTTCTCGACACCCTGCAACAGCATAGCCAGGCGCTCAACGCCCAGGCCGGTATCGATGTTCTTCTTGGGCAGGTCACCCAGAATCTCGAAATCATCCTTGCCGATGCCCTCGCCACGCTGGTACTGCATGAACACGAGGTTCCAGATTTCGATGTAGCGGTCGTCGTCAGCCGCAGGGCCGCCTTCCTTACCGTAGGCGGGGCCGCGGTCGTAGAAAATCTCGGAGTCGGGACCTGCAGGGCCGGGCTGGCCGGTGGACCAGTAGTTTTCCTTCATGCCCATGCGCTGAATACGCTCAGCCGGGAAGCCCACCTTGTTGTGCCAAATGTCGAAGGCCTCATCGTCACCCTCGTAAATGGTGACCCACAGGCGCTCAGGATCCAGGCCGAAGCCACCCTGATCCTGCGGGGTGGTCAGCAGCTCGTAGGCGAAGGGAATCGCCTGCTCCTTGAAGTAATCACCGAAGGAGAAGTTACCGGCCATCTGGAAGAAGGTACCGTGACGAGCGGTCTTACCGACCTCTTCGATATCCAGGGTGCGGATGCACTTCTGCACGCTGGTTGCACGGGAGAACGGAGGGGTCTCACGGCCCAGGAAGTAGGGAATGAACGGGACCATACCGGCAATGGTGAACATGGCGCCGGGTTCGTTCGAAATCAGCGATGCCGAAGGCACCACGGTGTGGCCGCGGGAAGCGAAGAAATCGATCCAGCGCTTGGAAATCTCCTGTGAGAGCATCTCGTTCCTTTGAATAATCTGTACGAAATTCTAAATAGTCTACTGACCTATGGTGCCTCTCCGCGCGCAAAATGGCTAATCGAGAGGCCTTTGAAGGCTCCTCGCAACACCCTGCGCAACGGTCGGACAGTCCAGCAGACGGCGGCCTTTCGGCCTAAGTCTAGTTAGTTGAAGAAGCCGTCCCCGAGCTCGCGGTCGCGGGCGATGCGCTGCTCGCGGGCTTTCTCCAACGAGGCAATCTGCGACTCCACCTCAATGAGCTCACGCTCGGCAATGCGGCGGTTAGCGGCCTCAATCTCGGTCGAGCTCATGTTCCTCTCCCAGGTGTCCAGGGAGCCGGGGCGCAGGTCCTGCTTCTGGCGCTCCACCTTGGCGTTGAGCTCCATCTCCTTCTCCTGCATACCTTCGCGCACGCGGGCGGCGAACTCGACGGCCTTCAGGGCGTAGGGCTGCAGGGGCTTACCGAGGGGCGAATCGAAGAATTTTGCCATCTGAGACTCCGGGTTGAGGGCCAGCTCGCCATGCTCGCGTTGGAGCAGGGCACTACCGGGGGTACGCTGTGCAGGCTTGGAGGAAGCTCGACGGGAAGCGAGGTAGCCCGCCGCGGCGCCAGCACCGAGCAGAAGAACGGATCGAAGCAGGCCCATTAGTTCTCACCACCCGCGGTCGAGGAGGTGCCGCCATGCTGACCGGACTTGCTACCGCCACGGAAGGCCTGGCGCACACCGTAGGAGAAAGAAGCCACCTTAATCAGCGGCTGACCCACGGTCGAGGTCACCAGCGAGGACAGGGCCGAAACGTTCGCGGAAGCATCCGAAACATTCGAGGTGATGTCGTCAACCTTCTCAAGTTGCTCATTAGTGGTCACCACAGTGCGGGTCACCTCTTCAATGAGCGGGGCGGTGCTCTGGTTGAGTGAACGAATCGTCACAATCAGCTCATCAAACACCTTGGTCAGGCGAATAATGGGAAGGGCCAGCAGAGCCACGAGAATCGCAAAAACTCCCGCCGCAATCAGGCCTGCAATATCTCCGCCAGTCATCTGTACCTCATTTCGCGTAACGCATGGTGCTTATCAATAGTCGTACTCACCGGCACGCCGCCATGGCGCATCGGCCGGACTGTATACACAGTTCAATCCTTTATTCTAGTCGAAAATTCCTTCTCGCGCCCCTTAAACTCTCATGAAACTCTCAGGATTGAACAATTCACAGGTTCCCAAAAGAGCCGACGCGAAGCCCGCATCCCGGGACTCAATCCCCCAAGCCGAGCCCTTAAACGGGAACAACCCGTCCCCCACCGAAACGGTACGGAACGGGTTGCTTCTCGAAAAATCGAGATTATGCCAGACGCGAGTAGTACTCAACGACCAGCTGCTCGTCGCAGACCACGGGGATCTCTTCGCGCTTGGGCTTACGCTCAAGCTTTGCGTGCAGCTTCTCAATCTCAACGTTCAGGTATGCCGGAACCTCGGGCAGAACTGCCTGGTTCTCGCCAGCAGCCGCAGCCTGGAAGGGAACAGTCTTCTCAGCCTTGGGGTGAACGTGAATCAGCTGGCCGGGCTTGACGTGGAACGAGGGGCGGTCCACGCGAACACCGTCAACCAGAATGTGACGGTGAACAACCATCTGACGTGCCTGAGCAATGGTGCGGGCGAAACCTGCACGCAGAACCAGGGCATCGAGGCGGGTCTCGAGCAGCTCGACCAGGTTCTTACCGGTCTGGCCCTCAACGCGCTTTGCCTCGAGGTATGCGCGGCGCATCTGTGCCTCGCGGATGTTGTACTGAGCGCGCAGACGCTGCTTTTCCTTCAGCTGGGTAGCGTAGTTGGAGTCAGCCTTCTTGCGGGCACGGCCGTGCTGGCCGGGGCCGTAAGGACGACGCTCGAGGTACTTTTCTGCCTTCGGGGTCAGAGCAATGCCCAGGGCACGGGACTGACGCACGGTATGGCGGGTGCGGTTGTGCTTAGCCACAATCTACCTTTCTATGTGAGGCTCCTGCACCCGTGAGGGTGGGGGCCTCGGTCTATTGGATACTGGCCTCCTCGGGTGACCTCGCCGTAGCCCGCGCGCGACCGATTCGGTCGTTGCTGCACGGCGGTGAGGCGGAGAGCGCGAGGCAGAGTACCTCGCAGCTACATTACTCATGCCCACACGGATGCGGGCATAGCAATTGCCAGACCCGTCAAGCTTACCGGATGCGCCCCGGCTTTACCAGCCTTATGGAAAATTTTTAGCCCACATTACCGTTCATGTGTGTTTTTGATACTTACCCACATAAACCCAACAAGGAATATTTGCACCCGTCAGAGCTATTTAGGCACGCCCTCTCCGGAAAATTGTGGCGCCGCGATGTTGGATTGTAATCATTTCGTTATTTTTAACCTGTGAATCTATGGGAATAGCTTGCTTTCAAGCTCGCATATCGCCTAGACTAAAGAACATAACAAGCTTGACCTCCGCCCTTCCGGGATTGGCCGACAGTCAAGATGTCTATCACAACTCAAACTCTCATGCGGTGCGCAGTACGACCGAGGTACTGCGCACCGCATTTTGTATACGCTCACCGCTTGCGCCGGCCGGTTCGTGCGGATAGTTTGTGCGACTAACCGGCCGGCGCGGTTAGTGGCATCGTTAGTCAGCCCGGCTATTCCGTGCGGCTAGTTGCCACCGTCAAGAATCCTGCGGATACGCTCGCGGCGCTCCGTCAACGTACGCTCAAAACCATGCTGAGTCGGCTCGTAATACACCGTGCCGCGCAGGGTATCCGGCAGGTACTGTTGCGCCGCCACGTGGCCCGGCGCATCGTGCGCATAAATGTAGCCGTCACCGTGACCAAACTGCTTAGCCCCCGCATAATGGGCGTCACGTAGATGCACTGGAACCTGCCCCGAAGCACCCGCCCGCACATCCGCAATGGCGCGGTTAATCGCGTTATACGCCGCGTTCGACTTCGGCGCAAGCGCACAATAAATCACCGCCTGCGACAGGATAATGCGCGCCTCCGGCATGCCCACCAGCGCCACCGACTGCGCCGCAGCCGTCGCCACCTGCAAAGCCTGCGGATCAGCCAAACCAATATCCTCACTCGCCAGAATCATGATGCGACGCGCCACAAAACGCGGATCCTCGCCGCCCTCCAGCATGCGCGCCAAGTAATGCACCGCGGCATCCGCATCGGAGCCGCGCATGGACTTAATGAACGCACTCACCACGTCATAATGCTGATCGCCCGAACGATCGTAACGAATCGCGGCGCGGTCCACGGCCTCCACGGCGTGCGCCAGCGTGATGCGCACGGGCGCGGCGGGTTCCGGGCCCTTCTCCCCTGCCGGGTCTTCCGAGTCTTCGGCGGCGTCTGCACCGACGGTGTTGGCAGTATCGGGGCCGCCCTCAGTTGTTTCTGCGGTTTCTGTAGGGTTGTCTCCGTGCGAGCCGCCGACCTCTGCCGAATCCTGTTCAGCCTCACTAAACGCAATCGCAGCCGCCGCCTCCAGCGAGGTCAGGGAGCGGCGAGCGTCGCCTCCGGAAACCGCCGCGAGGTGGGCGCGCGCATCCGCGTCAATCACCGCCGCGCCGCCAAAACCGCGCGGGTCGGCCAGGGCACGGTCAATCAGACGCTCAATATCGGACTGCTCCAGCGAATGAACCCGCAGCAGCAGCGAGCGCGAAAGCAACGGCGAAATAATGCTGAACGACGGGTTCTCCGTCGTAGCCGCCACCAGAATCACCCAGCGGTTCTCCACACCGGGCAGGAGCGCATCCTGCTGAGCCTTCGTGAAACGATGAATCTCATCCAGGAAGAGCACGGTGGTTATGCCGTACATATCGCGGTCAAGTAGCGCCTGATCCATGACCGCGCGCACATCCTTCACACCCGCAGTAATCGCCGAAAGCTCCACGAACTTACGACCCGGCGCGCGCGCAATCACATGCGCCAGCGTGGTTTTACCGGTGCCTGGAGGGCCGTAGAGAATGACCGAGGACGGGCCAGCCGGGCCGGCGTTCTCCCCCGCCAACACGCGCAGAGGCGCACCCGGAGTCAGCAGGTGCTCCTGGCCGAGAACCTCATCAATGGTGCGCGGACGCATACGCACCGCCAGGGGCGCGCGGGATGCCGACCGGGCAGAGCGCGCACGCGACACAGAGGCACGCGAGGAGGCGGGCTCCTCGGAGGGCGTGCCAATCAGGCTCACGCGGTCCCCGTCATCGGGCAACTCAAGATCAAAGAGGGAATCAGCCATAGTCTTACTCTATCGTTTCACAATCTGGAGGCGGGTACGGGGTGTGGATATACAGCTGCGGATTTAGCTCGCGGCGTGACACCACGCGGGTTTTCGATAGGTTAGTGTCTTCGCCGTGGGTTTTAAACCCCGGGGCAAGGCTATAAACCTCGGGACAATCCACTAACCTATCGAAAGCGCCGCCCTAGAGAGTCTCACTATCGAGGATCAGAGTCACCGGGCCGTCGTTGACCAGCTCCACCTGCATGTCCGCACCGAACACGCCGGTCTCCACGTGCAGGCCACGCTCACGAAGCGCCTCCACGTAGTCGTTGAACAGCGGCTCACTCACCGGACCGGGTGCGGCGGCAGACCAGGAGGGGCGGCGGCCCTTCTTCGCATCCCCGTACAGGGTGAACTGGCTGACCGCCAGCACGGGTGCGCCCTCATCCAGCAGGGACCTCTCCCCCTCCAGCAGGCGCAGGTTCGCGGTCTTATCGGCAAGCTTCGCAACCTGCGCCGCACCGTCACCGTGCGTGATACCGACCAGCACCAGGTAGCCGGGCTGGTCAATCGCGCCGACCGTCTCACCCGCCACGCGCACCGCCGCGCGGGTCACGCGCTGAATAACTACTCGCATCGTTCACCTTTCAACTTGGAGCCGGCTCTCACCGGGCTCATACATCTCACATATTTATAGCGGGCGCGCTGGATACGTAGCCGCCCCGGTTTAGCCAGCCGCCATCAGAGCGTGCCGCGCAGCTGCACGGCACGCAAAAACTGGTTCGCCGCCTGCGGAGTACGAAACTCAATAAACCGCTTCTGCAGATGCTGCCCGCGAGCCTCCGCCAGCAACTCCCCGACGTGCGGGTAGCTCCTCCACGTGTACCGAATCATGTTGTCCGGGTCGCGCAGAATATTCCACAGCGGCGGCTCAACATTATCCGCCCACAGCTTCTGACCCGTCACCGCACGGCACACCGTCCGGCGAACCACACGCCACATCACCACCGCGCGACTATAGCGCAGGTAAATCACCACATCCGCACGTTCCAGCAGGCGGCCACGCACCTGCGGATACTGCCACTCCGTAATCCACACAGGCTGCTCAATAAGCGCCTGAACGTCCGCCTCAAAACCGGGGCGCGGAGTCCAGCTCGGCCCCCAGTGTAGCGAATCCATCTCCGTATGCGGAATGCCCAGGATGCGCCCCAACCGCGCCGCAAACGTCGTCTTACCGCTACCGCTCGGGCCGGCAATCAGGATGCGCATGCTCCCCTCCCCTTTGTCTAGTACACAGATCGGCACGCACGCCAGTTGATACAAAAGATGGGCTGCGACCCTGCACCAGCAGAATACACAGCCCACCCTCAACGGCGACCCCGGCAAGACTCGAGCCCGAGCCTCACAGCCCAAAGCTCAACACCCCGCCGGGTTCACGCCGCACAGTCTCACACCCCCCACGGGGCGCACGACCAAAGGCTAAAGAAGATTATTCCTCGTCCTTCTTCTTCGGCTTGAAGTCAACGCCAGCTTCCTTACGCTGCTCAGGGGTAATCGGTGCAGGTGCGGCAGTCAGCGGGTCGTAGCCGTTACCGGTCTTCGGGAACGCGATAACCTCGCGAATCGAGTCAACACCGGCCAGCAGGGACACGACACGGTCCCAACCGAACGCAATACCACCCATGGGCGGGGCGCCGTACTTGAACGCATCCAGCAGGAAGCCGAACTTCTCCTGAGCCTCTTCCTCGCCAATGCCCATCACGCCAAACACGCGTTCCTGCACGTCACGGCGGTGAATACGGATCGAGCCGCCACCAATCTCGTTACCGTTGCAGACAATGTCGTAAGCGTAGGCCAGAGCCGAACCCGGGTCGGTGTCAAAGGTATCCAGAAACTCGGGCTTCGGGGAGGTGAACGCGTGGTGCACAGCAGTCCACGCAGAGTGGCCCAGAGCCACGTCACCGGACTCAGTAGCCTCAGCAGCAGACTCGAACATGGGGGCATCAACAACCCACACGAAGGACCACTCGCCATCCTTAATCAGGCCGGTACGGTGACCAATCTCAACACGAGCAGCACCCAGTAGCGCACGGGAAGCCTTAGCCTCACCCGCAGCGAAGAAGATGCAGTCGCCCGGCTTCGCGCCGGTAGCCTCAGCCAGGCCAGCACGCTCAGCGTCAGTAATGTTCTTAGCCACCGGACCGGTCAGCTCGCCATCCTCCTGAATGAGGACGTAAGCCAGACCCTTAGCACCGCGCTGCTTAGCCCATTCCTGCCAAGCATCCAGGGTGCGGCGAGGCTGAGAAGCGCCGCCGGGCATCACAACGGCACCCACGTAGGGGGCCTTGAACACGCGGAAAGTGGTGTCCTTGAAGTACTCGGTCAGCTCGGTCAGCTCCAGACCAAAACGCAGGTCGGGCTTGTCCGAACCGTACTTCTCCATCGCGTCCTTGTAGGTCATGCGCTGAATCGGGCGGGGAACCTTCACATCAATCAGGTTCCACACGGCCTCAACGATGCGCTCACCCAGGTCAATGATGTCTTCCTGATCAACGAACGAAGCCTCGATGTCCAGCTGGGTGAACTCGGGCTGACGGTCCGCGCGGAAGTCCTCGTCACGGTAGCAGCGAGCAATCTGGTAGTACTTCTCAATACCGCCCACCTGCAACAGCTGCTTGAACAGCTGCGGGGACTGCGGCAGAGCGTACCACGAACCGGGAGCCAGACGAGCCGGCACCAGGAAGTCACGTGCACCCTCGGGGGTGGAACGGGTCAGGGTCGGGGTCTCAACCTCAATGTAACCGTCTTCGGCCAGCAGGTTGCGTGCCGCACGGTTCGCGTCCGAACGCAGGCGCATGATGCGAGCCGGCTCCGGGCGGCGAAGATCCAGGTAGCGGTAGCGCAGGCGCGCCTCCTCACCCACCTCAACGTGCTCGTCAATCTGGAAAGGCAGCGGGGCCGCGGTGTTCAGCACCTCAACGGTGGACACCTCAACCTCAATCTCGCCGGTCGCCAGGTTCGGGTTCTCGTTGCCCTCCGGGCGCTTAGAAACCTTACCGGTCACGCGCAGAACGTACTCGTTGCGCAGGTGCTCAAAGTCAGCCTCATCGTGGAAAACACACTGGGTGACGCCCTCGCGGTCACGCAGGTCAACGAAGGCGACGCCACCGTGGTCGCGGCGGCGAGCCACCCAACCGGTCAGGGTAACAGTCTCTCCAATGTTTGCGGCGGTCAGCTCGCCGTTGGTGTGAGTGCGAAGCACAGACATTCCTTTCATAGCGGGCACCTCACGACTATAGACAGTAGCCGGGTACTCGCGGTTGATGATATGCGCACACTGCGTGCGCCTTATCCATTGTATCCCGTCTGGGGCAGGTCGGGGTGTGGGTTCTCTTGTGGAAGGAGGTTAAGGCGGGTGGTGGGGGCGGTTTAGGTTTACGGGTGGTTTATTCGCATTTGGGGTGGTTAAGACCCACCGCAGATGCGACTAACCCACCTGCCTGGTGACTAACCTATCCGTCAAGTGAGTAAACCACCCACCGAGTTACTAGACTCCCCCCCTAGACCACCCAGACCCCACCCGGCGAGACGAACCTCTCCCCTGTGGATGAACAGTCTTCCCGCACAGTCAGCCGGATTATCCACAGATTTTGATTTTCACTACGCGCAACGGCCACGCTGTGACAGTCTGATGGGTATGAACACCTCGACCACCCGCACCCCACGAACCGCCGAACTGTACTCCCTCGTACTGACCACGCGCATCCTTAAACTGCGGGGAATTGGGGCGAGGGAAGTCAACAGACTGATAGCCTCCGGGGCCCTGCAACGCATCCAGCGAGGGGCCTACATCTATGCCTCTGACGTTACCGGCCTTCGAGACGACGATCGGCTTCGTGTGCGATGCATCGCCGCCCACAAGGCCGGCCTCCGAGGGGCCTTCTCGCACGAATCAGCCGCGGTGCTCTGGGGGCTCGACCTGATGGCCGTTCCGACAATGCTGAACGTGTACAGCAACGCTAAAAGTTCCTCGGACCGGGGGCGAATCCGCCGGCACAGATCCGCTCTTGACTCCGGTGAGGTGACCACAATTCCGGGTACTCCCATTCCCGTCACAATCGTGACTCGCACGCTGCAGGACTGCGCGCGGACCATGCCTTTTCGGAACGCCGTGGTGCTGGCCGACTCCGTGATGCGACAGGGGCTCCTGACGCCCGAGGCAGTTACCGGCACCCTCACGCACCTTACGGGGTGCGGCCGCTCGAATGGGTCACTCGTTGTTCGCGCAATGGATGCGTCCAGCGAGTCGGCCGGCGAAAGCCTCACCCGGTGCCTGCTGATGGAGCACGAGCTGCCCTCCCCCGTGACCCAGTACCCGATTGTGTGCGAGGGTCGACGCTACCGAACGGACTTCGCCTGGCCCGAGCTGCGGGTCATTCTCGAGTTTGACGGCGAACAGAAGTACGTCGATTACCCGGGTCGAGACCGGCAGGAGGCGGCCCGCGACCGGGCGCTCACCCGCGCCGGCTGGACGGTTGTACATCTAACCTGGGCCGATATCTTCCAGAAAGAACGGGAAGTCGTGGCGCACCTGCGGAGGTTGCTTCTGCGGTGAACCCGGTCGCCTCTCAATGGGTCGCGGTTTCGGTTTGTGGGTGGTTTAGCCGCGTTTGGGGTGGGTCTTAACCATCCCAAACGCGACTAGCCCATCCACCGGGTTACTAAACCACCCACCGATATACGGGCTTAAAATTACAGCGGCCAGATAATACGGGTATTACAGGTATTTACAGACCCTCAGCACGCACAATCTGAACGTGCAGGTCCTCAGCCGGCGGCATCCACGAATTCGGATCGGCGGGCACCTGCTCACCCGAACGGATATCCTTCACCTCGTGAACCGGGGCACCAGACTCATCCGAAGAGATGAACCACACGAACGGAATACCGCGCTTCTCGGCGTACTTAATCTGCTTGCCGAACTTCGCGGCGTTCGCTGAGACCTCGCAGGCGATGCCGCGGGCACGCAGTGCATCCGCAACATCGTTCGCGGCGGACCAGCCCTCATCATTCGTCAGGGCCACGAACACGGCCGAAGGCACCTTACGGCTTGCCTGCGCAAAGCCCTGCGACAGGATGCGAGCCACCACTCGGGTCACGCCGATGGACAGGCCAACGCCAGGGTAGGTCTTCTTACCGTTCGAGGCCAGCGACTCGTAGCGACCACCCGAGCAAATCGAACCCAGCGACTCGTGGCCGACCAGCACGGTCTCGTACACGGTGCCGGTGTAGTAGTCCAGACCGCGAGCAATCGACAGGTCAGCCAGCACCTTACCCGGCGCACGGCGGGACGCCTCCTCAATGACCTCAGCCAGCTCAGCAAGACCCTGATCCAGCAGCTCGTGCTCCACCGAATACTTAGCGGCAAGCGCACGCACCTGCTCCACGAAGGATGCGTCCTCGGTGCGGATCTGCGCCAGCTCCAGGGCGGCAGCGGCAGCATCCGCGCTCGCACCAGCCTCGGACTGAAGCTCCTCGGCCACGCGCTCCGGACCAATCTTCTCCAGCTTATCGATGGAACGCAGCACGGCCGCGGTGTCGGTCAGGCCCAGGCCTAGGTAGAAGCCCTCGGCCAGCTTGCGGTTATTCACGCGCAGCTTGAAATCGGGAATCGGCAGCTTCGACAGCGCGTCGACAACGACCAGCGCGAGGGTCACGTCGTAACGGAACGGCAGCTCGCCGTCGCCAACCACGTCAATATCCGCCTGGGTGAACTCGCGGGCGCGGCCCTCCTGCGGGCGCTCGCCACGCCAAACCTTCTGAATCTGGTAACGCGAGAACGGGAAGTTCAGGTAGCCGGCGTTCTCCACCACGTAGCGGGCGAAGGGCACGGTCAGGTCAAAGTGCAGGGCCAGCTTCTCCTTGGCCTTCGCGGAGTCGTCCTCCTGCAGGCGCGAGATGGCGTACACTTCCTTGTCGATTTCGCCCTTGCGCAGCAGCTGCTCAATGGTCTCTACCGAACGAGTCTCAATCGGGGAAAAACCGTGCAGCTCAAAAGTCTCACGCAGGGTGTCGAGAACGTGGTTCTCAACCAGTCGTTCAGCCGGAAGATACTCGGGGAAACCAGACAGCGACGCCTTGCGAGCCATGCGCTCTACTCCTTGATAAAGAACTCGACAACAAAACCCCGGCGCTCTACGGTGCCGGGCATATCTATCATCATACCAACACCCGCACGCACGGCGGGGGCTCCCGTATTCGCCGGATGCGGGGCGTGGGTTGACGGGAACGCCCGCGCCCGGCACGCCTGAACGTGACGACGGCGGATGGGGGTCGAAGCGATGTTGCCGAGATGGTACTACCTGAGTGATGCGGCGTGAACAATGCCGGCGACTCGCGTGCGCGGCGGCGGGAGCAATAACGGTAGCGGCTCAACGAAACAGTCGCGGCTCGCATGCGCGGCGGCAGTTCGCCACGAACACAACACGACCGGACACTACTCACGCGCGGCCCGTACCGGCTATGCTTAGGAGGTGCACACGCACAACCCAACGGGTGCCCCGCGGATGGCCGCGGCCCACGCCTCGGCGAGGCGGCGCGAAGGCGCTCCCCGCATCCGGCACCCCCGAGTGAAAGAGTTATAGCGGTGACTACCAAATCCGACGACACTGTAAACCTCGAGAAGGCCCGCCAGTTCGGTCGCGTCTCCGAGGACGGCCACGTCTTCGTCATTGTCGATGGCGAAGAGTACGCCGTAGGTCAGCTGCCCGGCGCCTCCGAAGATGAAGCGCTCAGCTACTTCGCCCGTAAGTTTGAAAACGTTGAGGCGCAGGTCGCCCTGCTCGAGTCGCGCCTGGCCAATAACGCCCCTGCCGCGGACCTGCAGAAGGGTATCGCCTCCATCGGTTCGCAGATTGGCGTGCGCAACATGGTTGGCGACTACTCCGGCTTGCAGAAGCGCCTCATCACCCTCGCTGAGCAGATTGCTGAACTAAGCGAAAAGCAGCAGCAGGCCCGCACCGAGAACCGCGAACGTGCCTTGGCCGTGCGTGAAGAGATTGTGGCCGAGGCCGAGCAGATTGCTGGCCAGGACCCCGAGCAGATTCACTGGAAGAACTCGCACACCCGTATGAACGAGCTGTTCGAAGCGTGGAAGAAGGCTCAGCGCGAGATTCACCTGGCCAAGAGCGTGGAGGACGAACTGTGGAAGCGTTTCCGTGCCGCCCGCACCACCTTCGACCGTAACCGCCGCGCGCACTTCTCGCAGCTGGACGACCGTAACGCACGCATCAAGCGTGCGAAGGAAGAGCTGATTGCTCGCGCCGAGGAGCTGTCCACCTCGACTGACTGGTCTGAGACTTCCCGCGCCTACGGCGACCTGATGCACGCCTGGAAGCAGGTTCCGCGTGGCCACCGCCGTGAGGATGACAAGCTGTGGGCTCGTTTCCGTGCCGCTCAGGACGTGTTCTTCAACGCCCGCCACGAGGCTGAGGCCGCGCAGGATGCCGTCTACGCCGAGAACCTGAAGGTCAAGGAGGGCCTGCTCGAAGAGGCACGTGCGCTCCTGCCCGTCGAGGATATTGAGGCAGCGAAGGCCGCCTTCGAGAAGATTCTGGATCGCTGGGATGCGGCCGGCCGCGTGCCGCGCAACGACCTGCGCCGCATTGACGGCGAGCTACGCCGCATTCAGGATGAAATCAACGGCGCCGAAGAGGCTAAGTGGAAGCGCAACGACCCCGCCAAGGCAGCCCGCGCAAACTCCCTGCTCGCACAGATTGAGGACTCCCTCGCAGAGCTGGAAGCAGAGCTGGCCGCAGCCGAGAAGAGCGGCGACTCCAAGAAGATTGCCAAGGCTAAGGAAGCTCTGGAGGCGCGCCGCGCCTGGGCAGCAACCCTGCAGGGCTTCGGCAACTAGGGTTTAGCCGACGGGTGCCCGGGGTGCTGGCTGTTGGATGCTGACGCCCCGGGTCACCGGCCTCATTAACGCCGAGAAGCCACATGTGTTTCGAAAAGCCACAACGATGGTGGCTTCTCGAAAGACATGTGGCTTCTCAGCGTAAGACCCGCAACAGGGAGCTGGTTTACATGTCGGGCCAGTCGCGGTGCAACGAATACTCCGTATCCCCGTCACCGCTATCGTTCAGGTGCCAACGCTGACCGGTACGAATATCGGCCTTGCGCAACCTGGGGTTCGGGTTATCCGGCTTGCCCATAGTGGGATCATTCTTGCAACCCCACCTGGTGTCGTCGTAGCTGCAGTCACCTGCCACACGGCCCACATCAACCCACCACACACGCACCAGTAGCGGGTCGACAGTTTCCTTCGTCAACACAACATCCAACGCCTGCCAATCGCCGCCGTTCACGCGGAAACGACCAGAGTATGACACCGTTGCGTAGGCATGGAAGTTACCCGAACGCTTATACACATAACTGGTGGCGGTCTTGCGTGACTCTTCGCCGCGTGCCCTGCTAACCGGCTTACCCATGGTGTAGAAAGTATCCTCGTCGCCGTTGCCGTATTGGATGGTCATTTGGGTGGGGTAGGATTCGAT